>JAFWJN010000046.1 GCA_017514685.1 Clostridia bacterium
AAGGTGGTCGGCGGAGAGTAAAAAACTTTCCCTTGTTTCGGCTCGTAAGGGCAAAAACAAGGGAAAATACATAAGGTTGGAACACAAGATAGGCGAAATGCCTTGAAAATACAGCGTTTTCAGAGGGTTTAACAGATAAACTGGAATTTGTCAAAGCATCCTTGACAGTAGAAAATCAGGAGCTTTTCCTATAATAACGTCATCGGTAACATCAATTACGTCACAATCATTTTTCTTGTATTCGTTCACGAAACTCTGCTCACTATCGAAAATGATTTCCTTTCCGTACCACGGTTTACCTGATTGAGGAGTCAGTTCTAAATAGACAGTTTTGCTTTCCAGACAGAAGGTCAAAACGGTATGAAACTTACTATTTTTAAAGTCATGCAGCAGCCAGATCTTGCTTGGAACACGATGTTTGTCCAGAATAGATTTCATCAGAACAACAGCATCATTACATGTGCCAACCTTTGCCTTTTTCGTGTCTTCAGGACTTTGAATGCGGTATTCAGTCAGTAAACGTTCAAAGAATTCCTTATCGAAACCTTTCGTCATATCAGGCCTGTATGATGTCCCGTTTAAAAAGAATCCATATTCGTAACCGTTGTCCAAGAGCTCCTTTTTCAACAGCTCACATGCTTCCTGTAGCAACATCTCAATTCCTCCTCAAATCCCGATTTGTCGAAATCTATTACTGATCCTTTTTATTTGTCTGAACCCAAACAAAAGGTTGCCGGACGGCGCACGATATGGAACGGGATCTTCTTTGATCACGGTCAATCGACCAAACCGTTGATTTGTCAAATCAAGTTTATTCACTCGGGACTCCTATGAAATGTCTGTGCCTATATTATAATCGATTTTTACTGCTGCGTGAAGTGTTGTGCTATGCAATTTGGATAGTATTGCAAATCCTTTCTGCCTATATTGTGCAAAAAATGCACATCGCTATTATTGCTAAATACTCGTGGGTAAGCAATGTTAAGAAAATAGATTGCCTTCTCTGGAGTAAACGATAACAAAAAAGATCAGGGCAGTTTGAAAAGGCTGCTCCGTTCTTATGTATGCAGGCTGACGGGAAACGGAAAACCTTGCGCCGTTGCTGCGCACCTGCTATAATATATATATTATTACACATGCCGAAAGGTCTTGCTTTCCAAGGAGGAGGGATATCGTGAACAAAAGGATCGTATTTTTCGTGATACCGATCGTGGCTTTGTGCCTTGCTTTTATCGCCTGCGGCAAAGCTGCAACCGAGCAGAAAACCGAGCAGAAACCGGAACAGGAAACGATCACAATCGTACAGGGCGGAAGCGCTGAGAGCGACAACAGCCAAAGCAACGATGCGGAGAGCAACGATGTAGTGTCCGGTTGGCGTTTGCCGCCGGAGAATATCACAGAGAATCCGACGACGGTTACGGAAGCGACGCCGGACTCGTTGGAGGGAACGGCATGGATGCTCAAAGATGCGGATAACAGCGTGGCGCTTTTCTTTAAGGACGGGATCATGACGTTCGTGCGCGCAGACGTCTGTTACGGCACGATCTACGACTATGAGGGTACACAGCTCGAAGCATATCACGAGGACGACGTTGTGTTCGGCGAAGCGATCGAAGGTCTGCTCTATGTTTCGACGAAGGATCGAGACGGCGAAGCGATCGCCAGATGGTCGACGATCGAAGACGTCCTGCAGTTTGCCAAGGAACTGAACGGCAGTTTTACCGCGCCGTTCACCCCCGAAGCGCTCGGTATCTATTTCGATGAGCCGTATGACGAGGATCCGTATGAGGGAACGGAAGAATACGGCGACGAACGTTTGGCGGTCTCTGACGGATATGTTCCCTTTGCATGTGATCTGTTTACGACGGAGATCCCTGCCGATTGGAGGGTTATTACGCTGAATTCGCAGTATACCGTCTATACGATCGAACAGCCCCACCGCGACGGGGATGCGTATTGCTACATCGAAGTCGTATGCGGCGTCGATTACCGCACCACCTTGGAGGAGCGCTATCAGGGACTCACCGAATCCAATATCGAGGCAAACTTTTATGATTCGGAGATCGGCGGACAGACGGTAAAGGTGCTGGAAAGGGCGAGTTTGGGCGCAAGCGCAACAGAGATCGCTGCCGTAACGCCCTCCGGCGTAGGGTATCGGCTCAACTTCTATTGTCCGGACGAGGACGAAGCGTTGAATTTCTCTGCGATCCGAGAAGTCATGGATCACTTTACGGATCACATTCAATTCAAGTGACTCCATGCGATCGGCAGCCGAAGTGGAAAAGCGTTTCGGTTCAGACCGTTTGCGGAAAAGAATCTTTATGAAAACAGACGCAAAGGGGCTGTTAAAAAAGGCCCAATAAGAAATAGCAAGACTCTCGGGAAAAGTCCCGGGAGTCTTTGCTATGTGGTATAATATTTGTGTGAAAAACAATAGCCAAGAAGTGTAGTTATTCTGCCTTTGTCAAATACTGAGTTGGGACTTGTTTTGTCAACCAAACACCGTTGACAGAACGATAGAAGCGGTAGCCATCACGATACATTTTACCACTGTGTACGATATAGATAACCGGTTTCCCGTGCCGTTGTCCAACCTTTATAGCCGTTTCCATATCAGCAGATAGATGCACATACAATCGAGATTTTGGAATCAGGCCCTGCGCATCGATCGAAGCAACATATTTTATGCCTGTGCCATGATACAATTCTTCCGGTGGCTGTATTTCTGGCAATTCTACGTCGACTGGAATGGAATGACCTTGATTTGCTCGGATCAACGTCTTATCCTCATTGAAAGAATACCGTTGTTTATTATCCTCGCGTACGATTTGCTCCAGCATCGTCATATCAAACGGCTGGGTTCTGCTGATGCCTGCAATTAACTCCGGAACGCTTGCCCAACCGTGCTCATCCAGTGAAATGCCGATTGCCTCCGGTTTGTGCCGCAGGATCAACGCTATGAATTTGCTTGTTTCGTTAAGTGACATGTCTATCTCCGTTCTCAGCTTGCATGCGATTCAGGCGGATTGTAGGTTGCGTTGAATACCATATCAAGGATCCATTTTCGCAAGGATTCGTTCGATTGTACAGCCTTATACAGCTCGATTCCGCTGCTCATTGTGGCGAGGATCGCCTCTGTAGTTGCACGATCGCTTTCATCACGCGCGTTCTGCCGATCGGAATGCTTCATGGCATTCTGATAACGTTCATCCTTTCGTACGATTTCAGGCAGCTCTGCAACCTGCTTTCTGATCTTATCCTCGTCCGTCCATTCGATATTACCGAAAATATCGTGGAATTCTTTCAGTATGTTGGAGAGCGTGTCAAGCTCCGGCACGTCTATGCCGGTATTACTGCCGACTGGAACGGGATCGATCTCGCCGTTTTCGTTCTCCAGTTGAATTCGCATAGTCTGCTGGGCTTCGGCACGATAGCTTTCCAGATCCACATCTTCCAGCAAGCCTTCAGTGAAATCCTCTCCTTCCGGCGACGGAAGTTTCGGTATCAAAAGATTAAGGAAGATCGAATGCTTTTCCCACTGGACGCTGCCGTACGGCAGAATCGCTGCAAGGAAATTGTACGTCCTGACAAAATTCTTCGCGGAACTCTTGAATTCGATCTGCTCTTCGATCGGCAGGCCTTTATAGATATCTGCGCAGTGATCGAGAATGGGATCCAGCAATTCACGCGGGGCGTTGCCAAGATACAGTTCAACGAACCGATCAACTTCCTCTGTCGTGAAGACCTGAATGGACTCCAGAATGTCAAGTAGATCGTTCAGTTTGTTCACGTCCGTTTCTCCGGAAAGGATCGTGGTCTTATAATACCGATCGAACGCTTCCTTGATGATGCCAGGATCATTCACGAAATCCAGGATGAACGTATCCTTTTTGTCCGGATGGCAACGGTTCAGTCGCGATAACGTCTGTACTGCTTTAATATCCGAAAGTCCCTTGTCCACATACATGGTATGCAACAGCGGCTCGTCAAACCCGGTCTGGAACTTGTTTGCAACAATCAGGATGCGGTACGGATCGTGTTTGAAAGTTTTTTCGATCTTAGCGCTCGGAAATCCGTTGATATCGGCTTCGGTACATTCCTTTCCGCCGTGCTGTGCCGTTCCGGAGAATGCAACTATCGCCTTGAAGGGGCTACGACGCTCCTTCAGCGCGGCGCAGATCGCATCATAATACGATACGGCGCGTTTGATGCTGCTTGCAACTACCATCGCACGAGCCTTGCCACCGACCTTTCCTTTTGCGATAACCTCTGAATGAAAATGCTCCACAATGATATTCGCCTTCTGCTGCAACGCATACTTGTTCGATTCCACATAATACCGTAGCAGGCGTTGTGCCTTCTTTTTATCGAAGCGCGGGTCGTCTTCCACCGTCTTTGCCAGTTTATAATAGCTTTGAATCGGCGTGTAGTAGCGTAGCACATCGAGTATGAAGCCTTCTTCGATCGCCTGACGCATCGTGTACACATAATGCGGCGTCGGTTTCACCGAACCATCCGGCTGCGGGACCTTCTTGCCGAACATTTCCAGGGTCTTGTTTTTCGGCGTTGCGGTAAAGGCGAAATAGCTGGCATTCTTCACCATCTTGCGCCCTTCGATGATCTTGTTCAGCTTGTCTTCCAAATCCTCTTCGTCTTCATAGGCGTTTCCGGAAAGCACCATGTTCATTTTCGCAGACAGACTGCCGTTCTGGCTGGAATGGGCTTCATCGATCAGAATCGCAAAATGCTTATTCTTGTACTGTGTCGAGATGCTGTCCAGGATATTCTGGAACTTATGTACGATCGTAATAATGATCTTCTTCCCGTCTTCCAGCAGATCACTCAGCTCCCCGGAATTCTTCGCCCAGCCGACGGTGGAAGAAACCTGCATGAACTGCTTGATCGTGTTCTTGATTTGCTTATCCAGATTGATACGGTCGGTGACTACGATAATGGTATCGAAGATTTCCTTGTTTTCGGCGTTCTTCAGGCCAACAAGCTGATGCGCCAGCCATGCGATCGAGTTGGATTTGCCCGATCCCGCGGAATGCTGGATCAGATACCGTCCGCCGACACCGTCGCGCTTTGCGTCCGCAAGCAGCGATTTGACCAGTGACAGCTGATGATAGCGCGGAAACACCTGCTTGTAGGTGGTTTCGCCGGTATCCTCATCCTTTTCCGATATGACCTGGGCAAAGTTTTCGATGATATTGGATAGCTCGTCCTTGGTCAGGATATCCTTCCAGAGATAGTCCGTCTTGAGCCCGTTCGGATTCGGCGGATTCCCCGCGCCGTCCTTATATCCCTTGTTGAACGGCAGGAACCACGATTTGTCGCCCTTCAGCTCCATGCACATCCGGACTTCGTTGTCATCGACGGCAAAGTGCACCATGGTGCGCTTGAATCGGAACAGCGGTTCCGCTGGGCTGCGGTCGGTTTTATACTGTTCGATCGCGTCCAGCACGTTCTGCTTCGTCAGCTGATTCTTTAGCTCGAAGGTGATGATCGGAAGGCCGTTCAGGAAGACGCACAGATCCAGCGCGAGCCGCGGATTCATCTTCGAATACTGCAGCTGTCGTGTCACGCTGAAAATGTTTTCCGCATACAGTTTTGCCGCGTCGGGATTCTCAACGGAGGGACGGACATAATACAGATCGAAATGCAAATGCTTGTATCGAAGCCCCTTGCGCAGCAGGTCGATCACGCCGTCGGAGTTCAGTTTCTTATCCAGCTGCTTGAAAAAGCGTTCCTTCTCCAGCGGACTATCCGCGAGACGCAGTTCCGCCATCTTTTCCGGCTGCGTTTTTTCAAGGAAACGGAACAGACGCCCTTCGTCCACGGCGTAATCCTTGTTGTATTCGGCGGTAACTCCCTGTTCGAAACCGTTGACATCCCGAAGATATTCAACGATCAGGGTCTCAAAACCGTTTTCCCTGGTATTAGTCGGCACTTTCCATGACCTCCTCTTCCTCGGATTCGTTTTCGGAATCCACATCCTCGACCGGTGTATAGTCCGGAATTTCGATCCCACGCACATCCAGCTGACCAGTGACCACATCGGATATCAAACGAGTGCGATATTCTCCAAGCAGTTCTAT
Source organism: Clostridia bacterium (assembly GCA_017514685.1). Lineage (GTDB taxonomy): Bacteria > Bacillota > Clostridia > Christensenellales > CAG-138 > UBA3792. The sequence goes on from JAFWJN010000046.1 coordinate 6,099, forward strand.
TTCTTTTTCAATATAACGAATACCATGCTCTATCGGCTTTATATGATCAGCAATATAGTTCAAAATCCATTCCTGCTCTTCTAAATCCGGTACGCAAACAGGGATTGCACCCAAGTCGTCTGTATATAATCGCCAGAATCCTTCAACGATACCGCGAACTCTCGTTTTTAGCTCTTTTCGACAATCTTGTGATTTGAGCAAATACTCCGCATACTTAGGCACAATTCTGCTTCGATTTAGCCGCAAAACCGTATAGTCTGGGCTGACGATTCCTCTTATCGGAGCCAACGCAAAAACCCCTAAATGAGCTTTGAGCCGGTTCAGCACAAGATCATCCGTGTCACAGATTTTTGCGCCTGCATACGATTCTGATAAAAGCGGTCTCCCGATGTAATCATCATCAGTAACAAGCCCTTTCTTCTGGCTCATAGAAAGATGAGGTTCCTTCCCATCCGGGGAGCGATCATTTATCTCTTTAAATAGATTCTTCATCCGCATTTGATGCCAACGTGTTGGGACTTGCCCCATCCACTCAGCTTTTGTGCAGTTTTTTTCGACTGTTGCGTCAATACCGTGCACTACAGCATCGTTAATCACTGTCAAACGGCGTTCTTCCAACAATTTGATTTCCCGCTGGTAGCCATGGATCAGTTTGTTTATGTTGGAAATCTGCCAATCCAGATAGCGTACAATCTGATCCTGTTCATCCTTTGGTGGTATCGCAATTTTCAGTGTCAGTAAATCATCTGCAGATAGGGTTTGACGAACTCCAGCACCTAATCCGTTAAATACATTCCTCATCCACCAATCATAATATTGAAAGAAGAAGTATCTAACATTCACCGCTTTGCGGGCAGCAAAGCGAATATAAGCAGAGCTCATTACTCCACGTTCCGGAACAATCCCCACGCGGCTTGTCGATATGTTTTCTAAATCAATAAGCTTAAAGACCAGATCGTTAGGTTCAAAAATCTGATAAGTTGCATAATCGGCAGGCGCGAGACCTATCGGGTTTTCAATATCATTATGAATTACTCCGCGAAGCGTGAGTGATAGTACATTGCGTTCACGATTTCCTTCGTTTTTCTCTTTAGGGTTGGCGAACACACGTTTAGCGCGCCAAAATTCCCAATGTGTAGGGATTCTTGGCGTCCATGTTTGGTTTGTGTCCTTGTAAGCAGAATAAGCCATAGATTACCTCCCGATTATTTTATCAAGTAATCCATCTGTTTCTGCTTCAATTCTCCGAATGTCCGCAGTTATTTCCTCCAGACTACGCAACTGCACCGGCTCATAGAAATACTTGGTAAAGGAAAACTCGTAACCGATCTTTTCTGTGCCATGTTTGATATAGGCCAACGGTTCATAGGGCTTGACCTCGTTTTCAATAAACGCGTCGATGCCGCCCTCATAGCGGAAGGGCACCTGTTCCTTATCCGATTCGGGTTTGATCGGATTGCCTTTTTTATCGACGATCGGCTGCCCGTTCTCGTCCAGCTGCGGCGTATAAACCGGGACTTCCCAATAACCGAATTCGTCCAGATCGAAGATCTTGCTGTATTTCGGATCCGCGGTGTCGAACGCCATGTAAAGATCCAGGATCTTTCTGCGTACCTCCGGGGAGACCTCGCAGTTCTTTTCACCGAGGTTTTTTCGGAGTGGCTTTTTGAAGGACGTTGCGTCGATCAGCTGGATCTTGCGTTTTCTGCGCGCTTCTTTTTTGTTGGAAAGCACCCACAAATATGTTCCGATCGGGGTATTGTAAAACATCTTTTCGGGCAGGGCGACAATCGCCTCCAGAAGGTCGTTTTCAATGATGTACTGGCGCAGGTTGGACGGACCCTGTCCCGCTTTTCCGGTAAACAGGGATGAACCGTTATGGACCTCCACGATACGGCTGCCAAGCAGCGTATGCTTCTTCATTTTGCTGATGTTGTTGGCAAGGAACAGCATCTGCGGATCACCGATGTCGGGGATCAGGGAGAAATCCTTACCCTGATAGCTGATGCGGAAGCGTGTGTCGGTGATATCGTCCTTCTTGATGTCGCCCCACGCCTTCAGATCGGTCTTCCACGGCGTTCCGAACGGCGGATTGGAAAGCATGAAGTCAAAGGTCTCTCCGGAAAACCCGTCGTTGGAGATCGTCGATCCGAAGAAAATATTGTTGGACTGGTTGCCTTCGCCTTTGACCAGCATATCGCTCTTTGCGATCGCATACGTTTCGTCGGCGTTCTCCTGACCGTACAAATGGATGGAAACGCTCTTCCCGTTCTCTTTCGCGATTTCGTGGATCCTGCTTTCGGCGACCGTGAGCATGCCGCCGGTTCCGCAGGCGCCGTCATAAATGCGATAGGTCGTGCTTTGAATCTGATCCTTGACCGGAACGAACGCAAGATCGGTCATAAGCTCAACCACATCGCGCGGCGTGAAGTGGCGTCCGGCATCGGTAACGTTCGTTTCCTCGTTGAATCTGCGGATCACTTCCTCGAAGACCGTACCCATTGTATGATTGTCCAGCGCTTCGTGGATCATGTTTCCATCAGCATCATAAACGGGCCGGCTGGAAAGGTTGATGGTGGGATCCGTGAATTTGCTGATCAGAAGACCGAGGATGTCATGCTCGGATAATTTGTCGATCTGATTCCGGAATTCAAAGCGCTTGATAATATCCTGCACGTTTTCGGAAAAACCGTTCAGATACAGAATAAAATCATTTTTCAGCTGCTGCTGATTTGCGCGGGAGCGCAGATCCCGCAGCGTGAACGGCGAGCTGTTGCAAAAGGCTTCGCCCGCAACGTTGCACAGCGCTTCATCCTGGTCTTCGATCCCGGCTGCCGTCAGATTGGCTTTCATTTTGAGAACAGCTTCTTTGGTCGGCTCCAGCACAGCGTCGAAACGGCGTATGACCATCATCGGCAGAATGATCTTGCGATAATCGCCCACGTCGTACACATCGACCAAACAGTCGTTTGCAATACCGAAGATAAAAGATACAAGGTGCCCGAAATTCTTTGCTGCCATCTGTCAGACCTCCTCTACAACTTCCATAATATCGGAAATATCGCAATGCAATGTTTTGCAGATTTTAACCAACACTTCCGTATTTACGTTTTCGTTTTTGCCTAGCTTCGCCAGCGCGCCGGTAGAGATACCCGCTTCCGTGCGCAACTTTGTCTTGGTCATGTCTTTGTCAATCAACAGCTTCCAGAGTTTTTTGTACGATACAGCCATGGTAGGATCCTTTCATTTCAGAATCAAAAGTGCAAAAATCGAATAATTTATTTGATTATAGCACACAGTTCAAGTTTTTTGAAGACCTGCGTATCTTTTTTTCCAAAACCTATTGACATATTGCGTATATAGGAGTATTCTACAGTTAGAAATTAGCGAACATGCGAATTTCTAACGAAAGGGAGGACGACATGAACGGCAAGTTTGGAGAATTCATCAAGGAGAAACGCAGTGCAATCGGCAAGACGCTTCGCGGACTCGCTGCAGACCTTGACATTGCACCGGCATTTATGAGCGACATTGAGAAGGGACACCGGTATCCGCCGAGCAAAGAAAAGCTGTACGAAATGGCTCGCGCTCTTCACCTGAGCGATGAAGACACGAATACAATGTTTGATCTTGCGGCACAGGAACGGGAAAACGCGGTATCTCCGGACTTACCGGAATACATCATGAACCATGAGAACGTACGTGTCGCGTTGCGAATCGCGCGTGACAAAGGCACATCCAATGCTGCATGGCAGAGGGTGATTGAACTGCTTGAACAAGAGGAAGGAAACGCAAACGGCGAATGATTCACTACAACTACTCCCCAGAACAGCTTGAAAATAAAGCAGAGGATCTGCTGAGACAGTTTGACGAAGAACGATTGCGAAAGCCGAAACCGATCGACGTATACGCAGTCATAGAGAAATGCTTGGGCGTGGAATACGATTGGAAGTATCTCACGCCCGATCAGAGTGTCTATGGCATGACGGCGTTCAAAGACGGATTGGCATGGGCGTGGCCTGCACCATTCTATAAAGAGGGCATGAAGCCGACGCGGGTGTTCATTAAGGAAGGCACGATTGTCATCGACAGTTTCCTGACGGAATACGAGCATCGCGGGCCTGAGAATTTCACCGTGATGCACGAAGTCTTTCACCAAGTGCTGCACAAAAAATGCTTTGCACACGGTAACCCAGACTATCATGCCACAACGAAACAGGCAATCAATTCAAGACGGCGGCCAATGACGGATTTGGAAATCTGTGAGTATCAGGCGAACGCCTGTGCCGCGGCATTCCTGATGCCACGGAAAGTTGTTGCAGACGTTCTGCGAGATGCTACGGGGAATACACGCATGCTCGATCTGAGTGATCATCGGTCAAATGATGTCATTCGGCAAATGGCAAAGGATTTCAGCGTGTCCCAAAGGGCAATGCGATACAGGCTGCTAAATCTGAAGCTTGCCGAGGAGTAAAGGAATCAAGGGAATGTTGACCAGGCATTCCCTATAAAAAAGTCGCTATGTTAGAAAATAGCGAACATGCGAACGAAGGAGACAACAACTATGGAGTGTGTCTACAGATGCAACAACAGATGCCCGATCGGGAAACACTGCTTCATCATAAAAACAGCTGCTCCGATCGAAGTGCCGGTAACCGTGCTGTTCAAGTGTCAGCATAAAAAACGCGACATTCGAGTCAGCATCGGCGGGAAGCACCCACCATAATCGGACAACTTTTCCATATAAGTTACTTGCAGATAAGCCGCCATGACGTGCTATACCGCAGAGCCAAACGAGGATCGTTTCTCGTTTCTGCGTACGTCATGGCGGCTTTTTCATTACCAACAAAATCTTTTATAGGAGTAAAAATATGAATTATAGGAAAGCAATCCTTGATGACGGATGCAACCCCGAATTGGTTGCAGGTGCTCGGTTTGACGGCATTCTCGAAGTGCCGGTGATCGAAAAGCCCTCGAAGCTGATTGTCCCGTCTATGATCGTCCCTTTCACGGAACGAAACAGGGTCAATGATGGCAAGGCGATGATCGGCTTCAACGAAATGGATGTCAAATTTTCGCAGGTCCTTGCTGCGCCGGAAATGTTTATCGATGATTTCCGGCGGTTTAGCGGAATCATCTCTCCGGACTGTTCGCTTTACCGCGACGCACCGCTGTCTGTTCAGATAACAAACGTGTATCGCAATCGTGCGATCGGGTCCTATTACCAGCGCAAAGGCATATACGTCGTCCCGCAGATTCGGTGGGGCAGCGAAGCGACATATACGACTGACGTGCTTCCAGAGAAGGTTGCATTTCTCGGTGTCATGCCGCACAGCATTGTCGCCATCGGAACATACGGCTGCATTCAGAGTAAAGAGGACAAATATTTCTTCCACGCTGGGCTGGATGCCATGATGCAGGCCCTCGATCCGACAATCGTTCTGGTCTACGGCCCAATGCCCAGGTCCATATTCGGTGAATACCTCAAAGCGGCACAGTTCGTCCAGTTCGCTGACTGGACAAAATACAAACATGGAGGTGAGTACTGATGGGCTCTGGAAGCGGCGGATTATACTCTGGCACCAACGGCGGCTCACAGCCATATGCTGCACGTTATCATGTTGTCAAGTCGGAACTTGCGAATGATAAACGTGACCCTGACATTTACGGGAAAAACGGATATTTCAAGAATCCGACAGCTGTATCGCTACAGGATTCTGTGGACGGAAACAGAGTCACCTTTGAAGGTAAGTCTGCAAACGGTACAATGACCTATGTAATGGATAAAAAAGGCAATATCATTTTCGGAAAGCGATGCAATCCGAATGATGGTCGAAAACGCTCGCCTCATCCGACGTTGATTGGAGGGAAAGATCCGCAGGTTCAATGTGCGGGCATGATTGAATTCCACAAAGGGCGCATTTTATCCGTTGATAACCACAGCGGGCATTACCGACCGAACCCCAAGTCAATGGAAAAGGTTGATAAAGCACTACAAGCGCTGTATAATAAAAACCCAAACTTATTCGACAAAAATTCAAAATGGAGCAAAAATCATGATTAACGATACATTATCAGAAAAAATCAAATATCTGTTCGATCGGTACTGGGATGAAGAACTGACCGACGAGCAAGAAGATGCGCTGCAAGCCATCGCAGATGACATAGTCTCGTCCTATGGTTGGGATGCAGTATTCGTCGCTGCGGAAAACTATTTACACGAGTACTGCTTGACGCCGGAATCTGCCGTAAATTTCGCCCACAATTATTGGGGGTATTATTGGGCGGATAAACCGATTGCAGATCCTCACCGTTTTTTGGGTTATCTGTATTATCGTGTGAATTTTGAAGCAAGCAAATATGATGGGGCCGATATTTTGGACAGCCTTGCTATCACGTTACTTCCCAATGCAGGGTATAAGGAAGCGGATTTAATGCTAAACCCAAGATATATGCCTGAAAGTGATCCCAAAATCATCGCTGCGGCAAATGCGTTCAGAGAGCAGTTAGGTTGACGAAAAAACGATCCGGAACAGTATTATTGTTCCGGATCACTTTTTTGGACAAACACAATTCCTAAAGAATGCCCAGTACTATTGATACAGTTACTCCCAATTATTGCTTTTTCTTTCGGTTGGGGAAGGACGCTTCCAGCCAGGATTCGTATTCATCGATCGTAATCTTGCCGTCAGAGCACTCATCCCGCTTTGTCAGCGCCTGATACTTCCATTTTTTGAATGCGTCTTCTTTGATTTGTTTTGTTTTTACCCTTGCGGCATACCGTTTGTAATACTTGCTGTAAAGCGGAAGCGCGGGATCACCCGCCGCTTTCACTTTGTAATTATCAATAGCCGCCAACTCCTGACAGGTACGTGTGCTCCCTTCTGCGATGCGATCACAATAATTCGTATCATAGTTTCCTTTCATGATGAAATACTTGCCGCAGCGTTTGCATTTTCGGAAACGGATGTTTTCTTCGAGCATCTTTGTAAACTCCAGCTCCAACATCTCAGCAGCGGTAGAAACATTATACTGGATACTCATAAAGGTCGGTCGATGAATCATCAGCGCAAGCTCTGCTTCACTGAACCCGTATTTTTGTGCAAACTCCTTTTCCACATCATTCAGCTTTCCTGTCAACGCATGCCTGAGACGAGGGTAGTATTCCGCATCCGGCATTCCAAAGGGCATTTTTTCGATCTTTCCGGTGAAGTGGTGAGATAACAGCAATTCTTCGCGCCGCGTAAAACTAATGGGAAGATCATGAATATTCCGATACACCATATACCGCTCGCTTGGATACAGACTGCCCAGCACTTCCGGATAGAAGTCTTCATCATAACAAAACTCAAGTAATTCCTTGTATTCGTTTTGCAGCGTGATCAAATAATCTGCGTATCTTTCAATCTTCTTATCTCCATCCTGGAAAGGTTCATAAAAACACGGGGGAAACATCGCTGAGTAAATGGACGCATACAACGCA
>JAFWJN010000047.1 GCA_017514685.1 Clostridia bacterium
ATATCCAGCAGTTTTGTGATAAAATCTTCGTAGAGCATAAGTCACCTCTTGCAGATGTTTGGTGGTACTTTCATTATACAAGCTTTTTGTGATTTGTGCTCTATCTTTTTTTATCTTTACCCCAATGTTTAGTATAGAACCCTTTTTTGGGATTGACTCTGACGCTGCGTTAAAGAGTATGATATTAGCGAGGGCAGGGAAGAAGGGATCATGAAAATGAAGATCGGTGAATTTGCAAAGGAATACGGTGTCACAGAGCGGACTCTCCGGTATTATGACTTGATCGGACTTCTGAAACCGGATCAGACGGACCGGTTCAGCGGCTACCGAACCTATTCGGAAGAAAACGGAAAGCGGCTTGAGCAGATCCTGTTTTACCGGGAAATGGAATTTCCGCTGGATGTGATCCGGTCGATCCTGGATGATCCGGACTATGACGCTTCAGACGCTTTGAGAGAGCAGAAAAAACTGCTGAAGCTGAAAAAGGAGAGACTGGAGCAACTGATCCTTCTTCTGGAAAAGACTGAAAAAGGAGAAAAAACAATTGATATGAGCGGAAACGAATACGAAAAAGAGCGCGAACGGTTTGAAGCGGAAGCAAAACAGCGCTGGGGGAAAACAGACTCTTACCGGGAATACCGGGAGAAAACGCAGAACTACGGAAAAGAAGAATATAAAAAAGCGCAGGACGCGCTGGAAACGGTTTTTAAGGACTTTGGAAAGGCGGCAGGGGAAGAATGCAGTCCGGAGGAACCGAGGCTGAGAGAGCTTGTGAAACGCTTACAGAAATGCATCTCGGAAAACTATTATACCTGCACGGATGAGATACTGAAAGGGCTTGGAAGCATGTATGTACAGGATGAGCGGTTTCGGAACAATCTGGACGGATACGGAAAGGGGACAGCAGAACTGATCAGTCTCGCAATCGAATCCTATCTCCGTTCGAAAGAATAGGTTCTTTCTTGCCAAAGAGGCTGTATCATGGTATACTCTTTGGCAGATTATCAGGACGGAGGAATCCGAATATGCTCAAAGTTCTGCTGAAAAAACTGCGTGAGAACGCGCGCATTCCGACCAGAGGATCATCTGCTGCGGCGGGATATGATCTGTATGCCTGTCTGGATGAGCCGGTGGTGATAGAGCCGCAGACAACGGTAAAAATCGGGACCGGAATCACGGCAGCCATTCCGGACGGTTACTTTGCGGCATGTTTTGCAAGAAGCGGCCTTGCATCCCGTCAGGGACTGCGGCCTGCAAACTGCGTCGGTGTTGTCGATTCCGATTACCGCGGGGAATATATTGTTGCTTTATACAATGATTCCAACGTGCCGAGGACTGTTCAAGACGGGGATCGGATTGCGCAACTTGTCATCATGCCTTATCTGCAGGTGGAATTTGAAGAGGCGGATGAACTGCCCGACACACAGCGGGGCGCAGGAGGATTCGGTTCGACCGGCAAGTGAACAATTCCCAAAAAGAAGCAGAATGCGAGAAGGAAAATGTTCCGTTTCGCATTCTTTTTTTGTTTCAATTGTCCAGCTGTTGAGCAAGACGGAGACGTGCATATTCTCCGTTTTTACTCATGAGTTCGGCATGGGTGCCTTCTTCTACGATCTTTGTTCCTTCTACGACCGCAATTCGGGTAGCATTTTTCACCGTGCTGAGCCGATGCGCAATGATGATCGTTGTTCTGCCTCTGCTGAGCTCGTCCAGACTTGCCTGGATCCGTTGTTCGGTAACGCTGTCCAGCGCGCTTGTCGCCTCATCCAGAATCAGGATCGGAGGGTTTTTCAGAAAAACGCGCGCAATGCTCAGCCGCTGCTTCTGTCCGCCGGAGAGCATGACACCGCGCTCACCGATGTAGGTATCATAGCCGTTCGGCATCTGCATGATCTCATCATGAATCTCAGCGCGAGTGGCCGCCAGAATCACTTCCTCATCGGAAGCGTCAGGTCTTCCGTAGCGGATGTTTTCACGGACCGTTCCGGCAAACATGAACACATCCTGCTGGATGATTCCGATCGCGCGTCTGAGGCTGTCCTGTGTAACGCTCCGGACATCTTTTCCGTCCACCGTGATGCTGCCTGAGGTGACATCATAGAAACGGGGCAGCAGATGGCAGATCGTTGTTTTGCCGCCGCCGGACGGGCCGACCAGCGCAAGACTTTCTCCCGGATGCACATACAGGTCGATGTTTTTCAAGACTTCCGTGCCGTCCTGATAACGGAATGATACATTGGAATAGCGGATCTCACCCTTCACATCGGTCAGTACTGACGCATCTTCCGCATCTTTGATCTCCGGTTCTGTACGCATGATTTCCATAAAGCGTTCGAAACCGGCGGCACCTTGCGTATACTGTTCCATGAAGGAGATTAGCCTGCGCAGCGGAGAGAGAAACGAGGAAACATACAGCGTAAAAGTCACCAGGTCAATATAGTCCATTTTTTCACGCATGATCAGGATTCCGCCAACCCCGATGACAACGACCTGAAGGGCTCCGGTCATGAACTCCATACCGCTCTGGAAGCGGCCCATTGCCCGGTAGAAGGAACGCTTTGCGGTTTTGAAGATGCTGTTGACTTCATCAAACTTTTTGCCTTCCTCTTCTTCATTTGCAAACGCCTTCGCAGTACGGACGCCGCTGATTCCGCTTTCAATCGCGGCATTGATTTCCGCAGTCTTTTTCCGGACTTCCGCGCTTGCCTGCTGCATGGATCTGCGCTGGCGGATGGTAAAGAAGACCATGAGGGGAAGGATGATTGTGATAACAAGCGCCAGCTCCCAGCGAATGAAGAACATGACGATCAGAGAGCCGAGGATCGTCAGGGTGCAGATCAGAACATTTTCGGGACCGTGGTGCGACAGTTCGGTGATATCGAACAGATCGTTCGTGACGCGCGACATAAGAGCGCCGGTACGGTTTTTATCAAAATAGGAGAAGCTCAGGCTTTCGATGTGGGTGAACACGTCTTTGCGCATATCCGCTTCGACCAGTACACCCATTCCGTGCCCGAGGACCGTGATAACATAATAGAGGAACCCCTTCAGAACATAAGCCAATAGGAGTACAGCGATAACAGCAAAGAAAGCGGCAAACATCTTTGCTGGAAGAAGGACCTGCATGGATCGCCGGGAAACGATCGGAAAGATCAGATCGATCACAGAGAGCAGAGCGGCGCAAAGCATATCGACCGCGAACAGTTTCCAGTGCGGGCCGAAGTAGGAAAGGAACACCGCCAGAGAGTTTTTACTGTAGTCTTTTTTCAAGGAATACCTCAAAGCTTTTTTCTCATTATAGCAAGCGCTTAAGCACAGGGCAAGGCGATTTTTTATCAATGTTCCAGGAAAATGCTCTCGCTTCTATAAGCGGTGAGATGAATTCAGAAACAGGAACGTAACGTTTTCTCTTATCAATCAGATAATCATTCTTATCCAGAGCATTCTTATCCAAAATCCCAAACACGGTTGTAACGTAGCTGAAATATGGTATAATACGGTCTGTGAATCCTTCCGATTCGACTTTTTCATTTTTTCTGCCACTTAATCCGTTTCTGCACGGTATTATGAGTGAAGAATAAAACGGAGGAATCTTAGAAAATGAAAAAACTGTTTTCTCTGCTGCTTGCGCTCTTACTGCTGCCGCTCCTCGGCTGTGTCGATTGGATCAGCATTGTCGGCTCCCTTGAAAACGGTGGAGGGAAGGGTAAAAACAACGTAGGCGACGATTCGTACGTCATTTCCGTCTTTGAGAACGAAACAGCACTCATTGACGCGATCAACGGGAATAGTAATCTGCCAATTCCGTACATGCAGAATCCGGATGCAGTAAACGACACGCTGCAGCAGATGCGGGATTCGGGCGAGTACGAATACATCGACAACTATATGTCGGATGATTATTATAGCGATGGCGTTACGCTCAGCTTCTACGGATACCCGGACGACCACTGCGATTATTACCTTGGGTATATCGCTCTTTCGACGAATCGTTATTCGATACTCGGCATTTCCGTCGGCGACGATGAAAACGCGGCAATCGAAACGCTGAAGTCATTCGGATTCGAAAAGTCCGACAAATCGCCGAATGGGCACTCCATTAGCGGCAACAGCTATTGGAACGGGCGCATCAGCATTTCCTTCGGAACTGACGAAAACGGAACGATCACGGAGCTTGCGATTGAAGCGAAAAGCAAATATATTGGCGATCGGATCTATTGACGGTTTGCAGCAACGGTTTGAGAAAAGAATGCTTTTTTCAACGTTCCAGGAAGAATACTCCCGTCTTCTACAGCGTTTTTGGAGGTGACAAATTGATGAGACGGATAATGATGCTCTTACTCGCATCCTGGCTTTTTGCCATGTCATTTACAGGGTGTGCCGGACAAGAGAAATATAAAAAAGAACCGAACACAGGATTGTATGCTGAAAGCTATCCTTATTTAATCAAGACCACATCCGCAAGATGGTACCTCTCAACGGACGATATCGAACTGCTAGGAGAGGAAGCATACTATGACGGACTATATGCGATCCTGAAAGATGCAGAACTGGATTTTGCCGATGCCCGTGAAGCTCTGAAGGACTATACTTACAGCGAGATCCCGCCTGTTGATATATTTACAGATTTTTGCGGCAAGGCAGGAATTAAAGAAGAAAAGAGCTTAGGCGCATACTACAACGCGGTCAGTAATTTTATCAAACTGTTTGACGGATGGGACATCGTGCGCGCTTCGCTTCTTCATGAGTATGTCCACTATCTTACCTGCCATTGTGCGGATCCTGCATCGCAGTTCGGTTTCTGGACAGAAGGCGCAGCAGAATACATTTCCCTTTTCGAATGCAAGAACAGACTTTCCCGTTCGGTAAACATGGGATTAGATATTTCGACTTTGCAACCTGTAATCATCGAGCAGACTTGGAATGAAGAAGACAAATGCCTCGAGCCAAAGCTTCTTTATCTGGGATTCGCTGAAATGTTCATCAGAGGCTATGCAATCGGATCGACCTATTATGCAGTTAAAAACCGTAGGATCGAACGGACAGCGCAGATGCAGGAAGAGCCGAACGCGGAGGATCTGTCTTTCTGTGAGGCGGCGAGTATGTACGCCTATCTTATAGAAACCTATGGGAAGGAAACGGTCTATAAAAACTGGAATATGGATACAGAACATATGGAAACTGTGTACGGAAAAGCTTTTCCCGATATCTATCGCGAATGGGCTGTATGGAACGCAGAACAGTGCAAACTGTTGGGCATCAACATTGATGCTCAATGAAAATGGGAAAAGATTTTCACGATCAAATCTTGTCAAACATCAAAGAATATAGTAAAATATCATAAGACGAATGCGCACGCATGCGCCGTAAAGAGAATGCAGGAGGAACAATCATGGGCAAATTTGAAGTTAAAGAAGTTAAGACCGGTTTCAAATTCAATCTGAAAGCCGGAAATGGCGAGATTATCGCGGTAAGCGAAGTTTATTCAACAGAAAAAGCATGTCTGAACGGCATCGAGAGCGTTCGTACCAATGCTGTTGCAGCGGAGATCGAAGATCAGACCGTTGAGAACTACGAAGCAAAGAAACATCCGAAGTTTGAAATGTATCAGGATAAAGCAGGCGAATATCGTTTCCGCCTGAAGGCCAAGAACGGTGAGATCATTGCAACAGGCGAAAGCTATAAGGCAAAAGCAGGCTGCCTGAACGGTATTGACAGCATCAAGCGCAATGCCCCCGAATCCCCCGTTGTAAAAGCAGAGGCATAATTACAATCTGACGAACCACAAAAGCGGCCCTGAACAGGGGCCGTTTTTCATCAAATACCATTAGAAAAGGCGGCCGGTACAGAAATGACAAAAGAAGAGATCATTGAAGCTTTTGATATGATTCCTTTGGAGGGAGAAGGCGGGATGTGGAAAAAGATGTTCCGCAGTGATGAAGCATTCCTTCCGGGAGAAACCTCAGACAGAAAGGGACCACATGTTCTGTATGGTTCGATCCTTTATCTTCTGACCAGAAACAGTTTTTCAAGGATGCACCGGCTTCCGACCGATGAGATCTGGCATTTTTACATGGGAGCTTCCTGCGAGACGATCGTTCTCTGCCCGGACGGAACCGGATATGTCAACCGCCTCGGGAATGACTTTGCAGCCGGAGAGACCGTTACAGCAGTCGTTCCCCGCGGATGCTGGCAGGGAACCAGAATCACGGGAGAGGGGGACTGGGCTCTGCTTGGAACGACAATGGCTCCGGACTACGAAGACTGTGACTATGAGGACGGTACCGAGGAACTGATCCGGCAGTATCCTGCTTTTGAGGAAGCGCTGAAGATACTGACCGGGAAACCAAAGGCTCAATAAGAGGTGAATGGCATGGACAGTATTTTAGTAGGTTGCGGACAGATTGCGGAAATACATATCCAGGCAATGAAGCATCTTGGTCATTCGGTCAGATGGGTCGTGGGACGGAATCCCGAAAAGACGGAAGCTTTCGCAAAAAAGCATGGGATTGACCATTTTACAACAGATCTTGAACAAGCGCTGAAGAGCGACGCCGCTGTTGCACATATCTGCACCCCTCCGACACAGCATTATCAGGCGGTTTTAAAGTGTCTGGAAGCGGGAAAGCACGTGATTTGCGAAAAGCCGCTGAGCTTATCCGTTCAGGAAGCGGAGGAACTGGCTCTGATCGCGCAAAGATCCCGTCTGATCAACGCAGTCTGCTGTAATGTGCGGTTCTATCCGGCAAACCGGAAGGCTGCGGAAGAGATTCGGTCCGGAAAGATCGGACGGCCGCTGATGATCTTCGGCTCTTATCTGCAGGAGTTTCACGCGCCTCCTCATGAGGACGGATGGAGATTCGATCCGGCACTGTCCGGAAATCAAAGAGCGATCAGCGAAATCGGAACCCACTGGATCGATCTTGCGTATGCCTGGACCGGTTTGAAAGCGGTGGAGGTTATGGCGTCCCTTGGAAACTGGTATCCTGTCCGATACCGGAAAAACGGGAAACTCTATGCTGAACCGGCCGGTGAACCGGTTGCCGTCCATACTGAGGATGCGGCTGCCGTAGTGCTCCGGTTTGAGAACGGTGCAATCGGAACTCTGACCCTTTCCGAAGTATCACGCGGTCATTTCAATGATCTGTCAATGGAAATTTCCGGAACAGACGGTTCTTTCCGCTGGGAGGAGTTGTTTTCCGAGGAACTGCAGTATTCCTCAGACGGAAGCATGCGAAAGGAAAACTTTGCCTGTATTGACCGAAGCGAAACATTTGAAAACCTGTTCCGCGAGGTATACGCAGCAATCGATGGGAACCTGCATCAGGATTATCCCACTTTTCAGGACGGACTTTATCTGGCAAAAGCGTGTGAAGCGATCCGAAAAAGCGGGGAGACCGGTGAATGGGCCAGAATCTAGACAGAATCCACTATTTAAATCATTAAAAAATGGTTCTATACTAAACATTGGGGTAAAGATAAAAAAAGATAGAGCACAAATCACAAAAAGCTTGTATAATGAAAGTACCACCAAACATCTGCAAGAGGTGACTTATGCTCTACGAAGATTTTATCACAAAACTGCTGGATA
>JAFWJN010000004.1 GCA_017514685.1 Clostridia bacterium
CTTGTAACCTCGTTCGAAATAAACCGTCGTACGGTATCTAACTGATCAACAAACTCACAAAGGGCTGTGGTTGGAGCCTCTTAAAAACCGTCATGCGGTAGGTAAAAAAAACCAATCCACAGCATCCCCAACAGTGTAGCATATGACCTTGTCGAGGGTCACTAATAACTACGAAATCTATTATACGAGGAAAAAAAACCAATCCACAGCATCCCCAACAGTGTAGCATATGACCTTGTCGAGGGTCACTAATAACTACGAAATCTATTATACGAGGATAATATAAATGAAATTAAGTCTATTGCTGGGAAGGATTTTTTGGACTCATCCGGAAAAAGCAGATCCGGGCAGGAGAAAGATCGCCTGTATCGGCGACAGCATCACGTTCGGCGCAGGAGTGCCAACGACCAGAAAAACAGATGCGTGGCCGGTACTGTGGCAGAAGCGCCTGGGCAAGGACTACCAGGTTCTGAATTATGGGGTGTCCGGTGCAACACTGCAGAAAGAAGGACATTTTCCTTATTACAAAATTGGTTTTTTGGGGCGCCTTGACAAAGCTTCTCCGGAAATGATCGTATTGATGCTCGGGACCAATGATTCCAAACCTTTCAACTGGGACAGGGAACGGTTTGAAAAAGAATATGAGGCCATGGTTTCTGAACTCAAGTCAAAGCCATGGGCACCGAAGGTTGTTTTGATGGTTCCACCGAAGGCTTTCCCGGAAGAAAAAACGGGAATCATTGCTTTCGATACTGTTGATACCGTCATTCATGACAGCATCCGGCCGTTTATCTGTTCGCTGGGAGAACGGCTTAACCTTCCGGTAATTGATCTGTATGCACTGACAGAGAATCATCCGGAATATTTCTGTGACGGTGTGCATCCCAACGTGGAAGGAAACCGGTTTATTGCGGATATCGTCTATGACCGGCTGAAAAACGAACTTTGAGAAAACAGGAAAAAACCAAAAGTGCAAGTGACCGCAGGATGATATCCTGCGGTCCTGTTTTTTAGATTCCGTTAAATGCTTTTTTTCAGTTTCAGCGCGAGATTCAGAGTGTTTGCTGCCGTGCGCTGCAGCTCTGCTTTTGTGATACCGCCCGGCTGCCCGAGGGTTTTTAGCAGACTCGGATCGGTCTTATACTCCTTTGCCATATATCCGATATCTCCCGGCATCAGAACATCTACCTGTGCACGGACACGGTAGGCGTTATTCTCAAGAAGCGGAAATTCCGGACTTTTTGCTTTCTGCATCCACCAATCGGTGATAACGCAGCCGTCGAATCCCCATTCCTTCCGGAGTACTGTGGTCACGAGATCATAGTTATAATGACTCCATACACCGTTGACTTTGTTGTAGGAGGTCATGATTGTGAGAGGCTTTCCTTCTTTGACCGCAATCTCAAAATTTCTCAGATAGATTTCCCGCAGCGCCCGTTCCGAAACGCGGGAATCATTGGTGTTCCGCTTGGTTTCCTGGTTGTTGCATGCGAAATGCTTGGGACATGCCAATCGTCCGGAAGACTGAACTCCCCGTACGACTGCGGCAGCCATCTTTCCGGAAAGCAGAGGATCCTCTGAAAAGTATTCGAAGTTCCGGCCGCAGAGCGGATTGCGATGGATATTCATTCCGGGAGACAGAAGAACATCGACCCCATAATGGCACATTTCTTCTCCGGACTTTTTGCCGATTTCCTCAATAAGACCGGTATTCCATGTGCAGGCGAGGGCTGTACCGCACGGAAGAAGACTGGCGCGCTTTTTCAGACGCAGTCCGGCGGGACCGTCGGATGTAATGACCGGAGGAACGCCTTTGCCGCGAAGGCTCTCCAGTATTCCGCAGAAAGCTCCGGCATTGCCTGCAACTCCAAGAGGACTGTTCATCATACCGTGTCCGCGGGACAATGCTTCCAGTTCTTCATTCGAAAGGCGGGCAACAAAGTCCTCAAGGTTTGCTTTTTCCTCCATGACATCATAAAACGTGCAGGTTTCCAGAGAGGAAGGAACCATTTCTTTTGGCAGGCGATCTGTAATCCGCTGCCGCAATTCTTCCGGTTTTCTCAGAAGAGGTTCGCATTGCTCAATGATAATCTTTTCGGATACAGTATATCTGCCTGCTTCGGTATCGTTTGCCAGAAAACGGTATTCACCGGGTTCCAGTACAAAACAGTGACTTTCTTCATCATATGAGGAGAAACACTTGTCTGAAAAGCGAAACGTTAGAGCTTCGCTCTCCCCGGGAGCCAGAACTTCGGTTTTTCCGAAGGCAACCAATACTCTAATGGGCTTTTCCAGATTGCCGGAGGGAAGAGCGCAGAAGAGCTGGACAACTTCTTTTCCTGCTTTGCCTCCGGTGTTTGTAACTGTAATGACGGAACAGGTTTCCGCTTCGTTATGCACGAAGCTTTCCGGATGGACGGAAAACTGTGTATAGCTCAATCCAAAACCGAACGGATACAGGACGGACTCCGGATGCCGGTCGAAATAGCGGTAACCGACAAAAACGCCTTCTGCATATTCGTTGAACTGCTTCCCGCCGAAATTCGCGCTGCTGGGATAATCTTCATACCTGCGAGCGATAGTGTCACTGAGTTTGCCGGAGGGGGTGATTTTGCCGAGAAGGACATCGGCAACCGCGTTACCGCTTTCCATGCCTCCCTGCCAGACGATGAGGATCGAGGAGATCCGATCTTTGTATTCTTCCGCCCAGGAAAGATCGATAATGTTTCCAATGTTCAGCAGAACGGCTACTTTCCGGAACGAAGAAGTGACTGCGTCCAGCATAGAACGTTCCTCACGCGTCAGATAATAACTGCCTTCGGTCAGGGTGTTTTCCCGGTCTTCTCCGGCGGCGCGGCCGATAACAACCACTGCCGTATCACAGTTTTCGGCTGCTTTACGGACGAGTTCGTTGCTTAAGGGCATTTCCGGATAATTCATCGGCCAGTGTCCCCACCATCCGTGATCTGCCTGGTGTTCCTCCGATTGGGTCCAGTTCACATAGGTTTCCAGAAGATTCGGCTCCAACGTGATTCCGGCATTCTGCATGCCTTCGATCAGGTTGACAAAATAGGGGGCTTTCACATCTCCTCCGCTCCCGTAGCCTACATAAAACCAATCCAGCTGGCAGCGTCCGAATACAGCGGTCATACGTTCCGGATCCAACGGCAGGGCACCGTCGTTTTTCAAAAGAACGCATCCCTCCGCTCCGGCCTGGCGCAGCAGCTCGGGCATCCCCGGATTGATATACCGTTCACCCTCTGCCTCCAGTTCCTCCTGCATTAATCCGTTGCCTGTCACTTTGTCAATGAAACGCTGGATCAGTTTGTCGATCTTTTTTTTCAGTTTCCCCATTTCGATTCCTTTCCGCTTGTTTGGTGCAGCTCCGGGACTTGCGTCCAAATATAAAATGAGAGATAATTAATTATAAAGCATATTTGTATTATGCCATATCCTGAAACAGAAAGAAATGCTCTTAATAAAAAACACAGGGAGGAAGATTATGAGAATTGCGGTGATTACTGGCGCGTCATCCGGTATGGGAAGGGAATTCGTAAATGCGATTGACCGGGAGTATGAGCTGGATGAACTATGGGTTATTGCCAGGCGCGCAGAGCGGCTGGAAGAGTTGAAAGAGAATTGCAAAACTCCTGTCAGAGCACTTTCCTGGGATCTGACAAATCCGGACAGTTTCGGACAATATCAGAAACTGCTGGAAGAAGAAAAACCGGAAATCAGGCTGCTTGTGAATGCCGCGGGATACGGTTTGTTCGGGACATTTGAGGAAATGGAACTGAATAATCAGCTTGGAATCATCGATCTGAATGACAAAGCTCTGACCGCGTTCTGTCTGATGAGCCTTCCATACATGAAAAACGGAGATGAGATCATTAATATGGGATCCAACTCCAGCTGGCAGCCGGTGCCGTATCTTGCTGTATACGCAGCAAGCAAGGCATACGTGTTGAGCTTCAGCCGGGCGCTGGGACGAGAACTGAAAAACAGAGGGATCCATGTGATGTGCGTGTGCCCCGGATGGATCAAAACAGAGTTTATGGATCGCGCTGTTCATGACAATACGATTTCTTATTATGACCGCTGGTATACGGCAAAAGAAGTGATCGATCAGGCAATGGCGGATTTGAAAAAGAAAAAGAAGGTTTCGATCCTCGGCGCGCCGGTGCGCAGGCAGGTGCGTCTTGTAAAACACCTTCCGACCGATCTGGTCATGGATACCTGGTGCAGACAACAGGGAAAATAATGCTGCAGCAAAAAAAGCCATGCAGAAAAAAACAGGATGCTGAATAAATGTTCAGCATCCTTTTCCAATGATCATTGAGACAGATCTCTTTCGCTCAGAAAGAGGTTCCCTCGTTTGACGATTGATCCGCTTCGATCGTGACAGACCCACTCATCAGGCTGAAATTGAACTTGCTGCTTCCGCCGTTGACGATCGTCCTTTCGCCTTCTCTTTCGGTTCGGAATCCGTTAATATTGACAGATCCGGCAAGCGAATCCGCTTTGACGGAGAAAGAAGCATCAGAAGGGAGCCCGATCCGGTAGGAACCCGACATACCGTCTATCTCGATTTTGTCGGGAGTGTTCAGAAGTTCAAATGTCAGATTTGCTCCGGCGCTGTCCAGATCGATGGCCCCAAGCGTGCAGGCCAGAAATTCTCCCGTGGCAGCGGCACAGTCAATATCCACTTCTTTTATAGTGCTGTCCGTAACTTTGATCTTACCGGATGCGCAATTCAGATCCAGTTCTCCTGCTTCCAACCCGATCAGATCAATACTTGCCGCCGCGGCATCAATAGCAACCTTACGAATCACAGATTTCGGCAGCATGACAACGAGCGTCTTGACGACTGACTTCCCATTCGGCCAGATGATATCTTCTGGAAACTCTTCAATTTTCAATGCTCCATTGCTGAAACGGTGCATCATCTGTTCGTTCTGAGAAAATTCGTTTTCCTTCAATTCTGTTGAAAAAGCAGGATCGTCCGTACCACGGTATTCATAGAGGTAAATCCCGTCTTCCTGATCGTGAACGAAAAGGACAATGCGTCCCGCTGCCCAGTCGATTGATACGGAGTCGGCCTGCCCTTCATAGGATGCGTTACCGAGGGTGTAACCGCTTTTGACTGTTCCGGAAGAGGAAAGAACAGGGGTATCTTTCTCGGAGAAAGTAATGACCGGCGCGCATCCGATAAAGTGAAGTTTCGGAACCGGAAGTCGCTTAAACGCGCGTTCCGTTGTATCAACGGCTTTTTTAACCAGAGAATCCTCGTTGATAAAACGGACGATCCGGCCGGGAATTCCGGTCAGATGGCGTGCCAGAACAGGGGAAGTTGCGCCGAGAAGAATGGCGGTTAATAATAAGCCGACAATGCTGCATACGATAATCTTTGCGATTGCTCTTTTTCTCATTGTTGTGTCTCCTTTCCGCTCGTTTTTACCAGGGTAATGATTCCGTCAAGAACGCCTTTCAGACACGCCTGGATCGGGAATACGAGCCATGTTACAAACCACAGTTCAGTCGTTTTTGTCAGATAATAGAATACGAATGTCGCGGCTGTCAGTAACATGCCGCCGAGGAACCGGCTCAGCCACGGGAGACCGAAGCAAAGGTGAACGATGGAACTGACAATCTCATAAAATCCTGCAGCAGTCAAAAAGATTAGCCAGGTGAAGAACCAATCACCGGTTGTCAGACTGACGGAAAGATAGATCATTACGGTGAAGATCCAATAGAATGCGGTCAGAATTCCGCCCGCGATTCGGACTCCTTTTGGAAGGGCGGGCTTCATCTGCTGAACTGCGGAACCGTTCTGAGAAGACTGTGCTCTTACGGATGAAGTGGAAATATCGGTTACCGGAACGTTCGGAACAACGCGCTTCGTATCTTTGGATGCTGCGGTGACGATCAGGGCGATTCCGATCGCGATGGCGATGAACATACCGCAGACCCCCAGAACGGCTCCTTCTACAGGAAGGATCCGCACGAGCCGTATTTCTTCATATCCCGCTCCGAATACAACACATGCGAGACCGGCGATGATCATGGCAACTCCGATCGCCCGGAGGATTCTTGCGTTTTCCGCATCCTCTGACGGCTTCGCCCTTCCGGATAGAATCATCAGGGCGGTCGCTACAGCAATCATCAGAAACATCAGTGTGACGCCAAGCGTGCTGGGAACGATCCTCATAGCGCCAAAGAGAATCACGGGAATCACGGATGTGATATACAGGACAATGGCTACGGTTCTGAGTGCCCGGGTGTTTTCACGCCTGGGATAAAAAGGCTTTAACAGTTCTTCTGCATTTCCAAGTGACAGAACCGAAATACGGTAGGCTTCCTGCTCCGTCTTTCCGTTGGACAGTTCCTCGTCATAACGGTCATACATATTGCTCAGCAGTTCATCGTGAAAATCCCGTGCCTGCTGGGAATCAACAGTTCCTTCAAAAAGCCTGTCGATGTAGTTTTTTAATTGATCACGCATAGGTGTTTCCCCCGGTATCCAATAGTTTTCGAATAATTGTCTCTGCCTCGTTCCAGGTGGCTATCTGCTCGGCATGGGCTTTTTTCCCCGCTTCTGTAATGCGGTAATACCGTCTTCTGGCGCCGGTTTCTTCGTTGCCCCAGTAGGCTTCAATCTGGCCGGTTTCCTCCAGCCGGCGGAACGCGGAGTAGAGGGTTGCCTCTTTCAATTCATAACGACCTCCCGAAAGGGTACGGATCGTTTTATTGATCTCGTATCCGTAGCTGTCATGCTTGAGCAGCTGCGAGAGGATGATCGTTTCCGTGTGTCCTCGTATCAGATCGGCAGCGATCGACATGAAACCACCTCCTTTGTGATTCGCATTATATCGTGAGATACCTCACCTGTCAAGGTATATCACGTAATAAAATTAAAAATTTTTCTTTTGCAAGCCGGAAATCGGATTTCTACTTATATAGATAATTCCTCCTTCCCCAAAAGACCGTTGACAAAGACAATACTTCGTGATACGATGTATTACGCAATAGGAGGTATGACATGGATGTTCAGGTGAAAAGAGGCCTCTTGGATGTATGCGTACTGGCGGCAATCAAAAACGAGGATTCTTACGGCTATAAGATCATTAAAGATATGAAGCCGTATATCGAACTCTCCGAATCTACGTTATATACCATTCTGAAACGGCTGGAAACAGCCGGAATGCTGACCGTCCGGAGCGCGGAGCACGACGGAAGACTCAGAAAATACTATCATATAACGGGTACCGGGCTGAAACGCATCGAGCTGTTCAAAGAGGAGTGGAAAGAGATCATGTCGATCTATCAGTTTGTAATCAGGGAGGATCAGTAAAATGACAAAACAGGAGTTTCTGAGCGGTCTGGAAGAAAAACTTTCCGGACTGCCGGAGGAAGATATCAGGGGAAGGCTGATATTCTACAGCGAAATGATTGATGATCGGATAGAAGACGGGATCCCGGAAGAATCCGCGATTATGGATCTGGGCTCTTTGGAAGAAATCAAGAAACAGGTCTTATCCGAGATTCCGATCAGCAAACTGGTAAAAGAGAAGATGCGCACGCGACGGAGGCTTGGAGCAGGGGAGATCATACTGATCGTATTGGGTTCTCCTTTATGGCTTTCCCTGCTGATTGCAACGTTTGCAGTAGTCCTTGCCCTTTATATCGTCCTATGGGCACTGATTATTTCCCTGTGGGCAGTTGAATTGTCCTTGATCGTCAGTTTTATGGCGGCGGTGGCTGCAGGGATCGTGCTGCTTTGCCAGGGAAGAGGGACAGAGGGAATCGCGCTGATCGGAGCGGGACTTGTGCTGGCAGGGGTGTCGGTATTTCTGTTTTTTGCGTGTAAGGCAGCCGGAAAAGGCACGGTAATTTTGACAAAGAAAATCGGGAAAGGGATAAAATCCCTGTTTGTTCGAAAGGAGAAATAAAAATGAAAAAAGCAGGTATATGGCTGATTATCGCGGCTTTTCTGGTCCTGATCGGGGGAATGATTTTTACCGTCGCGATGATGGGTGCAAACTGGGATTTTTCCTCGTTCGGAGGATCCTATGAAACCAGAACCATTCAGATCGAAGAAGCGTTTCGTGATATTTCCGTTATGACAAACACGGCGGAAATCAGCTTTCTGCCGTCCGAAGACGGAAGGTGCAAGGCGGTTTTTCAGGATAGCAAGAAAGAATGGCACTCGGCTTCCGTCGAGGATGGAACGCTTTCCATCATAGCCAATCTTTCAAAAAATCCAAAAGACCTGATGGGGTTCCTGTTTGGCAGCGGAAGTCCGAAAGTGACGCTTTATTTGCCGGAGAAGGAATACAACACGCTTTTTATCGAAGAGGATACGGGAGATATTGCAATCCCCAAGGACTTTTCTTTTGAGAAAATCGAAATCAAAGTTACCACAGGAGATGTCAGTTGCAACGCTTCTTCCAAAGAAACAGTCAGCATTGCGACCAGTACCGGAGATATCAGTGTGGAAGGATCCTCAGCAAAAGGGTACGTCCTTGCGGTATCAACGGGAAAGATAAGGATGGACGCGATAGCGGCGGAAGAAGATGTCAGCATTGCCGTAAGTACAGGAAGAATCGAACTGAACGGTATTTCTGCCGGCAATTTCCTTTCCGGAGGGGGAACCGGAAAAGCTTTGCTGGAGAATGTTATCTGCCGGGAAAAGATTTCGATCGAACGCAGTACCGGCGATGTGACGCTCAAGGATTGTGATGCGGCGGAACTGGAGATCAAGACCGGAACAGGGGATGTGCAAGGAACGCTCCTTTCGGAAAAAGTGTTTGTTGTGAAAACAAATACCGGAAAAATCCAGGTACCGGAAACCGTAACAGGCGGAAAGTGCAAAATTACAACGACAACCGGAGATATTAGGATCACCGTTCAATAAGCAGCATATGGAGCATTACAGCAAAGGTATCATCTTCGTGCATGGAATCCAGGGAAGCCCGGGACAGTTTGACTTTCTAACAGAGAAGATTCCGGATGGGATCTATGTAAAGAATATCCTGCTTCCGGGTCACGGAGCATCGGTAAAAGAATTCCGGCAGGCAGGCGGGGAGCAATGGAAAAAGGCTGTTCTGGAGGAATGCCAGAAGGCAAGGAAACAGTGCGACAAGCTGTTTTTTGTCGGACATTCCATGGGATGCCTTCTCGGTATGCTGACGGAGCGGGAACAGGCGCTTTTCAGCGGAATGCTTTTGGTCTGCTGTCCGTTCTATGTGTTTCCAACTTACCGGTACTGGAGAAACAATTTCTGGAGTCTGTGCCTGAAAGGAAAGACAGGCGACCCGTTCATCCGGGCAGCATGGGAAGCAAACAGCGTGTCCGCCCGGCATGCCGTTTCCTATCTTTTCTGCATACATCCGTACATGGAACTGTTCCGACTGATGCGGTCTGTAAAAAAGGAAAAGACCGATCTTCCCCCGGAAACTGTATTCTGCTTTTCGGAAAAGGATGAGATCGTTCACAGGAGAAGCATAGCCTATGCGGACCGGATCCGAAAAGATAAAGCGGTCATCCTTCCAGGTTCCGGACATAATTATTTTACGGCTGAATCCAGGGTAAAATTAACGCAGATCCTGTTGGAACTGGCGGAAATCAAAAGAATCTGATATAATATGATTCAGCAGATTTGAGCACAAAGGAGTAGAATATGGAGAAAAAAGCATACCGGTTTTACGGATGGCAAACTGCAGGTCCCGAAATCAGGGAACTCTACGACCGGTTCCTTGCAATCTGGGCGGAAGATACCTGCGCCCCAAGACTGAGAAAGGACTGGAGCCCTCAGAATCCGACCGTCGGTCATTGTTCGATCACTTCGTTTCTGGTACAGGATCTTTACGGAGGAAAAGTATACGGCGTTCAGTTGCCGGACGGCAGTTATCACTGCTATAACGATATCAACGGAACTGTGTTCGATCTGACCAGTGAGCAGTTTCAAGGGGAAGTGCTGCCATATGAGAACAACCCCGAACAGTTCCGAGAAGAACATTTTAAGGATAAGGGGAAGTATCAGAGATACCTTCTTCTGAAAGAGCGGTTCGAAAAAGCAAATAAATAACGGATTTCCCAAAAAAGAAAATCCGAATCGGAACAACATGCCGGTTCCGGCCAAGATGCCGGGGCCGGTATTTTTTTCAAAAGGATCCCGGAGAGGAAAACTTCTGCCTGGCGAGTTCGATAAAGTCCTGTCCGATTTTGCTCAGATAACGGAAACGGTTATAGCCGATCGCGATCGTATCGGTGATATCTTCCTTAAAGAAAGGAAGGATCTCAACCCGTTGACGAAGCTCCGATCCTTCGATTCCGGATACGATATAGCCGCTGTTCAGATACATCTCTGGACAGACGGCGAGCCCGATGCCTTCCGCGGCAAGACAGAACGCGGTCTGAATATTGGCGGTTTCCAGCTTGATCACAGGGTCCATGCTGTGAAGGGAGAATTCCTGGTCAACCAGCGCACGGATCCGGTCTCCCTTTTTCAGAAGAACAAAGGGAATGTCTTTGAAGATCGTGATGTCTCTGGATTCCCGGTAGGTTTGCAGAACAGATTCCGTTTTTTCGCCGAAGGAATGCAAAAGGAGATCTTTCTGAGCAACCAGAAACATTTTTTCCTGAATCAAGGGCATATACTCTGCCGTTTCCAGAAGGAACGGGGCAAAACCGATCAGAATGTCGATCTGACCTTTGGACAGATCGTTTTCCATTTTTTCCGTCGAGCCCTCAAAAATGGAGATTTCAGCATATGGGTATAAGCGGCTGAAGTCCGGGAGAATCTTCGGAAGAATAGCCTGACCGCGGGTATAGGATATTCCGATTCTCAGTTCACCGCGGCGGTTATGATTTGCGTCATCGATAACGGAAGCGGTCTGACGCTGAATGTCCAGAATCTGAAGGGCAGATCGCTGAAAGCATTTTCCGGAATAAGTCAGTTCCAGTTTTCCGCGGCGTGTGAAAAGCTCGCAGCCGAGTTCCGATTCCATCCGCAAGATCAGCCCGCTGAGAGCCTGCTGGGAAATATGGAGCTTGTCGGCGGCTTTCGTGATGCTGCCTTCTTCCGCTACGGTCAGAAAATATTCAAGGTTTTGAAAATTCATGGAGTTCCCTCGGAAAAAACGATTTTTGCTGTATGCAAAACAATCATAACATAATATCGATTACATCACAACATTTATATTGTGGAAAAATCAGTTTAATTACTGTTTGATGTTTTGAAAGCATGGTGATATTGTGAAGCTGTAAAATAGTTTTCGCAGGAAAGAGAGGATTCTTGATTTGTCTAAGAAGAAGGTTCTGGTCCTGAATTCGGACTGGTGCAAAGGCTGCGGAATCTGCGCTGCCTTCTGCCCGAAACAAGCATTGAAAATCGTTGATGAAAAAGCCAGACTGGTCAACCAGGAAGCGTGCATTCTGTGCGGACAGTGCGAGCTGCGCTGCCCGGATTACGCCATTTTTCTGACTGAACCGGAAGAGGAAGGAGATGAGGTACAGTGGGTAAAACCGTACTGATGCAGGGAAACGAAGCCTGTGTGGAAGGCGCACTGGCAGCGGGAATGCGGCTGTATGCCGGATACCCGATCACTCCGTCTACGGAAATCGCTGAACTCAGTGCTCTGAGACTTCCGCAGGAAGGCGGCAAATTTATTCAGATGGAGGATGAGATTGCCTCTATTGCCTGCGCAATCGGAGCATCCGTTGCGGGAGTCAAATCCATGACTGCGACGTCAGGTCCCGGCTTTTCGCTGAAACAGGAAAATATCGGCTATGCGTGTCTTGCCGAGATTCCTCTGGTCATTGTAGATGTGCAGAGGACAGGCCCGTCAACCGGAATGCCGACTTCTCCCGCACAGGGCGATGTCATGATGGCAAGATGGGGAACACATGGGGATCATCCGATTATTGTGCTCTGTCCGTCCTCGGTCAAGGAGACCTATGATCTGACCGTCAGAAGCTTTAACCTTTCGGAGAAATACCGGACACCGGTCATTCTGCTGATGGATGAGATCATCGGACATCTGCGGGAAGGAATGGAACTTCCGGATCCGGAAGAACTTGAGATCATCGACCGCCCGACGGTACGCTTTCCGGAACCGAAGCGTCTCCCCTATCATATGAAAAAAGGACAGACGGTTCCCGCAATGGCACCCTTCGGATGCGGACAACGGTACAATATCACGGGATTGATCCATGACGAAACGGGATTTCCGACCAATTCCCATGAGGAAGCCGAAAAGCTGATGTACCGCCTGATGCATAAGATCTCCGACAATTATGATGACATTGTCCGGAGCGAAGAAAGAAATACGGAAGACGCGGATACGCTGATCGTGTGCTACGGCGGAACGATGCGCGCGGCAACCGAGGCAATGGAGCGGGCAAGAGAAAAAGGCATGAAAGTCGGAATCTTCCGCCCGATCACGATCTGGCCTTTCCCGGAGAGAGAACTGAAGAAACTGAGCGGCAAGGTTAAAAAGATCCTGGTCGCGGAGCACAACTACGGACAGATTGTTCTGGAAGTGGAGCGGATCGTGAAAAACGATTGCAAGGTTGATTTTATCGGCAAGGTGAACGGAACGGTGATCACGCCCGATGAACTGGTGAAGAAACTGGAGGAGGCGGAATAAATGGTTAATACAGGAGATGTAAGCAGCAATCCCGGAAAAACCTCGACGCTGATCTATAAATATATGCGCCCGGAACATCTTCCGCACATCTGGTGTCCCGGCTGCGGAAACGGCATTATCATGCGTGATGTGGTCCAGGCAATTGAAAATCTTGGTCTCAGCCGCAACAAGACCGTGATTGTTTCCGGAATCGGCTGTTCTTCCAGAGCGGCAGGGTATCTGGATTTCAATACGATCCATACGACCCACGGACGTGCGATCGCGTTCGCGACCGGCATCAAGCTGGCGAATCCGGAACTGGAAGTAATCGTGCTGGCGGGAGACGGGGACATTTCCGCAATCGGCGGTAATCATCTGATCCATGCGGCAAGAAGAAATATTGGGATCACGGTCGTTGTTTTCAACAATGAGATCTACGGTATGACCGGAGGACAGTACTCACCGACCACCCCGAGGGGAGATTACGGAACGACCGCGCCGTACGGAAACTTTGACCGTTCGTTTGATATTGCGGGACTTGCCTATGGAGCGGGAGCTTCCTATGCGGCAAGGGGAAGCGCTTATCATGTGCAGCAGACGATTTCTCTGATTCAGGAAGGAATCCGGCATCAGGGATTCTCCATAATAGATGTCGCCTCCGTCTGTCCGACTTATTACGGCAGAAAGAACAAAAAGGGCAGCGCGGTGGATATGATGCGCTGGCAAAAGGAAAACTCGGTGACCCAGGAGCAGGCAAACCGGATGACACCCGAAGAACTGCGCGGAAAGCTTATCATCGGACTGCTCCATCAGGTTCAGTATCCGGAGTACACTTACGAGTATGAAAAACTGATCAACCGCCTTGCAAAGGAGCGTGAGGATAATGAGTAAAACAGAACTCAGGCTGACGGGAAGCGGCGGACAGGGCGTTATCCTGGCAACGGTGATCCTGGCGGAAGCAGCGGTTTTAGCCGGAAAGTATACGGCTCAGAGCCAGTCTTACGGACCGGAAGCAAGAGGCGGCAGCTGCAAGGCGGAAGTTCTTATTTCGGAGGAACCAATCGCCTTTACGAAAGTGCAGAATCCGACGCTGCTGATGGCGCTGACACAGAAATCACTGGAGCAGTACACGAAAAAACTGCCGGATTCCTGCAGGATCCTGATGGATGATTCTCTGGTTCTCCCGGAAAATATCGATCGGAGCAGAGTTACGGCTCTTCCGATCTTAAGAACGGCAAAAGAGGAGATTAAAAAGGCGATGACCGCGAACATCATCGCGGTGGGAGCGATCAACAGCATTCTGCATCTGGTACCGGATGACGTGCTCCGGTCAGCAGTTATGATGCACGTTCCGAAGGGAACGGAAGCGCTGAACGCGAAAGCGCTCGAATGCGGACTGAACCTTCTAGAAAGACAGCAGGAAACAAAGGAAGGAGCAGAACGTGAAGATTCATGAGTACCAGGCAAAGGAACTGCTGAAGGAATACGGCGCGCCTGTTCCGGAAGGAACAGTCTGCCTGACTCCGGAAGAGGTTTTCAATGCCGCGAAGGCGCTGGGTCCCTGTGTCTTGAAAGCGCAGATCCATTCCGGTGCCCGAGGAAAAGCCGGCGGCGTCAAATTCGCAAGCACAGCCAAGGAAGCGGAAGAACTTGCCGGAAAAATGTTCGGCATGACGTTGGTTACCAATCAGACCGGCCCGCAGGGAAGGACGGTTCGCCGGATTCTGGTTACGGATGCGGTCAAGGTCAGAAAGGAATACTATCTGAGCGTGACCGGGGATATGGCACGCGCGGGATTGCTGATCATAGGGTCTTCGGAAGGCGGAACGGAAATCGAGGATACGGCAAAGAATCATCCGGAAGCGATCATTCAGGTTCCGGTATCCGCAGTGGAAGGGCTAAAGTACTATGAAATGCTGGAGACCGCGGACCGGATGAATATCCCGATGGAACAGAGAGAGCAGTTCTATACCCTTTTGAAAGCCATGGTGCGGCTGTATCTGGAAAAGGACTGTTCCCTTGTCGAAATCAATCCTCTGGTTGAGACGGAGGAAGGAAATCTTCTGTGCCTGGATGCCAAGGTGAATTTTGATGACAACGCTTTGTTCCGTCATCCGGAAATCACAATGCTCAGAGATATCGCGGAAGAGGACGAAAAGGAATACCGGGCATCCCAGTATGATCTGAACTATGTCAGTCTTACCGGCAATATCGGATGTCTGGTAAACGGTGCAGGGCTTGCTATGGCAACGATGGATATTATCCGGAAGTTCGGTGGGTATCCCGCAAACTTTCTCGATGTCGGAGGAAGCGCGACTGCGGAAAAGGTGGCTGCGGCATTCAAGATCCTCCTTTCCGATCCGAATGTGAAAGCCATTTTCATCAACATCTTCGGCGGGATCATGAAATGCGATATTATCGCGGAAGGTGTTGTTGCAGCGGCGAAAGAGACGGGACTGGCGGTTCCGCTTGTTGTACGGCTGGAAGGCACAAACGTGGAGAAAGGCAGAGAGATCCTAAGCCGGTCCGGTATGAATATCGTTTCAGCCAAGGACATGGCAGACGGTGCGCACAAAGCGGTCTGTCTGGCAAACGGAGGTGATCGGGAATGAGCATTTTAGTGAACCGTGATACAAAACTGCTGGTTCAGGGAATCACCGGTCATCAGGGAAAGTACCATACTGAACAGATGATTCTGTACGGGACGAACGTCGTCGGCGGAGTAACGCCAGGAAAAGGCGGGCAAACGGTATTTGATGTTCCTGTCTTCAATACGGTTCGGGAAGCAAAACTGGCGACAGGAGCAAATGCGTCGGTCATCTATGTTCCGCCAAAGGCGGCGGCGGATTCTATTCTGGAAGCAGCAGATGCCGGGCTTGATCTGGTAATCTGCATTACGGAAGGGATTCCCGTACTGGACATGGCGAGAGTAAAACACTATCTTGCGGGAACGAAAACAAAGCTGATCGGTCCGAATTGCCCCGGAATCATTACGCCCGGAGAATGCAAAGCAGGCATTCTGCCCGGATACATCCATAAACCTGGGCATGTAGGTGTCATTTCCCGCTCCGGAACGCTGACCTATGAAGCCGTTAACCAGCTGTCGGCACTCGGCATCGGACAGTCCACGGCGATCGGAATCGGAGGAGATCCGATTCGGGGGCTTGGATTCACGGAAGTTTTAGAACTGTTTGAGCAGGATCCCGACACCTATGCTGTCGTCATGATCGGCGAGATCGGCGGAAGCGGTGAAGAAGAGGCGGCGGAATTTATTCGAAAGAACATGACAAAGCCTGTCGCGGCGTTCATCTCCGGTCAGACGGCTCCGAAGGGGAAACGGATGGGTCACGCCGGTGCGATCATTTCCGGCGGCAAAGGAACCGCGGAAGGAAAGATCCGCGCGCTGCGCGACTGCGGAGTGCTGGTTGCGGACACGCCGGATCTGATCGGCGAGACACTGAAAGCCGCCTTGATCAACGCCGGTATCTATAATCAATGCAGGACGGAGGTCTGAAGTTAAAATGAAAGAAATATTGGAAGCCGCGATGGTTCTGTGCTTTGGAATTTCCTGGCCGGTGGCAATTGTCAAATCCTGGAAATCCAGGACAACAAAGGGAAAAAGCCTGGTGTTCATGCTCTTTATCTGGGTTGGATATGTATGCGGAATCGCGTCGAAACTGATTGCCGGGAATCTGACTTATGTGTTTGTGTTCTATGTGCTGAACATCATCATGGTGACCGTGGATATCTGTCTGTATTTCCGGAATCTGAAATACGACCGGCAGCAGATCTGACAGAAACCTAAATATAATTTTTTACAGAGAGAGCTATGCCCTGATTTCATGCAGAATGTCAGGACATAGCTCTGTATTTTTGGAGGAATTGAGAAAAAGAATCATCCTGTATATTTTCAACTGGAAACAGATATGGTAGAGTGTAAGCAGCAAAAACCATGAGGTGTTGAAATGAAATACCGAAACGTAACGATTCTGGGAGCCGGAGCAATCGGATCATATCTGATCTGGGGCTTTTCACAGAAGCCGGAAATTGAATGGTGCATCGCCGCATCCGGAAAAAGAAAGCAGCGGCTGGAGACAGACGGGCTCTGGATCAACGGAAAACAGTATTTTCCAAAGGTTGTAACTCCGAAAGAGGCTCATGGAACAGATCTGCTGATCGTAGCGCTGAAATACGGAGCGCTGAGGGATGCCCTTCCGGAGATCGGAGAGATTGTTTCAGAAAGAACGACGGTTATGAGCCTTATGAACGGAGTAGACAGCGAGGAGATCATAGCGTCGGCAATCGGAGAGGAGCCGCTGGTTTATTCCGTGATCAAAATCGCGTCGGAACGGAACGGAAACAGGATCGTGTTCGATCCGGAAGCAGCGACCGGCATAACCTATGGCGAGAAGGATCCCAAGCGGGGAACGGAAAGGACCGATGCGCTGAATGAACTGTTCAGCGGGACAGGACTCCATTACCGTTCTTCCGATAAGATTCTGACCGAAATCTGGGCAAAGTTCTTGCGCAATGTGCGCTTCAACCTGACACAGGCGATTTTAGGATGCGGTCTCGGCGCAGTGCGCGACAGCGCGCATGCGGCTTTCATACAGGAAAAACTGGGAGCCGAGGTAGAACTGCTGGCAAAGGCGAAGGGGATCGATCTTTCAAAATGCGATAAATCGGTGCCGAGCCGGGAACAGATTCCGGATCGGACCGTGTTTTCAACCCTGCAGGATCTGAAAGCAAAAAGACATACGGAAGTGGAAATGTTTTCCGGCGCGATCATCCGTATGGGAAAAGAACTGGGAATTCCGGTGCCTTATAATGAAATGGCTTATCATATTATCAGGGCGCTCGAAGAGAAGAACGATGGACTTTTTGATTATTCCTGATTCGTTAAGAAGGAGATAGAAGAAAAATGGCAGACCAAGTTCCGGTACTATCGATAGTTTTTATGGCGGTAACCGCGGTTTTTGCTTTTGCAATCCCGGTTTTTCTCCTGATCTGGTATAAAAAGAAAAAACACGCTTCCGTTGTGCCGTTTTTTATCGGCTGCGCGGTTATGCTGATGTTCGCATTGACATTGGAAAGCCTGGTGCATACTGTTGTGTTCTTAACTCCGGGCGGGCGGAAGATCCAGTCCAACATCTGGCTGTATGCGCTGTACGGAGGATTGATGGCAGGACTGTTCGAGGAGTCCGGAAGATGGATCGCATTTCGCACAGTGCTGAAAAGATGGTCCGGCAATGACGCGAACGCTTTGATGTACGGAGCCGGACACGGAGGATTTGAAGCCGCCGCACTTGTGGGAACATCGATGATCAGCAATCTGGTCGTTTCGGTTATGATCAATACCGGGACTATGAATCTGATTACCGATCAGTTGGAGGGAGATGTTCTGGCACAGATCAATGCGGCGGTCAGAACACTTGTCACAGCCTCATCGTATCTGTTCCTGGTAAGCCTTGCCGAGCGGGTCTCTGCGATTATTCTTCATATTGCGCTTTCTGTCCTGGTCTGGTTTTCCGTAAAGAAAAAGAAGTTCAGTTTGCTGCTGACAGCCTTCCTGATCCATTTTGCAGTTGATTTTGTGACAGCGGCACTTGCCGGACTCGGAACGCATACAGCGATCACGGAGGTTGCCATTGCGGTTATGAGCCTTGCCGCGGCATTTCTGTCAAAACGGGTCTGGGACAAAGAAAAGACCGTTCTGGAATGATTGGCTATATTCATTCCGCCGGACGATGAGAACTGCGAATCAGCGATCATCTCCTGCGGAATTGTTTTTTTGCAACCATTTCCTCCGCCGGGGAGTATTGTATATAAAAGCGAAGACGCTTTTGATCATTAATTTATAGAGGAAAGGGGAGCGGATTATGAGAAAAATCATTTCCATCCTTATATCGGTGCTGTTTCTTGCGGGAACGGCGGCATGTACAGCAAAGCCGGGAAGTGAAACATCCAAACCGGATGAACCGATAGAATACGAGAATGTGAACGCGGAACTGAATGAAAATTTTTGCGGCGATCTAATTGCGTTTCTGAATCAGAATGGCTTTTCGGAAGAAAACTATCTGGTATCTCCCACTTCGTTCCGGGCGGCACTCTGTCTGGCAATCGCCGGAGCGGAGGGACAGACAAGGGAGGAGCTTCTGGCGGCGGCGGGATTCCAGTCGGTCGATGAGGCCAACGCCTGGTATGACGGGATTAGAGCTTCCGTTGAATGGTTCCGTGAGAACCTTCGTTTAGAGAATAAAGACGCAGAAGCCTGGCTTGGAGAAGCGGGAAAGGCAGACCGCGCGTTTTCGGTCGTCAATTCCGTCTGGAACAATACCGATATTCAGGGAAACTTTCTGGATACATACAAAAAATATGTAGCCGAGCATTATGATGCCGTCGCAAACAGCGTCAGCGCAGCAGAGATCACGGACGCCGTCAATGGATGGTGCAACGAGAATACAAACGGGTTGATCCCGGTTATTTCGGACGATTTGAGTGAAAACGCATCTGTGCTGGTAAATGCTTTGTATCTCAGGACAGCCTGGACACGCGTGTTTGAAGAATACTTTACGAAAAAGGATGCGTTCACGTGCCTGGATGGATCCGAGGTGGAAAAGGAATTCATGGAGCAAACAGAAGACTTTGCTTTCTATCAGGATGAAAGCAAGACACTTGTTGTGCTTCCGATGAAGGGAAACATGTATTTTGTTGCTGTCCTCGGAGATTGTGAAAATCTGCCGGAAGCAATTCAGAATGCGGAATTTGAAAAAGTGCATGTGAAACTTCCGAAACTGGAGATCGAGAGCTCCTTTGAGCATTCGGAGCTGGTGCGTTATCTCGCTTCCAGAGGCGTTGTGAAAGCTTTTAACAAGTCTGCCGCTGATTTTTCCGCAATGAGTGATTTCCCGTGGTTCATCGACGATATTATCCAGAAGACGAAGATCAAAACAGATGAGGACGGAATCGAAGCTGCCGCGGTAACGGCAATTGAAGTGAAGGCAACCGGATTCATGGAACCGGATCAAAGCAAGCCAAAGGAATTCATTGCGGATCATCCGTTTTCATTCTACATCTACTCCGGACTATGGAATGAAAATCCGGAAATGCTGTTTTACGGGCAATGTGTTAAATGAATCCTAATTAGAAAAAAACAAGATTCACGTGCATAGAAAATCCCTCGTCACATTATGTGACGGGGGATTCCTGCAAAGAAGAGCAGATGCCATGATTTTCTCAGGCTGGAAGAGTAAAGGACAAACAGCGAGAATTTTGCTTTTCGATGACTTTTTTTGAGATATAGAGCATTCGATAAGCGGTGAAGCATCTTCTGGACTTGAATTGAGATTCGCGGATAACGTATAATAATATAAAGATTGTCAAGGATGGAACAGGCAGGAAGAGTCATGGCGGATAATCGAATATCACATATTTTCGGGCGAAAAACTGATCAACATACAACATGATTGTAATCCTTTTGTGAAAAGGCTTGCATTTTCAGAGAAACGTGATAAAATTCGTCATTCGAAAATCCAACTTCTTATTTTTGAAGAAGGTTAGCATATAATGGTTAAGAAAGTATTACATCATATTCACGCGCAGCCTGTTGGGCAGCGGATTATCAAAACCTGTATTGCAGTTACGCTGTGCATGCTCTTTTATGTTATACGCGGATATCAGAGCAGTGATATACCTGCAGAAGCGGCAATCACTGCTATAATCTGCATGAGCACAAACATCCGCGGGACAAGAGAGAATGCGGCTTCCAGATTTATGGGCACGCTGATCGGCGCATTCTGGGGCTTTTTATTCCTTGTTGTTGTTCCGCTGTTTCCGGAACTTGAACAATATCGCTGGTCCTTATATCTTTTGATGGGCGCGGGGACAATGCTCGCACTTTACAGTGCTGTTCTGCTGAGAAAAGCAGACGCAGCAGGTTTGGCAGCAATCGTGTTCATCTGTGTTGTCGTTAACTATCCTGAGGTGGAGAGTCCGATGGAGCAGGCATTCAGGAGAATCCTGGATGTGCTGGTCGGAACGACAATCGCAATTGTAATCAACTCAATCCGGCTGCCGCGTAAAAAACTGAAAAACCGCGTGTTCTTTGTGAAACTCCGGGATCTGGCAGTGGATCAGTTTGCTTCTCTGCCTCCGGCGGTTTTATACCGCCTGGAAGCGCTGCTTTCAGACGGCGCAAAGATCTGCCTTGTATCCGAGCATGCTCCGGCGTTTCAAACTTCTCAGATCGGGAATCTGACTTTTTCCGTACCGATGATAGCTATGGACGGAGCAGCCATCTATGATGCCAACGAGAACGTTTATCTGTCCACTACATCAATCGAGCCCGCATCCAGCAAATGGCTTATGAAACGGCTGGAAAGTATGGGCGTCAGCTTTTTTATCTATACCGTGCACAGGGACAGAAACTGCATTTTCCATCACGGAACCCTGACGGAAGCGGAAAATATCGTATATCAGCAGGTGAAGAGGTCTCCTTACCGTTATTATCTGGATAATGACCATTTTCCTATGACGGATGTCGTATATATCAAGATCGTTGGAAAAGAGAAAGAATTGAACCAGATCAAGAATCAGCTTCAGCCGGCATTTGATAAAATGAAGATCCGTGCGGAAATCCGGGAACAGGCAGGACTGGAGAACGGGCGCAGCCTTTATTTCTATGCTGCTTCCGCGACCCAGGAGCATGCACAGAAGCAGCTCATGCATATGCTGAATCAGAAAGAGCCCGGTCTTGAACCCCATATTCTGGTTTCACGGAAAGGATACCGATCCGAAAACGACGCGATTCGGTTGATGAGAAAACTGAGAAGAGAATACGAACCCTTCATACTGAGTTATTGGCTTCATAAAAATGAAAAGAATCAGGAAACAGTTCCGGAAAAACTTCCGGAGAATGTGGTTCCTGAACAAACAGCAGTATTGGAAGAATCATCCAATCCGTTGCAAACTACGGAGGAAAAATGAAGAGCTCGGAACAAAAAAGCCGAATTATTATCATTACAGCGGTCATTGCTTTGATCGCTGTTTTGACTGCGGTGGTTTTGTTCCTGATTTATCACGATTCGCCAGAACCGGTTCAGCAGGATGTTACCGTGCAAGAGACGACCGCTCCATCCGCCGAGCCGATTGCTTCGATTGCACCGGAAAAGTCGGAAAAGAGGATTTTTCTGATAGAGACCAGCGATATCCACGGCTATTTGGTGGATATTTCTTCCGGAAGCGAGAAGTCCTTTCAGTACCGTCTTGCCTATATAGCCAAACAAGTGAAAGAGGCAAGAGAATCCTCCGAGTATGATGATGTTCTATTAATCGACGGAGGAGATCTGTTTCAGGGGAATCCCGTTTCCAATCAGCTCCATGGCGCGCCGGTCATTGCGGCAATGGATGAGATGCAGTATGATGCCGTGGTTCTCGGAAACCATGAATTCGACTGGGATGTAAAAACTTTTTGCGCGGATGAAAGCGGGACTCTCCCTGCTTATCGGTTCGGCCCTTTCAGCGGCGATCCGGACATTCCGGTTCTGGCATGCGATCTGTATGATGCCGCTTCCCACATGCGGGTTCCCTTCACAAAAGACTATGTCATTGTGGAAAAAGCAGGCGTGAGGATCGCAATCATCGGATACATACCGAATTATGCATCAACCATTATGACGGAGAAGATCAAGCCCTATTCGATCGATTCCAATCTGGAACGGTTTAGAAAAAGAGTGAGAGAAATCAATCTCGCGGAAAAACCGGACGTGACGGTAGTGGCCGCACATGCCGAGCCTTCTTCTTTGGCGGCGGCAATGGATCCGTCAGAGGTTCAGCTGGTGACAGGAGGTCATAAGCATGCGGGAATCTTCGGTGTTTCGGAAAGCGGTGTACCCTATATTCAGGGGGACAGCCATGCGAAGGGATACGCTTCGGCACTGATTAGGGTGTTGCCGGACGGAATGGTCTATATAGAGGAACTGAACTATACGGATATCACCTCTGATAAAGAAGCCCTTTATGATACACCTGAAAACACAGCGCTTTTAGATGAAAAAGTTCTTTCCATTTCCCATGAAGCTTGGAAAGCTGTCGGAAATCAAATGAACGAGGTGCTCGGGTATATTACGGTCTCTATCAACCGGAATACTGTAACTGGAGACAACGGTTCCACAGTGGCCGGAAACTGGATTACGGGGCTGATGCTGAAAGCGACTCACAGATGGGGAACCGTTGCTGCGTTTTATAATTCCGGCGGTATCCGTACAAACCTGAAATGTTCCAATAATAGCGGAAGACGGGAGATTACCATAGGGGATATCTATACGATCGCTCCGTTTGGAAACAGCCTTTATGTATATGAAATCACCGGCGCGGAATTCAGGCAGCAGCTGCTGGATGGATTCAGAAACAGTAATTACGGGGATCAGATGAGCGGATTCACGTTTACATACACCGAAGAGAAAACCGAAAAGGGAACCAAGATATCGATTATCGACATTGTGCTGAATGATGGAACAAAGGTGGATCCTTCCGACACGTCTACTCTTTATCGGGTCTGTTTGACCAGTTACAATGCAACGGTTCCCGGAAGTGTATTTGAAAATAAAATACCGTTGGTTTCGGAAGCGGAAGCACCGGTTGATCATGATGCTTTTATAGACATTCTTCGAACAGAAGCGAAGGATAATAACGGATATATTTTTGTGGATGAATCGCCAAGAGGCTATCTGCTTACAGAAGCGGTTGCGGCAGAAGATGCAGCTTGACAGGAGTTCTGTTTATCATACAGAAGGACGGGCACGGTATCGGTGCCCGCTTTTTTTGCACAGAATTGTTCGTTAGTGCGAAAAAACAGGATAGAAAAGATATATTATCTTTCCTATGGGAAAAACGCAGTGTATAATATTGCTGTAACCGTGGGAACCGGGGAAAACTCCCTATCCTGCTGTGGAGAATGTATAGGAGGTGGGATCATGGAAATCCTTACAAAACTCAACAGCCCGATTCTGTATCTGATCTGCGGAAGCATCGTTCTGTTGGTTGCGATCATCTGTATCGTGTTTGCTGTACGTGCTTACCGCGCAGGTAAGGCACTTGGAATCGATGTCAGTAAAATGAAACGAGTCATCACGGCAAGCGCAACCTTCGCTGTGCTTCCGAGTGTTGGCATTCTGCTCGGAGTTATTGCGCTTTCCGGAAGTCTGGGCACTCCGTGGCCGTGGCTGAGGCTGTCTGTTATCGGTGCTCTGCACTATGAAACACAGGTGGCTGAGGCTGCTGCGGAAGCAGTCGGTATCGGCGGTCTTTCAGTGTCGAGCATGACCAGTGAGGCGTTTACGACGATCGCTCTTTTAATGAGCTTCTGTATCATATGGGGGATGCTCATGGTGATCTTCAACGGAAAAGCGTATTGCAAACGGCTAGCGGCTCCGCAGGTGAAAGAGACTTCAAAAAAAGAAGGAAAAAAGAAGGGACTCAATCTGAAGGGGTTTGGCGACACGGCTATGACGGCTATGTTCATCGGGCTTGTTTCGGCATACATTGCAAGTTACATCGGACAGATTGTATCGGGAAACGGACTTTTCACGTTTACCGGGAGCTGGCTTCCTCTGGCAGTCGCATGTGTATCTGCACTTGCGATGGCGGTATTTCTTTGGATCAAGGAAAAGTATAAAGCAGACTGGGTGGATAGTTTCTCAGTCGCCGGCAGCATGCTGATTGCTATGGCCGCCGCAATTTTCCTTGGAAAACTGGTATAAGGGGGCGAAGAAAATGGAAGAACAGAAAAACATTCAGCTTCAGAAAGAATATGATCGTTATCTGAACGCAACCCATGCCCTTGGGAAAATCCTGACCGCGGTCGTGCTGGTTCTGCTGGTTGGCGCACCGTTCGTAATCGGAATCTATCTCGGATCGATGCCGAACATTTCTGCTGCTGTCAAAGCGTTTCTGGGCGTCGGACTGGTCTATATGATCAGCGCAATCGTGGAGTATTTTATCTATGTTCCAATGCTGGGAGCAGGCGGAAGCTATCTGGCATTTATCACAGGGAATCTGATCAACATGAAGATTCCGTGTGCAATCAACGCGCGTGATATTGTCGGTGTGAAGAGCGGAACACCCGAGAATGAGATCATTGCGACTTTATCAATCGCGACTTCTTCTTTGGTGACGATTCTGGTTCTGGCGGCGGGCGTGTTGCTGATGATTCCGCTGCAGCCGATTCTGCAGTCCCCTGTGCTTCAGCCTGCATTTGAGACGGTTGTTCCTGCATTGTTCGGCGCAATGGCATGCAAGTATTACCGTTCCAATTGGACAATTGCATTGATCGTGCTTGCAGCTATGTCACTTTTGTTTATCTTTGTTCCGTCGCTGATCGGATCCACAAGCATGATGGTTATCCCAAGCGGCGCGCTTGCAATCGTACTGGCATATTTGAGCTTCCGTAAACAGCAGGCTAAGGAGGAAGCATGATCGTATTCTATGTTTTATTGGGAATCCTCGGAGTTGTTGTTCTGCTTGTTCTGATCGCGCTGATCAGGACGCTCCTGACCCCGGCAAAGACATCAGACTGGTTTCCGAAATCGGATCCGCAGAGGGAGCAGGTCTATGGGGAAATCCTTTCCAGAATGGTCCGGTATGAGACTGTTTCACATAAGGGCGAGATTCAAAGGGATAAATTTCTGGGATTTCACGCTCTTCTGGAAGAACTCTTTCCCCTGGTACATCAGAATCTTGAGAAGACTGAGATTGATGGAAGTCTTCTGTTCAGATGGAAAGGAAAACATTCTGACAAGCCTCTCGTTCTGATGGGCCACCAGGACGTTGTTCCTGCTGAAGGGAATTGGGAACATGAACCGTTCTCCGGAGATGTGGAAAACGGAAAAGTACATGGACGCGGCAGCGCGGACGATAAAAGTGCGGTATTCGCATTCTTCCAGGCGGTGGAAGAACTGCTGAAAGAAGGATTTGTTCCGGAACAGGATGTTTACCTGTCCTCGTCCAATACCGAAGAAGTCGGGGGAGAAGGATGCCCGAAGCTGGTTGCGGAACTGGAGCGCCGCGGTGTTAAGCCTTATATCGTCAATGATGAAGGCGGTTCGATCGTAACTGAGCCGATGAAAGGGATTAAGGGCAACTTCGCCATGATCGGCGTGCTTGAAAAAGGGCAGGGAAACCTGATTATCTCAGCCCGGTCCAATGGCGGACATTCCAGCTATCCTCCGAAAAACTCGCCGATCGTGCGCCTTTCAAAATTCATAACCGAACTGGATAAACACAGCCCGATGCGTTCAGCCATGAACAGGCAGGCGAAGGAGATGTTCTCTTCCATGGCACCGTACGGACCTTTCTGGATGCGTCTGCTGTTCGGGAATCTCTGGCTGTTCAAGCCGCTGCTGGTTCTTCTGATGCCTTCGATTTCACCGCAGGCAGCTGCGCTTTTAAGAACAACGGTTGCTCCGACCATGCAGACCGGATCGGACGGCTGCAATGTCCTGCCGCAGGAAGCTACCCTGACGCTGAACTTAAGATACATTCCACATCAGGATATGGAAGAAAGCAATGCCGCGATTGAAGCCCTGGCGAAGAAATATGACCTCGAAGTACATGTGCTGGACGCTTATCCGGCCTGTGAACCGGTCAATACGGAGAGCGAAGCGTACCGTCTTGTGGATTCCGTGATCGGAGAGGCATTCCCCGGACTTCCGCGTATTCCGTATGTTATGACCGGCGGAACAGATGCGAGATCATATCAGAAGATCTGCAGCACCTGCATACGGTTTGCTCCGATCGTTTACGGCCCGGCGCAGATGAAAGGCATGCACGGGCTGAATGAATACCTCGACACTTACAGCCTGCCGGGCGGAGTGGATTATTTCAAACTGCTGATACAAAAAAACATTTAACGGAGATCTGACAAAAAATGAGGCCCAATTGAGGGCCTCATTTTTTACAGCTTATTTATCTGCAGAACCTACTGTGATCGGCTGACCGCTGTGCCGGATCATATAGAACAGACGGCCGGGATCGATGATGACAAAGTCACCGTCCGGATCAAACGCTCCTGTTTTTGTAAAGACAGAGAGGGTCAGGGCGACGGCCAGAAGATGCTTGCAAAGACGGGGATAGGGACATCCGCAGTATCCTTCTGTCAGCATTCTTCCGTTCAGTCTGAAGTCCAGCTCGTACATCTGCGATCCTTCGACAAAAGCTTTTCCGATGCCGTTCCGGACAGAAACATAGGCGACTTTTCCTTCATTGCAGTAGCGGACAGCCCGGTCGAAAACAGCCTGCTCGGAATCTTCCGCACCGGCAAGATCATCCAGAGGAATTTCCCATCCTTCCCCGGATACGATCACATTTTCCGGATCGTCCGCAGGGGCATCCGGAGGGAGAAACCAGGTCTTGAAATCTTCTGGGGAAACAGCGTCTGCATCCATACTGACCATTTTGTCAAGAACTGGACGGTAAGTACCCTGAACGGGCGTCTGCGCGAGAGAGATCACTTTTTCATAGTCTGACAGACGGATCCGGAACTTCGTTGTAACAGAGTCGACCGTTCCCACTTCTTTTGCATATTTTCCACTGACAAAGACGCGGTCACCGGTCTTCAGCGCGAAGAGATCATTATAGTACGTGAGTGCTTTATTGCAGCTGTCAAACCTGACGGAGACCAAAGATGGTACAGGGGGAAGACAGGCTCTGCGCTCCGGGGCTTTCGGAGCGGGAGCATGGGGTTCTTCGGGTGATGCAAATCCAACAATACGCATGGTTTATTACCTCCTGTGACAATCAGTTCGCTTCTTTTAAGGCATAGGCGAACGCCTGTTCTTTGGCGTACCGCCGTACATTCCGGATCCGCTTTTTGCCGGAGTACACTGCCTTTTCGGGAAGTTCCGTTCTTTCCTGTTCCGGCCGGGCTTCTTCCCGGATCCGGTGATAGATCGCTTCATATTCCTGCATCTGTTCCCGACGGGTCGTGCACTGAAGGTACGGATCGTACCGGTTGATCCAGTCCCGTTCGGAGTAGTCGAAAATGTCGACTTCCTGCACCGACAGGATCGCGTCCTTGTGATCGTGCTTGACGCGGGGGAGATCTCTCGCATAGGAGGCCGCTTTGGATGCAGACTCCGCTTTGACCGCGAAATCAATCGGAATATAATTGTCTCTGCCGACATGACCGCACTTGGCGGTGACGATGAAATACCGCATGGAAAACCTCCTGAAAAAAGAATGAATTTCGAAGAACCGGGACCCTTTCCCTTCCTACAATACCAGTTTACAGGGAAAGGTGTCCAAAAATCACCCCACCATTGTTGCTTTCGCTAAAATGGATTGATATAATGGAGAAAAGAAAAAAGGAGAGGAAACGGATGGCGCAGGGAGAGCAGCAGAAGGCGAAATTGCTGTATCTGATGAGAATCCTTTCAGAGGAGACTGACGATTCGCATGGTCTGACACTGAAGCAGATCACGGAGAAACTGAACGCTTACGGCATCACGGCGGACCGTAAAACACTGTACAATGACTTTGAACTGCTCCGTACCTTCGGGATAGATATCATCAACGAACAAAAAGGGCGGGATTATCTGTATCATGTCGGTTCCCGGGAATTTGAACTTCCGGAACTGAAACTTCTGGTCGATAGTGTCCAGAGCGCAAAGTTCCTTTCCGTGCGGAAAAGCAATGATCTGATCAAAAAAATAGAGTCCCTGGGAAGCAGATATGACGCGAAGCATCTCCAACGGCAGGTGCTGATCTCGGACCGTGTCAAGACGATGAATGAGAGCGTCTATTACAGCGTCGATCTTCTACACGAAGCAATCAATACCAACCGTCAGGTAAGATTTCATTATTTTCAGTGGAACACAAAAAAAGAGATGGAGCTGAGAAAAAACGGCGCATGGTATCAGATCAGCCCATGGGGCCTTATGTGGGACGATGAGAATTATTATCTGGTCGCGTTCGATGCCGAAGATGAAAAAATCAAGCATTACAGGGTCGATAAAATGCTGCATCTGCAGATTGTCAATGAAGACCGGAAAGGAAATGAACAGTTTCAGCAGTTTAATCCCGCGAAGTATTCAAAGAGCCTCTTCGGAATGTATGGCGGCGAAACAGTTGAGGTAACCGTGGAAGGCCGGAAAGAGTTTGCAGGTATTGTGATCGACCGGTTCGGCAAGGATGTGCTGATACGGAAAAAAGATGAAGATCATTTCATCGCGCATATCACGGTCGCGCTGAGCCGTCCGTTCTTCGGATGGATGTTCTCAGTCGGAGACGGACTGAAAATCATTGCTCCGGAAAGTGTCGTTTGCCGGATGAAAGAAGAACTGGACCGGGTACGAAATCTTTACGAAAACGGGAAAGAAGATCAGGAATAAAAGAGTAAAACTATGGCTCTGACAAAAAAAGGAGTGATTATCATGTTCGGCAGATTTTTTCAGAAGAAAAAGAAAACTTTGATGTATGATGCTGAGAAGGTTAAGCCGGTTCTCCATAAGAGCATCTGCACCGGTGAAACGACCGCGGGCTTCCGGGAACTCACAGGAGAA
This sequence comes from Clostridia bacterium, assembly GCA_017514685.1. Lineage (GTDB taxonomy): Bacteria > Bacillota > Clostridia > Christensenellales > CAG-138 > UBA3792. The sequence continues at coordinate 29,186 of JAFWJN010000004.1, forward strand.
AGAAAATACCGGGAAATCAGTCTGATCCGGGACGAACGTGATCTGAAGGAGTTCATGGAAACCTACGGAATTGAAGAGATTCCGGATACGGAGTATTAACGATGGCGATTACCAAAACAGATTTTATGAGAGGAATGCAGTGCCCCAAGATGCTGTGGCTTGACAAGCATCGTCCGGGACTGAAAGTGATTCCCCCGGAAGTTCAAGCCAGGCTGGATGCCGGAAATGAATTCGGCGACCGCGCTATGGCCATGTTCGGCCCGTTTGAGGAGATGACCGTCTACCGACCGGGAACCACGATACCGGATAAGAAGGCTATGGTAGAAAAGACGAAACAGCATCTTCTTTCCCGGACGGAAGTGATCTGCGAAGCGGCTTTTGTGGATTACAACAATTACTGCGCCATCGATATTCTGAGGAAGAGCGGAGCCGGATATGATCTGTATGAAGTGAAAAACTCTCCGGAAGTAGCGGAACAGTTTATCAGGGATGCCGGGTTTCAGTACTATATCGCATCCCGCTGCGGTGTAAGAATCGGAAAGATATACATTGTGATTCACGGGGAAGGGGAAGAAGAGTTCAAACCGATCGACGTCACGCAGAGAGCAAAAGGACTGTACACCTGGATCAATGAGCATATCTGGGATCTGAACCGCAGACAGAAGGAACCGGAAGAGCCAGCGATAGAGGTTGGAGAGCAGTGTTCCCTTCCGTATGAGTGCTGGTATTACGGATACTGTCATGGAACAGTGAATTCATCGGAAAGCAGCATGCCTGAATAGGGCAGACACCGGAAATGCGTCAAGCCATAGTGAAGACTCATGTATTCGGACAACCGTACCAGATCCGGTTCCGGTACATTTACCCTGCCATATCTGTAAATAAATACAGACATCATGTATATTTATTCTGGTTTTTATCGGTTTTGGATATTATTTTCATATTTTTATTGAATATAACAAATCAAATGGTTATAATAATAATGGAGTAGATTCTGAATAAAAGATCATTATAGGGGGACACTTTACATGAAGCATTCATCTAATGCCGTCCGCGCGGTTCTTTTTCTTCTGATCGTACTGCTGCTGCTTCCTTTGGGCTGTCAGAGCAAGCAGGAAAGCAGTGAGATGGTAACACTGGTTCAGTCTCTGATTTCCGAGCGCGACACTCTCGAAAACCGTCTGAGAGAAACTGAACAGGAGAGAGATACCCTGAAGACAAAACTGGAAGCCGCGGAAAAGGCTCCGGAAGTCACTACCGAAATAAAGGAAGTCGAAGTCATCAAGGAAGTTACCAAGGAAGTGGAAGGAAAATATGCATATGGCCTTCACTGCACGGTAAACGGTCAGGCGTCCGTCAAACTGGATGGTTCAACCTCGGTCAAATGTGTCGCGGACAAAATCGATGACTATGTGTTTGATCATTGGGAACTCAATGGAGTGAAATCGGAGGAAACAAAATCCACCGCGACATTCACGCTTTCTGAGAACACGACCATTGAAGCGATTTATCATGAGCGCCATGTGGTGACCTGCATCAACTGCCATATTCAGTTCCTGAATGACCAGAATAATGCGAAGGGAAGCAACTATACGGAGTTCGATTTTGAGGAAGAGTATACGAACCCGGTCACCAAAAAGAAGTGTGAGGGCGGAAAGATCTCGTTCTACATCTTTGCAGACATTCCCAGCAAAAAAGAAGTGGACTATTGGCTCATCAACGGTGTCAAGTATCAGTATCCGAACAATGTCACCAAGTTCCGTGTAGAGAACTTGGATGAGGCGACTGTCTATGAAGTGGTTTATAAAGGTCAGACCACCAAAAAGACCACCGATACGCCGAAGACATATTATAACGTCACCTGCCATAGCTGCTCGTTCAAGGGCGACGGAAAATCCGGTACCAGTGGCAAAGTCGCTGCCGGCTCAACGATTACGATTACAGGAACCAGCGATTCCTCCGAAGCCTATTTCGATGGAACGCCGTCCTCGGTAAACCGCCACTTCACGAACCCGACTTCCGGCAGTTCCGGAAAGTATGTTTTCTCTTTCTCAATCGTAGTGAACAGCGATGTTGAGGTGTGGTTCAGAGGCGTTGTCAACTGAGATAAAGGCATATTCGGTTTGAAAACAAAACAGAGCCTGCGGCTTACGGCCGCAGGCTTTTTGCTGCCAGAGGCAAATTCTCCGGAAAACTTGTCTTTGACAGGTTTGTTGAGTATAATAAAAATAGGCTAAACCGTCAACTACAATATTCTTTCAGCCCCGGAGGAAAGCCAATGAATCAGAAGGAACTGAAGAGATTTGATATGCAGAAAAAGCCATACCGAACGGCATGGTATTTAAGACCTCTCACCTGGATTTTAAGCGCTCCGGATGTATGGATGCATCATGCGAAGATTAAGAAGACCGGGATGGAAGGGATCAAGCCGCCGTATCTTCTTCTTTGTAACCACAATGCTTTTCTGGATTTCAAAGTCGCGACGATCGCTACATTTCCGCACCGGGCGAATTATGTTGTTGCAATCGACGGATTTATTGGAAGAGAATGGCTTCTGCGCCGTGTCGGTTGTATCTGCAAACGAAAATTTACAAGTGATATTACACTGATCCGGCAGTTGAAGCGGGTTGTCGATAACGGCGACATCAATATGATTTATCCGGAAGCGAGATATTCACTGTGCGGAACAACGGCAGTTCTTCCGGAATCCCTCGGGAAACTCTGCAAACTGCTGCGGGTGCCGGTCGTGACGCTGATCTGCCACGGACATCATATCAACTCGCCCTTCTGGAATCTGCACCAGAGAAAGGTAAGTCCGACCGAAGCGGAAATGAAGCTGCTGTTTTCCGCAGAGGAACTGAAAACAGCTTCCCCCGAACAAATCAATGAAAAAATCGTGGGAGCGTTTCAGTATGATGAATACGCATGGCAGAAAGAACGCGGGATCCGCGTCACTTATCCGAAACGGGCGGAGGGACTGCATAAGGTCCTTTATCAGTGCCCTGCCTGCAGAACAGAGTTTCAGATGAAAAGCGAGGGGACACATCTGTTCTGCTCCGCCTGCAATAAGCGCTGGTTCTATACGGAACTCGGAACGCTGGAAGCGGAATCGGGAGAAACGGAATTTTCGCATATTCCGGACTGGTACGAATGGGAACGCGAGAATGTCAAGCTGGAAGTTGAGGCGGGGACATATGACATCGGCGTGCTTCCGGTCACAGTCCGTTCCCTTCCGAATGCGAAGAAGTTCCTTCTTCTGGGAGAAGGAACGCTGCGGCATGATATGGACGGTTTTCATGTGTCGGGAACCGATAAGGACGGAGATCCGTTTTGCATGGAGAAAAGCGTGCCTTCCATGTATTCCTGCCACATTGAGTATGAATACCTTGGCAAATTCGGAGACTGTGTCGATTTGAACACGCTGGAGGACACCTGGTATATCTATCCGCACGACTGTGAATTTGCGGTGACCAAGATGGCGCTTGCAACAGAAGAGCTTTATTATGCGGACCGCAGGAAAAAGGGAATTCCGATCCGTCCGGGTCTTGCGTGAGAAAGTCTTAATAGCAGAGAATAAGAATTTTGACGGATTCCGGTCCGTGAAATCCGGATAGCGAAAGGTTGGTCGAAAGTCAGCCGGAGGAGAAACAAATGAGAAACGAATTTCATTGCTCATCATGCCTGATGTCACTCAGCGCCAGGCAAAAGGTCTGCCCCAATTGCGGAAAACCCAATCCGTATTATGTGGAAGGGCTTGAGCGGGAATATGATATCCCAGTCACTTCGCTTCATGACGCGGATGTAACGGAGGGAAAATGCGAGTACTGCAATTCCGAAGTGTTTTCGGACGAACAGTACTGTACACATTGCGGCGCGCCGAATCCGAAATATGTCGTTCATCCGGACAAGGGAAACGTAACCCGGGCAAAAAACGGCAGAACGAACGCATCGACCGGCAGATGCCCTTACTGCGGAGGAACGATCCGTTCCAATGAACGTTTCTGCACCAAGTGCGGATCGCCCAATTCGCACTATATTGAGGACACGGCTCGGGTAATCATTCATCCGAAAACAATCGATGAGCTCAAGGAATACTGCGCAGAGCGCGATATGCCTCTTCTTCGGATGCGCTTTTTCATCGGGGAGGATTACCAAGGAGCGCAGGCGTTCGGCATCTACAAGGATGAAGGAGCAGACCGGTATATCGTCTATAAGAATAAGTCCGACGGATCGCGGGCAGTCCGTTATTCCGGCCCTGACGAAGCGTATGCAGTCAATGAGATCTATCAGAAACTGCTGGAGGAATGCCGTAAGCGCGGCATCAACCCGGACCATAGTCTGAATGAGGCATACGCTCGGACTCCGTATAGATATAATCAGAGCTCTGATCGCGGCAGCAGTTCCCATACAAACACAGGAAAGAAGAGCAAAGGGATCAATTTTGCTAAAATTATTAAAATAATCGTTTTGCTCATAGTTGTTCTTTTCTTGGCACGTATCTTTCTGGCATTGACAGGCAGCTGTCTGACGGACGATATCTTATGGTCCTCCGGTTCTTCTTCCGGGTATTCTTCCAACTCTGGGAGTTCCGGAAGCAGCAGCTGGGATTCCGGGAGCAGCAGCTGGGATTCCGGGAGCAGCTGGGACTGGGGATCCGATTCCGGAAGTGACAGCTGGGACAGTTGGGATTCAGGCGATTCCAGCTGGGATTCTGACTGGTGATGAAAGTAATGGAAAAGAAGTTTGATATTATTACCGTTGGAACCGCGCTCGTGGATTCCATTATAAAGGGATTTGATCCGGAACCGATCTCGGCATCCGGCTATCGAGCGGAATCCTGTTCTCTACATGCTGGAGGAGAGGCTGTCAACGAGGCTGTCGCAGCGGCGAAGCTTGGGATGAGAGCAGGAATCCTGTGTTTTCTGGGAGATGATACTGCCGGAAAGCTGATCAGCAACACCTTGAGCGGATACGGAGTGGATACCGGTCTCATCGTGCGGGAAAAAGATCATCCTACACCGGTCACGACGATGTTTGTACGGGAAGACGGCTCCAGAAAATCAATCACAAATACTTCCCATCGTTATAATTTCCATCCAGAATGCTATCTGGAGAGAATCGGGCAAACCCGCGCGATCATTCTGGGATCCTTATTCCGGGCACCTTTCGATGATCCGGGAATTGTGCATTTGCTGCTGCGGTTTGCGAAAGAACACGGAATTCTTGCTGTTGCGGATACGAAGCTCCCGAATTTCCGAAAACTGACACTCGGAGATCTGAAAGAAAGCCTGCCTTTTGTTGACTGTATCACTCCGAACGAAGACGAAGCCAGATATTATACGGAAAAAGAAGATCCTGCCCGGATGGCGGAAGTTTTTCTGAATTATGGCATAAAAAGCGTAATCATCAAACTCGGAAGCAAGGGCTGCTATTACAGGGATACAGAGAAAGAGATTGTCCTCCCCGCCATGAAAATCAAGGCGGTCGATGCGACCGGGGCAGGGGATAACTTTGTAGCAGGTTTTGTTTCAGAACTGCTGAGAGGAAAATGCCAGGAAGAAGCGCTGCTTTTTGCGAATGCATGCGGTGCGATCTGCACGACCGAAGCCGGCGCATGCACAGCTTTGAAAGACAGGGAACAGGTTCTTAAGATGATCCAAACCGCGAATTGACCGCTGGAATGATGTTGACAAACAAAAAAAGATGGCGTATACTTCAAGTCAACGCAGGGGCGCGGCTAATTGGCCGCTGAGAAGAACCCTTTGAACCTGTTGGGTCATGCCATCGTAGGAAGCGTAAAACTATCCATGATATGCCGCCCGACGGGGCGGCATTTTAAATTATCGGGAGGAAAAGCAAATGAAAAAAACATCTACACGAATGTTGGCAGAGGGAGGACTTACTGTAGCACTCGCACTCGCGCTAAGCTATTTGAAAATCCCCGTCGCGGCGCTTGGCGGATCGATTGATTTTGTTATGGTTCCGCTGATCGTCTTTGCTTATCGGTGGGGTGTATGGCAGGGGCTGCTTGCGGGTCTTGCCTTTGGAACACTGAAATTTTTCCTTGCTGGCGGCAGTGCGATCAACTGGCAGAGCATGCTTTTGGACTATTCGGTTGCATATGCTTTTGTCGGATTCGCCGGGTTGATTCACAAAAAGAAGGGGATGCTCCCTGTATCTGCGCTGATTGGCTGTATTGCCAGGTTCATTATTCATTTTATCAGCGGAGTTACCATTTATGCTGAATACGCAGAACCGACAGCTGATTTCTTCGGGTTGTCCGTCGCAACACCGGGGGCGATCCTGTTCTCCGTTGTTTATAACGGCGCATACATGCTTCCGAACACGATTATTGCCATTATCGTTTGCGCATTGCTGATCAAGCCGGTGGAACTGCTTGACCGGGTCTGATTGTTTGCAGAAAGCGACCGATCAGTCAAAGAAGGTCAAAACGACAGAAGAGCAGGTGTATTGAGTAAAAGGTATGGATTATTCAGAGATCACAAATCAGGTGAAGCAGGCGTTTGATATTCTGTATCAGGCGGCAAAACCGCAAAGGGGCGAACTTCTGATCGTCGGCTGTTCGACCAGCGAGATCATGGGAAGCATGATCGGCTCAAATTCCAGCGAGGAAGCAGCAGAAGCGGTTCTCAATGCGCTAATCCCCTGTTGCGAAGAGAAAGGGCTGTATCTGGCTGTTCAGGGCTGCGAACATATCAACCGCGCGATATGCACACAGTGTTCAATTGCCGAAAAACTGGATCTTCAGCCGGTATGGGTCGAGCCTTGGCTTCATGCGGGTGGTGCATGCGTCACAGCAGCCAAGCGAAGAATCGAAGGTGCGGTAATGGTAGAGGATTTGCATGCAAAAGCGACTTTGGGTATGGACATTGGCGGAACACTGATTGGAATGCATCTGCGCCCGGTAGTGGTACCGGTTCATTCGGAATTGAGAAAAATCGGGAACGCAAATCTGATTCTGGCATATTCCAGACCGAAGTATGTCGGCGGTCCAAGGGCAAGATATTAAATTTCGAGTGAACAAAATTTCAATTAATCTGATAAAACTGACGGAATTAATGAAAAAACTGTTTGCCTTTTTGGAAATTCACGCTATAATGGAATAGTATCCGAGATCGGGTCTGTGGTTGCAAGTCGATGCCAGTCGCAGGCAAAACGATCCACATAAGCGGAAAAAAGTTCCGTGAGCATGGTGCGGCTTAGAGGTAAGTCCAACCGCCGGAGCAATCCGACGAGAGGGGCAGTAGTGGGGAGCGGAAAGCTTAGGAGCGAACCCTCCAGTTGGCGAGTGTGGGGGCAAAGATCAGGTCAGCCGATATCGGAGACAAAAAATGTCCGAATAGATGAAGGGGAAAAAATTCAAAATGTTTGAAGACAGAGTTTTGGTCTGCAAGGACTGCGGAAAAGAGTTCGTATTTACCGCGGGAGAGCAGGAGTTCTACGCACAGAATGATTTCAAAAACGATCCGGCGCGCTGCCCGGCTTGCCGCAAAGCAAGAAAACAGCAGAGAAACGAACGCATGAACGGACCCCGCGAGATGTTTGACGCGGTGTGTGCAGAATGCGGAAAACCCACCAAGGTCCCGTTCCAGCCCAAGAACGATAAGCCGGTTTACTGCTCTGAATGCTTTGCGAAGCGTCACGGCAGATAAGCAGACGGTAGTTCCGTATTTATTCGGAACAATTAGTTCATATTGAAACACATCCAGACCCTGTGCTGAAATGCACAGGGTCTGCTGCGTTTTGGAAGACTTCTTCACTTTTGCAGTGGATTTTCAGAAATAACCGGAAGGAAATTGACCCCTGGCTCTAGGATTCCTTTTTCAGGGAACTCTTTTTCAGGGATAGGGAAACAGACAGCAGCACCAACCCGGCAACGCTGAAAAAGGTACCGGTAACCGTAGCGGCGGGAACACCGGCATGATCGATTAAGAAACCACCGCCCATCTGCCCGATGATGCACCCGACAGTGATCGCTTCGGTCACGAGCATCTGACCTTTGACTTTATTATGTTCTTCCATCTGCCGGTTGACCCAGAAGGAGGAAGCAAGAATGAAAATGGCGTATCCGAACAGCTGCATGCACTGGGAAAGGTAGACCCAGAAGATCCCGCCGCCGATCAGCAGGGGAATCAGAAGCATCAGGTGCTTGATCACAAATGCGGAAAACGAGATCAGAAGGAGCGGCTCGAGACGGAACTTTCTTTCCAGCAGAGAGAACCCTGCCATGGAAGGAATCTCAAAAAGTGCCGCCAGCGCGATGGCAATACTCATTTCAATTGTCCCGCCGCCGATCACCTCAACGATGCTGAGCATGTATGCGTTGAGATAATTATGCATCGAGAAGGTCAGGATGATGCCAAGAAGGAATGGAATCAGATAAGGATGGGACTTCAGCAGTGCGATCGTACCGGATGCCGGCGCAACATCAACAGAAGAAGCCGTTTTTTTCGGCGCAAAGCTCAGAGAAACAAGCAGAAGTCCCAGACTGGCGGCAATATAGCACCAGAGGAGGGCATCTGTCCGCCATTCGGCAAGATATCCCGCCAGATAGGTATACAGCGCAAAGGCGGCGGAGGCGATTCCGCGCGCGAGCGAATAATTGATCGGTTCCCCACGGTCAACATATGCGAGGCCTACTGCGTTCAGCATGGGCTGAACCGCAAGCGTTATGGTAGACAGACATGCGAACATAACTGCCATGAGGACCAGGGATCTTTGTGGAAACAGAAGAATCCCCGCAAAAACGATTGCGGCGGAAAGGCACATGAAAAGGAGAGACCGGAGGGAAGGTCCGTTTTCCCGGTCGGCGAGTTCTGCCAATAGAGGCTGCAGAAAAAGAGAAGCCAGATTGGCGCTGGCCAAGACCATTCCGATCTGATGCACGGAAAATCCGTACGCAAGCAAAAAACGTTCCGCAAAGGTATAGACAAAACATGCGGAAACCCAATAAAAACTCTGTAGGAGTGAAAAGATTCTGGTATATCGGCTCATGGGGGAATTGTACCGCGAAAGAATGAGAAAAGCAATCCGTTGAATTTGCTTTTTGAGTAAAGAAAAACCCGCCTGCAAGGCGGGAACACTACCGGATCAGGAGTCAGCTGATTGCTCAGGAGGAAGAACGGGATCTCGGGCAAGCGTGAAACCGCGGCCGCGAACTTCCTTGACCTGAGAAACTGTAATGAAAGCCAGAGGGTCGATGCTGTGGATCAGTTCGGTGGCGTTGTAGAGTTTCCGCTGAGGAATGACACACATAATGCTTTTCTGCGATTCCTTCAGGCGGCCGGTCTCCACCATGAACATCGTGACGCCCGCTTCCAGCTGGTCCAGAAGCGTTTCACGCAGTTCTTCGTATTTCTTCGTTATAATCAGAAGCTGAATCTGAGCCTTTCCGAGAACCATGACCTGATCCAGCACGATGCTTTCGAAAATCAGGACGAAAATACCGAGGAGCGTGCTTTCCGTGGGAACGAACAAGGCCTGTCCGCCGATGACGACGATATCACTGAGCCAGACAAACATCGCAACGGAAAGATGCGTCCATTTGTGAAGAATCAACACAACAACGTCCATGCCGCCGGTTGAGGATCCGACCCGCATGACAAGCCCCAACGCGACGCCGAGCAGAATTCCCGCAAATACCGCGGCAAGGACGGAATTGTCCGTCAGACTGGCGATGCCGGGAATCTTTTCGATCACACCGAGCAGAAGGGGATAGAGAATTGAGCTTACGACCGTTTTGGCGGCGAAGGCTTTTCCGAGAATCAGCAGACCCAGCAGGAGAAGAAACAGATTCAGGATCAGGATCAGCAGGGAAACATCAATCCCCGGAAAAACATGGCTCAGGACAATGCCGATACCGGTTGTGCCGCCGATCAGTATGTTATGGGGAATAATGAAAGCCGCAACGCAGAAAGCCAGAACCGCGTTGCCTCCAACGATTGAAAGGGCTGTCAGAAGAGCCTTTTTAGCCGGTTTGTCGTATGGTTTCATGGTGACCTCGAAAAAAACGGTTTAGCAATGGAACTCTATTATTATATCACATTTTTTTTCAACGGAAAAGACCCGCTCTTTTCAGAACGGGTCCAAGTACAGTCATTTTTGTCAGATATCGAGGTTTGCCGCAGTACGGGGGAACGGAAGGACGTCACGGATGTTGGACATGCCGGTGACATACATGACCATTCTCTCAAAACCGAGTCCGAATCCGGCATGCTTTACACCGCCATATCTTCTCAGATCCAGGAACCACTGATATTCGGACATATCCATGCCGAGTTCTTTGCAGCGGGCATCGAGCACATCATAGCGCTCTTCACGCTGGCTGCCCCCGATGATCTCGCCGACGCCCGGAACGAGCAGGTCACATGCAGCAACCGTCTTTCCGTCATCATTGACACGCATATAGAAAGCTTTGATATCCTTCGGATAATCCGTGAGGAACATCGGCTTTCCGAAGACCACTTCGGTCAGATAGCGCTCATGCTCGGACTGCAGGTCAATGCCCCATTCAACGGGGTATTCAAACTGTACGCCGCTCTTTTTGAGAATCTCGACTGCTTCCGTATAGGACACTCTGCCAAAGTCGTTATCAAGAACATTGTGAAGCCGGTCAAGGAGACCCTTGTCAATCCGGGTGTTGAAGAATTCCATTTCAGCAGGACAACGGTCCAGAACAGTCTGGATGATATATTTGACCATCGCTTCGGCAATTTCCATGTCACCTTCCAGATCACAGAATGCCATTTCAGGCTCGATCATCCAGAACTCGCTGGCGTGCCGCGCTGTGAAACTGTACTCGGCGCGGAAAGTCGGACCGAAGGTATAGATATCGCGGAAAGCGAGGGCGAATGCTTCACCGTAAAGCTGTCCGGAACCGGAAAGATGAACGGGCTTTTTGAAAAAGTCCTGGGAATAATCCACTTTGCCGTCTTCCGTCCTTGGAAGATTCTCCAGATCGAGAGTCGTGACCTGGAACATTTCTCCACGTCCTTCACAGTCGGCATTGGTGAGGATCGGTGTATGCACATATACGAAGCCGCGATCCTGGAAGAATTCATGAATCGCCGCGGCGACCACGGAACGAACGCGGAAAGTCGCAAGAAACGTATTGGTACGCGGACGGAGCGTCTGCATGGTGCGCAGGTATTCCAGAGTATGCCGCTTTTTCTGCATCGGATAATCGGAAGGGCAGGAGCCTTCCACGGTAATATCGTCTGCATGAATTTCGAACGGCTGAGGAGCATCCGGCGTCAGAACAAGAGTTCCTTCCACAATAATTGCGCATCCTGTCGTAAGACCGTTTCCAAGATTCCGTTCGTCGTTGGCAAAAACGATCTGAACGGGACGGAACGAGGTCCCGTCATTCAATTCTATAAAACCGAAAGCTTTTCCGACACGGACTGTGCGGACCCATCCGCATACAACGATCGGACCGGCAAATGATTCGGGTGATTTCTGAATATCACGTAATTTTAAAAGCTGCATTGATAGCCTCCCGAAAAATACTGTAGAAAATTATATCATATTTACTGTGGAATGCAATGTAAAATATACGGAAGGAAAAAAGTCTTCCGGCGATTGCAGGAAGGCAAGAGATCCGGACAATCGGAAACGGAAAGCGCAAGCATCCATAAAAAAGAAGTCGGATCATGAGAAAAAGAAAACTTGTAAAATTATCGGGCGACTTATATAAAATTCTTATGAAGATAATTGACAAAACATCAAAAAACTGATATATTACTTGAAAGGATTATAAGGATTTATGTCAAAAAGATTCAGATTCGCCAATTGTTGCAATTGACGTTGTAAGAGGAGAGAAGGTGTTGATATGCAGTTGACATTAACGACGGATTATGCGATTCGCTGCCTGATTTGTCTTTCGCAGAATGAAGGGATCTGCACATCTCAGCGGGTACGGGAATATGCCGAAATCACCAGTGATGAGCATACAAGAAAGATCCTGAGACAGCTGAAGCACGGGGGACTGGTCCGTTCGGATAAAGGGGCGAACGGGGGTTATAGTCTGGCTCGTCCGTTAAGCGAAATCACTTTCCTGGATGTTTTACGCTGCACGGAAGACACTGTGAAGATCAACAGAATTCTCGAGAGTACAAGGGATGGACAGGAAAGCAGCGAGCGGGTTGCGGTAAGATCCTTCTACGAAAAAACACAGCAGCTGTTTGACGGCTATTTCGGAAATATTACCGTTCAGGATATTATGAACGGAAATCTTCCGGATATCAGATTCTGAAACATTTTTTATAAAACAAGAAACAGAATGTCAGTATTTAACGCCTTTCCCGTTGTTTGGAAAGGCGTTCTTCTTTTGTTCCAAGAGCTATAATAAAATTAAATGTTTATTGAGGAAATTAATCAACAATTCTTGGTCTGACAGAAGCACGATATGTCCGGACAGGGAGGTCCGGAACAGATGATCACGGCAGACAATGGAGAATCTGCGCTTTAGAACGGATAGATTACGCTGTATCCCTTATTTTTTTCTCATTCCGTCAATAATATTGTGATATAAAGATCCGGAAGCAGTTTTTTAATCTGTCTTTCGGGAACGTTCAGGAGGGAGAAAAATGATGAAACGATCGATATGGTGTCTTCTGATTGCTGTTCTTCTCTTTGCAGGCTGCGCAGCCCCTGCGGAGAAGATTGCGCTTTTATCTGAGCATGAGGGAGGTATTGTTCCCATCAATGACAAAGCAGTTGCCGATTATCTGGAACTTCCCTTTGAGAACAGCCTATCTTTTCTGAAGGAGAACGCTTATCAGAAAACAGGCGAAGCTCATGATTCCCAGAATGTCATCCTTTCCTGGGAGGGCGGAGATGCGCCATATACGATTTCGATCTCTGAACATCCGGATCTCACGGATGCCCAGGTATGGACCTCCTCCCGGAAAAACCTTCAGACAGGGATCTTTTATCCGGAAGCGGTCTATTATTGGCAGGTAACGGATGCGAACGGCAATTCTTCGGAGATCGGTTCCTTCACGACAGGCGCCGGAAGAAGGCTGATCACTGTGAGGAAGACCGTGAAAGCCGACGGTGTGCAGAATGTCAGGGATGAGGGCGGGCTGAAAGCCATGGACGGCAAGACGGTCCGTTATGGACTGCTGTATCGCGGAGGGCTTCTGGAGTTTCAGGGGTCGGTCTATTCCCATAATGTCATCGACGAATACGGACTGGACGCCATGAACCGTCTCGGCATCCGTACCGAGCTGGATCTGCGCAATGAAACCGACTGCGGAGGACAGACGGCTTCTCCACTGAATGAATGCATGTATGTCCGTTATCCATTCACGGGATACACTTCCATCTTTCCTTCTTCCGCTTATACAGATTCCCGATTTGAAGACACGCAGTCCACGGAATCTTTTCATGAGATTTTCTCATTGCTTGCCGACCCGGCTTCTTATCCGGTCTATTTTCATTGCCTGATCGGACAGGACCGTACCGGAACTCTCGCTTACCTGATCCTCGGATTGATTGGAGTGGAGTATGAGGACATCGTCCGGGATTATGAATTGACCGCGTTTTCCAGGGTCGGGTCCATGAACCGGGCGTCCTCGTTCAATTTCTCCGGAGAAACAACCGTAACGCAGGAGCAGGCGTTCACTGCACTCCACGAAACCATGATGAACTGCTACGGCACGGAAAGCGGACTGCTTTGCGACGCGGTTGCCAATTATCTGACGACCGAATGCCGGATCACGGAGGAGCAGATCTCATCCATCCGGGGGATTTTGCTGAAAAACGAATAAGCGAACAGAAACTTACGGTAAAAGCAGGCAGGATGACTGCTTTTACTTTATCAAGGTTATGCGGTAAGAGAAGAAAGTTGTGCGGTTTTTGCTGTCCGATGTAAAACGCATGTTTATAATCTATCCTGAAAACATGTCATGAGGTATTCTTTTTATGAAATCAGTATTTATGCGTCTAATCACGTTGCTTCTTACTGCGGTTTTCGTGTTCAGCGCAGCTGCCTGCACCGGCGCACAGCCTGCTGTACAGCCGGAACCGAGCTCCGATATCCAGGGAGAGGAAGTACAGGCAGAGGCGGTTCCGGAAAACGGTCAGCCGGATAAAAGCGCCTACCCGCATGTCGATGCGATCGAATCGTATAAGAAAACAGACTGGAAGGCAAACTGGATCTGGACGTCAGGCTGCATGGATGACACCTACACAGCTTTCCGGAAAACTTTCACGCTGGAGGAAGCGCCCGGGGAAGCAACCGCGTATATTTCAGCGGTCGACAAGTATGTCCTCTGGGTAAACGGGGAGTTGCTTGTTTTGGACGGTTCCCTGAAACGGGGAGCGACGCCGGTAGACAGCTATTATGACACGGTTTCGATTCCGAACCTGGTACAGGGAGAGAATACGATCGCGCTTCTGGTCGCTTTCAACGGCAGAAGCGGAGACGGTTCTATTGTACCTGTGATAGTGAACCAGGAAGGGGATGAATTCAACCAGGCGGGTCTTCTATTCGAACTCCATGCCGGTGATACGGTCATTTCTTCCGGCTCTGACTGGAAGGCAATCCGTCATGCGGCGTATAAGAACCGCGTTACGGGCGGTAAAGAGTATCCTCGGTATGATCAGTCGTCGATGCTGGCAGAACGCAATGTCTACTATCTGGCGGCGGATGATATCGGACCGTTCTATACGACGGAGTATGACGATACCGCGTGGGAGAATGCCGTGCTTGTCGCAAAACCGGGAGATCTTCCGTTCGGTGATCTGTATGATGCAATGATCAAAACACCGAAGTTTGGGGAACTCACTGACTTTTTGAATTCAGCCGATTATACCGGAAAACCGCTGAATGAGGATACCACGATCGAGCTGAAACTGCCGGGCAACATACAGTTCACCTGGGAGATTGAGCTGGAAGCCGAGCAGGGCAAACATCTGACGTTCTATACAAACACATATACCGACCGGCAGGGAATGGCCAACTTCAAAGATACTTATGTAACAGGTGACGGTTCACAGAAATATGAGAATTACCCCTGGCGGAGCGGTTCTGTTCTGTACATCGAAGCACCGGCCGGCATCACATTCACAAAACTTACTTATCGGCCCAGTGGATTCAACGGAGAATGGGCAGGGGCATTTCTTTCCTCGGACGAAGCGCTCAATCAGCTTTGGCAGGAGAGCCTGAATACGATCGCGATCTGCATGCGTGATACATTCATGGACTGCCCGGAACGCGAGCGCGGGCCATACATGGGTGACGCAACAAACCAGATCGACGCCCTTCTGTACAGTTATGACGGGGAAGGACTTCAGATGGTGAAAAAAGCGATATTGGCGTGCGCTGCATGGACGGACCAGTCCGGAGCGATTCCGAGCCGTGCGCCGTCCGTCAAGCCACAGGAGATTCCGAACCAGAGTTTGGCCTTTGGTTCCTCCGTTTACCGTTACTGGATGTATTCTGGTGACAGAGAAACCGTTGAAGCATATTACCGTGTTTTCGTTGAATATCTGAAGCTTTTTGAAATGGAAAACGGACTGCCAAAGTACCGGGCTGGTTCGTGGTCATGGAATGACTGGGGCAGCAAGATTGATGCAAATCTTCTGCAGGCGTGTTTCTATTATTACGCTCTGCGCCTGACACAGCAGCTGGCGGATGATCTGCAGATCACAGATGACAACGCATTTCTCTCTGAGAGGATGCAGTCGATTCAAAGCAAATGGAGAGAAGCATATGAGACGGAAGAAGGATTCAAATCCCCGGAGTCCAAGACTGTTGATGACCGCGCAAACGCGATGATCGCTCTTTCCGGTCTTGCTGAAGAAGCGGATTATGAGAAAATCGCCGGGATCATGGCTTCGACCTATGAAGCAAGCCCGTTCACGGAAAAATATGTGCTGGAAGCGCTTTGTGAAATGGGACGGACCGATCTTGCGGTTCAGAGAATCAAGGACCGGTACGCTCCGATGCTGACGGACGAATGGGATACGCTCTGGGAGCAGTACAATGATGAGACCGGAACCTATAATCACGGCTGGACGGCGGCACCGCTGTATATTCTGTCGAAGTATGTCGCGGGAATCCGCCCGACGGAAGCGGGATGGGCATCCTATGAGATTGTTCCGAGTGATTTGATTGAGTCTTACTCCTGCTCCGCCTGGACGCCGAAAGGAATCATCAAGGTCGAGAAAAACGGGAATAACGTGTCCGTTACAGCAATTGACGGAAACGGCACGGTCATTCTTCCGGACGGGCAGACTGTTTCAATTGCTGCTGCAGGAACCTATACCTATACGATCGGACAGTAAACCGCAAGGTTGATTAGTAAACTCCAGATAGAAAAAGGACTGTTCCAAACATGAGTTTGAGAACAGTCCTGCCTGATTTTTGGAGTATTACGGCTGCTTGGGAAAACGGACTTCCAGAAAGAACATGTTATCTACGGTCTTCAATGACAGAATTCCGCCGTATTGTTCGATAATGTAGCGGATGCTCCGGACACCGAAGCCGTGCCGTCCGCTGTCCTGCTTCCGGGTGGTGGGAATTCCGTCCCGGAAGGTGAGTTCGCCGACATAGTAGTTGGATTCCTCGATGACCGGACAGCCGTCCTGTTCCCGGCAGACGAGAGAGATGACTTTCAGATCGGGGTCAGAAATATAGTGAAGAGCTTCGACCGCGTTATCGATGATGTTGCCGAGCAGGGAATAGGTTTGCGCGGCGGTCAGGAACGTGAACGGTTTCCCGTCCGCCATGCAGGAAAACCGGATTCCGTTCTTTTCGCAGAGGATGGCTTTTTCGCTGAGTACGACATCCATGACATCGTTACCGGTATTGATGTTTGCGTCATAGAAGCGGATCGCCTCCCGGAGAGCATCCGTTTCGCTTTCCGTCAGTTTCCCTTCCAGTTTGTCAATCATATGTTTGAGATCATGACAGCGCATGTTGACAGCGTCCATATTGGCCTTGACGCTTTCAAACTGCGTTTTTTCCTGCTTCATCAGCTGGTTCAGGATGTTGATCTGCCGCTCTTTTTCACTGCCGGTCAGAAGACCCGCGCAGATGATCAGAACAACAATACCGAAGACAATGGAAAAGATTTTGACAACGACGGTCAGCGCTGCGCTTTCACCCTCATAGACCCGGGCAATACATACCAGAACTGTGACGATCGCTACAGTGATCAGGGATACAAACAGGATGTTCCTCCTGACCCGCTTGTCTTCCGCAAGGCGATCTTTCGGACGGAAAGCCAGCGCCAGAAGAACATAAATACCGACTCTGACCGCAAAGAAGAGAACCCATTCCCACTCTTCAATTGGACTGCTTCCGGAATGAACCAGAGAAAGTGTTTCACGGTCATTGATCCCGTTGAGATTCTGAAGAAGGGGATAAAACTTGTTGCCGACCTGGTATGCGGCAAGACCGGATGAAAAGGCAAGAAGCAGCTCTTCCAGACGCCCTTTCCAGCAGACAACCAGAAACAGAAGATTCAGAAGGTCGATCAGAAGATAGCACGTTACTCGTACAAAAAGCGACGGCACTTCCGTATTGAGAATCGCCAGCAGATAGGCGATTATGATACAGGCGGGCAGCATCATAAGGATGCGGATGACAAATCCGTAACGCTTTTTCAACTGGTTGCAGAACAGGGAGATTGCGAGCTGCGTTTCAAGAAAGGTTAAACCAAGGGCAAAGCCCTCGAAAATATAGGTTCCGAGAAGAGACTGTATGGAACTGATGATTAAATTAATCATAACGCCTGCTTCCCGCATACTGCGCAAAAGCATCGGTAAAAGACTTCTTACGCGGATGACTGATCGGCAGTTCTTCTCTCGCCACGCGGACCATCAGACCGTCAATTTTCTCAACAAAAGCCAGATTGACAAGAAGATAATTGTTGCAGCGCGCAAAGAACTCTTTCGGGAGAGCGTCTTCCACGGCTTTCATTGTCTGATATTGCTGATAAGTATTGGAATCGGTGTGATAAACACAATGATGACCGCGCACCTCAACGTAGCGGATCCGGTCTGCGGGAAGACGCACAAAACCGCCGTCAGTGCGCAGAAGGATATCATCGTTCTTGGATTGGGGAAGCTTGGAAAGCGCACGGGTGAATTTTAAAGAGAATTCCGGGTAGGAGAATGGCTTGACGATAAAATCGGAAGCTGCGACATCATAGCCTTTTACCGCATACTGTCGCATGCTGGTGACGAAAATCAGCATTACCTTGTCGTCCTTTTCACGCAGGAGATGACTCGCGTCCATGCCGTTCATCATGGGCATCATGATGTCCATATATACAATATCAAAGGATGCTTTATACTGCTCCAGAAAAGTGATGACGTTCGAATAAACCGTCACCTGCGTGCCGGTTCCGTGTTCTTCTGAATATCGACGGATACAGGATTCCAGATGGTCCGCCTGCTCCTTCTCATCCTCGACAATTGCAATCCTTATCATCCGATTTCTCCTCTTTCGGTCATGATATCATTCAGTAAAAGAAATGTCAAGAAAACCGCAAGATTACGCTGTATAAGAGCAAGGTTACGTGGTACTTATTGAATGAAAGAAACTGTTAGGGTATAAAGAAAATGCTAAAGGGAAAAATCCCGAAAAAAGCACAGGAGGGTAAGAAAATGAAAAAGAAGTTTATGCTGGTATTGGCGGCTGTCATGGTTGCAATCATGATCTTAGCATGTGCAGGCGCAGGAAACGCATCGAAGGGTGAATCCAAGATCAAGGGCGTTTACCTTTCCCCTGCAAAAGCGGACTACAACAATATGCGTCCGACCTACAATTTCTATCTTTACAACTTCGCACAGAGCGAAGTTACTCTGTATGAGAACGGCACTTACATGGTTATCGTAACCGATTCCACGTTCTCTGCTGTTGAACTGGCTGAAAGCACCAACGATCATACTGAGAACGAGCGTACCAACCAGATCACGAAGTTCTTCGGCACCTATACCGCTGTTGCGAACGAGTTGGACGATGATCTGACCGATGTTACCTTCGCAAAGCCGACCCGCATTGTCAAGAGCTTCGACCAGAGCTACTGGCTTGATACCGACAACTGGACCGAGAAGATGGGCAAAGCGACCGCAGAGAAAGAGTATGACGGAACCACCGGCGAAGTCATCGGCGAAGGCACTCCCAAGACTGCTGCAGACTATCTGGCTGCAAACGCGTTTGACGAAGTTACTCTCTCCGTCAATGAGAAAACAGCATCCCTTGATTTCTACACCTTTGGTGTGAAGACCGGTTTCTCCCAGAACTAATTGGTAGGGTGGAATTATGATGAAACAGTCCAATCTTTGGCGGGGACTGTGCTGCTTCTTTGCACTGCTTCTCTGCCTTACAAGCTTCGGGGCGGGGTTGGCGTTCCATCGTGAGGGCGACGTCAACCTGTACCTCGGCACATTGCCGCCGGTTCAGGCAGCAACCGAGGATACGACTTATTTCGGTTCCGCGTACGCCTCCAAGGACGAAATGCGTGCTGCTCTGAAGGATTATCTGATCCGGGACCAGATCGAAGGCAGCGTGCTGCTCCGCAATGAAAACAGCGCTTTGCCGATCGATCCGGCAGCTTCTGTTACACTGTTCGGCTTTGCCGCAGCGAATCCCGTCTATCACGGCGGTTCCGGCGGTCCTTCCAATACGGGCATCAACCTGTATGACGCTCTGAAGGAAGAAGGCATCAAGGTCAACGAGACCGTTTACAACGCGATCACCGCCGCCGGCGGAAACCGGACCAAAACCGGTCTGATCGGCGAGATCTCAGCATCCGCATATGCGGGCACTGAGAGCAGCTTCGCGCAGTACAAGGATGCGGCGATCTATGTCATGTCCCGTTACGGCGGAGAAGAGGGCGACCTCAACCACGGTCTGCAGGGCGAATGGCAGGAAGGTCCCGCAGGGGTTCCCGAGCTGGCGCTTCACCAGGAAGAGATCGACACTCTGAACCTGATCAAGAATGCGGGATTCGGAAAGATCATCGTCGTGCTGAACTCCGGCTACGCGATGGAACTTGATGCACTGAAAGACTACGGCGTGGACGCGATCCTCTGGGTCGGCTATACCGGAAACTACGGCTTCACGGCAGTGGCAAAGATGATCAAAGGCGAAGCGGATCCTTCCGGACGCAACGTCATCACCTATGCAGCAAATTCCCTTTCTTCTGCGGCGATGCAGAATGCCGGTGACTTCACGTTCACGAATCTGACCGGTCTCTACAAGAACAAGTACCTGGTGTATGCCGAAGGCATCTATCAGGGCTATAAGTACTATGAGACCCGTTACCAGGACCAGGTTCTCGGCGTCAACAACGCGAATTCTTCGAAGGGTGTTTACGCTTCCAAGGACGGCGCGTGGAACTATGCTGATGAAATGGTCTATACGTTCGGCGCAGGAAAGAGCTACGCTTCCTTCAAGCAGGAACTGGTCTCCGTGAACTGGGACAAGACGGCGCATCAGGTAACGGCAGAAGTCAAGGTCACCAACGAAGGCGGCTTTGACGGAAAGAGCAAGGATGTCGTACAGCTGTATGTTCAGCTTCCGTGGGAAGCGGGCCAGGCGGAAAAGAGCGCGATCCAGCTCGTCGACTTTGAGAAGACGAAAGACCTGGCAAAAGGCGAGAGCGATACCGTTACGCTGAACTTCTCCGATTACATGTTTGCTACTTACGACAGCAATGCCGATAACGGTGCGGATCCGGGCAAGAAAGGCAGCTATGTCTTTGACGCAGGCGATTATTACTTCGCGATCGGCAATGACGCGCATGACGCATTGAACAATGTGCTGGCAGCAAGAGGCGTGACCGGCATGTTCGATGCGGAAGGCAATGAAGTTGCGGGCGATGCAGGCAAAGTCTATAAAGACACGCTTGCGGAACTTGACAACAAGACCTGGGCGGTTTCCCCGTACACGGGCGAAGTGGTCTATAACCACTTTGAAGACCGCGACCTGAACTACTTCATCCCGGGAACTGTCACGTACATGACCCGCGGTGACTGGAATACGTTCCCCGAACCGGTCCTGAACATCGAAGCGACCGCTGAGATCAAGGATCTGATGGAGAACTTCCAGTATAAGAAACCTGCTGACGCGCCGGATATCTCGGTTTACAAGTTCAAGCAGGATAACGGCATCTCGTTCATCGAGATGAAGGACGTCGAATTCGACGACCCGCAGTGGGAGACCTTTATCGACCAGCTGACCGTCGGCGAGCTTTCTCAGATCGTCGGCGACAAGATGGCGCTTGACGCGATCGAATCGATCGACTTCCCGGCTTACGCGGGCGGTGACGGTCCTGACGGCTATCAGGCAGGCGGCGTTCTGTTTGATGCGGAGATGGTCTGCGCATCCACTTTCAATAAAGAACAGATTGAAAAGCGTGGAACCTTCTTCGGTGAGGAGAGCTTCTGGCTCGGCTTCCGCCACACTTATGCACCGGGCGGAAACCTCCACCGCACACCGTATTCCGGACGTAGCTTCGAATATTATTCGGAAGATCCGGTCATGTCTTATATCTGCGGTGAACTGCAGAATACGGCAATGGCAAAGATGGGTCTCGCGGGCATGTTCAAGCACTTCTGCGGTAACGATCAGGAAACGAACCGTCACGGCGTTGCGACATTCATGACGGAACAGACCTATCGTGAAGGCCCGCTGAAAGGTTTCGAAGGCGGCTTGTCTAAAGGTCATTCCCTCGGTACAATGACGGCATACAACCGTATCGGCTGCATCCCGACTGCGTCCGACTATGAGACGATGACAACGGTACTACGTGGTGAATGGGGATTCACGGGCATCAACATGACCGACAGCTCCAAGGACTCCGCTTCCTACATGGGAACCGCAGATGCGCTTCGTGCAGGAACGAACCAGTTCAACAATGACCCGGGTCGTGTGCCGGAAGCGAATGCGCTCCTCGTCAAGGAAAAAGACGGATTCATCTGGGGTAAGCTCCGTGAAGTCGCACATTATTATCTCTATTCCATGAGCCGTTCGAACCTCATCAACGGTCTTGCCAAGGAGGTTCCGATCACGAACTACACACCATGGTGGCAGCCTGCGCTGATTGCACTGAACATCGGGGTTGGCGTTCTGACACTCGGATGTCTGGCGATGTTCCTGTTCACACTGCTCAAAGGCAAGAAGGAGGGCAAGTAACATGAAGCGGATTTTTGAAAACCGGAAACTCGGCTTTTGGATGACTATTGCCGCTGCATGTATTGCGCTTGGCGGTTCAGTCGCGTATCTGATTGCTTATTCACTGACGGCAGACCCGGTTACGGGTGAATGGGACAGAGTGTTCAAATGGACAGTCTTTCTGCTCATGCTTGGCGGCTCATTGATCTCAATCGGCGGTGAACTGCTGCGGCTGCGCTTCGTTCCGATTCTTTCGGTCGTAGCTTACGGCATTGCGCTCGCAATGCACGCGGTGGAAACCGCGTATCCGCTTGCGGACGTATTGACGAAGGTGCCTTTCTTCGGAGGAGACCCGAAACTGGCAATTGCCTTCACTGTAATCTTTGCCATTGCGGCAGTCGTTCATACAGCGGCTGCGTTTATGGAGCATAACACTTTATCAAAATAAACATCAGGAGGAAAAACATGAAAAAAATCATTGCACTCATTCTGGCTGCAGTTATGGTGTTTGCGCTTGTTGCCTGCAGCGGCAGCGCACCCGCGGCTTCCGATAACAAGCCTGCAGCGAATACAGGTTCCGAACCCGCTAAGACGGAAACAAAGGATGAAACACCGGCAGCGGATACCAAGTCCTATCAGTTTGTTGGCCTTTACGAAGAGACCGGCGACTTTGCGGCAACGATCAACGGCGCATTCCTCTGCAATCTGAATGCAGACGGTACAGTAGTCATTGACCGTTACAAACTCGCCAACTACAATGCTGCTCCCGCAGCCGAGAATCCAACCTATGAAGCCAACTTCATGACAGGCACATGGAAACCAGTTGAAAAGGATGGCATCGCGAGCCTCCAGATCAAAGTCGCTTGCGTAGACAAAGCGGGCAATGAGTCCAATGCAGGTACGTTCTATGCAAATGAAATCGCGGGTGAATGGTCCTTTGATCTCAACTTCCCGATCGTAGTCGGTGCCGGTTACACCCGTACCGTTACACTGTCCGGCGG
The DNA here is from genome assembly GCA_017514685.1 of Clostridia bacterium. Lineage (GTDB taxonomy): Bacteria > Bacillota > Clostridia > Christensenellales > CAG-138 > UBA3792. Next base: position 52,343 of record JAFWJN010000004.1, read on the forward strand.
CGAAACCAAGACCTATGCTGACGGTGACGCATTCATCGATGCATACAAGATGGAATTCAATGCTCCGGAGCATGTCGGTGAATTTGTGGCAGAAGACGGTGCAGTTGCATACCTCTTCGAGGATGGTACGCTGGCGATTTATGTCAACTTTGCGAAGTCTGTTGAAGGCACATGGTCCAATGCAGACGGCGTCAAAATCGCTCTGAATGGCGAGGATGTTGAAGTCAAGACGGAAGGCAGCAGCGCTTCCTTCGATTATACCCGCGACCGCGGTGACGGCGAGATGATGACCAGCACGCTGGTCTGCGCAGATGTCTCTGCTCTGCCGGCACCCGAAGTGGTAGCTCCCGCAGAAGATGCACCGTATGTAGGCGCAACGATTGATCTCGGTGGATATACGTTCGACCCAACTCTTGCTCTGAATGCAGACGGCACGGCTGTCCTGAATATTGCTGTTAGCATGAATCTCAAGTGTGAGAAAATTGGCAATGCTGTGGCTTTGACCGAGAATGCTGACGCTCCTCTTGAGGGGTACGGCGCGCAGATCTTCCAGGGTGTCCCGCATGTATGGCTGCTGAATGATGAAACCAAGACGATGACCGCTCTGAAAGGTGCATGGACCGATGGCCTCAAGGCGTTCTATGCGGTCGACGAGACAACGATGACAGTCGCTCTTCCGGCATACGGCATGAGTGCAGAAGGCTTCACGTATGAGCTGTCCGAGGATGGCGCAACGCTGACCGTTACCGCTCCCGAAGAACTGTCTGCAGGCTTCACCCAGGTATGGGGCGGCGCAGGCCTCGCAAAGACCTTCACGGTGGATGGCAGCAATGTTGCTGAAGCCCAGTAATTTGATGGCATAACCGATTTTCAGATCGCGGTTTCTCTGCTTTTTGCGGAGAGACCGCTTTCTTCTTTGATGCTTTGGAATTTAACAGATACCAATACTTTTTCCCTGCTGAAAAGGTTATGCTGTCATGAAAAAAGGTTACGTGGTATCTGTTGGAAAACATGCGAAAAGCAAGTAAAGTATCATTAGAAAAATGTAGGAGGATTCCGAAATCATGAAGAAAAAGAAAGGTACTATCTGGGTTGTCCTGACTGCGGTCATGGGCATTTTTCTTGCAATCTGTATTGCGGCGATCCCGATTACGCAGGGATTTTCAACCGTTATCAACGCTGCTCTGAAAGCGCAGACACAGAAAATCGTCGCCGATGAGGGCGCCGAGATCTACTATTGGACGGACTATGAAGATCAGCAGGAACTGGTGGATTATGAGGCAGAGCTTTGCCGCCAGATCGAAGGTGAAGGCGCAGCGCTGCTCGTCAACCGGGACAATGCGCTCCCACTTGCCAAGGACAGCAAGTTTACTCCGTTCTCACAGTCAAGCTACAACCTTCTGTATGGCGGAACTGGTTCAGGATCCATGAATGCGGATGATGCGGTTTCTCTTCGCGGTGCTTTAATCCAAGTATTCGGCGAGGATTGCATCAATATGGATCAGTGGAAATTCTATGCAAGCGCAGGCTATAAGCGTGTCAATGCGGATACCACCGGCGGCAATCAGGGACAGTACCGCATCAACGAGGTTCCGTGGGAGAAGTATTCCGATGCATTGAAGAAGACCTGGGCGAACTATGGTGACGTTGCGCTTGTCGTGCTGGCAAGGTCCGGCGGCGAGGGCGCTGATGTTCCGAGCGGTCTCGAATCGCTGAAGGAATACATGACCGAAGGCGATTATCTGCGCCTTTGCAAGGAAGAAGTCGAGATGTTCGAAAATCTTGAACAGCTCAAAAAAGACGGCGTGTTCAAAAAGATTGTTGTACTGCTGAACAGCTCGAACGCACTGCAGCTGGACTTTGTTGACAAGTACGGCATTGACGCCGTCCTGTGGATCGGTGATGTCGGCATGACCGGATCCCTTGGTGTTGCGGATATCCTCGCAGGCAACGTCAACCCGTCCGGACGCATCGTCGATACATTCTTAAAGGACAATCATTCCACTCCAGCGATGGAGAACTTCGGAGCGTATGTCTGGGCAAACGGCGCTGACTATCAGGTAGAAGGCGCCCAGAGCAATGTCGATGCGGGCGTAGCGAAAGCAAACCGTGATTATGTTGTCTATCAGGAAGGCATCTATGTCGGGTATCGTTATTTTGAAACTCGATATGAGGATTCCGTCCTCGGTCAGGGCAATTCCGGTGATTGGAACTATGACGACTGTGTTGCATTCCCGTTCGGCTATGGCCTGTCCTACACGGACTTTGAGTATTCCAACTTCGCGATTGCTGATGAGGGTGAAACCATTAAGGTAGACGTTGATGTCAAGAATGTCGGTTCGGTCGATGGCAAGCACACTGTTCAGATTTACTTCCAGAGTCCGTATACTGAGTATGACAAAGCAAATCTTGTTGAAAAAGCAGCTGTCGAAATCTGCGGCTTTGACAAGAAGATGATTGCTGCAGGCGCTACTGAGCATTTCGAGATTTCGATTGAGAAAGAAGATCTGACATCCTATGATGCGAATAACGCCAAGACTTATATTCTCGAAGATGGCGATTATTACTTCACAGTTGGCAAGAATGCACATGATGCAGTCAACAACATCCTTGCCGCCAAGGGCGCTGCCGTAGATGGCAAAGCGGACCTTGCAAAGGTTTGGACAAACAGCACGTTCGATAAGACCACTTATGCGGTATCTTCCAAGACCGGCAAACCGATCACCAATCTGTTTGACGATGCCGATCTGAACAAGTATGCCGGCAACGGAGGCCAGACGGTGACTTATCTGTCCCGTCAGGACTGGATCGGAACCTATCCGACCACACAGACCCTGTCCATCACTCCTGAGATGTGGGCAGATGGACTGATCGATACCGAAGAAGGTCATAAGGCTATCGTTGAAAAACTGAAGGCAGCTTACTATGCAGGAGCAACGATGCCGGCCGTCGGTGTTTCAGGCAATCTGAAGGCAAACGATCTGTTCACTATTGCGTACGACGATGCTCAGTGGGATCAGCTGATTTCCCAGATGCCGTACGATGAGATGACAAACCTTATCTATAACGGCTTCCATATCACGCAGGCTGCTCCGTCAATCGGTCTGCCCGGCACCCTGGATGAGAACGGTCCGCAGGGCTTCACAGCTTCCCTGATGGGTGGTGCGAGCGCAATGGCATATACTTCTGAAGACGTTATGGCGGCTACTTATAACCGTGAGCTGATTCATGAGATGGGTTCCTGCATCGGCGAGGACTTCCTCCATGCAACCGAACCGGGTGCGGCAACCGTTTACGCGGGACTGTACGGACCAGGCGCCAACATCCACCGCACGCCTTATTCCGGCCGTAACTTCGAGTACTATTCCGAAGACGGCTGGGTGGCCGGTGAGGTCGCCGCAATCGAGGTTGCCGCGATCAAAGCAAAGGGCGTTGTAGTATACTGCAAGCACTTCGCTCTGAACGATCAGGAAGAAGGCCGTTACGGTATTGCGACATGGTCCAACGAACAGGCGATCCGCGAGCTGTACCTGGAAGGCTTTGAAGGCGCGGTCAAGGATGGCGGCGGCAGCGTTATGAGCTCCTTCAACCGTCTCGGCGTTACCTGGAGCGGCGCAAACCACGGTCTCATGACCGGTATCCTCCGTGATGAGTGGGGCCTTGAAGGCGGCGCGATCACCGACTGCTCCGTGTATGCAAAATATATGGATTACCGGTATGGCGTATTGTCCGGTCAGGATCTGTGGGATGGTTACGGCATGGGCATGGCCTCTCTGGACGGTCTGGACAATGATCCGGCAATCGTAACAGCGGTACAGAAAGCGGCAAAGAATATTGCCTATAACTATACGCATTCTCACGCGATGAACGTCGGAAACGCGGAGATCATTCCGATCACTCCGTGGTGGCAGCTGGCAATTTACGGCGCAACCGCATTCTTCGGTGTTCTCACCGTACTGTTCCTGGTCCTTGCAATCGTTGCAAAGAAAAAGGCAAAACAGAACTGATTACTTACCCCTCCTGACAGCATGGAGCCGTCCCGTTTCGGCGGCTCCATGCTTTTCTGTTTTCGGTAAAGCTTGCGTCATCCAGAGGGAAGGTTGTGCGATATCTGTGGCGGAAAAGGAGACTGTATTTTACTATTATACTGAACCGGGAATGAAATGATGTTTGGTTTTGCCTGATAACAGAGAAGAAAGATTTGCCTGCATCTATTTGAACCTTAAATATAAACAGGGGAATTCATATGAGAAAAGCAGTTCAACAGTTGATGCTTGGAAAAGTGATCAAAAGCGAAGAGCAGACTGTGCATGTGCTGGAACAGATTGCCTTTGCGGGCTATGACGGGATCGAGCTGAACGGGTATATGATCCGGAAAACGCCTGTTTTTGTACGGCTTTTGACCGCCGCTGCCGGAATGCCGGCAGGCAGAGGCGGCACTTTCGACTGGGCGGCTCTGACACGCAGCGCCCGGCTTTCGGTCGTGGGACTTCATGAGGATCTGGACACTTTGAAACAGTCCCCGGAAGCGGTGATCCGTAAAGCAAAAGAACTTGGGACCGACCGCGTGATTCTGACAGGGATGTATCAATTCGATTATACGGATCCATCTGCTCTTGGGCTGTTTTGCGAAGAACTGAACCGCTGCGGCGGGATTCTGGCGAATGAGGGTATCTCCTTTTTGTATCACAATCATAATGTTGAACTGGTCCGCCTTAGGGATAACGGGGAACGGGCTTACTCTTTTCTCATACGGAATACCGATCCCAGGGCTCTGAATTTTGAGTTTGACAGTTACTGGTTTGCGGACGGGGGAGCGAATGTTTCCGAATGGATGGAAATGTTGGGAAGTCGTATGCGCTCCTGGCATATCAATGACCGGGGTTCCAGACTGAAAGGAAAGGCGATGACGCCGATCATCAAAGAAGATTCCATGGAACTCGGATACGGGAATCTCCCGCTTGAGAAATGGACAGAAATTGCCAAATCCAACGGAACGGATACCGTTGTTCTGGAAAGCCACCGCAATCATATCAATGGCGATCCGCTCAAAAGCATCCGCCTCTCAGCAGCGTTTATCAACCGGATGTTCTGACAGGATACGGATACATAGTTGTTTTTCGTTTGACAGTCCTTTTGTTTTGCGATATGATGCAATCAGGGGGAGAAATCAATGATTCCGGTTGCAATCGTAGAAGACAGTGCAGAGGAGCGTGCGCGGATCCGCGCATGTCTTTCGTATGTGGAAAGCACAACGGATGCTGCTTTTGATGTGCATGAATTTCCAAGCGGACTGGAGTTTCTCGGAAGCATAGACGGCCCGGTCCCGTTTGATCTTGTTTTTATGGACATCGACATGCCGGGTATGAACGGCATGGAAACCGCGCGTGCGCTCAGAACGGCAGACTCTGCGGTACTTCTGATTTTTGTTACGAATATGGCGCAATACGCGATATCGGGGTATGAAGTGGATGCCCTTGATTTCATACTGAAACCCATCAACAAGTATTCCTTTGCCATTAAAATGAAGCGCGCTCTCACGCGCATTCCCCAGAAAAACGAAGATTATTTTACAGTCCGTACCGACGGTGAGACCCGTTCCGTACGGATTTCGTCGATTCGCTGGATCGATGTTTCAGGACATTATGTGGTGTATCATACAACAGACGGTGACATCACCGAATATACAACTCTGAAAGAAGCGTTCACGCGGATCAACCGCAGTTCCTTTACGTTTATCAACCGGAGCTGCCTTGTAAACATGCGTTATGTAGATGCCGTTTCCAAGGAGACAGTGACCATGGGCAATACAAAACTGGACATTTCCCGCCCGCAGAAGAAAGCTTTCCTGACCGCAATGTCCGATTATCTGGGAGGCAAGGTATGACTTTCAATTTCGCAAAAGCAGCTTTCATGATCGAGATTCTTGTTGCGGAGCTGATTTTTCTGTTTCCGGCGGAAAAAAGGCCTTTGTTTCCGTTGCGCTATGCCGGCCTGTTTTTACTGTGTATTGTGATCGGAGGTTTTTTCCCGATCGAGTATACCGACGGCCTGCTTGCCCAGTTTCTGATGTTCTTTCTGATGTTTCTCATCACAGTCGGCGCAATGGCGCTGTGCTTTTCGGTTTCCTTTTCCGTTCTGATCTCCTGCTGCGTTGCGGGGTATGCGGTGGAGCATATCGCATTTCATATTGTTAAAATCGCGCAGCATTACGGCTTCTTGCAGAATGCATCAGCAGGATCGATTCAAGCGAGAACACTTGCCGAGTTTGCCCTGTTCCCGTTGATCTATCTTCTGTTCTTTCTGACGATCGGTCTGTACACCTGGAAAAATCAAAGCATTAAAAAAACCGACCGAAGATTTCATTATCTGTCTTTTGCCATTGTCTTTATCTGCATCGGGCTGACCAGAATCGCAACCTATTTCGGGGACGACGGGTCTGTCACGGTTTCTCTGTACGCGATCACAGCCTGCCTGATGGCGCTGGTTGTTCAACTGGTATTGTCCAAAGCGGTTTCTTTGAAGAAAGAGAATGATACGATCCGTCTTCTGTGGCAGGAGGACCGCAGACAGTTTGCGCTCAGCAAGGCAACGATCGACACGATCAACATCAAGTATCATGACTTGAAGCACAAACTGAGCAATATGAACCTGCCCAAGGAGGAGGTCGATTCGATCAAGGATGCGGTACGTGTTTACGGAAGCCGGATCCGGACCGGAAACGAAGCGCTTGATGTTCTGCTGACAGAGAACAGTCTCCGGTGTGGGGAACAGGGAATTACTCTTACTTATACAGGCAACGGCGCTGATTTTTCTTTCATGAATGTCATGGATGTTTATTCCCTGTTCGGAAATGCGGTGTCCAATGCCGTTGAAGCGGTGCAGAAGCTGTCCGATCCCGAAAAGAAGGTGATCGATATCCTGTCGGAGCGCCGCGGGGAGATGATCAACGTGACCGTGACCAATTTTTTTCAGGCACGCTGCAGATCGAGGACGGCGTTCCCGTCACGTCCAAAGCAGAGGAGCAGGGATTCCATGGCTTCGGCGTGCGGTCCATGCAGCTCATCGCGGAAAAGTACGGTGGACATTTACAGGTGAAGACCGACGGAGACCTGTTCATCTTAAGCGTTTATCTGATGCAGGCATAATCATTAGCAACATATCCATTCTGATTTTTCACTATTCTTACAATTCGTGCGAAAAAAACGGCAGTTCATTCTAGGAACAGCCGTTTCTTTTATTGACATTGTATTCTAATCTTGTAAAAAAGGGGAGTACCCTGAAGAATAAGGAGGAAATGAAGTGAAAAGAACCGGTCTTTGGCGAGGATTAACAAGCTTAATGTGCTTCCTCCTCGCACTCTCGATGATCGCGGGACAGGCGCTGGAAGCAAACGCCCAGACGATCGACACGTATATGGGAACCCAGTCGGAAAGAACCGTTTCCGATGGAGCGCTCTATGACAAGTTCAAGCCTTCCGATGAAGTACTGAATGCAGATGGAACAGGCAATTCGCATGCTCTGATCCAGAAAGCAATCGATCTGAACCGTGAGCAGGCATACGAAGGCTCGGTGCTGCTGAAGAATGAAAACAACGTTCTTCCTCTGGCATCCGGCGCAAACGTAACTCTGCTCGGCATCCGCTCTCATAAGCCTGTTCTCGGAAGCGCATTCGGCGTGAAAGTATGGGGCCCTGTCATCAACCTCGAACAGGCACTGCGTGACAGCAAGACCAATTTTGCCAACACGATCGCGGACTCGGCTTCCACAAACTGGCAGACAGGCGAAGTCACCATCGGTCTGACGATGAATGCCTGGACAGGCGACGAATTCGATTTTGACGGCGCAGGATACAACCTGAACCAGACAATGATCGACATTTACGAAAAGCTCCTCGAAACCTATCATCATGAGTACAATGAAGGCGCTGAGGAAAGATTTGATCCGCGTGAGCCCAGCGTTGCGGACATCGCGGCAGTCAACGCCAACTACAAAGACAGCTTCAAGCAGTACGGCGACGCGGCGATCGTTGTGATCTCCCGTGCATCCGGTGAATCCCATGACTATCTGCCCGGCGGCGTTGTCGAAGGACTCGGCATGGATGAACCTCTGGCACTGTCTCAGAACGAGCGTGACGCAATCGCGCTTGCGAAGGAAGCATCCGATAAGGTCATCGTTCTGGTTAACAGCTCCGCTTCTGTTGAAATCGCGGAACTGAAGAACGATCCCGAGATCGACGCGATCCTGTGGATCGGCGCACCCGGTGCCTACGGCATGCTGGGCGTAGCGGATATCCTCTGCGGCAAAGTCAGCCCGAGCGGCGGTCTCTTCGACATTTTTGCGGCGAAGAACATGAGCGCACCCGCAATGCAGAACATGGGCAACTTCGGTTATACCAATGCTGCGGAACTCATTACTCGTGGCGGCGGCACATTCGGCGGAAACACCGGCCGCTATATCATGGAAGCAGAAGGCATCTATGTCGGATATCGCTACTATGAGACCCGTTACTACGATACAGTCGTAGGACAGGGCAACGCCAAGAGCAAGACCGGTGCCTATGCATCGACCGGTGACTGGAACTACGACGAGGAAGTTGCCTACGGTTTCGGCTACGGCCTTTCCTACACGACCTTTGATTTCGCATTTGACGGAGATCCGGTTTTCGACGTACAGAAGAACAAGAACGGTTCCGTCAATGCTTACGCAACCTTTAATGTAAAGGTTACCAATACCGGCAGCGTGGCTGGCAAGACTCCGGTCCAGATCTACGGACAGGCTCCTTATACGCTCGGCGGGATTGAGAAGAGCGCGATCCAGCTTCTGAACTATGAAAAGACGAAGCTGCTGCAGCCCGGTGAATCCGAGACCGTTGCGGTCAAGGTTGACCTCGAATACATCGCTTCCTACGACAGCTCTCTGAACAACGGCGAGGGCGGTTACATCCTGGATCCCGGCGCATATTACTTTGCTGTCGGCAATGGCGCTCATGACGCGCTGAACAATGTAATGGTCAAGCAGGGACTGAACGTTGCGGGAAATGCAGATCTCGCCTATCAGAAAGATATCGACGAGAGCTTCCTCTCCAGAACAGCGTTCTCCGTGTCCAAGACCGGTGAAAAGATCACGAACCAGCTGCCGTATTCCGACTGGAACTATTATCAGCCCGGCGAAGTCACCTACCTCTCCCGTGCGGACTGGGCAGGCACCTGGCCGAAGACCTATGATCAGATGACCCTGACCAATCAGGAATTCATCGATCTTCTGAACGGCAAATACTACACCATCGCTAAGAACGACGATACTTCCTCCGTCATTTGGGAAGAAGGAAACGGCACGAAGTTCTATGAGATGTGGGGCGAAGACTACAACAGCGAGAAGTGGGAAGAGCTCATCAACAACATGACGCTGGAAGAAGCCATGTATCTGGCTACCTACGGCGGTCCGTCGATCCCCGGCGCATCGACGATCGGTACCGTTGAAACCTATATGACCGAGAACGCAGGCAACGGCGTTGCCGTTTCCCTGAACGCGTCCAAGGATACTTCCGCTCCGTGGGCGATCCCCGTGGAAGATCCGAACGGCACGTGGCATCCCGAAGTGTTCGGAAACAGCCCGCTGACTGCTTCGACCTTCAATCCGGATCTGTGCTACAGACTCGGCGCATTCGTCGGTGAAGAGTCTCTGTTCGCAGGAATTCCGATCCTCTGGGGCCCCGGTCTCAACACGCACCGTCATGCTTATAACGGCCGTAACGGCGAATACTATTCCGAGGATCCGATCCTCTCCGGTGTCACCGCTATGGAATTCGCGATCGGCGCTCTGAAGTACGGTCTGATCGCAGCTCCGAAGCACTATGCGTTCAATGACCAGGAAACCAACCGTTCCGGCGTTGCTCCTTACATGACAGAGCAGCGTGCCCGTGAAGTTGAGCTCCGTGCTTATCAGTATGCTTTTGAAGCGACCAAGTACGATACCGATTCGTTTGATCAGGGTATGCGCGGTCTGATGGTCTCCTTCTCGAAGATCGGTCCCATCGAATGCACCGCATCCGTCGGTCTGATGACCAACATTCTTGCGAAGGAATGGGGCTTCCGCGGTTACGCGGTCACCGATATCTACGATGACTTCGATATCTACGGTGCTGTTATCACTTCCGGTACGACCTGCTACGATACACGCGGCATGTCCGGCTTCTACACCAACACGACACTCGACGGCGGCCGCTTCGCAGGCCAGATCGACGGCTCTAACGTCGACGCTCACGTCTTTGACGGCGACCTCAAGGCACAGGAAGCAATCAAGGCATCCGTGCACAAGATCCTGTTCGCAATGAGCCAGTCGAACCTGATGAACCGCTATGACGCTTCCACCCGCGTTGAGAAGCTGCCCGTCGCATGGAGAACCGCTTATCAGGCAGCGGAATGGGGCTTCGGTGCCCTGGGCGTTCTGTTCGCCATTCTCTATGTCGTTGCCAAACTGAACAAGAAGAAGGAGGAAAACTAATATGAAAAACTTCCGTATCGGCTCCTGGCTGAACCTGTTTGCAGCCGTCGCGGGGATCGTAGGACTGATCGCGCTGATCGTGTCCAACAGTATCTCCTCCGCTTATGCTCTGAAAAGTGCCGGTCTCGTTACCGTAATGGCAATCGGCGGAATCCTGCTCGCGCTTGTGGCAATCTGGTCTCCCACGAAGTTCGGAAACCATGATTTCATCAGCACCGCAGCTGTTGTCGGAGCAATCGCTCTGTTCTCGGCAGTCATCGGCGCGATGATCCTCGAGCGCATCCTGATGATCGCAGGTCTGTTCTCCTATAACTCACAGAACATGACCGGCTGGAGCGTGTTCTACGCGATCGTTGTCTGCGCTGTCGCGCTTGTGATCGCAAACGTTGCGCTGATCATCGGAGCATTCACCAAGTCTGTCAAAGAAAAAGCATAATACAGATAAACAGACAAGGAGCCGCCCGATCAGTGCGGCTCCTTGTGATTGATTCCGGGAAGAAAGACAGCATACACAGATTACGCTGTAAAAAGTTGAGTTTATGCGGTTTTGATTGTAGTTCTTCGCCGGAATATGGTATTGTAAAATCAGAATAAAAGGATGGAGACAGTTATGCGAGCAGCGATCAACCTTATGAACAACTGGTGCTTTACCGGCTTTGACGGTAAACCGGTTTCGGTCAATCTTCCCCATACCTGGAATGCAGTTGACGGACAGGACGGAGGCAACGATTATAAGCGCGGAGAGTGCAAATATGAAAAGACATTTGCGCGTCCTGCGTTTGATCCGGAAAAGCAGTGCGTTTATCTTCAGTTTGACGGCGTGAATTCTTCCGCCCGCGTTCTTCTGAACGGATCGGAAGTCTGCACGCATGACGGCGGATATTCGACCTTCCGGAAAGACGTCACAGCTCTTTTACAGGAGGAGAACAGCCTTACCGTTTATGTCGACAACAGTGTCAATGACCGGGTTTATCCTCAGAAAGCGGACTTTACGTTCTACGGCGGTATTTACCGCGAAGTACAGCTTCTGATCGTCAGCAAATCTCATTTCGATCTGGATTATTACGGAGGAAACGGAATCCAGGTGGAAGCAAAACCTGTTGAAGGATATCAGAAGGGAAGCGTCCGCGTACGGACATGGTTTACATCCGGAGAGCCGAAGGTCGTTCTTCTGGACGCAGATGGGAAGGAAGTCGCTTCCGGGGCAGGAAACGACATTACCCTGTCGATTGAAAAGGTTCATCTCTGGAACGGACGCAAGGATCCGTATCTGTATACCGCGAAAGCCGTTCTGACGGAAAACGGAGAGGCCGCGGATGAGGTATCCGTCCGTTTCGGCGTGCGTGATTTCCATTATCATCCCAAAACGGGATTCTATCTCAACGGAAAAAGTTATCCCCTACGCGGCGTATCACGTCATCAGGACCGGAAAGGCCTCGGCAATGCAATCACCAATGAAATGCATAAAGAGGATATGGATATCATCTGCGACATCGGCGCGAATACGATCCGTCTCGCGCACTATCAGCACGCGCAGTATTTCTATGATCTGTGCGATGAACGCGGCATGGTCGTCTGGGCGGAGATTCCCTATATTTCCGAGCATATGCCTAACGGCAGAGAAAATACGATCAGCCAGATGAAAGAACTGATCACGCAGAATTACAATCATCCGTCGATCGTCTGCTGGGGTGTATCAAACGAAATCACAATCAGCACAAAGGATAAGGCGGATATGCTGGACAATCACCGCGTGCTCAACGATCTCTGCCATAAAATGGATCCGACGCGCTTTACGACGCTTGCCTGCTACGCAATGTGCGGACCGTTCAATAAAGTCGCGCATATCACCGATACGGTTTCGTGGAACCTGTATCTTGGCTGGTATGTTCCGGGCATGTGGCTGAATGATGTCTGGATGCGTTTCTTCCATATGGTCTATCCGGACCGCTGCCTGGGCTATTCCGAGTACGGATGCGAAGGCATGCCGAACCTGCATTCCTCTCATCCGAGAAGAGGAGATCACACCGAGGAATATCAGGCAAAATATCATGAGTATATGCTGAAATGCTTCGAGCGCAATCCTTACATGTGGGCTACGCATGTCTGGAACATGTTCGATTTCGCGGCCGACGCCCGCAATCAGGGCGGCGAACCCGGCATGAATCATAAAGGACTTGTCACGTTTGACCGCAAGACAAAGAAAGACAGTTTCTATCTGTATAAAGCCTGGTGGTCGGATGAACCGTTCGTCCACATCTGCTCCAAGCGCTTTGTCGAGCGCACGGAGGACAAGATTGCGGTGAAGGTTTATTCTAACCAGAACCAGATCACTCTATATGTCAACGGCGATAAGTTCGAAACGAAGTACGGCAGTCATGTATTTACTTTTACAGTCCCGATGAGCGCCAATCTCGAAATCAAAGCGGCCGGCGGGGAGTGCAGCGATACCGCTTCTTTCCGCAAGGTCAGCAAAGCAAATCCTGCCTACACCTTAAAAGAGGCAGGCGACAAGGGCGCGAACTGGACCAATCAAGAATAAGGGGGAAAACAGGGAATCATGGAAACCAATCATGCAGTCAACCGCGCAAAGCAGTGGCAGATCGCGCTGTTCCCGTTTAATAACGCGGCAACCAACGTCTACTTTGCGTTCTACACCTACTTTACGTATTATGCGATCATGTATCTGTCCGGCTCAACGGCAGCCGCTCTGGGCGGAGCAGTCGCGAGCGCGGCGGTCGTTCTGGCGATCAGCACGTTCAACTCTTTGTTTGCTCCTCTGATGAGGATCTTTGACGGTATTACCGACCCGATCTGCGGCGGCCTTATGGACCGTACCGCTACCAAAATCGGTAAATTCCGCCCGTTCATGATCATCGGCAACTGCCTTTTGGCGCTGTCCCTGATCCTGATGATGGTGGTTTTCCGCGGACTTCCCGATTCCGTCGGCTGGCTCCGCTGGGTCGTCTACATTGTGAGCTATGTTGTTTACGTTATCGGTTACACCGCTCAGTGCGCCTGCACCAAGGCCGGCCAGACTTGTCTGACCAATGACCCCAAACAGCGCAGCCAGTTCGTTATCTGGAACATGATCGGCATGATCGGTTCGATCGTTCTGATCAACGTCATGGCGGGCGGCGTTCTTACCAACGAAGCCATCTGCGCAAAGGGAACCATTACCTATATCGTGAACGGGGAAGAGACCATGCTGCGCGGCGCGGCATACGGCCCGCAGTTCTATAACATCATGGTTCCGTTCGTTATCATCCTTTCCGGTATTTATACCGCTCTTGCGGTTGCGGCCATCTCCGAAAAGGACCGTCCCGAATTCTGGGGCGTTTCCGAAAAGCCCGCGAAGTTCAAGGATTATATCGGCATTCTGAAGGGAAACAAGGAGATCCGCTGGCTGGTGCTTTCCGCCGGTCTCAACAAGCTTGCTTCCACCGTCGCGACCTCCGGGACCGTGGCATTCCTGGTCTACGGCTGTCTGATGGGCGACTATAACGGACTGTTCATTCCGTTCTACGCACTGTGCTTCATCTTCATGGGAATCTTCTTCCTCTGGGGAAGCAAAACCGCGGGACAGAAAGGCCAGAAGCGAGGCGTGGCGCAGTTTACGGCATTCGCGTTCCTGTTCTATATCGGCGTTCTGATCCTGCTGTGCCTGTACAATCATGAGAATCCCGCCACCTGGCTTTCCCTCTACACGACCGACGGCGGTTTCCGCATCACGATCAACCTGTATACGATTCTGTTCATCGTCTTCTATGGCTGCGGCTACGGCGCGTTTAACTGCTGCGACAACCTGACGATCCCGATGGTTGCCGACTGCACCGACTATGAGACCTACCGTTCCGGCAACTATGTTCCGGGCATCATGGGAACCGTGTTCAGCCTGGTGGACAAGCTGATCTCGTCCCTGCAGACGCTGCTTCTGCAGATCTTCATCGTCTTCCTGGTACCGGGACTCAACGCTCTTCCGGCGGAAGGAACTCCCTACATGCCGGGCATGAAGCTCTCCGCAATCATCTGCTTCTGCCTGCTGCCGATGGCTTCCTGGCTGGTTACGATCTTCTGCATGACGCGCTACTCGCTGTCCGGCAGAAAGATGCAGGAAGTCCAGGCGGTCAACGCAGTCCGTAAGGCGGCTGTCCAGGGCGGCATGTCCATGGAGGAAGCGATGGCGACCTGGCAGACCATTGATCAGGTTCCCGCAGAATACGTGCATCCGATCAAGGAAAGCGGCAAGAAAGAATCGATCTTTGACAAACTGTATCAGAAGTTCTTCACGAAGACCGAGAACGTTTCCGGCGTTCCGAGCGCAAATGCCATTGAGATTCCGGAACAGTACCGCAAATAATTGATCTCAGAATCAAAACAGCAGCCGCCCTTTTCGGGCGGCTGTTCCGTTTTTGGAAAGATTCTGTTTTTTGATTACAGTTTCATGGCGATGTCCCAGGCTTTCCAGATAACGGTCCTGAGGTTCCCGACCCGGTCTGCATCGCCGACAACATGGATGTTTCCGCCTTTTTTCACGAGAGGAGCGGGATCGTATCCTGCCGACAGGATCACGCTGTCTCCTTCGAGGGAGAACGTACGGTCTTCCCGCTTTGCGTATACGCTCACGCCGGTATCCGTGATCTCTTTCACGGTGGTTTCCAGATAAACGGGCACCTGGTTCGTTTCAAAGAAATCCCTTAAATAGCTGGAGTTCGCGAGGCAGACCCCTTTTGCGGCGATCAGATCGTTTTTCATCTCGACAATTACGGGCTTCTTCCCTTTCAGATACAGATCGTACGCGATTTCACATCCGGTCAGCCCTCCGCCGATGACGATTACGTTCTCGCCGACGGACCGGGTGCCGTTCAGATAGTCGCAGGCTTCGATCGCCTTCTCGATTCCGGGAACGGGAATGCGCCGGGGGATGGCGCCGGTCGCGATCACGAAGGCGTCCGCCTGGATTGACGACAGATCCGATACTTCCGTGTTCAGATGCACCTCGATGGGAAGCGACTCGATCTGCCTGCGGTACCATTCGATCAGGGCGCGGTCGTTTTCCTTGAAAGAAGGCGCCGCGGCCGCGATGAAAACGCCGCCGAGCCGGTCGCTCTTCTCGTACAGGGTAACGTTATGTCCCCGCAGCGCGGCGATCCGCGCAGTTTCCATTCCGCCGATTCCGCCACCGATGACTGCGATCTTCTTTGGAGCGGCAGCGGGACGGATCCGGTACTTTTTGGATTGCATGGTACGCGGGTTCAGAGCGCAGCGCGCCATTCCGGAGGTATCGGCAAGCGACTGATCGTTAGCGACTCCCTGATAATGTGCCATGTTGAAACATCCGTTGTGGCAGCAGATACAGGGCATGATCTCTTCTTCTTTTCCCTTTAACAACTTCGTGATCCATTCGGGATCGACTAAAAATTGTCTTGCCATGCCAACGGCATCGATTTGCCCTTTTTCAATGGCTTCCGCTCCGGTTTTGGGATCCATGCGTCCCGCGCAAACCACGGGAATATGAACCAGCGGACGGATATGCGCGACATCTTCCAGATTGCAGGCCTTTGGCATATAGGCCGGGGGATGCGCCCAGTACCAGGCATCATATGTTCCGTTGTCACAGTTGAGCATATCGTATCCGGCTTCCTCCAGATAGCGGACCGCTTTTTCACTTTCCTCCATGTCCCGGCCGACTTCCGTATATGATTCTCCCGGAAGAGCGCCCCTTTGGAAATCTTTCGTCTTGGAGACAACGGAATAGCGGAGCGAGACGGGGAAGTCGTTTCCACAGACTGCTTTGATCTCTTTTACGATCCGGACCGGGAGCCGGTAACGGTTTTCAAAGGAACCGCCCCATTCGTCCGTACGGTGATTCGTATACCCGTAAGTGAACTGGTCAAGAAGATACCCTTCATGGACCGCGTGGATCTCGACTCCGTCGACCCCTGCTTCTTTGCACAGCTTTGCGGTCTTCGCAAAGGCGGAGATAATGTCCTCAATCTCGGGAACGGTCAGAGCCCGGCATTGGATGCCGTCCGCCCAGCGGGAAGGAAGTTCACTCGGGGAAGCGCAAAGATAGGAAGCGTCAACGAATGGCTTTGCGAGCGTTCCGAGCAGTTTGTTTTTCAGCAGCAGGACAAGCGAGTCGGTGATCGCAAAGGAACGACCGAATCCCGCGGTCAGCTGCACAAACAGTTTCGCGCCGGTTTTGTGAAATTCGGTCATATATGATTTCAGCTCGCGGAACATGCCCGGATTCTGCCAGAGCCAGCGTCCCAGAATCGGGTCTTTCAGCGGGGCGATCCCCGGGATGATAAGGCCGACATTGTTTTTTGCGCGTTCCATGAAAAAGGCTGCGGCTTCCTTGTCAAAATGATTCGGTTCCATCCAGCCGAAGAGGGATGTTCCGCCCATCGGAAGCAGGACGATCCGGTTTTTGATCTCCACATTACCGATCTTCCAGGGTGTGAAAAGAGACTTGTATTTCGGATTCAAAGAGTTAACCTCCTTTGAAAAACAGTTTCTGATAGTATTATAGGAAAAGCGGAAAACCGTGTCAAGAATTGTCAAAACAGTGTAAAATAATTTGGGCTTAAACGCTTGCGCACACAGCCAAAAAAGAATATAATAATAAAGATAAAAGACAGATACCGGATATGGAGGAGCGAAAAACTGTGAAGTATTCGATTGTGACGATCAGCCGCCAGTTCGGGAGCGGCGGAAGAAGTATCGGCAAGAAACTGGCCGAGCGTCTGGGATTTACCTATTACGACAAGGAACTGGTCAAACAGGTTTCCCTGGCGACCGGCTTTGCGCCCGATTATATAGAGGAAAAAGGAGAATACGCGCAAAGCCGCAGCCGCCTGTCCTACCTGTTTACCACGACAGGGACCGCAGGCGTGATGAACGGCATGTCCGCTGCCGATTATCTTTACACGATGCAGAGAAAAGTGATCCTGGACATCGCGGAAAAAGGAAACTGCGTGATCGTCGGAAGATGCGCGGATTACATTCTGCGGGAACGGGATGACGTTCTCAACGCGTTTATCCACGCGCCGAAGGAGTACCGTGCTGAGCGCATCGTAAGACTGTACGGCGAATCGGAACAGACTCCTTTCAAGCGGCTGGACGATAAGGACGGTAAGCGCCGCGTCAATTATGAGCATTTCACAGGGAGAACATGGGGCGCATCCGAAAACTATGATATTTCGGTCAATACCGAAGCGATCGGCGAAGATGCCTGCGTAGAGCTTCTTTACCGGATCGTTCTTGGAAAATAGCAGGATCAGATCAGATATTTTTCAGGCCATGGAGGCAGAACACGCTTCCATGGCTGTTTTTTGCCGTAAAATATAGGAAAACAGCGTTGACTTTAGCATGCTAATGTGTTAGCATGATGAAGTATTCAAAAATCGGAATGCTGAAGAAAGGATGATCCTTCGGGATCGAAAGAGACATGAGCAGGGAACAGATAAAAGAATCTCTTGCAAACCTGTACCGGGCAATCACAATGATTGAGAACGAGGATGAGATGGAGGCCTTTTTGACAGACCTCTGCACGATCAAGGAACTGCAGGATATGGCACAGAGACTCAGCGCGGCAAAAATGCTGAAAAACGGTGAGAACTATCTGAACATCGCATCCGAGATCGGAATCAGCACAGCCACGATCAGCCGTGTCAGCAGGGCGCTGAACTACGGGACCGGCGGATATGATATGGTTCTGGAAAAACTGAAGGAAGATGCGAAAGCCCCGGAGGAGGAAGCATGAACCGGATTCTGAATGCGCTGGACAAAACGGAGCGCATCATCTTTGAGCTGAGGAGCCTGTATCTGGAATACGGCTATCAGCGGTATAAAATGGATATCTTTGAGGATTACGATCTGTACGGAAGAAACAGCGGATTTCTGGTATCAGACCGGCTGATCACCTTCACGGACGGGAACGGAAAACTGAAAGCTCTGAAACCGGACGTAACGCTGTCGGTGATCCTGAACAGCAGGGATCTGCAGGATGGAGTGGAGAAGTTCTGCTACAACGAAAGCGTATACCGGATGGATGCGGACGGCGTTTTCCGGGAGATCGATCAGACCGGGATCGAGTGCATCGGACGGGTGGATGAAGCTTGTCTGGAGGAAGTTCTGACGCTTGCGGCAAAGAGCCTTCAGCAGCTTTCTCCCGATTATGTTCTTTCCTTGTCGGAACTGACGATCCTTTCGTTCCTGATCGGAAGAGCTTCCGGATCCACGGACGCATCCGTGAAAACAGAGACGGAGAAAGCATATCTTACGGCGCTGCAGAGAAGAAGCAGAGACGGAATGAAGGCGGCGGCACAGGCGGCGAATGCAGGCGAAAAGGACGAAAACATGCTGATCGCGCTGATCGACCTTCCGCAGGATAATGAAAAAGCGCTCGGCATTCTGAAGGTTCTTCTGGAACAGCAGGAAGAGAACGGAACAGAAGACAAAGCCGAAGCGCTGAAAGCGTTCCGCCGGCTGGAACAGACGCTTTCCGCACTGGAAAAAGCAGGATACGCGACGGAACTGGATTTTTCCATTCCGGGCGATACGCGTTACTACAACGGGATCGTATTCAAAGGCTTTTTAGAAGGAGTTCCGGAGAGCGTGCTTTCCGGAGGACAGTATGACGGCCTGATGCGGAGCATGGGCATGAAAGCGAACGCGGCGGGGTTTGCGGTCTATCTGGATCGCCTCCCGTAGAAAGAGGAATCTGTCATGAGTGAATGGATCAGCGTCGCCCTCCCGAAAGGGCGGCTTGGAGATAAAGTCTACCGGATGTTTGCCCGCGCGGGCTATCCCAATGACGAAATCGAAAAAGAAGGAAGACAGCTGGTGTTTGAAAGCCCGGAATGCGGCGTCCGGTATTTTCTGGTCAAGCCGTCGGACGTTCCGATGTACGTGGAACGGGGCGCGGCGGATATCGGGGTCTGCGGATCGGATATTCTGATGGAATATGAGCCGGATGTCTATGAACTGCTGGACCTGAAGACCGGGATCTGCCGCATGGCGGTCGCGGCAAAGGAGAATTTTGCGGATGACTGCTCCAGGGCACTGAAGGTCGCGACCAAGTTTCCGAAAACCGCACGCGATTATTATGGAAAAAAAGGCCGGAAGATCGATGTGATCCGGCTGAGCGGATCGATCGAACTGGCGCCGGTACTGGGACTGTCCGACGTGATCGTGGACATCGTCGAGACCGGAACGACATTAAGAGAGAACCATCTGAAAGTTTTCGATACGGTGGCACCCATCAGCGCCAGGCTGATCGCGAACCGGGCGGCGTTCCGGTTCAAACGGACGAAAATCGAAGAACTGACCGAACAGCTGCGCAGGCAGACGGAGGAACGGAAATGATTACGATCTACCGGTGCGGGGAAATCCCCGAGGAAGAGATTTTTGCAAGAAACGAGGCGCTGCCGGATGTATCCGGTACGGTAGCCGGGATCATAGCGGAGGTAAAGGAGAGGAAAGACGCCGCGCTGCTGGAGTATACAGAGCGGTTCGACGGTGTCAGGCTCAGTTCGATCCGGGTCACGGATGAGGAATTCGCGGAAGCAGAAGCAAAAGCGGACGCAAGGATGAAGGAAGTCCTGCAAAAAGCCGCACTGGCCATCACGGCATTCCATAAGGAACAGAAACGGAGCGGTTTCCTGCTGAATGAAAAAAAGGGCGTCGTGACCGGGCAGAAGGTGGTTCCGCTCAGTCGCGTCGGACTGTATGTACCCGGCGGTACCGCGGCATATCCGTCGACCGTGCTGATGGACTCGATCCCGGCAAAGATCGCCGGAGTCGGAGAGCTGGTCATGGTCACGCCTCCTCAGAAAGACGGGAAGGTCAATCCCGTGATCCTGCTTGCGGCAAAGATCGCCGGAGTGGACGCCGTGTATAAGGTAGGCGGAGCACAGGCAATCGCGGCGCTGGCTTACGGGACGGAAACGATCGGCCGGGCGGATAAGATCGTCGGCCCCGGAAACGCGTATGTCGCCGAAGCAAAACGGCAGATTTACGGTCAGGCGGGGATCGATATGATCGCCGGCCCGTCCGAGATCCTGATCGTGGCGGACGGAAAAAGCAATCCGGCCTATGTCGCCGCCGATCTGCTGTCCCAGGCGGAGCACGATAAAAACGCGAGCGCAGTCTTGGTAACGGAATCGGAAGCGCTGGCAAACGCGGTGCAGGAAGAACTGGAACGGCAGCTGAAAACGCTTCCTCGCGAAGCGATCGCAAGGGTATCCGTTGACAAAAACGGAAAGATTATCGTGACGGATTCGATCGAAACGGCGATCGGAATCTCGAACCGGATCGCGCCGGAACATCTGGAACTCTGTCTGGATAATCCGTTTGACTATTTGGACGCTGTCAGAAATGCAGGCTCCGTTTTTCTGGGAAGAAACTGCCCGGAAGCATTCGGAGACTACATGGCGGGTCCCAATCATACGCTCCCGACCGGGGGAACGGCACGGTTCTCAAGTCCGCTGTCCGTGGATGACTTTGTCAAGAAGATCCAGTACACCTATTTTTCCAAAGAGGCGTTTTTGAACATTGCCGAAGATGTGGCGTACTTTGCGGAGAAAGAAGGACTGTCCGCACATGCGAGAAGCGCGCTGATCCGGAAAGGAGAACTGTCATGAGCGTATATCTGTCCCGGCAGTACGCAGCCTTGAAACCTTACGTCCCCGGCGAGCAGCCGAGAGACAGAAAGTATCTGAAACTGAATACGAACGAGTCTCCGTTTGCGCCTTCTCCCAAAGCTGTGCAGTACGCGGCGGAGGCAGCGAAGGGACTGAACCTGTATTCGGACCCGACCTGTCTGAAGATGCGGGAAGCGCTTGCAGATCACTTCGGACTGGATGTTTCAGAAGTGACCGTGACCAACGGATCGGATGAAGGACTCTATTTTGCCTTTTCCGCTTACTGCGATCCCCAAAGACCTGCCGTATTTCCGGACATCACTTACGGCTTTTATCCGGTGTTCGCGGAAAGAATGCAGATCCCGTACCGGGAGATCCCGGTAAAGGAAGATTTTTCCATCGATCCGGAGGACTATATGAGCGACAGCGCGACTGTCGTGATCGCGAATCCCAACGCGCTGACAGGACTTCTGCTTCCGCTGGATGCGATCGCTTCCATCGCGGAGGCAAACCCGCATCAGGTGGTCGTGATTGACGAAGCGTATGTGGATTTCGGAAACGACAGCGCCGTCTCCCTGATCCGCCGGTACCCGAACCTGCTGATCACCGGAACATTCTCCAAGTCCAGATCCCTGGCAGGAGGACGTCTCGGTTTTGTCGCGGGGGACAGGGAACTGATCCAAGATATCGAGATGCTGCGCTACTCCTCCAATCCGTATAACGTGAACAGCATGACGCTGGCTGCGGGAATCGGGGCGCTGGAGGATGAAGCGTATACGAAGCGGAACTGCGAAGAGATCGTGAAAAACCGGGAAGACCTGAAACAGGAACTGAAAGCGCTCGGGTTTACGGTGACGGATTCGAAAGCGAACTTTGTGTTCGCGTCACATCCTGCTCTGCCTAGCGGAACGCTGTATGAGAAACTGAAAGAGAAGGGCGTCCTGGTCCGGCACTTCCGTCTGGAGAAGATCAAAGACTACAGCCGTATCACGATCGGAACCAAGGAGCAGATGAAGGAACTGCTCACAAAGATCAGAGAAATCCTGGAGGAAACAAAATGAGAACCGCGGATATCAATCGTACAACAAAGGAAACGGCGATCAACCTGAGCCTGACTCTGGAAGGAACCGGGAAGGCGGACATCTGCACCGGCGTCGGATTTCTGGACCACATGCTGACGCTGTTTGCGCATCACGGAAGATTCGACCTTGCCCTGACCTGCAAGGGGGATACTTTTGTGGATGACCATCACACTACGGAAGACATCGGCATTGCGCTCGGGCAGGCTTTTGCCACGGCGCTCGGAACCAAAGAAGGCATCACGCGCTACGGCAGCACGATCCTTCCGATGGATGAAGCGCTGATCCTGACCGCCGTGGATCTTTCCGGAAGGGCGCACTTAAGCTACGGACTGGACATTCCGACCCAAAAAGTCGGAACCTTTGATACCGAGCTTGTGAAAGAGTTTTTCCTGGGATTTGTCCGGAACTGCGCCTGCACGCTGCACATCCGCCAGCTGGACGGGGAGAATTCGCATCACATCATCGAGGGCTGCTTTAAGTCGTTCGCGAGAAGCCTCAAAGAAGCGGTGAAGGTGGATCCGGATTATCCAGATGAGATTCCTTCCACGAAAGGAAGCCTGAAATGATCGCGATCGTGGACTACGGGGTCGGAAATCTGTTTTCCCTGAAAAGCTCTTTTGCGGCGGTCGGATCTTTCGCCGTGGTCAGCAGTGATCCAAAGGTTTTGAAAAATGCGGACAAGCTGGTGCTTCCGGGGGTCGGAGCGTTCCGCGACGCGGCCGATAAACTGAAGAGGACCGGATTGTTCGGGCTGGTCAAAGAAGAGGCGGAAAAAGGAAAACCGCTCCTCGGGATCTGTCTCGGGATGCAGATGCTGTTCGAAAAAAGCTTTGAGGACGGAGAGTACGAAGGCCTTTCCCTGCTGTCCGGAAAGGTACGTTCGATCGGGGAAGTGATCCCGAAGGAACTGAAGATTCCGCAGATCGGGTGGAACGGCCTGCGGTTTGTCAAAGAGAGCCCGCTGTTTTACGGAATCCCGGAGGGAAGTTATGTTTACTTCGTGCATTCCTACAGCGCAATGAATTCCACGGATGTCATCGCTGAAACGGAGTACGGAGCATTTCTGACCGCCGCGGCCGGAAGAGCCAACGTGTACGGATGCCAGTTCCATCCGGAAAAAAGCGGTGAGACCGGATTGAAAATACTGAAGAATTTTGCGGAGGAAATCCGATGATCATTTATCCTGCAATTGATTTATATAACGGTCAGGCGGTCCGGCTGCTGCAGGGCCGGTATGAAGACGTGACCGTTTACAGCACCCAGCCGCAGGAAGTAGCGGCATCCTTTTTCGAAGCCGGAGCGGATCATCTGCATCTGGTGGATTTAAACGGAGCAAAAGATGGAACAACACCGAATTTCGGGACGGTGATGAAGATTGTCGAAACGGTGAATACCCTTGCGGATCTGAGCGGCAGAAAACATATGTTCGTGGAGATCGGAGGAGGAATCCGGAGTTTTCAGACGGCGGAAGCGTATCTGAATGCCGGATGCGACCGGGTCATTTTGGGAACGGCCGCTGTGGAGGACGAAGCTCTGTTAAAGAGTTTGGTCGAGCGGTTCGGGGACGCGATCGCAGTCGGCGCGGATCTGAGGAACGGAGAAGTCGCGATCAAAGGCTGGACGGAAAGTTCCGGCATTTCCATGGATGATTTCTTTGAGAAAATGGTGAACTGGAAGATCAGGACCGTGATCTGTACGGACATTTCCAAGGATGGAGCGATGGAAGGAACTTCGCTCTCGCTCTACCGGCATATCCGGGAACGGTACGGGATCGAACTGATCGCCTCCGGAGGGGTCACTGATCTGATGGATGTTTTCCGTCTGAAGGAGCTCGGCGTGGAAGGCGCGATCATCGGGAAAGCGCTGTACAGCGGAAAACTGGATCTGAAAGAAGCAATTGAGGCTGCGAAATGATTACAAAACGGATCATCCCCTGTCTGGATGTGAAAAACGGCAGAGTGGTGAAAGGAATCAATTTCAAAGGGCTGAGGGATGTAGCGGATCCTGCAGCGCTCGCGGAGTATTACAGCGGGGCCGGCGCGGATGAGCTTGTCTTCTATGACATCACCGCATCCGCCGAGGGACGTGCTCTCTTTACCGAAGTGCTGACACGGACGGCGGAGAGAGTATTCATTCCCCTGACCGTGGGCGGAGGAATCAACAGCACGGACGACTTTGACCGGGTTTTAAAATGCGGCGCCGATAAGGTCAGCGTCAACTCCGGGGCAATCAAAGACCCGTCTCTGATCAAAACCGCCGCTCTGCGCTACGGAAGCCAGTGCGTCGTGCTGTCGGTGGATATCAAGCGTGTGGACCATACCTTCCGGGTCTTTGCCAAGGGAGGCAGGGTCGATACCGGGATCGAGGCCATCGGCTGGATCAGAGAAGGCGTGAAAAACGGCGCGGGCGAGATCGTCGTCAACTCGATGGATACCGACGGCGTGAAGCAGGGATTTGACACGGAACTGCTGCAGCAGGTCTGCGATGCCGTGCGGGTGCCCGTGATCGCATCCGGCGGCGCGGGAAAAGCAGAGGACTTCATCGATCTGTTCAAAAAGGTTCCGGATGTTGACGCGGGGTTGGCGGCTTCCGTGTTTCATTTCGGAGAAGTTAAAATCGGTGATTTGAAAAAAAGGATGCAAATGGAAGGCATCCCGGCAAGGATTTGAAAGAGGGGAAAGACACGATGATTCAACCGGAAGAACTGAAATTTGACAGCAAAGGCCTGATCCCGGCGGTGGTAACCGACGCAGTGACGAAGCGTGTGCTGATGGTCGCGTACATGAACAGGGAAAGCCTGAAGATCTCCATGGAGAAGGAACTCTGCTGCTTCTATAGCCGGTCCCGCAATGAGCTGTGGCTCAAAGGAGAGACCAGCGGAAACTACCAGCATATCGTTTCGATCACAACGGACTGCGACAGGGATACGCTTCTGATCTCCGTGATCCCGGACGGTCCGGCATGTCATCTCGGGACGGAAAGCTGCTTTGAGTATCCTGTCTTTGAATCTGAGTCGAACGGCGCGTTTTCAATGGAAGCGCTGATGGAGCTCATCAAGGGAAGAAAAACCGATCCGAAAGAGGGATCGTATACGACCTATCTGTTCCAGAAGGGGCTGGACAAGATCCTGAAAAAAGTCGGCGAGGAAAGCACGGAAGTGATCATCGCGGCAAAAGCGCAGGACCGGAAGGAAACGGTTTACGAAATCGCGGACCTGGCATATCATGTCCTTGTCCTGATGGCCGAGGCGGGGATTGAAGTGAAGGATATTCTTAAGGAACTTGCCGGACGTCACGTGATCGATCATAAGATCAAACAGGAGAAAATGACCTCATGAGAAAGATCGATCTGCATATGCATACCTGCTTCTGCGACGGAAAAGATACGCCGGAGGAAATGATCCTGAGCGCGATCGCAAAAGGAATGGAGGCGGTAGGCGTCTGTATCCACAGCCATACGGCTTTTGATGAAAGCTACTGCGCAAGTCCGGAAGGAATCAGAGAGTTTCTCGGGCAGATGAAGCGGCTGAAAAAAACATACGGGGAGAAGATCCGGATCTTTGCAGGCCTGGAACAGGATCTTTATTCGGACACGGGACCGGAAGGGTTTGATTATCTGATCGGATCGGTGCATTATCTGAAGATCTGTGAGAACTATTATCCGGTCGATCACAGCGCGGAAGTGCTTGGAAGGATTGCTGAGGACCATTTCGGAGGAGACTGGATCGGACTGGCGCGGGCATACTTTGAGGAGACTTCCTCTGTTCTGGAAGTGACAGGAGCGGATCTGATCGGGCATCTGGATCTGGTGACCAAATTCAACGAGGGAAACCGCTTTTTCGATGAAACTGACCCGGGGTATCTGGAAGCGGCGGAAAAGTGCATTGACGCACTGATCCCCTGCGGGAAACCGTTTGAGATCAATACCGGTGCGATGTCAAGAGGATACCGGACTTCTCCGTATCCGGGAAGCGCGCTATGCAGCCGGATCATAGAAAAAGGAGGGATCTTCCTTCTCAGCAGCGATGCACATAAAAAGGAGGATCTGATGTACGGGTTTGACCGGTATGCTTCGATACCGGACGACCGGGCATATGATTCGATCATGAAACGAAAATAAAGACAGGATGGAAAACAGGAAGACCATGGGAAAAGTCTTAGCAGTCTGCATCAGTGAAAAAAAGGGGACCATCAAGCATCCGGTTTCTGAAATCGTCCTCCGGACAAAGCACGGCATTGAAGGAGACGCTCACGCGGGCGACTGGCACAGACAGGTCAGCCTTCTGGCTACGGAGAGCATTGAACCGATGCGCGAAAAACTCAGAGAAAAAGAGACCGGGAAGCAGGATCCTCTGCTGTCGCTTCCTGCCGGCGCGTTTGCGGAGAATATTCTGACGGAAGGGATAGAACTGAAATCGCTCCCGGTCGGAACGAGGCTTCAGGTCGGTGGAGCAGTACTGCGTGTGACGCAGATCGGCAAGGAATGTCATGCGGACTGCGCGATCCGAAGGGCGGTCGGAGACTGCGTGATGCCGAGGGACGGCATTTTCGCGATCGTTGAACAGGACGGAACCGTTCAGCCCGGGGATCCGGTCATGGTACTGTGAAGGACGAAAAACAAATAGTATTCTGCTCTGCCGCTGATGCGGCTTTTTCTTTTATGCGGGATGGAATGGTATTTGCCCCGAAAGAGAAAAAGCCGGGCGGCATTTCCTTTGTTGGAATGCCGTCCGGCTGAGGGAGGAGACTGAGTTATACGGCTGTCTGGAGCGCGAATGCCAATGCCGGACCCCATTCGGTGATCAGCATGAAAATCAGGTATCCGAGAAGCGCAGCTGCGATTGCCCATACGACGATACGGATGATCCATACAGTACGTTTGGACAGTTTCTTTTGTTCGGGATAACATCCGAGCAGGACTTCCATCGTTCCATATGCGACGAAGATCAGTTCCATCAGATAGAGTGCACCGAGCAGCAGTTTCCAGACCGGGAATCCTGCACTGCCACCCATGCCGACGGCGATGCTGTTCGCGGCGAGGTACAGCTGATTCTTCGCAGCGGCTCGGAGACCGGCCTGTCCGCCTTTGGAAGAAAGCGTTTCCGCATTGTAAGATGTCTGAGCCATGGAGCAGACCATATCGCATCCCGCGGCGATTGCCTGTTCCGCTTCCTTTTCATTCAGGGACTGCGCGTCGGTGATAATGCCGCCTGTGAAGCCCCATTCATTACGCAGCACGCCTGTATTGAGAGACCAGTCACCCGGGCAGATACGGTAGCCTGTACGGCCCATGGAGCTCATGATGCTTGATGCTTTTCCGTTTACGACCGGAAGTTCAAATGCCTTGAGGTAGATCTCGCGCAGGCACTGTTCTGTCGCGTACGTGCCGAGACGGCCATTCGCGCCGCGGTTGGTATCCTGATCGTTGAACGCGAAGTGCTTCAGGGTAGGCTGTACGCCGTTGGTTTTTGCTGCCTTAACGGTTTCTGTTGCCATGAGGCCGCTCATCACACCGTCTTCGGAATAGTATTCAAAGTTGCGGGCAGAATAAGCCGTGCGGTGAATGTTGACGGCAGGCGCCCACCAGTGCACCGCGCCTTTCATCGCGAACTCGGTCGAGACAAGGCGTCCGAATTCATATGCCAGTTCTTTGTTCCAGGTTGCGCCAAGCAGGTTTTCGTCGGTAAACTGGTATCCTTCACCGCCGGAAACGTAGTCGATCATGCCCTGCGGGCCGTCCAGGAAGTGCGTTTCGGGTTTGCCGACAGAATCAACCGCTCCGCTGCCCCAGCCGGCCTGACCGGCAAGAGCTGCTGTTTCATTCTGGGGAAGCTGGTCCAGAAGCTTATCCCACTGTTCATCGTTGTAGTCAAGTCCCGCGACATCTGCAAGCGTCAGTCCGTTCTTGGCGCCGTAAGTGACCGCGCTCCAGGAAGCGTCATCCCGTCCGATTGGCGCACCTGCGGCATCCCAGCCTTCGGAAAGCAGTCCCTGATAGACATTCTCAGGAATCTCATGCGTGTAAACCGTTCCGTTTGCGTCAGTCGTTTCACTCTTGCCCGACATGGTATCGGCCGCATACCGCAGTCCGTCGTTTTCCATAACGCTCCAGTCGGAACGGGAGAGATAGACCGCATCGGAAAGATAAGCATGATCGAATAGGTTCTCAATCTTTTCACCGGTCACAGCAGTATCTAAAAGTCTGGTTTCCTTTTCGGTATGGGTGGCGACAAGAGCAGCATCTCCGTCAACCGCAGCGCCCTTTGCGGCAAGGATATTGTTGACTGCGCTGTGCGCATCCTTGGCCAGCGTCAGATAATAATCACCGGCTTCGAGAATATAGGTTCCGTTGCCGAACGAATCGTAGCTCTTCATGTCGCTGACGTTCAGAGTCAGGGTCAGGGCTTCGCTTTCACCCGGGGCAAGCAGCTTCGTCTTTGCAAAATCCGCGAGGTTTACGCTTGACTTTTCCACGCGGTTATCGATATCGTACCGGGTATACGGTGCCTGGTAGTACAGCTCGACAACATCTTTGCCGGCGATCAATCCGCTGTTGGTTACCTTGACGGAAACAGAGATATTGCCGTTTTCATCCGGGTCGGAGGCGGTAAAGTCACTCCAGTCAAAGGCAGTGTAGGAAAGCCCAAAGCCGAACGGCGCGAACACAGTGCTATCATAGTTATAATCACCCGCGTTGCCCTGTCCGAGAACAGCGTCCTCGTAGCGTGTTTCATAATACTTGTAGCCGACATAAATTCCTTCGGCATAGTTCATATAACTGTAGGTTCCGCCGACGCCGCTTGTGGTGCTGTCAATCAGTTCACCGTTTTTCGTGAAGCGGAAATCGGAGAAGTTCTGCATCGCCGGAGCGGAGAAATTGTCGTATACATAGGTATCGACATTTCTGCCGGAAGGATTGATTTCACCGGTCAGCAGTTTACCGAGCACCTGTACGCCGTCTTTGCCGGTACCGGATACCCACAGGACCGCATCAATGTCGTAATCGTTCATGAAATCCATCTGCATCGCGTTGGTTGTATGCAGAACAACAATGACTTTACTGAAGTTGGCGGTTACTTCTGTCAGAAGATCGCGCTCTTCCGCCGTCAGTTCCAGATAGCCTTTGGCATCATCGCCGCCGAAACGGCCCATGTGACGGGGAAGATCTCCGCCTTCGCTGCCACCGCGGGACAGGACGACAATCGCCGCGTCGCTATAATCTTTGTAACTTGCCTTGACGGTATCCGTGTATTCACTGATCGGAACTTCATCGATAGCCCAGGTGCCGGCGATTCCGCCGTTGCCGAGGTTCGCGCCGATGCCCCACGCGGTGTGCTTCGACTGCTTATAGAACTTCCGAAGCTCAGTGTTGATCTCAAGTCCTGCGTCCTGCAGGCTCTCGAGAAACACGGTATCTTTCGTTCCGGTGATCTTTTCCTTGGTCATCCAGATCTGCGCGGTCTGGCCGAAAACGGAAACTTTATTACCCTTTTGAAGCGGCAGCACGTTTTCATCGTTTTTCAGAAGAACGGTTCCTTCGGAAACGATTTCGAGCTCCAGTGCTTTCTGCGCTTCCAGCAGCTCTTCTTCGGTCATCGTAATTTCAACGCCGGAGCCTTTCTTGCCGCCGATCGTGCCGAAGTAACTTGTCAAAGCGCGTTCCCATGTAAAGGCGTAACTCGTCGCAAAGACATTCGCCAGCACGAGCAATACGACAACGATGCACCAGATGGAAAGCCGAAGTTTTCTGTTCGGAGTTTTTTTCATTTTCGATTACCTCACACTCTTTTGAAAAAGGGCCTATTGGATAGGCCCTTATTACTGTTCGTTTGCTTATTCTTTCGGAAGGGATGCGATGAATGCATCCAGTGTATCGAACTGTACGGAAGCGCTTCCGGCCATGTCAACAGTGCGCATATACTCTCCGGGGATAATGCCGAAGTCGAACGCAAAGCTGAAACCGCCGTCGCTTTCCTCATACAGCGTGTAGGTGTACTTATGATCCAGCAGATCGTCATATGTGCTGGCACCCTCAAGCGGCGTTTCCTTACGCATGGTCAGCGTGATTTCCTTACCGTCCTCGGTATCTTCAGCTGTCCAGAAGCCGTAGAATGTGAATGCGCGTCCGCCGTAACCTGCCTGTTTGCCGCAGACGGAGCCGTCTTCGTACAGATTGATCAGAAAATCATAAACGATATTATACTGCGGATCGCCCATATCCCAGTGACCTGTAAACTGATAAGCAATGGCTTTATTCCAGTCGGTCGCGGTCCACTCTTTGTAGTGTGCCCAGTCGATTGCAGCGGGTTCCGCCACGGCCTCGGTCTTGGCTTCGGTCCCTGCAGAACTGCCGCAGCCGGTCAGGATAAACAGCAGACAAAGCATCATGGAAATGATGGATAAAACACGTGATTTCATTGATTTCTTCCTCCCAATTTTTTCTTGCTTTCAGTATATTTAAAATGAAGATAAAAAGGTTGAAAACTGCATAATCTCAAGTTTTTCAACACAAATTAAACTATTATTGGAAAAAAGAGAGAGGAAGAGAAAACACGGTTGCCTGAATGGATGTTTTTGGTATAAAATAATTAGTATTAATGGAGGTGCGCTTATGTTGGAATGGGTGTCAGTCTTATATGGAAAATATACACTGCAATTATTCCTGAATGGAATCCCGTTTCTGATTTTCGTGTTTTCTTCATCCCTGTTTTCCCTCCCGCTTCAAAAGCGAGGAAGGCTCTGGCAACGTGCCCTGTTCGGAACATTTCTCTATATCGCCATATTTACAGGAATCGCGGTTCTTCGTACCGACTATGATTCTTTCGCCGTCCGCAACACGGTCCGTGTAGCACTGTATTTTTTGATTTTACCGTATCTGATGGTGGCAATCAAAGAGTCTTTTTCCAGAATCATGCTTTGTTGGTGCGGAGCTGTCGCGGCAACGGAATGCGCTTCCAAGTCTTTCACGCTGCTTTTGAATCTGCTGGGAAAAAATGATCTGGAAACGAATTCTCTGTTTGCAGACTCGAACATGGGGCGAGATATTCTGATTCAGTATGCAATCACGTTTGCAATCTGCTTCCTGTTATACTGGATCTTCGGACGCAAGGACGCAACTGCCCATGATCGTATTTCGGCTCGCAGCATTACGGTCCTTTCCTTTGCATCCACAACTGTGCTTGCTGTCGCAAGTTGTCTGATTCGTGAATTTGAAACGGAATCGCTGATATTGTATCGCATTAATACGGTTCTGCTTGTAGGAATCGGATTATTGATCCTGTTTTTCCGAAGCGGTATTCTGACGCAGAATCAGTATCGTTCGGAACTGAATCTGATGGAGAATGTGATCACTCAGGAACGCAAGCAGTTCGATTCGATCAAAGACAACATGGATTTTATCAACATGAAGTGCCATGATCTCAAACATCAGCTGGCCAACTTCGAAGGCCGCCTTTCCAGTGAGGAGATCGCGTCTTTGTCACGGACGATAGAGATCTACGATCAAACCCCGCATACCGGAAACGATACGCTGGATGTCGTGCTGTACGAAAAGTCTCTGATCTGCCAGGAGAAAGGGATTTCCTTGTCCTGTCTGGCGGATGGGGAAGCTTTGTCGTTTATGGGAAGGACGCATCTTTATTCGCTTATGAACAATGCGCTCAGCAACGCAATCGAAGCAGCAGGACAGGTGTCCGATCCCGAACGGCGGGTCGTGAGTCTCACGACCGAAAAGAAAGAAGGCGTTCTGATCGAGGTGACCAATTACTTTGCGGTGCAGCCGGAAGTAAAGGACGGGATTCTTGCAACTACGAAAAAGGATAAAGCCCATCATGGACTCGGAATGCGAAGCATGCGCTACGTAGCGGGCTTGTACGGCGGAACAGTCACATATACGGTGGAAGAAGACATCTTCCTTCTTTCCATCCGGTTTCCCAAGGACGCAAAACTGAAAAAGGAGGGAGCGGCATGATCCGGATTGCCTTAGTCGAGGACAGAGATGCGGATGCGGAACGTCTCAGTTCGCATCTGGAACGTTTCGGTCGTGAGAACGGCGAAGCGTTCTCCATCGTGCGTTTTACAAATCCGATCTCATTTTTAGAACCATATACCGCTGACTATGATCTGGTAATCATGGACATTCAGATGCCGCACATGAACGGGATGGAGGCGGCATACCGTCTGCGTGAAATGGACGAAGATGTGCTGCTGATGTTTGTGACAAGCATGACGCAGTATGCCATCGAAGGATATGAGGTCAAAGCCTCAAATTATATCGTCAAACCGGTTTCCTATCCGGATTTTGCACTGAAAATGAAAAAACTTTTCCGGTCGAAAATCAACCGGGGCGACGCGATCGTTCTGAAAACCGATATGGGGCAGATCCGTATCGCTCCGGATAAGATCCGGTACCTGGAATCCGTCGGACATAACGTAATTTACCATACATTGCAGGGCGATTATTCCCAGTTCCAGTCTCTCACCAATGCTGCCGCCCCGCTCGAAGAGAAGGGATTCTGCCGCATCAACAGCTGCTATGTTGTGAATCTCGCATTTGTCAAAAGCATTCGGGGATACGATGCGATTCTGGATGAAGGGACGCTTAAGATCTCACAGCCGCGCAAAAAAGCGGTTGCCCGCGCTTTTTCGCAATTCGATCTCAAAAAAGAACAATCGGGGAACAATCCTCCCTCAAATTAGGTAAGTTTTTGCTTTGCTTTTGAGCACGTAAAAAATCCGGCGAAATACGCCGGATTTTTTGTCAAAGATGAGAATCATAGCAGACTCTTTTGTGAGCGTTTCGTCACAGAACCCGGATGCCTACCAGTCGAGCACTTTATAAAAATGCTGATAGTCGGTTTCCCCTTTGAAATGTCCTCCCCATTTCCATCCGTAGGAAGTAAATACCTTGTAGCAGTAATCGCTTTCATCGATCATGCCGGGAAGCTTTTGCTTCCGGTCCAGATACGGTCTGGAATTTTCCGGAGCGATGCTTCCGTCCGGACGGATGTAGGGATTCATCATGGGGTTGATATCGATCGCAACGCCATAGGCGTGCTTGGAAAATTTCTTGGTTCCGGTGACCGGCCGGCAGCAGAACGCGGAAGTGTTGTTGGCTGCCATGGAGATATTGTCATCGAATGCTTCTCCGTAGTCATCCAGGAGATTGACGGAAGCAAGCGGGTAGGATGCCTTGTATAGTTTATAGAAGATCTTCAGAACATCATCGACCACGCGCTTATGAACGATCAGCGCACCTGAATGCTCGATGCCGTCAAAGTCAACGTACAAAACAGAAACATATCTTAAATCAGTGATTTTGACTGGGCACTTTTTGGGGTCTTCCGGGAATGTGGAGCCGATGATGTACTCTTTTAAAGCGTCGGTCAACGGACCGTACCAGAAAGCCTCGTTTTCAGGATGAAAAGTCATTTTTTCGGGACGGAACGGATCGGGCGTCGGGGTCGGAACGGGGGTCGGTGTCGGCTCGGGAGTCGGTTCAGGCGTCGGAACGGGAGTCGGCGTCGGGGAAGGGACCGCGCTCGCGGGAGGCTCCGAAGGGGCAAGGGTAATTTCAACCGCGACAACCGGCGCCTGCGAAACCGGTGCAGACGGGTCAGCGGCGGAAGCGGATTCCGCTTCCGGAATATGGGATTGTGTGCAGCCCGAAAAGACAAAAAGCAGCGCGGACAGCATTAGGATCACTCGTTTCATGTAGCAGATTGTATCATACAGGCACCGCTTCAGCAAGTATCCGCGGCAGGAATCTGCGGCGTGAATTCCGTTTGCTTTCTGCTTTTCAGTGTATCTTCTCTGTGCTATACTATATTTTAACAATTTGCAGAAACACTGCTGAAGGAGGAAACATCCGCATGATCATTGTCCGAAAGATCCAGATCCCGCAGCTTCCGACGCAGAAGCCGAGAAGGCTCTATGTCTATCTTCCCAAAGAATATAACCTCTCCGACCGGATGTATCCCGTTCTTTATATGTTTGACGGTCATAACGTCTTCTATGACAGTCACGCAACCTATGGAAAGAGCTGGGGGATGAAGGAGTATCTGGAAAAGACCCGTCTTCCGCTGATCGTTGTGGGAGTCGAGTGCAATCCGGAAGGATATAAAAGGATTTCGGAGTATTCCCCGTGGGATGAAAAAGCGCCCCGCCCGATCGGTCCCATACAGGGACTCGGAAAGGTCACTATGGACTGGATTACCGAAGAACTGAAGCCTGAGATCGACCGCACTTACCGGACGCTGCCGGACCGGGAGCATACCCTGATCGCCGGAAGCTCGATGGGCGGCATTATGTCCCTGTACGCTGTGACCGCATACAATCAGGTGTTCTCCCGCGCTGCCGCGCTGTCGCCTGTTCTCTGGTACGGTCAGAAACGCATCGGGGAAATGATTCAGAAACAGCCGCTTTCAAAACCGACCCGGGTCTATCTGGATTACGGAACAGGGGAGGCGGATAAAAAAAGAGGAGACCTGGACGCGTTGTTTGCTACCGCGCGCAAGCTGACGCGCGCCGGCGCGGATGTGGATGCGCGGGTTGTACCGGACGCGATGCACAGCGAAGCATACTGGGAGCAGCGGATCCCGATCTTCCTTCCGTACCTTCTCTGACGGAAGAAGCGAAGATCAGACAGGGAAGACCATATGGAAAAAATTGGAGAAAGATTACTGGTCTGCGGCAGCACTGACGCAGAGAATATACTGCTGATGCCCATGGACCTTCGTGAAATGCAGGACGCTCCCCTCTACGAACAGATGCTGAGCAATCAGGCGAAGATCCCTTTTTCCCTTCTCCTGTACCGGATCGACGACTGGAACATGGAACTGTCTCCGTGGCCGGCTCCGCCGGTATACGGAAAAGAACCTTTTTCCGGAGGAGCGGAACAGACGCTGGAAACGATCCGGAAAGAAGCGGATCCCTTTTTCCAGAACAGAAATGTCCTGATCGGAGGGTACTCCCTGGCCGGTTTTTTCGCTCTCTGGGCAGCATATCAGACCGATCTGTTCACAGGCGTGGCCGCGGTATCTCCCTCACTCTGGTATCCGGGATGGATCCCGTATGCCGAAGCGAATCCAATCAGAGCGAAAGCGGTCTATCTCAGCCTCGGGGAAAGGGAAGAGAAAACAAAGCATCCGGTTCTGTCGGCGGTCGGAGACGGCGTCCGCCGTCAGGAAGAGTTGCTGAAAAAGAGCGACGTTTTGACCACACTGGAATGGAATCCGGGCGGACACTTTCAGGATCCGGTGCAAAGAACGGTGAAGGGATTCTTCTGGCTTTTGAACACACTTTCGGAAAAATGATGCTCAAAGCGGTTGCTTTGCCGGATTCAACCGGAAAAAACAACTGATGGTAGGAAGAGTTTTTGCAGGAGTCGATTCCTTCTTTTGCCTCAAGATGGTATCATAAGGGCAGCAGAAAAAACGGGGGCCCTCATGAAGGGAATTTATGACAATGGATGAGAATCTGAAAATAAAAAATGTTTTTACCAACCGGAATTACAGGCTCGTTTTTTTCGGAGCGCTGGTTTCGGAGATGGGAAGCGTTCTGTATAGTTTTGCGGTCAGTTTCTATATCCTGGAGATCAGCGGAAACAATGCCTTTCTGCAGGGTTTGTATCTGGCAATCTGCGGAATCGTTCTGCTGCTGTTCACCCCGGTGGGCGGGGTAATAGGAGACCGGTATCACAGAGGAAAGATCATGTTCCTCTGTGACTATCTCAAAGGCGGGATTATTGTCGCAGCAGCTGTTATGATGATGCTTTTACCGGAACCCGGTGCACACATTGCGATCCTGTTCGTTTCCGGAATCATAGGCAACGCGGTCAGCGGAGTCTTTTCACCGGCTGCCGGAGCGATCCTGCCGAAAATCGTGGAGATGGAGCAGATTCAGCAGGGCAACGCGTATTTTTCTGTCCGGAGCTCTCTGCAGAGTATCTTCGGGGTCGTCCTTGCCGGAATTCTGTATGCGGCGCTGCCGATCAATCTGCTGTTTATCATTGTCGGAATCTGTTATGTTCTTTCCGGTGTTTCGGAAATGTTCATCCGGTATGAACATGTACCGTCAGAAGAAAGACTGACCATCCGCCTTGCACTGTCGGACATGAAGGACGGACTTTTCTATCTGAGACAGAAGAAGGAGATCCTCGCCATGATGGTGGCGGCTTTGTTTATCAACTTCTTTGCGTCTCCGATCTGGGGCAATTTTATTCCCTATTTTATCAAAACGGACATCGCTCCGGCACCTTCTTATCTGTTTGACCGGCTGCTGACACCGGAACTGTGGTCGTCAGTCTTCAGCGTGCTGATGGGAATCAGTTCTCTTCTGGCGTCGATTCTGATCAGCGGAGGAAAGCCGCGGGAAAAAGTCGGTCATCTGATCGTACGCAGAATCTGCGGGATGGCGGCAATCATTATTGCATTGACAGCTTCCTATGGAATCCTGGTAAGCGGAAAAGTTTCCCTCAATGCATTCCTGCTCCTGTTCTGCCTCGGGTGTTTTCTCATGGGCTTTGTGCTGGTTTTCATTAATATTCCTCTCAATACCGTCCTGATGCGCGTTGTGGATGAGAAAATGCTGAGCAAGGTATCCAGTTTCATCAGCGTGCTTTCCCAGGGCTTGGTTCCGATTGCTTCCGTAATTGCCGGAGCTGTGCTGCAAGGCCTTGGAATCCTATGGCTTCTGATCATTTGCGCGGCGGGCTTTACCGTAACAGCAGTTCTGATGATTTTTAATAAAGATATCAGGAACATCTGAAAGAGCACAAAAAGCAGCGGTTGCAAAGCACGGCCTGTTTCAAAAGCAGCTGTGCTTTTTCGTTGCTTTCTGTTCGATATAATGATAACATGAGATTGCAGCGAATCGGAATTTGCAGAATTAACGCAGGGAGTTTTTTTATGAATATCGATGTAAAAAAGCCGGTGGAAAATCCTAAACTTAGCGCCTTGCTTAACGAATTCAAGAATTGTAATGATACAAACCGTCAGGATCTGCAGGAGAAAATAGCCGAAGAACTCGCGATGAATTCTCATTTGCTTGCGATAGTTGATCTTGACGAAGATAAGATTGAGAAAAAAGGCGATAATACTGTTGTATTCAAAGAAGGAACACATATCTTTTTTGTAATGATGAAAGATTCAAACGACAGAGATTATCTGGCAGTATATACAGATTGGAAAGAGATCGGAAAGAGCGGAGAGTATGATAATACCAAGGTTAATACATTCATTCTTTCTTTTGATGATATGGCCGCTATCACGAAAGGCAAAGCAGGCATTGTAATAAACCCATTCAGTGATAAATATGTGATTTCGCCCGAAAATGTCAATCACATGAAAAAACATAAGGATATTGTAACGAAAGGTTATTCAGAAAACGTAGTTGAGAAAGACACAGCCGTAAAAATTGGCGATCCGGCAGATTATCCGACAGAAATGGTTGAAGCGATTAAAGCATACGCAAAGACAAATAAGAGTATCATTTCAATCTGGTTAAAGCTGATGATCAGGGAAAATGAGAAGAGCTTTTTGCTGATTGTCGATTTTAAAGGCGATATGAATGCAGCGTTTTCGTCAATCGCTAAGGTAGCTAACATGCATAATCATAGTGGATTGCCGATTGATATGATTCCCTTTGCGGATACATTTGGTCAAAGTGCAGCCAGAGGAGAACCATTTTACAAACGAAAGAAAGGATTGTTTTGGTAATCATCGAAAGGAAATCATTATGGATACATTAGATAATAATAAAAGAAAAGAAACAACTGCAGAAGACGGAAGAAAAGCAATTGAAATTGAAGTGCCGGATGATGATGCGGTCAGTGCTGTCGGTTGGGATGCGATAACTGCTGAATGCTTAAGAAGATATCCAAATCAGAAAGAGCCTAAGCACTATGGTACCGTTCATCCATGGTATTTAGGCGGTCCTGATCCGCTTGATGGAATGGATGTATATGACGGAGGAGATTATTGGCATTTTGTGACATATGGTTTGTCTGAATTATACGACAAAGTAAGTGAAGATCCCGAGTGGAGCGGATATGGAATGGAATTCACTTATAAACTGAAAAAAGACACTTATGATGATTTGGAGAAGGAAATAAGTTGTGTTTGGAACATATTACAGACGATTGCTAAAATTACTTTTTCCAACGGAACGTTGTTTCTGGCAAATCAAATGATATATACAGGGCAAACTGAAGGGATTGATGCAAAACAAAAATCTAAGCTAACAGGGTTTATAACAATTCCCGATACAGAATTAAACACAATTGAGACCCCCAATGGCAGAGTTGAATTTGTGGAATTCATTGGCGCAACGAACGAAGAACTCTTAGCAATCAAAAACAGAGAGATAAACGTTCAAAGCCTGTATGAAAAGATAGGCAGCGATATAACAGATTATAATCGTGATTCAGTTATCTAAATATTATAGAAGAGAAAACAAACAACTGTTTGCCGTGGATCAAAGGGTAACACATAGATAAATCACTATTTATCGGAAACTGGAAAAATTTGATGCATTCGGAATTGCAGATGCATATGGGTGATACCGGTTTTGGCCAGTCATTCTTATGATAGAAACGCGAATCGTTACTGAGGAGTCAAAGGAGGAGAGCATGAAGCGAATCATTGCATACATTCTGGCATTTTGCGCCGTTTTTTCTCTTATCGGGTGCGGAAAAGGAGACGACAAATCTTCCGATGACCCCAAGGCCTTGGAGAATATCGTCGAGGAGATCGCGGTGGATTACGGCACTTACGGTTCTGAAGCAAAAGACAGGATCGGTCAGCTTTTGAAGGATCTGTCGGATGCAGATGAGGGCATAGGATCACGGTGGAAGGAAATCATGGATTTGTGGAGTTCTGATGAACTCGGCCGGCCGCTCCACTATGATATCCTGCCGGACGGTCTCCCGGATACGGACGAACTTTGCATCGTTGTCCTCGGTTTTCAGCTGAATCCCGACGGAACAATGAGGCAGGAACTGATCGAACGCCTTACCGTTGCTCTGGAAAGTGCGAAGAAGTATCCGAGCGCATATATTGTCTGCACGGGAGGCGGAACTGCTTCCGAGAACGAATCCGCTTCGGAAGCCGGTGAAATGGCAAAGTGGCTGATCGGGCAGGGCGTTGAGAAGAACCGTGTCATCGTGGAAGACAATTCCATCACAACCGCCCAGAATGCCATCTTCACCTATGACATCCTGACGTCTCTCTATCCGTCCGTAAAGAAACTTGCGATCGTGTCGAGCGATTACCACATCGCGACCGGAGAACTGCTTTTCAAAGCCGAATCAATTCTCAGGGCAAATGCGCCGGGCAATGAAAAACTTGAAGTGATTTCCAACGCCGCCTGGAAAGCCCCTTCCGGGTCACTCTCGGCCATGTTCCAGGCCGGAGCGCTCATAGAGTTGTTCGGAGACATCGAAACAGCTTTCGATATTTATTATGATAATTATGACATTCACAGTCTGCCGCCGCTTCATTGAGAAAACCATTCGGAGTTTGATGAGGTAAAAGTATGACAGGATATATGGCAGAAATGCGCAAGTTGGTTGGACACAAAACGATTATTCAGTGCGCCGC
The DNA here is from genome assembly GCA_017514685.1 of Clostridia bacterium. Taxonomy (GTDB): domain Bacteria; phylum Bacillota; class Clostridia; order Christensenellales; family CAG-138; genus UBA3792. Next base: position 92,176 of record JAFWJN010000004.1, read on the forward strand.
CAGCATCATTTGTGTTGATGAAAGCGGACGTGTTTTGCTGGGGAAACGTTCGGATAATCACATGTGGGGATATTCAGGTGGTGCAATTGAAATTGATGAATATGTCGAAGAGTGCGCCAAAAGAGAATTGTTTGAAGAGATGGGGCTGGTCGCAGAAGAACTTGAATTCTTTTGCGTGAATTCGGGACCGGAAGCTCATTATATCTACCCAAATGGAGACGAAGTTTCAAACTTCGAAATCGTCTATGTTTGCAGGAAATGGCATGGTGAACCGAAATCTCAAGACGGCGAAATGGAAGATTTACGGTTTTTTTCAGTCAGTGAAATAGTTCTTTCCGAAATCTCTCCACCAATACGTTCCGTCGTCGAGAAGTATATATCACAAGCATACGTGTAGATTCCGGTTTGCCGAGATATCATTAGGTTGACGTTTGTGAGAATGGCTTAATAGAAAAACGAATGCTGCAATAATTGAGAGCAAAACATGCCCCTCGTACAAATCGTCAGATTTGCGCGAGGGGTGTTTTCTCGGATAGTCTATACTGTTGTCTCGGGATTCCCGTTTGCTTTGTCAAGATAGCGTCGAATTACTTTCACCATCTTTTCGTTATGGAAGTTTGCCTCAATTTCGTCCAGATCCACGGTACGTCCCGAAAGGATTCCTTGGATCAGCACCTCCGCATACATGACTTCTCGGGTCATAGGATCCTTTAGGTAGGTCAAAAGGTCAATATTCATTTTTTCGTTGATTCCCTCGATCATGCCTACGAAAAAAGTACAGTCTTCACCAAAAAGCTTTCCTATGCTTTCTATATACTGAAAGCCGGTTATAACATCCTCGAGCCTCATAAGTCTGCGCTCGGTTGCCGCGAGACTTCCTCCGTTGAGCAGCTTATCTGCTGTTGTATTCAGGATATCGCACAAATCGAGAAGAATACCGGTATCGGGAAGTGTATCGCCGTTTTCCCATTTTGAGACGGCCTGAAAAGAAATGTTCAGCTTCTCTGCCAGTTCTTTCTGCGTCATTCCCGCAGTTTTCCGCAAATGCTGGATATACTGTCCAATTTTCAAAGTGTCCATCATATACTCCTTTGTTGTTTCTTATTCTTACGGCCCGTGATTACATGATAATACAGGAAAAACGATTCGTAAATAACGAGAAAATTGAGAAAATTCAACTTTCGGTAGAAAATTCTGGGAAAATCTGTTCGCCCTTTTGAAACGCGCAGGCGCTGCAGAAATGACATCACATCTAACGATTGCAAAAAAGCTCCTCATATGAAGAGGAGCTTTTGAGCTGGATGACTGAAAAGCCGGTGCCATCTGTTTCACTGTCTGCTTTCGGCTGTCCACAGGAAAGGATAGCCGTAGGGCATCAGCGTTGAATTTTTGGAGAATACTTATGCTTCCTTCAGAAGATTCCTGATTGTCTGCACATATTCGCCGGGATGATTGATGGAGAATTCACCGTGATATAAGCCCGGAATCAAGTTTTTTCTGCTGTTTGGAACAGCCCCGGCAATCGCGTCCAAAGAACGTAGAATCTGACCGGTTTCCTTCGCTCCCGCATAGAGGTGGAGCAATGCGCTTGTTTCGGAAAGAGACGGCTTAAGGGAATATGAAGTGTTTGCCTTCATGAATGCAATCATATCACTCTTTTTGATTGCGCAGGTATCGCGATAATAATCCTCAAACAGGGATGGCTGCATATGGAGAGATTGGAACTGCATCATTGCAAAGGATCTGTTTCGGATGAGTCCGTAGCTGCTGCCGAACGCCGGACCGATCAGAGCGTTTGTGATTCTGGAAGGAAGGACTGCCGCACTTTCCACGATTGCGAAGCGGCAGAGATCTTTCCTCTGTGAGAGCATTTCCAAAAGCACCTGTCCTCCGAGAGACAATCCTCCGATCAGCAGAACGTTTCCGCCAAGGTGTTCATCAATGAACGCAATGATTTCCGCGGTGTTGTCTTCGATGGTGGTAAACGGACGGTCACTTCCCGCGTGACCATCCAGAATCGGCAAAATGACATGATAATCCGACTGAAGATCCTGCGCTTCCTCCCGGTAATTCCACCAGGATAATCCTCCGCCGTGCAGAAGCAGGATCGTTTCGGAGTTCCCTGCACCGTACTCTATATACCGCATAAGCCGATTCCCTCTTTCAGCGCTCTCAGGAAAGATGATACAGTCCGGAGAATTTTGCTGTCAGATACTTCGTATAGTAGGAAGGATCAAACGGAGCGCCGAAAGCCTGTTCCATCAGATCTTTCGGGTCAAGACGGCAGCCGTACCGATAGATCCGTTCTGTCAGCCAGTCCATGATCGGCTGCAGATTTCCTTCTTTAACGAATGCCCAGATGTCCAGCTCCTGTTCCATTTTAGCCAGAAGCTGCGCGCCGTAAGCGCTTCCGATGGCATAAGAGGGGAAGTAACCGAAACTGCCGCCGGACCAGTGGGAATCCTGCAATACGCCGTGTGTATCGTCCGGAACTTCGACGCCGAGATACTCACGGTACAGTTTATTCCATGCCTCCGGAAGGTCGCAGGCTTTCAAAGACCCGTCAAACAGCTTCTTTTCCAGCTCATAACGGACCATGACATGGAGCGCATAGGTCAGTTCGTCCGCTTCCGTGCGGATCAGGGACGGTTCCGCCTTGTTGACGGCAAGGTAGAACATATGCGGGGTGACGCCTTCCAGCTGTGCGGGGAACAGTTCCTTCAGTTTTGGGAAGATGGATTCAATGAACGGCTCGCTCCGGCCGATGATGTTTTCATAGAAACGGGACTGGGATTCATGCACGCCCATGCTGACGCCGGTCCCGAGAGGGGAACGGGCGATTTCATCCGCGATGTTCAGCTCATAAGTGGCATGACCGGCTTCGTGGATAACACTGTACATAGAGCTCTGCATCGCGTTCTCATAGTAATGGGTGGTGATGCGGACATCATTCTTCGTAAAGTCGGTTGTAAACGGATGTTCTACCTCTCCGCATGCGGTACGCTCGGGATCCATGCGCATGACTTGCATGAGATAGCGGGTCAGTTCGCGCTGCTTGTCAAGCGGATAGGGCTGATCCAGAAATGATGTATCCGGCTGGTAGCCGTTTTTCTGAATCGCTTCAATCAGGGGAACAAGCGCGGAGCGCACCTGCAGGAAGAACCGGTCAGCGGTCTCGGTCGTAAGCCCTTTCTCGTACTGATCGAGCAGGGTATCGTAAACCGGCGCGTCGGGCTTATAGTAAAGAGCAAAACGTTTTGTCGTTTCGATCAGCTTTTCCAGATGGGGAAGGAATGAGGCAAAGTCATTGTTGAGCTTGGCCTTCTGCCAGGCATTGAAAGCAGCCGTCTGATCGATCTGCGCCTGAACGTATTCGTCCACGGGAATACAGGCGATGCGTTCCCGTTCTTCATTGGTGCGTTTTGCTTCGCAGAGCGTGATTTCGTCGACCTCGTCCGGATGGAGAAGGATCTCATTCATCGCGGACAGGAACGATTCATCTGTCTGAAGCCGGTATTCCGCTTCGGAAAGCAGGCCGAGTGTATCTCCGACCAGTTCCGCCGCGGCGGGGGGCATGACCGTTTCCATGTCGTAGTACATGATGCCCATGGCGTGTCCGTAGGCACGGATTTTTTCCAGCTGTTCTTTGAAGAGCCGGATGCTGTCTTCAATGGAATTCATAGCAGTCTCCTTCAGGTTTTTCTATCCGATATTCTATCGGAAAAGAAAACAGATGTCAATTTTCCGGGAACAGGACAGGCGTCTGCGCGGGAGAGAAAAGCACGGAATGCGGCAGTTCGGGATGATTCTCCGGGATTACCTGTATATTACGTGAAGTTCGCAATTTTTCTACATTTTCCGGGAGGTTTGGTTCTTCCTTTCGGGTCATAATTTGTGCATAATATATGATAAATAATCTTGGATAAAAAGACTTCACCGGCTCCGTTACGAAGACAATGTCCGGAAAAAGCAAAGGCTGTGTTGTTCAGAAACAAGATTGTGAGTTATGTGTTGCATGAGAACTGCAGATTGAGTACAAGATAATATGGATACAATTAAAAAGAGAACCTGATGTCAGGTTTTTTAGGAGAACGATGATGGCAAAGAAGAAAAAGAGAAAAATCTGGCTGTGGATCCTGCTGCTGGTTCTGGCGGCAGCACTGGTATCCGGGTATTTTTATATCCGGAATCAGGTCAAAAATCTGGCACAGCCGAATTATGAGCTTTATCAGGTGAAACCGGGTACGGTGACGCGCACGATTACTTCAAGCGGACTGCTGGAAAGCGCGGATACTCTTTCCGTCAAGGCGGAAAGCGGGATCGAGGTGGAAGAGGTATACTTTGAACGCGGGGACGCGGTAAAGGAAGGCGAAGTGCTGCTCCGGTATGACGTGGAGTCCGTTTCCGACCGGATCGACGCGCTGTACAGCGAGCTTTCTTCCCTTGATTCACAAATCATGCGCCGCAGAACGCGTGATACGATCACTTCGCCGACTTCCGGAAGAGTGAAGGAAATCTATGTTCAGCCGGGCGACGATCTGGAGACGGTCATGAAGGAAAAAGGAGCCCTGATGCTTCTTTCTTCTGACGAGAAAATGCAGCTGAAGCTGCAGACCGAAGAAAAGCTTACGATCGGAAAAACGATGACGGTGACATATGAAGGCGGAAAGCAGACCGGTACGGTCGCCAATGTGATCGAGGGAGGATATCTGATCACTTTACCGGATAACAATGTCCCGATCGGCGCGGAGGCAACGGTTTCGGACCGTGACAAAACATACGGCTCCGCGACGCTGGAAGTGCATGCCCCGATCTATGTATACGGAACAGACGGAACAGTTGAAGCGGTCAGCGTATCGGTCAACCAGAGCGTACGGATGGGCGGAAAGCTGCTCGTCCTTGCCGACAAGCCCGCCGACCCGGCGTATGCGGACGCGGTCAAATCGCGCGAAGAAAAAGCGGATGAGATCCAGAGACTCTATGAAATGCAGAAAAATCCTGTTCTGACGGCTCCGGAAAGCGGCATTGTCGCCGAAGTGTTTGCGGCTAAGGGAAGCACGCTGACCGCAGCGGTCTCCGGTGAAGATCCGGCTGCTTTTACGCTTCATACCGGCGGCGCCGTCAAGATGCGCGTCGCGGTGGATGAGCTCGATATCGGGATCGTGTCGCTCGGCCAGCCTGCCGTGATCACGCTTGACGCTTTTTCGGGAGAAAGCTTTGACGCGGAGGTAACGCATATCTCTCTGCTCGGCACGGCGTCCGGGAGCATCACCACTTACGCAGTGGAACTGACTCTCTCCGGGGATGAACGGCTTCTGGAAGGAATGAACGGAAGCGCGGTCATCGTAGCCCAGAAGCATGAGAATGTGCTGCTGCTCCCCGTAGATGCGATCCATGAGGATGAGACCGGCGTCTATGTCTATGTCAAACTCGGCGAAGAGGCGGAACGCCGTGAAATCAAAACAGGATTGTCGGACGGCTCAGTCGCGGAGATTCTGAGCGGCTTGAAAGAAGGCGATGTTGTGCAGTATCTGAGCAGCAGCTATGTCAGTATTGTCGACCGTTACAACCAGATGAGGAACGGCGGGTTCGGAGGAAACTGATATGGCGGAGAAGAAACCGATCATCATCATGAATGATGTGTCGAAGATCTACCATGTCGGCGGAGAAGAGGTGCGGGCGCTGGATCATGCAAGCCTGACCGTATACGAAGGAGAATTCGTCGCGATCATAGGACCCTCCGGCAGCGGAAAGTCCACCCTGATGAATATCATGGGATGTCTGGATACCGCGGATTCCGGTTCCTATATTCTCGACGGGCAGGAGATTGATGATTATTCGGAGCAAGAACTTGCGAAGGTGCGGAACCGGAAGATCGGATTCGTGTTCCAGAATTTCAACCTGCTTTCGCGTTTGACCGCTGAAGGCAATGTGGAACTTCCGCTGATCTATCAGCGACTGGGTCATGGGGAACGGAAACGCCGTGTACAAGCTGCGCTGGAGCGCGTCGGCCTTACGGCCCGCGCCGAACACAAGCCGACCGAACTGTCCGGCGGACAGCAACAGCGTGTTGCTGTTGCAAGAGCCCTCGCAACCAATCCTTCCATTCTGCTTGCCGACGAGCCGACGGGAAACCTCGACTCGAAAACCGGAGACGACATCATGGCTCTGTTCCATAAACTGCATGAAAGCGGTGCAACGATTGTTCTGATCACGCACAATGAGGAGCTTGCCAAGCAGGCACAGCGCGTGATCCGCATCATGGACGGACATGTAACGGAGGTGCGCTGATATGCTGATTCAAAGTATTATTATGGCATGGGAATCGGTGCGGTCAAACAAGCTTCGTTCTTTTCTGACCATGCTGGGAATCATCATCGGCGTCATGGCGCTTGTGGTCATGGTATCGCTGGTCAACGGCGCGACCGGTGTCGTGACCAGTGAGATCTCCAACCTCGGAAACGATCTTCTGAATGTCTCCGTCCGGGATGACAAGGGAAGTCCTTTAAGACTTCAGGATCTCAATGAGCTTGCCTCGGATGAAACGATCCGGTATGCAGCACCGACGGGATCGATGTACACGACGGCCAAGCACGGTTATTCGGACATCAATGCGTCGGTTACCGGCGCAACGGCGGCATATTTCGTGATCGAAGGCATGGAACTCGAAGCCGGACGCCTGATTAAAACCGTGGATGTGGAAAACGCGGCTTATGTCGCAGTGCTTTCCCATGACGCGGCGGAATCGCTCTTCTCGGGAGAGGAGGCCATCGGAAAAACGATCACGCTCGGAGGAAGGAGTTTCCGAGTCATCGGAACGCTGAAAGAGGATGATTCCCTGATGAGCGCGATGTTCTCCTCCAATTCGATCTATATCCCGTATACGGTCGAGTCGCGCATGGCGGGTCAGCCGTACATCTCCTCGTTTGCGGTCGCTGCGGCAGGGGATACCGGTGCAGCAGAGCAGGCGGTGGCGGATTATCTTCTGAACCGGTTCGCCCAGGACGATGACTCGTTCCAGATCATCAACATGTCGAGCATTTCGTCCGCGATGGATACGGTCACGGGAATGCTGTCGCTGCTCCTCGGAGGCATTGCGGCAATCTCCCTGCTGGTCGGCGGAATCGGAATCATGAACATCATGCTGGTTTCCGTCACCGAACGGACCAAGGAAATCGGTATCCGCAAGGCGATCGGCGCCGGACGCGGAACGATCCTGATGCAGTTTTTGATCGAGGCACTCATGCTGGCCCTGTTCGGCTGTGTATTCGGACTGCTCCTGTCGGCGCTGATCCTGATGATCGTCAGCATGATCGCAGGTTCGATCACATTCACGATGTCCCCGGACGTTGTGATCCTGGCGGTCGTCTTCTCCAGCGCGATCGGTCTGATTTTCGGCCTGTATCCCGCAAACCAGGCGGCAAAGAAGCATCCGATCGAAGCGCTCCGCTATGAAGGCTGAGAACCGGCAGATCAAATAATACAGCACAAAGACAGAGCTCCCTTGATCGATTTTCGGTTCCGGGAGCTCATATGATATAAAAAGATGGTTTTCTTTGACAGAAAGCCTGTTTCATGATATTCTTATTAGAAAGTATCATTGAAGTACTTTGGTCATTTTTCGGAGGTTTTATGAGAATCATTATCGTCGGATGCGGAAAAGTCGGCTCCATGCTGACGGTGAAGCTGGCGGAAGAAGGGCATGACATTACTGTCATCGACCAGAATGAAAAGGTCATTGAACAGATCAGCAACACGGTCGATGTCATCGGGTACGTCGGAAACGGAGCGGTCATCTCCTCTCTGGAGTCCGCCGGTGTTGCGGAAACCGATCTGCTCCTTGCCATGACATCTTCCGACGAGATCAACCTTATGACCTGCCTGATCGCGAGCAAGCTGGGAGCGCGGCATACGATCGCGCGCGTCCGGAACCCGGAATACGCGGAAAATACCGCTCTGTTCAACGAATCGTTCGGAATCTCCATGACGATCAATCCGGAAAAGCAGCTTGCGGGGGAGATCGCGAGAATCATCCGGTTCCCGAGCGCGACCCGCGTGGAAATGTTCGCAAAAGGACGTGCGGAACTGGTATCCTGCCGGTTGAACGCAAACAACCCGGCGGTCGGCCTGAAACTGTTCGAACTGCCTCAGAAACTGGGAGTCAAGGTGCTTGTCTGCGCGGTGCAGCGCCGTGATGAGGTCTTTATCCCGACCGGCGGATTCGAACTGCAGACAGGCGATGAACTGTACATGACGGGGGCTCCCAAGGAAGTGGAGAAAGCGTTCCGGAAAATGGGAATGCTGGTCAACCCAATCCGAAATGTCATGATCGCGGGCGGAGGAAAAATCAGCTACTATCTGGCACAGAATCTGGAAGACCGTTTTCATGTCAAGATTATCGAAAAGGAAGAAGCCCGAGCTGATGAGATGGCCAATTCTCTTCCGAATTCCGTCATTCTGCACGGAGACGCGCAGGATCATGAGCTGCTGCTGGAAGAAGGGCTTTCCAATATAGACGCGTTTGTCGCGCTGACAAGCCTGGATGAAGGAAATATCCTTTCCTCTATGTACGCAAAGCAGTGCGGAGTGAAAACCGTTATCTGCAAGGTCAATACCGATCATCTAAGAGGACTGACCAGAAACGCGGGCATCGACTCGATCGTAAACGCGAAAACCATGACGGCCAATACGGTCGTACGTGTCGTCCGCGCCTATGCTGCCGGCGGAAGCGACAGCAACGTGCTGACGCTGTACCGGATCGCAGATGAAAAAGCGGAACTTCTGGAGTTTGCAGCCAGTGAAGACATGTCCCGACTGATTGGAATCCCGTTTAAGGACCTGAAACTGAAAAAGAATATTCTGATCGCATGCCTTGTCCGGAAAAACAAGGCGATCATTCCCGGCGGTGCGGACTGCATCGAACCGGGAGACCGGGTTTTGGTCGTCACCGCAGGACAGCGTCTGAAGGAACTTTCGGGCATTCTGGAGGGCTGACATGAACCGGAGAATGATCTTTCGAACAATCGGACAGATCCTGATTGCGGAAGCGATGCTGATGCTCCCATCAGTCGCTGTAGGGCTGATTTACCGGGAGCGGGCGACCTTGGCTTTTCTGCCGGCAATCGGACTTCTGGCGCTGTTCGGAACGGCGGGCTTGCTGGTCAAGCCGAAAACCAAACTGATCTTCGCAAAAGAAGGGTATGTGATCGTGGCGGCAGCCTGGATCCTGCTGTCCGTGTTCGGGGCGATTCCGTTCCGGATCGCAGGAGGATTCGGCAACTACTGGAACTGTTTCTTTGAAATTGCGTCCGGTTTCTCTACCACGGGAGCCTCGATTCTGACGAACATCGATATTCTTCCCAAGTGCATTCTCTTCTGGAGAAGTTTCAGCCACTGGGTCGGCGGTATGGGCGTTCTGGTGTTTATCCTTGCCGTCATGCCGAAAACGGAGGACCGGTCGCTGCATCTGATGCGTGCGGAAGTACCGGGACCGGTAGTCGGCAAACTTGTTCCGAGCATCCGCAGGACAGCGAACATCCTTTACGGAGTCTATACCGGCATGACGATCCTGCTGGTGATTCTGCTCATGATTGGCGGGATGCCTCTTTACGACTCGCTCTGCTATGCGTTCGGAACGGCCGGAACCGGAGGTTTCGGAATTACCAACGCCGGCGTTTCCGCATATGGCAGCGCATATATCGAAGTTGTGATCGCAATCTTCATGCTTCTGTTCGGCGTCAACTTCAACCTGTATTATTTTATTTTGATCCGGAAAGTCAAGGACGCGATCAGTTCGGAAGAACTGCATGTATACCTGGGAATTATCGGCGCATCTGTTCTTGCGATTGCGGTGAACACGTATCATTTATACCAGAACATCGGGGAAACGCTCCGATACTCTTTCTTCCAGGTTACAACCATTATTTCCACGACAGGATTCGCAACCGCTGACTTTGCCAACGACTGGCCTGCTTTTTCCCAGATGATCCTGGTGCTCTTAATGTTCTCAGGCGCGTGCGCGGGTTCGACGGGCGGCGGCATGAAGGTTTCCAGACTGATTCTTCTGGTCAAGACAGGGATTCAGGAGATCCGTAAAACGATTCATCCGAGAGCCGTTCCGGTCGTGCATCTGGAAAAGAAGCCGGCAAGTCAGCCGCTTCTCCGGACGACGCTGGTCTTCTTTGCCATCTACATGTTCTGCCTGACCGTTTCCACGCTTCTGCTGTCATTGGAAGAACCTGATCTGGTGACGAACTTTACCGCATCACTGGCGTGTCTGAGCAATATCGGTCCGGGACTGGGGAAAGTCGGTCCGACCGGCAATTACGCGTTCTATTCCAGTCCGGCCAAGATCATGCTGGCGCTGGAGATGCTGATGGGACGTCTTGAACTGTTCCCGATCTTCATCCTGTTCAGCGCGCCTCTCTATGAACTGAAAAATAAAGTTGCCTGATTGATCACAGAATTCGAAAAGACAATCCTGCGTTCTGAATAGAATTTGCTTGGCAAATGAAAAAACAAAAACGGCATCTGAGAACTTTGGAAAGGTTCTAAGATGCCTTTTTCATGCTTTTTTTGTCCGGTAAAAGATCAGTTTAGAAATTTGACAGCTGTTCCATAGGCGATTACTTCCGCCGCACCCTGCATGATTGCGGAAGAAGCATAGCGGATATTAACGACTGCGTCGGCGCCCATTGCCTCGGCTTCTGCCACCATGCGCTTTGTTGCCAGCGCACGGGCTTCATTCATCATCTCATTGTATGCTTTCAGCTCTCCGCCGATCAGGGTTTTCAGACTTTGGGTGATATCCTTTCCGATGTTCTTTGACTGGATTGTGCTTCCTTTGACGAGTCCCAGCATTTCCAGTTGTTTTCCGGTAATGTAATCAGTATTTACTAAGATCATCTTCTTCTCCTCCTTTGATCTCTTTGATTCGCTGGACACAGAGTCCTATCATAACCGCGCCTAAGACTGCGGGGATGATTCCCAATATCCATTTCAGAACAGCGCTGTCGATTAGGACAACAAAAATTCCGAAATAGAGAATAAAGTATGCGATAATGATTGCCGTGATGATGATTGCGGAAATCGTCTTTTTTCGGTGCATTTTCTTTTTGTCCGGCATGGTGGAACTCATAAGAAAACCTCTTCGAAACCGTATTTCTCAGGACAGATGGCGGAGATCTTTCTTCTTTGCGACAACCAGCAGCGTGGCGTCTTCCGAAATCGGAACGTTGGGATCGGGACTTGTGCTTGGAGGCGCGTTATCCTGCAGGATCGAAACCACATTGACATCATACTGGTTGCGGAGCCGCAGTTTGGAAAGCGTTTTTCCGACCCATTCGGCTCTGGGCTTCATCCGCACGACGCAAAGGTCTTCGTCCAGATTGTAATACTCCAGGAAATTGGAGGAAAGAATCTTCCGGGCGGTGGAGAAAGCAACTTCTTTTTCCGGATAGATGATCTCATCCGCACCGACGCGCTTCAAGATCTCGCCCATCCGTTCGGAAGCGGCTTTGGCAATCACGCGGGGGACACCGAGTTCTTTCGCAACCATGACACACATGATGGATGCTTCAAGACTGCTTCCCATCGTCACCACAACGATATCCATATCCGCAAGTCCGAGCGCTTTGATGGCATCCGCATCTGTCAGATCCGCGATTACGGCGGAACTGGCCAGAGAAGAGAGCTGGTTGATGGTTTCACCATCACCGTCCGCAATTAAGAGGTCCGCACCATACGAGGAAAGCTGCTCCGCAATGTATCTGCCGAACCGTCCCATACCGAGAACCGCAATAGATTTATTCATATAAACCTCCCAGAAAATGAATCCGTTATCCGACGTAGAAACGACCGTCCGAATGCCGGATGTAATTTTTACGCTGATCGTCCTGACCGAAGAACAGAGCGATCGAGATCGGCCCGATGCGGCCGAGATACATGGCGATTATGACCAGAATCCTTCCGGCTGGGGAGAGAATCTGCGTGATCCCGCGGGAGAGTCCGACGGTTCCGGTCGCACTGAACATTTCATACAGGGTATCCACTAGGGAAAAATGATCGGTGAGCAGAAGTCCGAAAACCATGACCACGGTAACCAGAAGACTGAAGGACACGATGGCGGTGGATTTCTGTACTAACTCACTTGAAACATGCCGTCCGAACAGAAGCGTTTCTTTCCTGTTCCGGATATAGGAGACGGCGTTCAATACGATGATGAACACCGTAACGGTTTTGACACCGCCCGCGGTTCCCATGGGGGAGCCGCCGATAAACATCCAGATACATCCCAAAAGCGAGGAAGGTTCCGTCAGGCCTGACTGTGGAATGGCGCAGAATCCGGCGGTGCGGAAGGTGACGGACTGGAACAGGCTGTGAAGGAGTTTTTCCCCAAAGGAGAAGGAGCCGATCGTTGCGGGATTGTTCTTTTCAAATAGAAAGACCAAAACCGCTCCGGATGCAATCAGAGCTGCCGTCAGCAGCAGGACCGTTCTGGAATGCTCCGATAAGCGCTTGTCCTCTCTGGACGCGTATTTTCCGAAATGGGAAACGGATGTGGAGATGTCAAACCAGACGAAATATCCGAGACCGCCGACGATGATCAGCAGCATTGTGACGATGAGAACCCAGGGATCATGCGCAAACGGAATCAGACTGTCCGGTCCCAGAATATCGATACCGGCATTGCAGAAAGCCGAAATTGAATGGAAGACCGAGAACCAGATGCCCTTCGGAACGTTATATTTCGGGATAAAGGCAAACGCATACAGGACAGCCCCGATTCCTTCCACGGTAAAAACGCCTTTGATCACCTGAAGCAGAAAGCGAAGAAGACCCTGCGTGGAACTGAGATTGAAAGAGTCACGGAGCAGAACACGGTCTTTCAGTAAGAATTTTTTCCGGAGCAGCAGAAGGACAGAGGAAGAAACGGCGACGATCCCGAGACCTCCGAGCTGGATCAGAAGAAGGATCACGATTTTTCCGAACAGGGACCAGTGAGAATAGGTGTCGACTACGACGAGCCCGGTCACGCAGACCGATGTCGCGGAGGTAAACAGCGCCGTCAGAAAGGAAGTGTGTTCACCGGAAGCGGTGGAGAAAGGAAGCAGAAGCAGCAGAGTGCCGATAATAATCACACCCAGAAAGCCCAGAGGAATGATCTGGGCCGAGGTCAGTTTCAGCTGGTTTTTCTTCTTTGCTTCCATCGTTTCTTTTCAACCTGTTTTAATATATTATACCTTTTGAAACAGGTCAGCGCAACATATTCAGAGTAATCTAATAGTAGAGCATAACGAAGCAACGCTTTTAAAATAGTGGAATGAAACTTTCTCAAGCTTTTTCCGCTGTCGGGAAAGCCTGAAAAACTCAGTGAATGTCGATCCAGATGCCGGTGTCCCGCATAACAGAACCGGGAACAGATCGGTAGAAGCGCTGCGATTCTTCGTTCGCTGCTGTCAGAGCAATCAGGGTATCGATTCCTCTTTCCTTTAACATGCTCCGCAGTGTGTTCAGAAGTTTCTGCGCGACTCCTTTGTGACGGCAGCTTTTCAGAACGCAGATCCAGTCCAGATAGGCTTTCGTAGACCCGTCAAAACGGCTGCTGATCATGGAGGAGTCGATTCTTCCGATAACTTCCTGATCGGCATACGCAAGAAGAGAGATGGAATCCGAAAAAGCGGGATCCTCGAAACTGCGGCGCACGCTGTCTATGTACGCTTCGTCGATTGTCCACCCTCAGAAGTCTTCTTCCTTCCGGAGCGCATTTTCGAACTGAATGACATCATCGATTCTGTCTTTTGTGTATGGTTTGATTTCTATTTCCACTTGTTCCTCCTCATGCACAGCATTCTTTTCCTGTTATGCGAATAACAGGGAAGAGTACAGCGCCAGCAAGAAATCATACACCCCATGCAACAAGATCAGAGAAAGCATAGAGAAATTTTTGATCTTGTATCTGACCAGACAGAAGATGAAGCCGAGGATTGCCGTGATGCAGACCTGGAGAATATTCCCGATCAGGATGTGAAACAATCCAAACAGTACAGACGACAGTATGATCGCCGCCCATTCGTTTTGGAAGATGTTTTTCAGCTTGGAGTAGAGAAAACCCCGGAACACGATTTCTTCAACAGCGCCTACCGCAACGATAAAGTAGAACAGCTCGTAGGCAAACTGCCATACTTTGGTAAACCGGCTGCCGTTGTCAACGAGCGAACCGAAACCGAGCAGGTACGGAACCCAAAAATATGCGGAAGCCATTATCAATCCGGCAATGACCCCGAGCGCGATCTGCGTTCCGACCTTTTCTTTGGAAAACCGTAGAACGGGATCTTTTTCTTTGGTCAGAAGCATGATGACCACGGGTACCAGCGCAATCAGCCAGTATGAGACCGGCATGAGGATCATTCTTCCGATCAAAGGAAGGCTCATCATGACATGCCGGTTCAGCATGATCACGCCAAAGCATCCCGCAAGCGCTCCGGCATAACCGAGAACTGCCAGAATCATTTCTCTTTTTTTGTTCATATTGTTTTCCTTTTTGCTGCAGGATAAGAAACTCGAGTCTGTTTGCATGCCTGTTTTACCATACAAACGGAATCACTTTGTATTTCACTCTTTTTTTATATTCGGAATAACCTTCCAGTCCTTTTTCCAGCACCTGCTCCTCATTTTTCATCCGCATCGCGATGATGGGAATATAGAAGAGCAGAATCGCGAAGGAAACCGGTGAGCCGAGAATGATTCCCATGGACAAGAACAGGAACAGCGTCGCCGAGTACATCGGGTGGCGGACGATTCCATACAGCCCGGTATCGATTACCTTCTGGTGTTCCTGCACTTCAATTGTCCTGGAAAGATAGGTGTTTTCTCTCAGGACTTCGGCATACATAGCGTAAGCAAGCAGAAACACGACGGTTCCGATCGCGACTGCCCATTTGGGCAGGACAAGCCACTGAAAACGGAAATTCAGCCCGGCCACGATAAACGCGGCGAGAAACATGATTCCGCTGAATGCAATAACAGCCTTCTGTTCCTTTTCTTCTTCTTTTGCGTTCAGACGTTTCTTCAGCAGTTCGGGATTTTTGAACATCATCACAAGTCCCGCGACAAACATCGGAACAAACAAAACGAGGATGAAGATCCAGCCGTTCGGGTATCGGATGGTTCCGGCAGGTATAAAAAGGAGCGCTCCGACCAGTATCAGGCCGAACAGAAATTTACCGATTGCCTGAATAAACAGTTTTTTTGTCATTCCATTTCCTCCATTAATCCGGCAGATTTATCGTTATCTGGTTGCTTTCAGCGTATATGTTGCGTCCCAGCATTTTAGAACGGTGATGCAGGAGAACCCCGCGGCCAGCAGCGCTTCCGTTTCATGACCAACGGTCAAAGGCGTATCATAGTGGTAGAACTCATTGTCCTGTATTCCCTGTTCCTTTTTTAGGCGGAGCAATTCTGAACGGTGAAACAGTTCTTCCTCTTCCGATGCAGAAAAATAATCTGTCAAGATGAAATACCCACCCGGCTTCAGCGCTTTCCAAACTTTGCTGTATAACGGGATTTTCTCTTCCTTCGTAAAATGATGGAGCGATTCCACAGATACCGCCGCGTCAAATGTGCGCTCTTCCAAAGGCACATCAAAATAAGAACCTGCTATTAAAGTCAGCGATTTATCCGGAAATTTTCCGCGAAGGACATCCAGCATTGCCTGTGAAAGATCGATCCCGGTGATTTTCGCTGTAGGAACTATTTCGAAATAGTGCTCTAGCTCCAGCCCTGTACCGCATCCCAGATCCAAAATATTGGTATCAGCGTTCCGGGGAAGGCAGGCGGCGGTAAATGGATAAAATTCTGACGCCGAATCAATACATGTCAGCTGATGCTCCTCATATCCGTCCAGCCGCGCATCAAAAAAATCCCGCATTTTTTCAAGCATACTTTATTCCTCACAAAACTGGAATTTAATTACCCAATTCAGCGGTATATATTTCCTCTACGGGAAAAGATATTTTTACCAGTCCAATAGAAACAAATTTACCGCTCATTTTCTTGAACTCGTGTAAAATCAGGTTGCTTGCTTTATAAAAAACTTCTTCATCATCATCTTTTGTAAGAGCCAAAGTACAATGCGGCACCCACCTGTTTGGGCGATACCATTCATATCCAGCCGCATCAAAACCTTTCAGGTGTTCACATAATTCTCTCTGAAATCGATACATGCCATCATTCATTATCGGTGAGGCAAAAACAGTCTTTGTATCAGAGAACATTCCAACGGATCCTATGTATGCCGGCATCTGCTGGTGTGATTGCGCAAATTCAGCCAGTTTTTCTATACATTTCTGCTCATCAACATCATTGAAACAAGTCAATGTCAGATGCGGCCTTGTTTTCCATTCCAAAAACCTTGTACTCAATTTCCTATCGGCCACTGATTGTGCCAAATTCGCAAGATTTTGCTCTGTTTCTTTGTCGAAATATAATTCTATTGCATATTGCATGCTTTCCTCTCCTCAAACTGGAATTTGTCAGTATCCCTTATAAATCCTTCCCATGCTTCATTTGGAATTCATTTAGTTTTTATTATAATTCCAGGATAGCGGGCATCTCTTCTCCGGGTTTATCCTTAAAGTATTGAGGCTGTTCGACAAAACCAAATGAAGCATACAGCTTCTTTGCTGTTTCATTTTCAGGCTCATAACTCAGCCAGCAATACTTCTTTTTACCGCTTGGCCAGGTTCGAATGAACTCTAAAGCCAGCTCCATTGCTTTTCTTCCGTATCCTCTGCCCTGATATCTTTTATCGATCATCAGTCTCCAGATGCAATAATTGTCAAAAATGAAATCCGGATCTCCTTCTTCTCTTTCTTCTTCAGAGGCCCCGCAGCCGATCATCAAAAAGCCAACAGGTTTGCCGTTACGGCATATGGCGAAAGGATAAGGAGGATAACCGTTCGTCAAAGCGACATATGCTTCCGCTAAAGAGCACATATTGGATGCTACGAATTCCTTTTGTTTTCTGTTTACATTCAACCCAAATAGTACTTTCACATAATTTTTATAAGTGATCTTTTCTAACGTGATAATATCTTTTTTCATTCGCTGAACACCTCCGCAGATCCGAATTTATCACCTTCGTTTTGCCATCTTTATGACAGCATATATATGTCACAGCAAAACGCTGTCACCATTTGCAGAGAGCTGTTTAATCTTACCGTTGTGTACGATGTACGCCTCACCTCTTAGTTCCTCAATGCCGTCTTTAACCAGTATGTAGCTGCCGTCTGTAATGTAACAGAAAGTTCTCCCCATACTGTCAGGCAATATTATCTCGTTGATATAGTTGAGGCCGTCCAGGGTTCTGTCTTTCCAATAGTTATAATGTGGCAAGATCGTTGTCTTTGTGAGACCGAGCCCGGTCAGGAATCTTTTATACTCGGGATCGACCGCCTCACCGTCCTCCTCGGGGGCGGCATAAACGGTTTCAGCGCAGTTCATGCTTCCGGCGCTGATTGCCCAAATGACACCGTCATAGTCTTTCAGCAGATCACCAAGCGCGATATCCCTGAAATAACGATTCTGCGACGGCGTGTGTCCGCCGCCGAGAATGATGAAATTCGCTTCCTGAATCAGCTCTTTTGCCTGAGAAGCGTTCCTATCGTCCACGCAGATAAAGCTCTCGAACTGAAATCCCGAATACTCAAAGCCATCTTTGGTATCGTTGGCGATAAAATCGTTGAACTCGAAGTCGTCGGGGCCGTCGCTGAAGTAAAGCGCACGGCACGGATCAGGAAACATTTTCTGCATTTCATCTATTAAATGGTTGTCAGGAATCATCTCGGATTTATCTTCGCACCCCGTTCTGTCTCTGAACGTGTTGCCTGTCAAAAAAAGGATCATACTTAACCTCCTTCGCTTTACAGCTTCAATACAGATTTGTCAGTTTATTGTCTGATTATCAATACCACTGTCTCAATAGAATGTTCAAGAAGGAATATATCGACAAATTCCGATTTATCGATGTCCCGACAAATGCGAAGTTGTCTGTTTATGCAGAACGCAGTTATATCGAACTGCTGGCCCGTCAGGGTATTCAATGACGATCTTCTCCTCCGAAAAGCCGCATTTGCGGTAGAAACCAATCGAATCATCATCCGTTTGGGCTTTGACGCATTC
>JAFWJN010000013.1 GCA_017514685.1 Clostridia bacterium
ATGCGGAACAGTCAACCGGAACGTGAAGGATCTGAAGATCCGGAGATGGAGATGCCCGGTCTGCAAAGAGATGCATGACCGGGACATCAATGCTGCGAAGAACATATTAAACGAAGGACTGAAAAAGATCAGTTCCTGAGAAACCATAAGAAACGTAGGGCCGGGCGAGCCCGAACGGAAACGCCTGTGGAGACCGTGTAAGACTTCCCTATGGAAGCAGTGATCAATGAAGCAGGAATTCCCCATCTTCTAAAGTGGTGGGAGAACGTCAAATTATCGGTATAATGTTAATCAGCGAAAAAAACATTTTTCCGTCATAGTCAACGAATAATCAACCCATCATTTTTTATTTACAGTTTTTCCGCTTTGTGATATCTTACACAATATAAACGGTTCATATAATACAAAACCCGCTATTCTATCAAGTCTAAAAAGAGGTATGCCTATCTATGTCTTGTACCACTGTTCTCGTTGGAAAAAATGCCAGCAACGATCATTCTACTATGATTGCCCGGACCGATGATGGTTTTTTCGATGTTAAAAAGCTGATTATTGTCGACCCCAAGAAACAACCCCGAACCTACAAGAGCGTCATCTCCCATCTGAAAATTGACCTTCCTGACAATCCCATGCGATATACTTCCTGTCCGAGTGTGGATCCGACGCACGGAGTCTGGGCAGCAACCGGTATCAACGCAGCCAATGTCGGAATGACAGCGACTGAAACAATCACCTCCAATCCGCGTGTTTTAGCAGCGGACCCCCTGGTTGTCTATCAGAAAGCAAAGAGCCGGAAGGAAAAGGATATTCCGGGAGGGATCGGTGAAGAAGATATCGTCGTTCTGGTTCTTCCTTATATTCATTCTGCAAGAGAAGGTGTCGAGCGGCTTGCGTCTCTTCTGGAGCAATATGGTACCTATGAATCCAATGGCATTGCTTTCAACGATGAAAACGAAGTCTGGTGGCTGGAAACAATCGGAGGCCATCACTGGATCGCCAAAAAAGTTCCAGATGATGTATGTGTCGTTAATCCAAATCAGTTTGGAATGGATTCCTTTGATCTGCAGGACGCCTTTGGCAAAAAGGAATCCCATCTGTGTTCTTCGGATTTATTCGAATTTATCCGTGACAATCATCTCGATCTGAATCAGAACGGAGTTTTCAATCCAAGAAACATTTTCGGCTCCCATTCGGATATGGATCATGTTTATAACACGCCCCGGGCATGGTTTATGGGCCGGTTCCTCGCTCCGACCCGCTACCGCTGGGACGGACCGGATGCCGATTTTACGCCGGAATCTGATCATCTTCCCTGGTCTCTCATTCCGGAAAGGAAAGTAGCAGCTGAAGATGTTAAATACCTGCTCAGCGCTCATTATCAGGGCACGGATTATGATCCTTATCTGAATCATGATACAGGGAAGCGCGGAAAGTACCGTTCTATCGGGATTAATAGAACCGGCGTAACTTCCATTTGCCAGATTCGGAGCGATGCCCCGGAAGCTGTTAAAGGGATTGAATGGATTTGCTTCGGTCCGACAACGTTCTCTGCGGCTGTACCGGTTTATCCCAACGTTTCCAGGATACCGGACTATTTGAGCAAAGTTACATTGGATGTCTCAACAGACAACCTGTACTGGAACAGCCGTCTGCTTGCCGTCATGGCAGACGCCAATTATGCGTCCTGTGTTCAGCAAATCGAACGTTATGAACTGGCTGTCATGACCAAGGCGAGGAAAATCATAAAAGAGTATGATCAGAAGATAGCAGAAAGCAGCGATGCTTCTCTTGCTGAAAAAGCAAATGATGAGATCTGCTCCATGGTAAAGGAACAGACATCCGTCGCCATGAACCGGATCATCCTAGAAGCCAGCAAACACATGAAAAACGGCTATAATCTTGCCGATCACTAATAAAAGATCCGAACTGGAAGAAAGAGGTATAAAAATGGATTTTGAACAAGAAGCATGGAATGTTATCGAAGAACAGTCCGCGGAAGCTGAAAAGATTTTAAAAGATCCCTCCAAAGTTGATAAGCTGCTCCTTCAGATTGAAGAGAAACTGAAAGATGTTCCTCTTGCAGGCTCACTTCTCGCCGATGTCCCGAAAATGATTGCTATGGTCAAGGCTTATATTACAAAGGATTATACGGTCGTTTCCACCAAAGTCATCATCGTGATGATCGCATCTTTCCTATATCTGATCAAAAAGAAGGATCTGATTCCCGATAACAAGGCTTTTGTAGGCTATATCGATGATATCGCTGTCATCGGCATCGCCCTGAAGTTCTGTGAGCCGGAACTGGATGCCTTTTCCAAATGGCGCGATGAGAACGTCGCAAAAGCATAATTCTCTGACCCGCACCTTGAAAAATATCAATCACTCACAGCCTGAGAGCTCTGCTCCGGGCTTTTTTCTTGTTCTGATGATTCTTTCATTACTATTGGGGTCGTTTTCTTTTCTCTTTCCGAACCATCAGTGCGGAGTTTGAAACACGTTTCATGTTTTCATAATTTGTTTCACGAAATCTCCGATTTGTTTCATTTTATGCGAAAATCCGTTCTTTCTTTTGAAGATGTGTTGCGAATTGTTCGCCTTTGGGGATATAATTACTTTATAAAGATTTTACATTATCGCTGTTTCTAAACATGTTTACTGCTGTTGGGGGAGGACACCTATAAATGGCAGCATCTCATAACCATATTACAATGCGCATGATTGCCAAAGAAGCCGGAGTTTCTTTGGCATCTGTTTCAAGAGTTCTTTCCGGAAGCACGCATGCATCGGCTGCCGTCCGGAACAAAGTCCTTTCCGCTTCCAAAGCTCTCGGCTACACACCTTCTTCAATCGAAGCAACTTCTTTATCCAAAGATTCCAGACTGATTGGTCTGGTGGCAAATAAAATTCCCGGAAACTATGTCGCATCCATTGAAGCTGTTTCATCTGCGTCTGGATACGATCTGCTTCTTGCAAGCACTGGCTATGACCCAGAAAAAGAAGAGCGTGCTATTCTGTCCATGCTGAACCGTCACGTCGATGGTTTGATCTTAAGATCAGGAAGATCCGAGTATCCTGCTTATCTGCTGGAACGTATGAAAGCAGTTCCTGTCGTTTTTATCAGCGGAACCTTTCATGGCCTTCCGAGGGAGAAAGTCATAACCATCGATAACCGATACGGCAGTGTCATCGGAACACGTTATCTGTGTGAACTCGGCCACCGTAAAATCGCTTTTTTCGGACGCTGTCATTTGGTTCAGACACATATGGACCGTGGAGAAGGATATCTTGACGTCTGCCGGGAATACGGCATCAAACCCGAATTTGTTGACGTTTCAGAACCCGTTCATTCTTTTTCGGAACGTATTAAAGTCGCAACAGATTATCTGCGCCATTTTGATCTGCCCTCCGCTGTAGTCTGTGTTTCTGACAATGCGGCTCTTTGTTTCCTTCAGGCCGCTGATTCTCTTGGAATCCGTATTCCAAGAGATGTATCGGTGATTGGTTTTGAAAACCAGCCTTTTGCTTCTATCGACCGAATCAATCTTACAACTTTACGTCTTCCACAGGCTGAAGCATCCGAAGCTGCTATACGGTGGATCATGAATATTACCAATGAAAAACCTTCAGACAGCATGAAATCGGTTGAACGGTTCCTTCCTGAGTTAATTGTACGCGGAAGCTGCATGAGAATAAATTAATAAGTAAAAGGGGAGAATGCCATGAGTAAAATCGTATTGGAACATATCGACAAATTCTATGGTGACAATCATGTTCTTCGTGACATCAATCTAACGATCGAAGATGGTGATTTCATGACGCTGCTTGGTCCTTCCGGCTGCGGGAAAACCACGACCCTGCGTGTCGTCTCCGGTTTGGAAAAGCCGCAGCACGGAACAATGACAATCGATGGCCGCCCGATCATCGACGCTGAAAAAGCGTTCTTTGAGGCTCCTTCCAAGCGTGGTCTGAACTTGGTTTTCCAAAGTTACGCGCTATGGCCCCACATGACCGTTTTTGAGAATGTCGCTTTCGGTCTGAAAATCAAGAAGATGAAAAAAGCGGAAGTGGAAGAAACTGTCATGCGATCCCTGAAAACCATGCGGATTGAAGAATATCGCGACCGTTACCCGAACGAACTTTCCGGCGGTCAACAGCAGCGTGTTGCGATCGCCCGTGCAATTGCTTCAAGTCCGAAGCTTCTGCTGCTGGATGAGCCGCTTTCCAACCTTGACGCGCGTCTCCGTATCGATATGCGTGCAGAGTTGAAGCGCCTGCACAAAGAAACAGGTACAACGATTATCTATGTTACTCACGATCAGGTCGAAGCTCTGACAATGTCCACCAAGATCGCGCTGTTCAAAGCCGGCGAGATTTCGCAGATTGATACCCCTCTCGGCATCTATACAAACCCGATCGACCTGCAAGCCGCCGACTTCATCGGCAATCCACGCATCAACTTTATCGACGGAAAAGGGCTCTTCGACGGGGAAACTTTCCGTGTCACAAGCCCGTTCGGTGTTTATGAATACAGTCGCGACAGCATGAAACTGGATGAAGAGATTCCGTTGAACAAAGAATTCGATTGCGTACTCGGTCTCCGACCTGAAATGGTCGACATCTACACAGAAGATCCTCATCACAAAAACACTGTCCCCGCAAAAGTATATGCGAACCAGCCAGCGGGCAGCGAAACGCTGATCACTTTGACCGTTCAGGGTGCTGATTTTCTTGCAATTCAGGTCGGACTTGTCGAATATGACATGAACCAGGATGTGTTTGTAGTCCTTCATCCAGGCCGCATGAACGTATACAACAAAGAAACCGGCAGGTTGATTAAATACGCAAAAACGAAGCATAAAGCCGGCGTGGAAGATTGATTCCGGAGGAAATTGCTATGAAACAGAAAACCAAAGATCGTCCCCCAAAGTATAAGCTGACAAAGGAACGGCTTGGCAATCAGATTAAATCTGTCGTCGGCAATCCCTTCAATCTGATTACTCTGCTTTCCTTCCTTCTGCTGATTATCCTTGTTGTCATTCCTCTTTTGACTCTGGTTGAAGATTCCTTCATTATTGAGCAATCAGATGTACGGCGTGCAAAAGTTCCCGCAGGGTCATTCTCCGTATATTATTGGCAGTATCTTCTTGCCAGTAAAATGTCCCTCACCATGTTCTGGAAACCGCTTGGAAACTCTTTGCTGGTATCTGTTTTTACAACGGTAATCGCTGTCCCTCTCGGCGCGATTCTCGCATGGTTGATGGTCCGCAGTGATCTTCCCGGAAAAAAGATTATCTCTTTCCTGATTATCATCCCTTATATGGTTCCTTCCTGGTGTAAAGCACAGGCATGGCTTTCCCTGTTCCGTAATTCTACTTCAGGAACTCCTGGCCTGCTGCACTGGTTTGGAATCGACGTTCCGAACTGGATTGCATATGGGCCCTTCGCAATGATTTGTGTGCTGACTCTGCACTATTACGCGTTTACTTACATTCTGGTTTCCGGAACGCTCGGGACCATTAATTCAGAGCTCGAGGAAATGGCATTGATTCAGGGAGCAAAAAAGACCCAGATCCTCCGCAAGATCACACTTCCTCTGGTTCTTCCTGCTTTCCTTTCCGGTACAGTCATGACGTTAAGCAAAGCGCTAGGCGGTTACGGTGTAGCCTCTTATCTCGGTATCCGTGTCGGCTACTATACCTTATCAACCCGGTTGCATGACAGTGTTAACGCCGGTATGAAAGGTGTCGGATACGCGATTGCAATTCTGATGATCATCCTGTCTTCCGGCTGTATCTTTGCCAACAACAAACTGATCGGATCCCGCAAATCCTACTCCACCATTAATGGAAAAGGCGGAAGAGGCGTAGAGATACGATTGGGTAAATCAAGAGGGATTCTCTTTGCATTTGTTGTAATCTTCCTGGTTGTTGCTGTTTTCTTCCCGCTGTTCAGCCTGGTCATTGAAAGCTTCCAGAGAACACCTTTGAACGGATTGAATCCAAGCAACTTCACGCTGTTCAACTGGATCGGCAAAGAAGCCGATTCCTACTCGCTCGTCAACTATGAGCCGGGTCTGTTCCGGAACGAGAAGTTCCTGACAGCTTGTTGGAATACCGTTAAACTTGGTTTTCTCGGAGCCATCATCTGTTCGCTGCTCGGCCAGATTTTTGGCTATATCAGTGTCAGAGGACGCGGTAAATGGTATGGACATACAATCGACCAGTTGGTCTTTGTTCCTTATCTGATTCCATCCGTCGCTTTCTCAGCCGTATATATTGCGATGTTCATTAAACCGAAACTAGGCGGCCTGATACCATCCTTATATGGTACATTCACTCTGATCCTGCTGGTTTCCATCGTGAAATATTTCCCGTTTGCCAGTAAATCCGGTTCCGCTACCATGATGCAAATCAATTCAGAACTGGAAGAAGCCGCTGAAATCAATGGTGCAGGTTTCTTCCGAAGAATCACCAGAATCGTTCTCCCTCTGGCAAAGAACGGTTTTATGTCAGGCTTTATTCTCACTTTCATCAATATAGCAAAAGAATTCGACTTGATTTCTCTTCTGGTCAATTCGCGAAACATCACGTTGTCCGGTCTTTCCGCCGAGTATTCCAGCATCAATGTTTACACGATGGCATCTGCCAGTTCTGTCACAATGATCGCCATTATTTCAGTCTGCTATTTCCTCGCCAAGAAAGTCTTCGGCGCAGATATCTCAAAGTCCTGGGGTTAATCCCATACAATTCGGTATAAATACTTCCGTATTTATCAATATAACAAACAAAAAACAGGAGGAAAAATAATGAAGAAGATTCTTGCAATCGTACTGGCATCCCTGATGCTTTTCGCTGCAGTCGCGTGTTCAACCCCGGCTCCGGCAGCAACGGACACACCGGCGGCCAACTCCGGCTCTGCCGGCACTAACGCCAAGCCAGAAACAAAAGCAGAGAGTAATGCTCCCGCCGAAAACGCTCAGCCGGCAACAGGCGGAGAAGAAGCGACTGCCGTTATTGATGCCCCCACAGAGGAGAATCTGAAAACAGTCTATGATGACAGCAAATATGCTTCAATGACTGTTGAAGAACTCTACCAGGAAGCTTTGAAAGAAGGCGGTACTCTGGTCGTTTATTCCGAAACCAGTTCCACCGGCAAATCCAAGGAGAACTTCCAGAAACTGTTCCCGGGTATTGAAGTTGAAATCTCCAAGTACAAGAACTACGACATCAATGCCAAAATCCCTCTTGAATATGACGCAAATCAGCCTTACTGTGATCTTGTAATCGCCGGTGACAGTGATGGTGCCAAGTACAATGAATGGTATGATGCAGGTTACGTTGTTTCTTATATCCCTGCAGAAATGACAGATGACCTCTACCAGGATTATCTTGTGTACGGGCTCCCAATCACAATCGAGGGAGATGTATGGTGGTACAGCAAAAACATGTATCCGGACGGATGCCCCATTAACAACTGGTGGGATATCATCGAGAAAGATGAAGCAACCGGAGAATACAAGTATCATGTTTACATGCATGACGTGTCCAACAACACAACTGCCGGTATGCTGTGCAATCTGGTCTATCGCTCAGACGAGCTTGCCGCCGCGTATAAAGAAAAATACGGAAAAGACCTTGAATATACCTATCCTCAGGATTTCGGCGTAGAGGAGAACAACGCAGGTTATGAATGGCTCTACCGTTATCTGCAGTGCAACTATACCGTCATTACTGACAGTGATGAAATCCTTGCGACCATTGACAGAAGCACGGAACCTTCTCTCGGCTTTGCAACTTCTTTGAAATACGGCGACACCAAAGAAGCAGGTGAGAATGTCTTTTTCTGCCTCGGCATGAACCCCTGCAGCGGTTTCGCAAAAGTCAAATATGTATATATTTGCACCAAGAGCGATAACCCCGCCGCCGCCCGTCTGTTTGCAATCTATTCGTTGGGCAACGTCGACGGTCAGGGCGAAGGCTATCCGTATTACGTAAACCGCAATGGCTGCTATGGTGTCCGTTACAGTCATGATGATTCCACACATTCCGAAGTCTCTCTGACGGATCTGAACATCTATCCTTCCAACATCGGATACGTTTATGATAATGTTCAGGATGTTATCGACTTCTGGACCTACTTTGCAGATGCTCTGAAAAAATAAGCATTCTGCTTGATCGTTTTTGTGTCCGGGAGCGGAGCGACTCCGCTCCCGAATTCTTATCTAAAACTATATAACCGGGTTCAATACATATGAAAAGCAATCAATCCTCAAGGCCGGAACAAAAGGCGGAAGAAAGAAACCAGTCTTTTTATCGGGAACTGTTCACTTTTACAGATCATGGGAAACTGAAAAACATGGATTTCATGTACAGCATGGTTCTTGGTTTTCTCATTCTGTTCGTTTATTTTTTCGTATCCCATTTTATTACCATCGCGCTGGAATCGATGTTCCCCAATCTTTCCCGTTCCATGCTGAACATTCTGGATATCGGAGTCCCGGCAATTCTCGTTGCCGCTTTATCCTGCGGTCTGTTTTTTGTATTGAAAAAGAAATATCTGCTGCTCTGGGGTTATATCGTATCCCTGCTTTTGATTCTATTTGTGATCCTGTTCATGCTTTTCCGTTATCAACCGGAAACAAAAACCGTTTTACTGCCTGTCGTGATTTATATGTTCCTGATTCCGGTTGCGTTTGGAGCAATATGTGTGTTTCTGCTCTCCTTCCTATATTATCGGAAAAATAAACAGAATCCCTGATTCCCGGTCACACTCAATTATCACAGATAAAGCCCTGTCAGCGTGTGTTTTCCACTCATTGGCAGGGCTTATTGCTATATTGTATTTCTTTCTATATGCCCGGTATGCAATCATAAATCAGAGAAGCGATTGCATCATCATTGTTCGAAGGCAGAACATGGCTTGAAAGGTTTTTGATTTCATCGCATGCGTTTTCCGGACAGCATGCAATGTCTGCAGCTTCCAGAAGTTCGATGTCATTCTTGTAATCTCCGATTCCAATCATTAAACGTCCGGCATAGATGGGAAGCGTTCTGCAGAAATGCAGTGCTGATCCCTTGTTCAAGTTTTTCGGAAGCAATTCGATATGCTCATGGTACGGAGGAATCTCCGTAATCGCTCTGACGATAGCGACTCTCTGGTCCACGCCTGACTCTTTCAGGAACTGTTCCAACGCCCGCATCTCATCCGGCTGTCCGTAATGAAGGGTTTTGAACCAGTGGAACGGAAGAATTTCCTCAATCGTTGTAAACTCATTCGGAAGCAGTTGTCGGACCAGTTCTTTTGTCGCTGTTTCCTCCGGAGTCACATAATAGGTCATTCGTTCTCCGTAGACCTGAGTGTCGATCATTGGCAAATGCTCCCTGCACCAGAACAGCACCTTCTCTACTGCTTCATGATCCACATGGACGGCATACGGATAATCCTGTAATTTGGGATCATATACACCGGCGCCGTTAAACACGATACATGGTGCATTGATTTGAACACCCGGCAGATACTTCTTTGCGTTCAGATAACTCCTCCCCGTAGCGATTGCAAACAATCCGCCCCGGGCGGTGTAATCAAGAATCGCCTCACGATTCTTCTCACTGACCAGGCCGTGGGAATCAAACAAAGTCCCGTCAAGGTCACTGAAGATAGCCGTCTGGGTATAATCCATTTGTTTTCCCCCCTTATTGAAACGGAATCAATTACGCGGTTTTCTCAGCGACTCCGCGAAGACGCTCTTTTTCAAACTGAAGCGTATACAATGCGTAATATTTTCCCTTTTTGGCAAGAAGTTCATGATGGTTGCCCTGCTCTACGATTTCGCCCTTGGAAAGCACGATGATATTATCCGCATGCTGTATCGTGGAAAGCCTGTGCGCAACGATCAGCATCGTCCCGATGTTCATCATTTTTTCCAGGGAGTTCTGAATCAACACTTCCGTTTCAGTATCGATATTCGCTGTCGCTTCGTCCAGAATCATAACTTCCGGCTTGTGTATAATCGTTCTGGCAAAACTCAGAAGCTGCCTCTGACCTGCCGAGAAGTTATTGCCCCGCTCACGGACGACTTCATCGAGCCCGTTCTCCAGTCTGTCAATGAAATGGTCCGCATTGACATACCGGCAGGCAGCCATAACCTCTTCATCCGTTACATCATCTTTATCCAGCAGGATATTGCTCCGTATTGTCCCCGAGAAGAGGAAGACATCCTGCAGCATCTGCCCAAAGTGTTTCCTCAGCGATGCAATCTTAATCTTCCGGATATCGATTCCGTCTATCAGGATTTCTCCTTTCTGAAATTCATAATTCCGGCAGATCAGCGAAAGGATCGTGGTTTTCCCGGAGCCTGTCGCGCCTACAAACGCAACGGTCTGATTGGGTTTTACGTGGAAAGAAACGTCTTTCAGAACCCACTCATCCGGATTGTAGCAGAACCAGACATTTTTGAATTCAATATCTCCGCGAACATGTTCCAGTTCGATCGCGTCGGGAGCGTCCACAATTTTCGGCTCGATATCCATGATTGTAAATACTTTTTCCGCAGAAGCGAACGCCGACTGCAGCCAGTTAAATTGTTCCGCAAGGTTCTGAATCGGATTGTAAAACTTGTTGATGTACATATAGAAGCTGACAATCGTTCCGGCAGTTAAAGCCTGCCCCATGAACTGCGCGCCTTCCAGATAACCTTTTCCTCCCAGATAGAACAGGCAGAGAACAGAACTGATATACAGCATATAGACCAGCGGGCGGAAAATAGCAAAAACGAAGATTTGGCCCTGTTTTGCTTTTCCAAGATCCCGGCTTTTTTCCGTGAAATCTCTCAGTTTCTCATTTTCCCGGTTAAAAATCTGGGTGATCTTGATTCCGGAAAGATTTTCCGACAGATAGGTGTTGATATCCGTTGTACGGTCCTTCACGCGTCTATATGCACGTCTGGAAAATTTGCGGAAGATGACTGTAAAAAGGACAATGAACGGCACAAAGCAAAGGACCATCAGTGTCAGTTCATAGTTCAGCGTCACCATAGCTGCAAACACTCCGATGATTACAAACATATTCTTGACCAGATTGACCAGTAGCGTTGTGAACATCATCGAGATTGCATTGGTATCGTTCGTCACCCGCGTAACCAGTTTCCCGACCGGAATGGAATTCATCTGCTCATGCGAGAATGACTCGATGTGCATAAACAGATCTTCTCTCATGCCGGATATGATCTTCTGCCCCACTCTCTGGAGCACAATTGCCTGGACATAGGTACAAACCATGGAAACGATCAGGATGCCGGCATAAGAGGCTACCAACTGGTAAAGGGGCTTCAATTCGAAATCATCTTTGATCAAATCTGTAATCTTACCGATGATCGTCGGTGAGATTACATCATATGCGATTCCGAACATCATGATCAATCCCACAAAAATGAAACTCCAGGTATATGGTTTCGCGTACCGAAGCAGCCGTCTGAGAATCTCACCGTCTTTCATATGACGGTCGAATCCGATGGCTTGTTTTTTATCTTTGATGGAAGCATAGGCAACGATCAGAACAACAGAGATCAGCCCGATAATGCCTCCCGCCAGAAGCAGTGGATAATATTCTCGCATCGTTGTCACCTCCTACTCCTGAGCCTCTTCTTCAAGACGCTGCAACTCAACCATTCTCTCATATTCAGGGCAGGTTTTCAGCAGTTCTTCATGCGATCCGACAGCTGTAACTTTCCCGTCATCTACAAATATGATCTTGTCCATGCTCTTAACGGTCGAAATCCTGTGTGCAATCAGAATCGTTGTCTTTCCTGCACGATTCTCCTTCAGATTCTTCAGGATTACTTTTTCGGTATCCGTGTCGACCGCCGATACGGAATCGTCCATAATCAGAATCGGTGCATTTTTCATCAGTGCACGGGCAATCGAAATTCTCTGTTTCTGTCCGCCGGAGACTGTGACCCCGCGTTCTCCGAGAATTGTGCGGTAGCCTTCTTTGAATTCTGCGATGTTCTCATGTACATCCGCAAGAACAGCCGATGTTTCAACAGCGTGCTCATCCATGTTGTCATATGCAAAATTGATATTATTGGCGATGGTATCAGAGAACAGGAAATTGTCTTGCGGTACATACGCGCAGCCTTCACGGACCGAATGAATGGTAACATCGGTCACGTCCGTATCATCGATAAACAAGGTTCCCTTTGGAACATTGTAAGTTCTCAGGATCAAATCGACGATCGTTGTCTTCCCGGATCCGGTTTTTCCTACGATTCCGACACTTTCTCCCGCCTGAATTGTGAAAGAAACATTCTCCAGCGCATCGAATTCCCCGTCCGGATAACGGAATGTCAAATCACGGAATTCGATTTTTCCATGGATCTCGTTCAGTTCTTTTGCTCCGGGCTCATCCGTCACAGTAATTTTGGCATCCAGCAGTTCTGAAATACGCTTCATGGATGCTTTGCCGCGTGCGGATTTCTCGATCAGCATGGCGATTGCCATAACCGGCCAGACTACCGAGGAGAAATAAGCTATATACTCTACCAGCTGTCCTGCATCAAACTTATTCTGATAAACCAGATAACCACCGTACCCTAAAATGACACAGATGACCGTTTCAACAAGCAAGGTGATCAGGACATGCATAAAAGTCGATACACGGGTATAATCGACATTTGTTTTTTCGTTATCTTTATTGAGTTTTTTAAAAGCAAGCAGCTGTTTCAGTTCCTTTACAAACGCCTTCACGACCGCATAGCCGGAAAAACTTTCCTGCGAAAAATCGGACAGATTGGAAAACGCCTGCTGCCTGACTTCCCACTTTTTCATCATTGTCTTGCTCATGATGACTCCGACCATTAGAATCATGCTGAGCGGAACCAAAGTCAGCAAAGACAAGCCGGTGTCCATTCTCCACATCTTAACAAATGCCAGTGTTCCTAAAAACAGAGCATCAAAGAACATCAGCAATCCGTCTCCGAAACATTCCTGTATCGTCTCAAGATCATTGGTAAAAAGGCTCATCAAATTGCCGACTTTGTTTATCTGATAGTAATCTCTGGAAAGATCCTTGCAATGATCAAACATCCGAATACGGATCTCCGTTTCCACCTTAATGGCGGAACCGAAGAAACAGACTCTCCACAGAAAACGTCCAGCTATCATTGCCGCTATGATCAGTACGATAGGAAAGCATATCCGGTCCAGCAGAAAATCCATATTAAATGGAACAGATACTCCATTGTAGAGCACTGCTCCTTCATTTAATCCGTTGATGAGCATCCGATACAGTTCCGGAATCAAAAGCTGTGCGTAGTCCACCATAATCAACGCCGCAATTCCCAGCAACAGCCTCGGCGCATATCGCAAATAATAACGATTAATGTGTTTTCCAAATATCAAAGCATTTCTCCCCTCGGCTGTTGTTTCTCAAAGCCTGCAGATATGCAGCTAAACGGGAATCATTTGGTTCTGAGTTTATCCCGAGTCGCATGTAATATATAATATAGATAAAAGCATTAAAAATCAACCGTTCACGAAAAAAATGAATAAAAGAACGTATTAATATACAAAAAACGGCATGGCCGGCAAAGCCTGTCATGCCAAAGAAGATAGAGCGGATTCGTTTTTTACTGCAAGTTCAGAAGCTTCAGCAAGCTGACCAAATCAGAATAATCCGCGATGACCATGTCCGGATTCGCCTTCAGCAGAAGGTCTCTTTTCCTCTCATCGACCGCGCAAAATCTTTTCTCATCCAACGCAACGGCAACCGCGTATCCCCCAATCGTTTTGGCCGCGTTCAACTCACTTGGTCCATCTCCAAAACAGAGTATTTCTCCTCCGCGTACTTCACCGGATTGAACCAGTTCTTTCAACAGTGCTTCTTTGACTCCTTCCGTCTGTCCTGGCTTCGCCCCATAAATACCGCCCGAGAAGAGAGTATCTACTCCCAGCAATGCAGCTTCTTCCCGCACATATTCCTCATCTGTTCCGCTTGCCAGATAACATTTTACACCATGCTGTTCCAATGAAACGACCAGTTCCTTAGCTCCCGGCACCAGAAACGCTTCCGGATTCTTTGTTTTGCTTCTCAGTTCTTCCTTTCGCTGCGTCACCTTATGCTGCATCCGATCCAGAAAACCCTGTTTGTAAATCTGCGGGTTCCTATGCTCACCGCCATATTTCTCAACGGTTTCATCCAAAGCAATACATTGGAAAATCGTTTGTTTTCCGGTCAGTGCGTCTACGAATTCGTTGACCAATTCTTCCGCTTCTTTTCGCAGAAGCCCCCTTCCTTCCGTCACCAGCACGTCTGTGAAGTATGGAATCATTGCTTCCCGCCAATCCGCACGGATCAGGCTGACTGTTCCGTCAAAATCGAACACCGCCGTCTTGAAGTTTCTGTCACCCGCCGGATGAAGAATCTCCGCTCCCCACTCTTCTGCCAGCCGCGATTTCAGAAGCTGCACAAGGGAATGGCAGTAAAGCATGTGCATGTCTTCGATCATCTCCATACAATCCGTCGGAGCAATGACAGAAATATCACACAGGTTTTTCAGTTTTCCGCCATCTCGTCCTGAAAATCCAAGTACTTTTACGCCCCTTTCCCTGGCGCAAGATGCAGCTCTGATCACGTTTTCCGAGTTGCCGCTCCCCGAGAATGCGAGAAACACATCTCCCTCCTGAGCTGTTGTTTCCATCTGGACCCGATAGATATCTTCATAGGAAAAGTCATTTGCGAGGCAAGTCAGGACAGGGAGAGAATCTCCCAGGCATATCGCAGAAAAACCGGTTCTGCCATAGACTCGTGCACCTTTCAGCAAATCATTGCAGATATGCGAGGCTGTCGCAGCGCTTCCACCATTGCCTGCCGTCAAGATCCTTTTTCCGTTATGCTTTGCTTCTAATATAATATCTGCCATATCGGAAAGCGCTTGAAAATTTGTTTTCATCAGCTGCTCAGCACATTCTTTGGCATATTCTCTTAAAAACAACGTTCCGTTGGTCTTCTTATCCATATTGATCCTCGTTTCACCCTTCCGCTTAATCCCTGTCAGCGAAAAACCAGTTTTCCAGCATCAGGCAGAGTGCATGATAAATCGGAAGATGCAGTTCCTGAACCCGGAATGTTTCTTCCTCGTTGACGGCAATCTGGCAATCCGACAGATGTTCCAGGCGATTGGGTGCTTTCCCTGTCAACGTAATAACTCGCATGCCGCGGGCTGATGCGACTTCGGCCGCATAAACGATATTTCGGGAATTGCCGGAGGTGGAAATGCCAAGAAAAACATCATTTTCCTTTCCGAGCGCATACACCTGCTGTGCAAACACCATATCCGCCGCTGTATCATTCTGAATTGCAGTTGATACTGATACATTCTCTACCAGAGGAATTACGGGTAAAGCGCCTTCCAGTTTTTCCAGCAGATAGTTTGCATCTTCCGGGAATTGATTCAAAAGAGCTGTCTCAAATAATGAATCCGTTTTTCTCGGCAGTATGAACGCTTTCATCAATTCACTTGCGATATGCAAGGCGTCTGCAGCGCTTCCGCCGTTCCCGCAGACAAGAAGTTTTCCTCCTTCTTCAAATGAGTCCCGGAGGATGCAGTATGCTGCTTCGATGGATTCTCTTTGCGGAATAAGCACCGGGTACCGTTCCATCAACTGCTGAAGGATCTCACCGGGATCTTTAAAATGAACATGCATAAGTTTTCCTTTCCTGATAAGGCGGCTCCTGCCCATAGAAAGGGCAGGAGCATCTGTTGTATTATTTCTGAAGATTATAAGATGCGACCGCCAGCGCCTCATACTGATCGATATCATCTCCGAGGGCAGCAGGAACAATCCTACAGGCTTTTGCTGAAACAGCGAAAGCTTCTCTTTCGATCGCTTTCTCCATTGCCGGTCTTAGAAGAGACTCCGCGCGCGCAAAAATGCTGCCGATCACGATCACCTCTAAATTCAGCAGATCGATCATGATTGCAAGTGTCCGGCCGAGCATTTCTCCCGACAGCGCATAGATGCTCTTAGCCAATTCATCACCGGCGTATGCAGCTTCAGCGACGGACTTGGCTGTCAGTTTGCCTAATCCGTCTATCGTCGGGCTCAGTGCAGGCTTTTCGCCTGCCATGATCCGTTCATATACCATATCCCGCGCCAGCTGCGCGATTCCGCCGCCGGAGCAAAAGCCCTCTGCGGAACCGATTTTGGAACAGCCCACCGGTCCGAAAGGTGCCAGCCGGATATGTCCGCATTCTCCCGCCATATCAGAGGCTCCGCCATAAAGCTGCCCGTTCAGGATCAGTCCTGAACCAAGACCGGTTCCAAAGGTCAGAAACGCCGCATGCCGATAACCTTTCGCCGCACCGAACCGCCACTCTGCAAGCGCACCTGCATTTGCGTCATTCTCAAGAAATGCCGGAACTCCGAAGTGCTCTTCCATTAACCGGACAGCCGGAATATTATCCCAGCCGGGAAGGTTCGCCGGAGATTGAATCACGCCTGTCACGGGATCCAGCGGACTGCCGCATGCAATACCGACCGCATCTGGTTTGATACCGAATTCATCCAGTAATTCATCCCCGTAAGCGGCAAAGTGTTCAAACGCACCGTAAGGTCCGCCTGCTTCCCTGGTCGCAAAGCGACGGCTGCCAAGGATGCGGATCTCGTTATTCTCCTCTATACCGAGAACGGCGATACATTTCGTACCGCCGATCGCCATTCCAAGTAGTTTTTGCATGGATTACAGGATCGTTCCGTCGCTCGGATTAAAGCGCAGCCACGCTTGATCGCCGACAGCGTAAATCTTTTTGCCTTTCGGGTTGTAATCCGTGATCTTGATGAGGTTGTCGCCGACCATAACATGATAGTTCTGGTATGCGCCCATGAAGCAGGAAAGCACAACACGGGCAGGAAGCGCACCTTCATCACCCAGCGTTACAGATTCGGGACGGAGCATCAGAGCCGCATCGTCACCAGGATTCTTATCCTGATGGCAGAATGCTTCAATCTGACGGCCGAGAACCTCGATCACGCCGTTTTCCCCATCCAGAGAAATCAGTGTGCCGCGCAGGTAGTTTGCCTCGCCGATGAAACTTGCGACAAATTCACTTGCAGGACGATAGTAGATCTCCGTCGGAGTACCCATCTGTGCAATAACGCCCTTATTCATGACAACGATCTTATCGGAAATACTCATAGCTTCCGACTGATCGTGTGTAACGTATACAGCCGTAGAACCTACTTCCTGCTGAATGCGGCGGATTTCGGTACGCATCTGTACACGTAGGTTCGCGTCCAGGTTGGAAAGCGGTTCATCGAACAGCAGAACGCTCGGCTGTACAACAAGTGCGCGAGCCAATGCAACACGCTGCTGCTGACCGCCGGAAAGCTGGTTTGTCATACGGTTTTCCATGCCCTTCAGCTCAACAAGGTCAAGAATCGCAAAAACCTTTTCCCGGATCTCATCTTTTTTGAAGCCACGGAGTTTGAGACCGTACGCCACGTTGTCAAACACGTTCATGTGCGGGAACAGTGCGTAGTTCTGGAACATCATCGCTGTATCGCGTTTATCCGGAGTCTTCTCGTTGATCTTTTCTTCTCCGAGATAGATTTCACCGATATCCGGGCTTTCAAAACCGGCAATCATACGCAATGTCGTCGTTTTGCCGCAGCCGGACGGACCCAACAGCGTAACGAATTCACCCGGTTCAATATTCAGGGAAACATCGTTGACCGCATAAAATTCTTTCTTGGTCTTCGGGTCCTGATAGATTTTTGAAATATGATCGAGCACTATGCCCTTCTTTTTCTTGGTTTCCATAGATTACTCCTCTCGCTTGATATACCGACTGGTACCGAAGTATTTCGTGAAGATCTGCAGCAGCAGGATAGCAGCGTAGACGATCAAAATCAAAATCGTAGCTGCCGCGCACGCTGCGCCGTAATAGCCCTTGTTCGCACTTTCGCTGATCTGATAGGTAATCAGGTTGACTCGCGGATTGACGAGCAGAATGACCGCTGAAATCGCCGTAATGGAACGGACGAAGGATGTGATCAAACCGCTGATGAACGAATCCTTGATCAAAGGCAGCGTGATAGAGGTAAATACTTTTCCGCTGTTTGCGCCGAGATCGGTCGCCGCCTCTTCAATCGATTTGTCAATCTGGCGAAGAGCTGCAATACCGTTACGTGTGCCGACCGGCAGCGAACGGACAATAAAGACAAGCACGACGAGAGCACCCGTTCCATACAGTCCCTGCAACGTCCAGAACGGCGCCTGTCCGCGCGGGAACAGTTCCGCTACATGGAATACGCCGGTGACGAATCCGCGGATATAAGCAATACCAAGAACGATACCGGGAACAGCCATTGCCATCATCGAGACAAGCTCAATGTAGCCTTTCAGCGCAAATTTCTTTTTCACAACCATCCACGCAATCAGCATCGACATCAGTGAGGTGATCGGTGCCGAAATCAGAGCGAGTGTAATAGAGTCTGTATACTGCTTCGCGCCACCGCTTGCGAATGTGTACTCATACCATTTGAATGTCAAGCTGTAATCATATCCCCAAAGGTTGAACAGCGATCCGATCGGAATCAGGACATACAGACCGATGACAAAAATACTGACCGCACCTGCGAGAATCGACAGGGGAATACGTACACCCTTATCCTCAATCAGAATTCTGCCTCGCGCCGCTTTACCGGTTAAGGTCGCAGTGGCTTTACGCTCAAGCCAGTACTTCTGAAGCAGGAACAATGCCATTGTCAAAAGGAGCAGGAACAATGCCATTGCCGAAGCAATGTTCTTGTTCAAGGATCCTGTAATCTGCAGATAAATCGATGTTGCCAGCGTATCGTAGTTGCCGCCGATAATCATCGGGTTTGCGAAGTCGGCGATGGATTCGATAAACGTGACAAGGAATGCATTACCGATACCGGGGAGCATCAGTGGAAGCGTAACAGAGGTGAAGACCTTCATACGGGATGCGCCAATGTCACGGGCAGCTTCTTCAATCGACGGGTCAATATTTTTCAGAAGGCCTTTAAAAGTCAGATAGCAGACAGGGAAGAATGTCAGTGTCTGTACAATGATCAAGCCGGTCAGACCGTAAATACCGGATGTGCGGAGGCCGAACAGAGACTTGGTGATAAAGCCCGTTCTGCCGAACAGCATGATCAGGGAAAGGGATAAAACGAATGGCGGGGAAACAACGGGCATCGTAGCAACGACATTGAACAAGCCCGCTAAAATCTTTGTTTTTGTTTTAACGTAAACATCAATGTACGCGAACAGCATGCCAACAACTGTCGATGTTACACCGACAATCAGGCCGAGCTTCAGCGTGTTGAAAAACGCAGTCTTGAAAGTAACATAATTCAGCGTTTCCTTGATGGTATCCAGCGTAAAATGCCCATCCGAGCTGCGAAGTGCTTCGGAAAGCAGCATCACGAGAGGGTAAACGATGAACAATGTCAAGAAGAAAACCATGATAACAATCATCGCAATCAGAATCGGATCGTTCCAAAACTTTTTCCGGTCAAGTTTTTTGCTCTGACTGCGATAATCCTGTGGAGTTACGGTCTTGGCTTCCACGGGGGCGCCTCCCTTCTGTTTGATAAAAAGGCGAGAGGGGACGGAGGCTTTTCCTTCGTCCCCTCCTTGGGTTCAAATAGATTCTTTGATAAATATCCGATTAGGACTTCTTCTGGTGACGCTCGTCATCGCCGACGTAGCTGAGCCACTCCTGTGTCCACTCCTTCAGTTTCGGAGCAACATCCGATACATCATAAGGAACAAGGTTCAGTTTGCTGAGGTCATCAATGCCGTACTCTTTCAGAAGTTCAGGCTGGATTGCGCCAGCTTCGTCCGTAATGACAAGGTTCTGCATGGACTGATAATCTTTACCCATGTTGACGCAGTCAGCGGTAAGGCAGAACTCGATGAACAGTTTTGCTGCGTTCGGGTTCTTGTCATTCTTGACGATAGCGGCAGCGCCGACTTCGAAGCCAGTGCCATCTTCAGGAACGATTAGCTGAATGTTCTTATAGCCGTTGGCAATCTGCGCAACACCGTCATGCAGGAAGGAAATACCGACAACACACTCGCCCGGGCCTACCATCTTGGACGGGCCGGAACCGGACTTGGTGTACTGAGTAACGTTCTTATCGAAGTCCTTCAGATACTTTTCCAGAGCTGCGGAATCGAGGTTATCCGGATAGCCGAGACGATACTTCTGGGTGGCCAGGAAGTTCGTTGCGGTTGCAGAAGTTTCAGGGTTCGGCAGAGCAATCAGTTTGTTGCCATCCTTGTCAGTCCACTTCGGATCAGCGAGTTCCGCCCAGGTCTTCGGAGCTTCGAGA
Source organism: Clostridia bacterium (assembly GCA_017514685.1). Taxonomy (GTDB): domain Bacteria; phylum Bacillota; class Clostridia; order Christensenellales; family CAG-138; genus UBA3792. Next base: position 20,361 of record JAFWJN010000013.1, read on the forward strand.
CCGAGTTCCTTACCTTCATCCATGTTGAACATGATGCCCAAAACGCCGGTGTAAATGCCGACCCATTCATAGTCCTTGTCAATGAACGCGGGGTTCGGGATCAGGTTCTTTTCATTCTCGGGTTTGTAAGCCTGGAGCAGACCTGCATCCTTTGCCTTGAAGTAGTAGTCGTTAGAACCACCGAACCAAACATCCGCCTGAGGATTGTTCTTTTCCTCTTCGGTCTTGGTGAAGAGTTCGCCGGTTGCATAACGGGTTTCTTCCGCCGGAATCTGGAACAGCTCTTCAAACTTTTCGCCGGCTGCCTTTACGTAGGACTCGTCGCAAGCGCCGTAGACCGTCAGGGTCTCGCCGTTCTTATGAGCCTCATAAATGAGCTGCTGAATGTAGGGGCTGTACTTCGACATATCGACGGAGCACTTACCGCAAGCGCACTTACCATCCACGGTCAGCCACGGTGTGTCACTCGAAACTGCCGCGTTGTTTGCCGGTTCATTACCTGCGGGCTTAGACGAACACGCAACAGCACCGAAGATCATGATTACAGCAAGCACGATAGCAAAAATCTTCTTCATGTTTAATCCTCCTTCATATTCGTGACAGAATATCCTTTTTTTACTGCCATCACATGGTATTTTACTTTCCTTTTACCCCGTTGTCAAGAACTTTTGACAATTCGCACAGATGGAATCGGCTTTCAGTCACTCTCTCCGGGAGCCCTATGCCGATATTATATATTTTTTTACAGTTCTCTCACTCGAGATTGTGATATCACTCTTGTCAAAAAGTGTGATTTATGGTATTGTTTGTTCATTATTTTTATAAGAGGACATACCATGGAAAAGCTCAGAATCCCCACAGGATACCGCTCCTCGCTCTCCTTGCATGATACGCAGGTTGCAATCAAAACCGTAAAGGACTTTTTCCAAAGCATGCTTTCAGAGCAGCTTCATCTGCTTCGTGTCTCAGCGCCGCTCTTTGTCACACCTGAATCCGGACTGAATGATAATCTGAACGGAATCGAACGTCCTGCTTCATTCGGTGTAAAGGAACAGAATGACCGAAATGTGGAAGTGGTGCAATCGCTCGCAAAATGGAAAAGAATGGCCTTGCATCGATACGGTTTTTCCATGCACGAAGGCCTTTATGCCGATATGAACGCAATCCGCCGCGATGAGGAAACAGACAATATTCACTCCATCTATGTCGACCAATGGGACTGGGAGAAGATCATCTCAAAAGACGAGAGGAACATAGAAACCCTGAAGAAAACTGTTCAGGGTGTGTACCGTGCTCTGAAAAAAACGGAAAAATACATGGCTGTTCGGTATGACTATATCGAAGAGATTCTTCCTAAGGATATCTTTTTTATCACAACACAGGAATTACTGGATCTTTATCCGGATCTCACACCTTCCCAGCGGGAATATGCCATTACAAAAGAAAAAGGCGCTGTTTTTCTCATGCAGATCGGCGGTGCTCTCTCCAACGGAAAGCGTCATGACGGTCGCGCCCCCGACTATGACGACTGGCAGCTTAACGGCGACATTCTGGTTTATTATCCTGTTCTGGATATTGCCCTTGAACTCTCTTCCATGGGCATCCGCGTAGATGAGAATTCCCTGATGTCTCAGTTGGAAACAGCCGGGTGTCTTGACCGGGCGGATCTTCCCTTCCAGCGCGCCGTCCTGGAAAAGAAACTGCCATACACGATCGGCGGCGGCATCGGACAAAGCCGCATCTGTATGTTCTTCCTGCGGAAAGCCCATATCGGAGAAGTACAATGCTCCGTTTGGCCGGATGAAGTCCGCCAGACCGCTCTGGAGAACGGAATCATCCTTCTATGATGATTTACAAAGGGGGATACCATGTTATACTGTGAAAAATGCCAGCTCGTTATTAATGAGGACAAATGTCCCAAATGCAAAAGCAGAAACCTCCGGGAGCCTTTGCCGAACGATTTCTGCCTGTTAACGAAGCTCATCCCTATGAACGCTGGAATGCTCAAAGATGTTCTCGATCAAAATGGTATTCCTGCCGTGACCAGCAGCACAATCGGCGCCGGAATCGCAGCCTATACCGCCTCCTATTTTGAGCGGATCAAATTTCTGGTCCGGTATGAAGATCTCCCGAAGGCAACCGATCTGGTGAACGAATTGTTCGGCGCATCAGATGACCCTGAATCTTCAGATTTTCCCATCGAAGAATAACCCGCTGAATAATGATCCACCGGCTCAGCCGGTGGTATTTCATTTTCGGGCATAGCCCTCATACTACTGGCCGCCCACACGTGGGCATAAATGGCCTGCCAGCCACGCAAGGGATTATTTGCCACCCGTAAACGGGTCTTTCGGGTC
>JAFWJN010000048.1 GCA_017514685.1 Clostridia bacterium
CTCGCCGTCCAGCTGTTTCAGGATATGTTGCTTTTTCCGGTTTATGTGACAAGCAAATCGTCGATATGTTGCTTTCCCCGTTTTTCAGTAACGGATGCTGATAAGAGGGAGTGGTATCGTTTCCTCGTGCCACGTCGAGACTATAGTGTTGCTATGTAGGGAAAAGTAGGATTTTCTGCTGTTTTACAGAGGAAATCGATATCTCTGAGTTTCATCGCAATTGCGATGGTGGAAATGTACGCGGTGAAATCGGTGAAATCCTTGTTCGGTGCGCAGTCGATATATGACAAACGGTAGACATATCTATTTGTCATACCAGATTTATGTAAGGTGTCGTATTGTCTAATGCTATTGCAGGTCTAAAGCCAGTGTGTATGCATTGGCGAATCAGACCTGTTTTTCTTTGAGTTCAATCTGTGAAACTGTTATATTTTTAAATCATTCCAATCATTTGGCTGAAATGTAAAAGCAAGTTCCAGTTAGCGTCCGATAGTTAAAAACCGGAAATTAGTCTTACAGAAAGAGAAGCCAGAACACGCTGCTCTGACTTTTTCTTAACGGAAATTTGTGTTTCAGATTATAATCTAGTCGAATCGGAGGGCAAAAAAGGCATGATGAAAGGAACGAAATTCAGTACTTTTACGAAGTGAAAGACTAAATTCCGTTTTGTGTTTCCGGGTATTTGCCGGCAGCCACTTCTTCATGTTGTTATTTCTTCCTGCGAGATTTCGCTGGTCTGTTCAGAAGAGTGCGTGTCTTTTGAAAAGCCTCATTGCGTTTTTTCTTGTTAAGAAGATACGGTTCAAGGATTACGTAGTTGGGTTCAACTTCTTCAATCCCGTAAGCATACATTTTTTCCACTAACTGGGGATAAAAGAATCTGGCAAACTGAAATGGTGATTGTTTGCCTGTCCCAACAGATGAATCAAGTGTTCTCGAATTGAGATGTGACAGGACCAGGTTCAAATCAGCCTGAGAGTTGAGATCAAGCTTCCTGAGATCCGCTTCTTTCGGCAAAATATAGCGGTATTCAATGTGTTTGTTCTCAACATGCGGTTTCTGCCACGATGCCTGTGGATCACAGTAGAATACACGCGTTCTGCGTGTGCCGTCCTGCCTGAGTTCAACGCCCTCCGGTCTTTCGAATTCAGAACCGCGATCGGTCTTGATGACGGTAAAGAGTTCTTCAAATAACTCTCGTCCAAGCATGGTTTCAATGATATCGATTCCGCGGTTTATCTCATCCGCTGTTTTGATATCGTGATACAGAGCAAGCGCAATCTGAGCGTCAATGATCTTAAATGTCTGGATGAACGGTCCGTTCGATACGTCGTTGTACATGGTGTCCATTTCTACAATAGATACATGTGCTCCGGCGTTTTCTTTTTCGGCCAGAAACGCTTCCAGATCTTCTTTCCTTCTTCCGTCGAGAAAGGAGTAATCCCTGCGCTTCTTGAATTCATTCTTCTTGTCCTTTGACATTTTCCTCTGACGCATGCCGACTTGTCTTCTCAGATCCATGGAAGTGACTCCTGAAATGCGAAATACGCCGTCTTCGATGTAGGTGTAGAGTGTTTTCTCGCATATTCCAAGCTCTGGATTATTTGCGACGATTTCAGCTGGAGACTGGCCTTGAACAAGCAACTGCTTTACCAGATCTCCAATCCATTTTGCCTCAGAAGAAGTCAGATCTACTCCTTCACGAGTTTCACGGAGAGTAGTCTCATACTCCTTTTGTGCTTTAGCAGGATTATAGTCATATTTTTCAAACCGACATTTTGATCGTTCCGAGCATCCGTTGCATGCGCCGGGTGAGCGATCTCGTCTTTTACAGATGAATGCGACATACTCCGTGCAGGATTTGCCGCATGTCTTCCTGTGCCTGCACGTCTTGTATACAGCGCATTGCATTGGGAGCGTCATGGTTTTGGGAATCAGGGTTCGATGGTTTTTGATCTCTTTGGCAACAGTAGTGGGATCGCTTTGAATTGCCTTTGCGATCTGCGCTTTCGTCTCATTGTTTATGATTCCTTCCTGAATGCGATTCCGGTGTTCCATGGAAAGGTGGACACCTTTTTTCTTGGCAGCCATAAATAACTCCTTTCCGGCTGCCGGCAGGAATTATCTTACACGCTTGCATGAATGTATTCATTCACAGATTAAACGATGAAATGAATATGTCGATTCAGAAGGGGCGATCATCCTCATACCCATAAAGGGTAATCGGATGATCGATGGAACCCAGGTTCCATACCTCCAGGGATTTTCCTGCGGTAGTCTGCCGAAAAGGAAAAAGATCTGCTCACGACGGGCAGACCTTACATGAAAGAGTTGGTGGTATCCACTGCATAAACAGCTTCGTCCCCAGATCCATCCCTTTTCGTATAGAGCCGCGATACCGTTGACGTCGCATCCCTGCGTTGCGTTTTATCTCTCTCGCGACATTTGTACATTAACTGGTTCGGAGCTGTTTGTAAATACACTGATTAATCTGCTCTCGGCAAGGGAATTTCTGTAAGACTAAGTTCCATTTTTACGGGTGTAAGACTAACTTCCGGATAACCGAATATGAACTGGAAGTTAGTCTTACACTTCACGTTCCAATCATTTGTGAGGTTTTGGTATTCCTTAAATAATTCAGCAATGGTATCTTGAAGGGGAAAGTGTAACTGCGTTCTGTATAAATGGAATAAATACTGTTTCCCGATTCGTCAGACTGCAGGGAGGAACCATGGTTTATTACAATGATAACGAATTGATAATTCGTAATATGGAAGAAGCAGATGCACGGATCTTAACGGATGAAGAGATTGCGCAGGGTTGGCATGCGGATATCTTCAAATATCTGACAAGACTCCAGGATCAGTCTGCAGGGAAATGTTTTTCACTGACAGCCATATATCAGGGACAGCCTGCAGGGTATGTGAGTATATACATAACAGGGCTCAGCGGTGCGTTCAGCGGAAAAGGGCTTCCGGAGATCGTTGATTTCGCCGTATTGGAAAAATACAGGAGGAAGGGTATCGGCCGGAAACTGATGGATGTCGCTGAACAGATTGCTGGGCAATATGCTGACACGGTATGGCTTGGCGTCGGACTTCACAGCGGGTATGGAAGTGCCCAGCGAATGTATGCCAAACGAGGCTATATCCCGGATGGAACGGGTGTCTGGTATCGGAATAAACCTTGTGCGCAATACGAAACGGAAATTGCAAATGATGATAATCTCGTGCTTTTCCTGTCTAAGAAATTAGAACGGCAGGATGGAAACTAATCTTACATATTCCCGTCTGCTTGGAACTCGTCAAATCGGAATTTATGAGGACGCTTGATGAAGAATATTATTTACTATTTCAGCGGGACAGGCAACAGTCTTAGGGCTGCCGAGACGATCGCCGAAAAGATCGGCGGTGCGGTTCTTTATAGTGTGAGATGTGACCCGGAACAAGTGTCAGCCAGAGATGCGGATATGATCGGTTTCGTTTGCCCTGTCTACGAATGGGACATTCCGGGATCGTTCAAGACATTCATCTCTGAACTTTACATCAATCCGGATGCATACATCTTTATGGTGGCAACACACATTGCTGTCCTCGGCCGCAGCTTTGAAACGGTCGAAGCAATTCTCTCCGAAAAAGGCGCACATCTTTCCTACGGTCGTGCCCTGCACTGTGTTGCAAGCCAATGTACTGCCTATCCGCCTTTTCCGCCCGAAAATCTTATGATTCCATATATGGAAAGACAGATGAAGAAAGCGGGAGAAGAAATCGCACAGAAAAAGGCCCGGAATTATCCGCGCATGTCATCCTTCACGCGAAGACGCTTTCAGAAAGTCATGGGTCCCTATCTGGCGGTTGAGCACGAATACGATAAAGGGTTTTATACGAACGATAGGTGTATCGGTTGCGGCACATGCGCAAAGGTATGTCCGAACCGCAATATACGTATTTTGAATAAACGTCCAGTTTGGAACCATCATTGTCACGGATGCAATGCCTGTGTTGTGTATTGTCCCACAAAGGCAATACAGTTCAAAACCCCGAAAGCCTATCAGGAGCTCGGGACATTCATATCCAGAATTCTCTGCCTTCCGGAAAAACGCAAACGATACCATCATCCTCTCATCAAAGCTAAGGACTTGATGCGTGATAAAACAGAAATCAGTCACAGCACACAATGAATCAAATTCCAGTTTGAAGAGGTAAATATGTTTATTGAATTGGTTCGATTAAAACACGGAGATTCTGATTTGGATGAATTGATTCGGATTCATCAAGAACCATCCGTCTCCAGATTTCTTTCAACTTCTGATAATTATTTTAA
>JAFWJN010000049.1 GCA_017514685.1 Clostridia bacterium
CACTTGCTTCTCCTCGTAGATATCGTTCTGCTGCTTTAATCTTTACTTCTATACTGTACTTTAGCTTGGCCATAATAATACCCCCTGAAGTTCACTGGCTTTGTTTATTTCCAGTGTCTACTTCAGGGGGAGCATATCAGATGCGGTCCAAAGCCCTTTTTTTGATTTGATCTTTTGTAATCAGCGGACAACGCAGCTGGTTTGAGCACCCAAGGTGATAACCGTTCCGTCCATTGAAGCATCTTCCATACCGATTACTCCGCAAATTTTCGAAAATGGAATATCGGTTACAGTGGACAGGTCCACTGATTTTTCGGAGCCGGTCGTGTTGTGCAGAACCAGAACAGAACTGCCTTCATATGTTGAAATAAAGCCGCCGACTTTAGAATCTTGAATGGAGAGAGCCTTATATTCTCCGCGCGCGATTTCAGGATTTGCCTTTCGGAGCATCAGCAGTTTCTTATAGTAAGTATAAAGGCTGGTGGGATCTCCTTTTTGAACGAGAACCGTATCGTTGGTCTGCTGGTCTGCCGTGTAGGTCGTTCCGACGGGATCCTTGATCTTATCACCATCTCCCCAGAGCATTGCAAGTCTCCGGTTGGCATCGGTATTGGCACCGCCGCGCGAGCCTCGCATACCGATCTCTTCTCCATAATAGATGAAAGGAGTGCCGGGGCCGAGAATATAGAGGTTGGCGGCCATCTGCATAACACCGGTCAGTGAAGGAAGGAATCCGGCGGCACGATCCGTGTCATGATTCGCAATAAACGGTGCAATCGTTGCATCTTCCCGCAGGGACTTGACGTTTTTGAGATATTTTTCAATATAAGCAGTATATGAGTTGACATCGCCTTTCTTTGCAGTGTCGGAAATCAGTCCGTTGGACTGGGAAATCGAAAAGTCGAAGCAGTTCGTCGCGGGATAATAAAGATTGGTAATACCGTCTCCATCCCAGACTTCCGCAATTGTGTAGAGATCCGGCTTCCGCTCGCGGAGCGTTTCCAGATACCATTTCCAGAAGTCAACGCTGGATTTATGATCGCCGTAATACACATACTTGGCGGCATCGAACCGGAACCCATCCACACCGAGATCCAGATAGAAGTTTGCAACATCCAGAACAAGTTTACGTGCAAATTCGGAATCGAAATTCAGTTCCGGCATATCGCCTGAGAAATTGCACTCGTAATAATGGGTGGTTCCTGTGATTTTCGTAAAGACCCTGCCTGCAGGAGCGGAACCGGCTGAGCGATCATACCAGCTGTATAGATTATAGTATTCGCTTTCCGTATCTCCGTTTTTATGGGCTTCTTCGAACAGACGGAACCATTCACAGTTGCGTCCTGTATGATTGATCGGAAGATCCAGGATAACAAGCACGTCACGCTTGTGGCACAGATCAATCAGCTCGGACAGATCTCCCATGGTTCCGAAAGATTTGTCGACTGAAAAATAATCAGTGACATCGTATTTATGATAGGAAGGAGACTGAAAAATCGGAGTCAGCCAAAGGCCTTCGACTCCAAGTGATTTTCCGGAATTGGGATCGCCATCATTGAGATAGTCCATGCGGTTGATGATACCCCTGAGATCTCCGACACCGTTTCCGGTGGAATCAGAGAAAGATCCGACAAATATCTCATAGAACACTCTGTTATTGTCGTGAACCGGATTGTTGCAGATCAGCGAAGGGTCGGACAGTATATATTCACCGGTGCGTGGATCTTTTTCTGCCTGAGAAGGATCTTCGGAAATCACATCATCCAGGACGTCGGGTTGAGTGTTTTCTGGAGAAGCAGGTGTTTTACATGCTGCGAACAGAAAAATGAGAGACAGCAGAAGACATAGTATTTGCGACAACTTTTTCATAGGACAATGTTCCTCCGCTTAAAAGCAAAATTCTAAAATAAATCGTACAACAATCCCGGTGGGAATGTCAAGTAAAACGCATTCTTGTAAAGAACTGCGGACAAGGTTATAATACAGATATGGAAAAAAAGATGATTGAATTATACTCTCCGAAAGAGATCGCTCTGTTGAAGAAAAAGAGAAATGTCTGGATCGGAATCGCCGTTGCTGTTGCGGTTCTGGCACTGGCATTTTGTATTTTTTTCTGTGCGCGAACTGATACGTCGAATCGAGACCGGATGCTGCTGGGAACGATTATTTCTTCAACGCTGGGAGGCTGGATCGTCATCACACTGACTCATTTTGTTATTGAAGATTATCGGAACGCGGAAAAGCATATCGTTGCCGTGCTGGAAGGACCTCGTGAATACGAAGAAGGACCTTTTGAATGGACGGGAGAGCATCTACGGGTGAGAAAAGGCATCTCCATGACCGGAATCCGCAAAGTCGGAGCGGTAAAAGGGAATCTTTATCTGTACGATGCAAAGAAAAAGTCGTTTCAGGTAGAACGAGCTGTCCGTGTCTGTACTGTCTACGGTTTTGTAGCCGCATATGAGGTGAGCGATGATCTGGATTAAAAGAATCTTTTCGCAGATGCACAGATATGTTCTGTGGCTGCTGATCTCGGCTGTGTTCTGGGGATGGATCTTTACCATCATCACGGATACAATAGCGGCGAAAAAAGTTGTTCTGTATGCAGATGTGCCATACATTGCCGATCGAGAGCTGGCAATTGAATTGGAGAAGGATTTACCGGAAGGTATCCGCATGGTCCAGGTACATCCTTTTTCCTATGCCCTGTTTAATACATTGGATACGGATTCGTCCGACCTGTATATCCTGCCTGAGCAGGAAGTCGCGGATACAATAGGAGCACTTTGTCCGATTCCTCAGGAGGAAGCGGGAGAGGATGCGTTTGTATCTGATGGAGTTGCTTATGGCTGGCTGATTTACAGCTCAGATACGAAAAAAGGTTCCGCAAGCAGTTTTCTGAATTATCATACCGATCAGGAAACGGATCAGAACTTTTATATTTGTTTTCGCAGTTCCTCCAGACATCTGGGAGAATGGAACGGATCAGATGATGACGCAGCGGTCATTCTGGCAAAACGCATTTTATCAATGCAGTGAAGGGAGAAAGCAGTGAAACGTTTGATAATGATGCTGCTGGCAGCAGTCCTTCTGACTGCCTGTACAGCAGGAACCACAGGGAAAGATGCACAGGGCACGAACAAGATGGCTAAAATTGAAGGAAGCTCATTATATGTAAAAAAAGTCGAGAACCTGCCGGATGATTTCATTCTGGGAGTCGATCTGTCCTCGGTGATTGCGGAAGAGCAGAGCGGAGTCCGGTATTACGGTTTTGATGGTACAGAGCAGGATATCTTTCTGACCATGGCGCAAAACGGTGTCAACATGATTCGGGTCAGGGTCTGGAACGATCCTTATGATGTGGATGGGAATGGCTTTGGCGGCGGCAACTGTGATGTGAAGAAAGCGGTGGAGATCGGAAAACGCGCGACACAGAACGGACTGAAGTTGCTGGTTGATTTTCATCTGTCCGACTTCTGGGCGGATCCCGGAAAGCAGATGGCGCCGCGTGCCTGGAAGGGAATGGATATTGAAACCAAGACAGAAGCTGTTTACCAGTTCTGCAAAGAAACCCTGGAAAGCATGAAATCTGAGGGTGTAGATGTAGGGATGGTACAGATTGGAAACGAAACCAACGGGATGCTGTGCGGAGAGAAGACTTGGTTTAACATTCAGTTTCTGATGCAGGCAGGCTCGCAGGCGGTTCGTGAGATCTATCCGGATGCGCTGGTAGCGATCCATTTCGCAAATCCGGAAAAAGAAGGCGCTTATGAGGGCTATGCCCAGAAACTGGATTACTATGAAGTTGACTATGATGTCTTTGCATCTTCGTATTATCCATATTGGCACGGAACACTTGAAAATCTGTCATCCGTGCTTTCCAAAATTGCTGACACCTATGGCAAAAAAGTGATGGTGATGGAAACATCCTATGCTTTTACGGATAAGGACACGGACTTTTCCGGAAATACAATCGGGGAAGGCGGTACTTATGCGAAGCCGTATCCTTTCACTGTGCAGGGTCAGGCGAATGCGGTACGCGATGTGATCGATACGGTTGCCAATCGGACAAAGAACGGAATCGGTGTTGTTTACTGGGAAGGAGCATGGATTACAGTCGGACAGAATTCCTGGGAGGACAATCATTCTGTCTGGGAGAAATACGGTTCCGGCTGGGCTTCCAGTTATGCTTCGGTTTATGATCCTGATGATGCGGGAAAATACTATGGCGGAAGCGCGGTGGACAATCAGGCATTGTTTGACGCAGACGGAAAACCGCTGGAATCGCTCAGAGTGTTCAATCTGGTCCGGTACGGGAACGAACCGGAGCCCCTCCCGGACGCGCTCGAGGATGCGATGCTGTATGTTGATCTGCATGGTACGATTGAACTCCCCGAAACTGTGAATGTGGTCATGACAGACGGGAGCAAACAGCAGATACCGGTCGAGTGGAATTGCACGGAACAGAAAAAAGCGGAGATGTACGCCGGAGGGGAAAAGACCTATCTGATCACCGGAAAAGCGGGAGACAAGGAAGCCAGATGCTACGTAAATATGGTCAAGTATAACTTCCTGGAAAATGACAGCTTTGAATCCGGGAATCTCGATCCGTGGCAGATTGCGGAACGCGGAAAAGCGGATGAACTGTATGTTGAAAAGAAACTGACGGACTCCAAAACCGGAGAGTACCATATGCATTTCTGGAGCGCGGCACGGGGGACGGTTGATTTCTCGCTGGAGCAGAAGAAAGAAGGACTTTCCGCCGGAAGCTATCAGTATTCGATTTCAATAATGGGCGGAGATGCCGGTGAAACAGATATCTACGCATATGTTCTTGTAGACGGGCAGGAGCAAGGAAGAGCTCCGCTTTCAATCAAGGGTTACGGAAACTGGGACACTGCGGTCATCACCGGAATCAATGTTGCTGAAGGGCAGACCGTAACAGTCGGAATCTCCGTGAAATGTCAGGGAGAAGGTGCAGGCGCCTGGGGCAAGATCGATGACGCAAAACTGAATTCGGAAGCGAACTAATTAAATTAGGAAAGAAAAGAGGCTCGGGTTATTACCCGGACCTCTTTCTCTTTTGTGATAATTGTTATCCTTCTTTGATCAGGTTTTCCAGATATTTGATGGTAGAAGTGTTGGAGGAAGTAATCGGCCATTTATCAGCGAGATCTCCCATCGTGATGGTTCCGGTCGGCTCATACCAGTCATATGAGGAAAAATGCCGGTAATAACTTCCGATAGGATCAAACTGATGTCCTGCGCGCGCAAACATTTCATTTCTGGCGTATGCCAGAAGCTGCAAAAGCGTCAGTTCGTTTGTCTGGGGGATATCCCAAAGCTCATCGTAAGTCAGCGGCTGGGAAATACTTTTTTCTTTGACAAAACCATTCTCATCGAACGGAGAGATTCCTTCGTTTTCCGGGAAGACCATGCTGCCGCCTGTAAGCGTATACACAGTATAATAGGTAAGATCGCTCAAGGAGCGGGCTTCCGACCTTGTTGCTACAGTTTTCAGAACAACATCTGCGGCAGTATAACCGGTTTCATCAACCAGATCATAAATATCGGCAATCAGATATTCCGTTCCTCCGGTTGTTGTAATTTCATAAACAACACGGAAGCAGTTCTTATGGGGAGTATCAGAATTTCCGACTGCAAAATAGTTTGAATAAACCGATCCGGACTCGAATCTGCTCCCGTAGTAATTCTCTTTTGCATTCCGTATCGCAACGCGGATATATGTCTGATCAAACCCATATAAGCTTTGAATCGCGTTAGCTGTATCCCGGGGAGCAGGCGTCTGGGTCGGGGAAGGAGACGCATTTGCTCCAGAGGTATCAGGCTGATTGGATATGGGAGCTTTACCGGTACGTTCTGCGATTTCCGCATCTGTCCAGGTCCAGGAAGTGTTCAGAATTCTGATCCGGTTTTCTGACAGTGCTTCCATAATGGTTTTCATCGTACTTTGCGCCTGGAAGCGGTAGCTGTTTTCTGCTTTGGTGCAGCCGATCGACAGACTCATAACAGCATTGTAACCGCTGTGGAGCGTCGGATCGGATGGGAGGTCGAACCCGCAGGCGCTCAAAAGAGCGCTCTGATCGATAGAAGCAGAAAGACTTCCGTCAGAACCGACGGAAAGAATAACGTAATCCGGAAGAGAAAGGTCTTTAAAACCGTCATTGGGCTGTATAGCATGCTGCCCGATCAGATCCTGATCTGTCCAGGTCCATTGCGTGTTCTTCAGGACGATGCCTGCTCTGCGCAATGTTTTGCTAAGTGAAGGATCGTCGGATGTGCTTATGGTTTCAAAATGATAGCCGGAACCATCATGTTCAAAAAAGATTCCCAGGGACCGGATCGCAATGATCTCGGGATAGTTTTTCAGCTCGGAGTCCGGAGGGTTCGGAAGATGCTGCTCCCAGATGATACGTTCTGTATCGAGAGTGAATTCATATCGGTCACCGATACGCGTCGAGATGACATAGTCGGGAATAGAGACCATGTCCAGATTTGCGCCAAGCGCAAAATAACCGACAATGACACATGCGGCAATCAGAAAAACAATGATCAGACCGATTGTAATTACGGTCCTGCGAAGAGCCTTTTTTCTCATATGGCCTCCTTAAGAGCGCTTGCCGCATTTCGGACAGACGGCAGCGGTCGTTGGATAGGGCGTTCCGCAGAAGATGCAATAGCGCATGGATTCCGGCGAGCGTGAAGGAGCGAAAAACGAATCGTCCAGAGAAGGAGAACTGTCCTCATCAGATTCCTTGTAGGAATCATCATCTGCAAACAGATCGGGAGTTTCGGCCGGTTCTTCTTTGCTTGCAGAAGAATCTTTTTCAGAGGGAGCTTTCTTGGAAATCCACTGTTCTTCATATTCTTCCACGGGGACGGTTTCATTTTCAAGGAAGAAGTCTTCATCTTCTGAAGAAACTTTCCTGGACTTTGTATTATCCCGGAATGCTGCACCTGTAAAAAGAATGATCAGAACCGAAAGAAGACACGCTATACCAATAACCAGCGATGGAAATCCGGTATCGCGGAACATCTGATAAATCGATTTTCCTGCAAAAGCAGGGTCGACCCCAACGGTGATCAGCGCAAAACCTCCATAAAGGAGTGTTGTAATGCCGAAAGTGGCAAGAACTGTTCGAAGTGTTTTCATGTGGGCGTTCTCCCTTATTTTTCAATTAAAGATTGTATATCACGGAGCAGGCGGATATTTGTTCGCTCGGTCTCGGTCATGTCAATAGAACGATCAACGGAACTCTCACGGTACCATTCATAGGAAGAATAGTGTTCATGAAACTCACGCTCAGTCTGTTCATCGAAAGAAGAATGATAACGGGCATATATTTCTTTCCTTGCATAGCGTAAAAGTTTGGCAAGGGAAAAACCGTCGAGTGCTGTCAGTTTCCATATCATGTCTTCCGTCAATGCGTCATAGGTCGGGGACCAGTAAAGACCGCTTGCCATGCGGTAACTCGTTGGCTGACCGGGAAAAATGACAAAGCCGTTTTGGTCGAATGCGGGTTTTCCGCTTACTTTGACACCTCCGCCGGAAAGGGTAACGGTTGAATAAAGCTTGGAGGAAGGTGCGCGTTTGCATTCGGACTCGGAAGAACAGATCACAGTATTGCAGCCGCCTGAGAAGGAGATGTTTCCGTCTTCTGAAAAGCACAGATCAAAAAGCTGAACCCGAAACCAGACTTCGGCAGGGGTTTGAGCTTCTTCCGTCTTCTGTACAGCATGATAACTTGCCTGATAGATATTGTGACTCGAGGAATCCCCGGTTCCGACGGAAAAAGTGACCTGCAGTTTTTCTGTGCTGAAGGAATCTCCGAGAATCCTTTGACACAAATCATCTCGCTCTTTCTGGACACGTTCGCAGATGGCACGCAAATTGTATCCGTCACCATTTTCATCTGATAAGGAGGTCAGATAAACCCCGGCAGTAAAATCTGGTACCGGTGTGGAATCGGAAGATGCAGCAGAGGGAATCCGAGAAGGAACCGGAGAACCTGAAGAAGCGATCTGCCCTTTGATTTGCTGATTCCAGGATGTTTCCTGAATCTGGATTCCGCTTTTCAGAAGCGTTTCAGTATCGACTTCAGCGGTGACCAGTACAGATTCAGTATCATCGGCGGAGGAAAGATGGAGTTTCATTTCCATCAGAGCCCGTACTTCCGGGAACCGATCAGGAAGATCTGCGCGATCTTCATAAACAGGATAATGCAGATCAGAGAGAATTGCATCCAGATCAACAGATGCAGCAGTTTCCCCCAAACTGTTTTTTCCGACACTGACATATTGGGACAGATTCAGAACGGACGGACGCCTGAGCGTAAAAAACAAAGTGATCGAGACAGCAGCAACAACGATCACAAGCCCGATTCCAAAGATGCGGATTAGATGTGTTTTCTTTTCCTGTAAGCGATTTTCCATAATTCCAATCCTATTATAGCAGAGTCTGCTTCTGGATGTGCGTCAAAATTGCAAAATCTTTTTCAATAATTGTCTGAAGCGCCAGCAGCAAAAAAGCACCGAATCATATATAATGTGTACTTTTTCGCAAAAATGCATAAAAGCATACTATATATGCAAAACAAAGATTTATGAGTGCATAAAAAGAATAAAAACGCCCAGAACATATGCATTATTTGATGTAAAAAAAAAGCAAAATTAGTTGCAATCCAAATAGCATGTGGTAAAATAATTCATATTTATAAGTGTTGCGGAAGAAATAGCTTCTTAGCACGAAATAAAAAACACAAAAACAGGAGGAAAATCCAATGAAGAAACTGGTTGCTTTGTTTTTGGCACTGGTCATGATTTTCGCCGTTGTTGCTTGCGCTGCTCCTGCAGCTCAGACCAATACGGAAACCAAGACTGAAACCAAGACCGAAACCAAGACTGAAACCAAGACTGAGACCAATGCTGAGCCGAAGTCTGAGGACAAAACGGAGCCGAAGGCTGACGAGCCTGCAGAGCCCGCAGCGCCCGCTTACGAAGGTCCCGACACTTACAGCATGATCGCAAACTTCGACATCACCACTCTGGACTATGTTTACAACAACAAGTCTTCCAACGGTGACTACACCTCCAACTTCATTGAAGGCTTGCTGACTCAGGATTCCCATGGTACCCTGATCGCCGGTATGGCCACCGAGTGGAGTGCTAACGAGGATGCTACCGAGTGGACGTTCATCATTCGTGACGATGCCGTTTGGTCCACCAGCTCCGGTGAAGAGTATGATGCAGTCACAGCAGAAGACTTTGTAACAGGTCTGAAGCATGCTGCGGATTCCAAGTCCGAGACTCTGGGCCTCGTATCAGGCCTGATCGTTGGTCTGCGTGACTATGCTGACGGTGCAGCTTCCTGGGAAGATGTCGGTATCAAAGCTGATGGCAACAAGCTGGTTTACACCCTCACTCAGCCCTGCGGCTATTTCGATGGTATGACCACTTACTCCATCCTCTGGCCGATCAATGCCGAGTTCCTTGAATCCAAGGGTTCTGACTTCGGTGCTGTCCAGGCTGACTCCATCCTTTACAATGGCTGCTACATCCTCTCCTCTCTGGTTCCTGCCCAGGAGGTCCGGTTTGATGCAAACCCCAACTACTATGACAAGGACAACGTGTTCGTACAGCACGTAGTCGTCACCTATTCCGATGGTAAAGATCCGGCTCAGAACTTCAACATGTTCGTGAACGGTGAAGTTACCGCCACCGCTGTCAACCAGGCTCTGCCTGAGGTTGCTGCAAAAGCTGATGAACTGTATAAGGACAATCAGTATAAGTCCATGACAACCGCGACTTCTTACTGGGGTGCTTTCAACTGGGATCGCCGTATGTACAACCTGTACAATGATCCTTCCGTATCCACCACCAGCAAGACCACTGACGAGCAGAAAGCTGATACCAAAGCTGCTATTCTGAACGCCAACTTCCGTCGTGCTGTATACGCCGCTTACTCCGCTCACGTTGTTGAAGCTGTTACCCGTGGCGAAGAGCTGGCTGATGACGTTATCCGTAACACTCTGGTTCCTTACACCTTTGCTACCACTTCCGACGGCCGTTCCATCGGTTCCATCGTTACCAAGTATGCTGAGGAACTGGTTCCTGAGTACAAGGGCATCAACCTGAACGACGGTCAGGATGCATGGTACAATCCTGAACTGGCCAAGACTTTCGCAGCCAAGGCCAAGGAAGAACTGGGCGACAAGATCAGCGCATGGCCGATCCATCTGGATGTTCCGGTATATGCTGCTTCTGAGAACCAGAAGAACATGCAGCTGGCTATGCAGAAGTCCATTGAGGATGCTATCGGCGAATATGTCAAGATCGACCTGCAGTTCCTCGAGGGCAACAGCTCTGTTTACTACTCTGCGTTCTACAATCAGCCCGACGGTGTGTCCAACTCCATCGACCTGGTATTCGGCGCAGGCTGGGGTCCCGACTACGGCGATCCTCTGACCTACATCCATTGCTTCGACATTCATGACGGCGACATGCTCAACTACTCCGGTATCAACTATGAAGACCAGGGTCAGGATGACGAGCAGAAGGCTGTTCTGAAGGCACTCGGTCTCGAGGAAGTTCAGGCAATCGTAGACAAGGCAAATCTGGCTACCGGCGACGAGCGTATCGAGCTCTTTGCTCAGGCAGAAGCAATGCTGCTGACCGGCGGTATCCTCCGTCCGTACAGCACCAGCGGCGCATCCCTGTCCATCAGCAAGGTTAAGCCCTTCAGCGCTGCTTATGGTCTCTATGGCCAGGCTGCTTACAACCAGGTTCCTTACTTCAAGTACATGCAGCTCCTCGACGAGCCGGTACTCGCAAGTGATTACTATGCAGCGAAAGAAGCTTGGCTGGCAGGCGAATAATTTATATTCAGCCCAACGAGCCGAATTTATAACTAATTGAAACCTGGAGGGAGCCAGATAGAATTCTTTCTCTGGCTCCCTTTTATCTCCGTTCCAGGAAGAACACTCCCACTTCTTCAAGCGGTGAGATGAATTCCGGAGAAGGAACGGTTGTTGATTAAAATCATCATTACATCAAAAACTTTTCCGTGACGGGTCAGGCTGAACGTGATATAATACGATCATTAAAAGAGAGCCGGACTGACAGATGAAGCGGGAAAGAAAGAACCGAAAAGAGAATACGGTCGATATGGCCTTCAAAGGGGTCCTGTATCCGGATGACATACAGCGGGAGCTGATCGAAAAGACATTGGGATGCTGCCGGTATGTCTATAACCGGTTTCTGAATGAACGGCTCCTTGCGTATTGGAAGGAAGGAAAAAATCTGTCCTATACGGAGCAGTGCAATCAGCTTCCGAAACTGAAAACTGAACCGGAAACGGAATGGCTGAAGGAAGTGGATTCGACCGCGCTGCAGAACAGTGTCAGAGCGCTTCAGGACGGATATGACAGTTACTTCCGGAGCCTGAAGAAAGGACCTAAGAAAGGACG
>JAFWJN010000050.1 GCA_017514685.1 Clostridia bacterium
AGCAAGAGAAAAGACAGAACTTAGAATAGATAAACAAAAAGCAAAGAAAGGAGCGGCAGGAAGGAGGGGACCGCGAAAGCGGGCATTCCTCCCCGACTTACGGAGTTGAAGTCGGGGTATCCTGCCCGATAACTAGATGAATCTTTCCTTTTCCACACGAGGCAGAAAAGATACTTCCTGGGCGGAACTGTGCCGGATGGCGATAGAGAACGGCTTTACCGGGATAGAAGTCTATGATGCGTATAAAGATGAGGCACTTGTAGGTCCGGGAGGTCCGCTTCATAAATATAATGCTGCTTCTACACACAGAGAACTGGTTCAGAAAGGACTTGATGTACCGGTTTTTGACAGTTCCTGCAATATTGGATTCCATGACTCTTCGGTACAGGATCGTATTCTGAGACTGATTGACCTTGCAGTAGCGATGCAGACCGAGTATGTGGCAATTCGGACGGATCAGCAGAATCTGGAGGAAGTAAAGGAAGATTTAGATCAGATTCTTCCTGAAGCAGAGAAAAAAGGAATCGTTCTACTTTTTAAAACGAACGGGGCATTTTCTGATACAGCAAGACTGAGAGGACTGCTGGATGAGTATGCGACGGATTATCTCGGGGTGCTTTGGGATGTCCATCATCCGTATCGTGATTGCGGAGAAACCCCGGATGAAACTATTAAAAATCTCGGGGCATATGTGAAGCATGTTCATTTGAGAGATTCTGACAACAAGGACAGTTATGCGCTTGTAGGAGAAGGAAACATGCCGATTCCCGATCTGATCCGTGCGCTATATTCTGTGGACTATGCAGGGTTTCTTTCTCTGGAATGGAAAACGGAATGGATGGAAGACCTTCCGGAACTGGATATTATCCTCCCTCATTTTGTGAATTACATGCAGCGATTCTCCTCCACGCGAGGGAAGAAGAAGATGTTATATCCGAACCATGACGGGACAGGATGGTATGTCTGGAAAAAGGATGAACTGATCGATTTAACTTTTTCTCAGGTGCTGGACCGGATGGTGGAGGAATTCCCAGATCAGTACTGCTTCAAATATACGACACTGGATTATACAAGAACCTACTCTGAATTCAGGGATGATGTGGACCGGTTTGCAAAAGCTCTGATTTCAATGGGAGTAAGGGCAGGCAGCAAAGTTGCGATATGGGCAACAAATGTTCCTGCGTGGTATCTGACATTTTGGGCGGCAACCAAGATCGGTGCTGTTCTGGTGACAGTGAATACCGCATATAAGATTCATGAAACAGAATATTTGCTCCGGCAATCGGACACGCATACATTGGTTATGATCGAGTCCGCACTGGATTCCAATTATAAGGAAATCATTCAAAAACTATGCCCGGAACTCTCAACAGCGAAAGCAGGAGAACCCCTTCATTGTAAAAAATTGCCTTTCTTAAGAAATGTCATTACGGTGGGGTTCCGCATGCCGGGTTGTCTGACATTCGATGAAGCCATGCAGCGGTCTGAAATGACGTCTCAGAGAGAACTGGAAAAAATGGCCGCCCGCGTCCGGCCGGATGATGTCTGCAACATGCAGTACACGTCCGGAACCACCGGTTTTCCGAAAGGAGTCATGCTGACACATTACAATGTTGTCAATAACGGAAAGTGCATCGGGGACCGGATGGGCCTTTCTACGGCGGACCGCATGATGATCCAGGTTCCGATGTTTCATTGTTTCGGCATGGTTCTTTCGATGACTTCATCACTTACGCATGGCGCAACGATCTGTCCAATGCCATATTTTTCAGCGAAAAGTTCGCTTGCATGCATTAATCAGGAAAAAATCACATGCTTTAACGGCGTTCCGACGATGTTTATTGCCATGTTCAATCATCCGGACTATCGGAAAACAGATTTTTCTCACATGCGAACAGGTATTATGGCCGGTTCCGGATGCCCCCCTGAACTGATGCGGAGGGCAGCGGATCCGGAAGAAATGCATATGATTGGAATTGTCAGCGTTTACGGACAAACAGAGTCATCACCCGGAAGCACGATGTCTGCCTGGACAGACCCGATCGATGTAAGATGTGATACAGTCGGATACGCTTTTCCTCATGTACAGTGCAAGATCATCGATCCGGAGACGGGAGAGACTCTTCCGGAAGGGCAGAATGGAGAATTCTGCTCAAAAGGCTATAATACAATGAAAGGGTATTATAAAATGCCCAATGCTACAAGGGACACAGTGGATGCGGACGGATGGCTTCATTCCGGAGATATTGCCTGCTGCGACGCGGCGGGAAATTACCGGATCACCGGAAGGCTGAAAGATATGATCATTCGCGGCGGAGAGAACATTTATCCGAAAGAGATTGAAGAATTTATTTATACGCATCCTGATGTGCAGGATGTTCAGGTGATCGGTGTTCCCGATAAGCGCTATGGCGAGGAAGCAATGGCATGTATCATTTTGAAGGAAGGAAGAAACGTTTCCGAACCGGAGATGAGGGCATATATCACGGCATCGCTTGCTAGACACAAGGTTCCGCGGTACATAGAATTTGTGGATTCCTTTCCGATGAATGCGGCAGGTAAAATTCTAAAATACAAAATGCGGGAAGACGCGGTGAAGCGGCTAGGTCTGTAATATATAGGAGAAGAAAAAAATAGATGAATTTTTATAAAAATGTTTGACAATACAAGTCAAACATGGTAAAAGTTTGTTTATAACAAAGGCTGTGACGAAGACGGTCTTGCAATTGTTTTTTCAGAGAGCCGGCGGCAGGTGCAAGCCGGCAGAACGACTGCAAAATGACCCATCCCTTCCGAGCTGAAGTCCGAACGAGAATTCTTTAGTAGGCGCTTCCGTATATGCTGCGTCAAAGCATAGGGATTGACAGATCCTGCTGAGTGGCGGCTCTGGCCGCAATTTGAGTGGTACCGCGAGTGAAGTTTTTACACCCGTCTCAAAGCAAAACAGCTTTGGACGGGTTTTTTCATGGAGGAGAATATGGACGGAACAGAACTGGAAAAAATGCAGGAAGTTGCTCTTCGTATCCGAGAGATGCGGGAGATTTTCGGACTGACCCAGGAGGAAATGGCACAGCAGGTGGAGGTATCTCTGGAAGATTACATCCGCTATGAAAGCGGGAAGGCAGATTTTCCGTTTACTTTCATTCATAAATGCGCGAAAGTATTTCATATCGGGATTACGGATCTTTTGGAAGGCGAAAGCGCACATCTGACTTCGTATACTGTCACCAGGAAAGGTCATGGCCTGCAGACAGCGAAGGAAGACGGAATCGAAATCAGAGATCTCGCTCCGATGTTCCGCAAGAAGATTGCAGAGCCTTACTGGGTGCGGTATGAATACAGCGAAGAACTCCAGAATAAGCCGATTCATCTTGCTAAACATTCCGGCCAGGAGTTCGACATGGTTTTTTCAGGTCATCTGAAAGTTCAGGTCGGAGACAATATCGAGTATCTGGGTGAAGGAGACAGCATTTACTATAACAGCTCCACCCCCCATGGTATGATTGCCGTGGACGGACAGGACTGTCTGTTCCTCGCGGTTGTTCTGCCGGGAGCGGATCAGGCTGTCAATCTGGTCAGAGATACGCTGATACCTGCCAGAACCACACAAAGGAAGCTTGTTTCCTCCAGATTCGTGGAATGCAAGGAAACCAAAACAGGATATCCGGCAGAAATCGCATTTAAAAACGCGGATAAATTCAACTTCGCTTTTGACATTGTGGATGCGCTGGCAAAGAGAGATCCGGACAAACTTGCCATGCTGCATATTTCAAAGGACGGAACCGAACGCAGGTTCACATTTAATGATATCAAACGCGCCTCCAATCAGTGCGCCAATTATCTGAGAAATCTCGGAGTCAAAAAAGGAGACAGGGTAATGCTTGTGCTCAAACGGCATTATCAGTTCTGGTTTGCAATCATCGCACTGCATAAACTTGGCGCAATCGCGATTCCCGCAACGAACCAGCTGCAGGCGCATGACTTTGTCTATCGCTTCCAGTCAGCCGGAGTCAGCGCAATCCTGTGTACGGCTGACGGAGATACAGCGCATCAGGTCGATCTGGCGCAGGAAGAATGCCCGGGAATGAATCTGAAAATTCTGGTCGGCGGCCGGAGAGAAGGCTGGAAAGACTTTGATGTGGAATATCCGCTTTACAGTACGCATTTTTACAGAACAGAAGATACTGCGTGCGGAACGGATCCGATGCTGATGTTCTTTACTTCCGGAACAACAGGATATCCGAAAATCGCGGTGCACAGTTATCAATATCCTCTGGGACATTATATTACGGCAAAGTACTGGCATGGAGTCAGTGATGAAGGCCTGCATTTTACGATTTCCGAAACGGGATGGGGAAAAGCGCTCTGGGGTAAACTGTACGGGCAGTGGATGTGCGAAGGCGCCGTCTTTACCTATGATTTCGACCGGTTCGAGGCGGCGGATATTCTGCCGATGTTTGCGAAGTACCATATTACAACCTTCTGCGCGCCTCCGACGATTCTCCGCATGATGATCAGACAGGATATTTCTCATTATGATCTTTCTTCCATCGTGCATATGACAACAGCGGGCGAAGCGCTTAACCCGGAGGTCTACCGCCAGTTCGAAAAAGCAACAGGCTTGCAGATCATGGAAGGGTTCGGCCAGACGGAGACAACACTGAGCATCGGGAACTTTATTGGAGGATCGCATAAACTCGGTTCTATGGGAAAACCGTCGCCGCTTTATGATGTCGACATTCTGGACGCGGAAGGAAATCCTGTACCGGACGGTGAAGTCGGAGAGATCGTCATCAAGACTTCGGAAAAGATTCCATGCGGACTGTTCCGCGGTTATTATCAGGACGAAGAGAGAACAAAAGAAGTCTGGCATGATGGATATTATCATACCGGAGATACGGCTTGGAGAGACGAAGACGGATTTTTCTGGTATGTCGGCAGGGTCGATGACGTTATCAAATCGTCCGGATACAGAATCGGGCCGTTTGAAATCGAAAGTGTTATTATGGAACTGCCTTATGTGCTTGAATGCGGCGTTACCGCAGCTCCGGATGAAGTTCGCGGCCAGGTCGTCAAGGCGTGGATCGTTCTTGTCCCCGGAACGGAGAAAACCGAAGAACTCAAGAAAGAGATTCAGGATTATGTAAAAACACATACTGCGCCGTATAAATATCCGAGGATTGTGGAATTCAGAGATTCGCTTCCGAAAACAATCAGCGGTAAAATACAGAGAGCGCTTCTGCGTGAGAACGCATAAAAATACAATCCGGTTCTTGACAGAGACCTTGAGACATGCTAAAATCACTTTAATTTCATAAAAAAGACTATGACGGAGAGTTCAGTAAGACGGTATTTCGCGAAGAGAGTCGGCGGCAGGTGTAAGTCCGATGGAAATCGCTTTCTGATGTAACTCCCGAGTCGGAAGGAAGAACAGCAGGAATGCCCAGTAGAACCTTCCCGTGACGGCTGCGTGAAAGCATAGGAATTGACAGATTCTGAAGGGACAGCAATTTGCTGTAATTTGAGTGGTACCGCGGGTATGTAATATGCTCGTCTCAAAGTCCAATACTTTGGGGCGAGTTTTTTTGCTCCCGAGAGAAAGAGGAAAAAGTGAGCAGTATTTCAGGATTGGATTATAAGATCCAGGAAATGGCTCTCCGCATCAGAGAGCTGAGAGAAATTACGAGATTTACTCCTGCAGAGATGGCAGAGAAAACCGGCGTATCGGTCGAAGAGTACCTGGCATGTGAAAACGGAGAAAAAGACCTTAACTTTGCTTTTATTTACCGCTGCGCACTGGCGTTCGGAGTTGATGTCACGGATATTATCGAAGGTGTCAGTCCGACGCTTCGTTCCTATACGATGACAAGAGCCGGTAAGGGACAAAGAATCGATCAGGCGCACGGGATGGAATATTACAATCTGGCGTCATCGTTTTTGAACCGTATCGCGGAACCGCTGTACGTACACAGCACATACAGTGAGGAAGCGCAGCATAAGGATATCCAGCTGACTTCCCATGCCGGACAGGAATGTGATATCGTTATTTCCGGGCATCTGATGGTGCAGGTAGGGCATCACAAGGAAGTACTCGGACCGGGAGACAGCATTTATTACGACAGCTCGACGCCTCATGGAATGATTGCTGTCGAAAACGAAGACTGCTGCTTCTACGCCATCGTTTTGAATCCGACGGGAGAACCGATTCCCGAACTGACGGCTGAGCCGATCGTTTCCGGAAGCGGAAGAAGAAAGACTCATGATGATTCCAACCGGGTCTGGAGAAACTGGATCGATGTGCAGGAGGATGCGAACGGAACACTCACCGACATCAAATTCAAAAATACGGATAAGTTCAATTTTGCTTTTGATATCGTGGATGAAATCGCAAAAAAAGATCCGGAAAAACTTGCGATGCTGCATGTTTCCGCCGATAAGACGGAAAGAAGATTCACTTTCCGGGAAATGAAACGGGCATCTTCGCAGTGCGCCAATTACTTTAAAAGCCTGGGAATCAAAAAGGGAGACCGCGTCATGCTGTCTCTCCGGAGGCATTATCAGTTCTGGTTTGCAATATTGGGACTCAACAAACTCGGAGCAATCGCGATTCCGGCAACAAGTCAGCTTCAGGCACATGATTTCGAGTACAGGTTCCGCACAGCAGGCATCACGGCGGTCATTTGCACGGATACCGATGATACTGCGAACCAGGTCGACATTGCCTGCCAAAGCTATCATGATCTGAAGCATAAGATTATTGTGAACGGAAGCCGTGAAGGCTGGCGCAGTTTTGATGAGGAATACACGATGTACAGTTCCCATTTCCGCCGTACGGAGTTGTCTCCCTGCGGGAAGGATCTGATGCTGATGTATTTTACTTCGGGGACTTCCGGTTATCCGAAAATTGCCGCACATGACTATCGCTATCCGCTCGGACACTTCCATACGGCAAAGTATTGGCACGCAGTTAATCCGGACGGACTGCACCTTACTATTTCCGATACCGGATGGGCAAAAGCGATGTGGGGAAAACTGTACGGGCAGTGGCTCTGCGAAGCGGCAACATTTGTTTATGATTTTGACCGGTTCGATGCTTCGGACATTCTCCCGATGTTTGCAAAATATCACATTACAACATTCTGTGCTCCTCCGACGATTCTGCGCATGATGATCAAACAGGATCTGTCGCATTACGATTTTTCATCCGTCGAGCATATGACAACCGCGGGAGAAGCACTGAACCCGGAAGTTTACCGCCAGTTCGAAAAAGCAACCGGACTCCAGATTATGGAAGGTTTCGGACAGTCTGAAAGCACCATGATCATCGGAAATCTTGTGGGAGCACCGCATAAGATCGGCTCAATGGGAAAACCGACGCCTGTTTATCAGGTCGATCTGGTAGATCCGCAAGGGAGAAGCGTTCCGGTCGGTGAAGTCGGTGAAATCGTTGTGAAAATTGACAAGGGAACGCCTTGCGGCCTTGCGACCTGTTATTACCGGGACGAGGAAAAAACAGCTGAGATCTGGAAAGACGGTTTTTATCATACCGGTGATACAGCTTGGAAGGATGAAGATGGATTTTTCTGGTATGTCGGCAGAGTGGATGATGTCATTAAATCTTCCGGATACAGGATTGGGCCGTTCGAAATCGAAAGCGTCATAATGGAACTACCGTACGTTCTGGAATGCGGGGTAACCGCAGCTCCGGATGATGTGCGCGGACAAGTCGTTAAAGCAGTTATTGTACTGGTTCCGGGCAAGGAAGGAACGGAAGAACTGAAAAAAGAGATCCAGAATTACGTCAAAACGCATACCGCGCCATATAAGTATCCGCGAATTGTTGAATTCCGGGACAGCCTTCCCAAGACAGTAAGCGGAAAAATCCAGAGAAATAAGCTGTGAGGATATTATGAAAGTTTCCTGCATTCAAATGAACATGAAGTTTTCTGACCCGGGCTGGAATTATGAAAGGGCGGAACAACTGATTTCTCAAGCTGCGGAAGGAGCCGATGTTCTTGTCCTCCCGGAAACCTGGAACGCAGGTTTTTTCCCGCACGAGCAACTGGAGAAATACGCGGATGAGAACGGCAGACAAACCAAGGAACGAATCGGCAGTCTGGCAAAGAAGTATTCTGTCAATATTGTTGCCGGCAGTGTTGTAAACAGAAAGGCCGGCAAGATCTATAATACAGCATATATCTTTGATCGCAGCGGAAAAGAAATCGGTGAATATGATAAAACTCATCTTTTTACACCGATGAAAGAAGATGAATATTTTGAAAAAGGAGATCATCTATCCTTTTTTGAACTGGATGGCGTGCGGTGCGGAATCATCATCTGCTATGATATCCGTTTTCCGGAACTGATACGCAGTTACTCAGTGAAAGGGCTTGATATGCTGTTTGTGGTATCTCAGTGGCCGAAAATCCGGATTCCGCATTTATTGGCACTTGCAAAGGCAAGAGCAATCGAAAATCAGATGTTCGTAATTTGCTGTAATTCCTGCGGAACGGCAGGAGATACCGTTTATGGAGGGAACTCCTCCATCCACGATCCTTGGGGGGAGACTCTTGCAAAGGCAGAAGGCCGGGAAGAGATTCTGACGGCTGACTGCGATTTATCGGTCGTTAAGGGCATTCGCGAATCAATCAATGTGTTCCGCGACAGACGCCCCGAATTATATAATATCTAACGGTAAAGGAGAATCAGAAAATGAAGTATCAATTTCCCGTAACGAGAACACAGAACCCGAAAACCAAGCCGACAGATGAGAACACCCTCGGCTTCTGCAATCATTTTACAGATCATATGTTCATCATGGACTATGATGAAGGACAGGGCTGGCATGACGGAAGAGTCGTTCCGTACGCGCCGATTCCGATCGACCCGGCATCCTGCGTGCTGCACTATGCGCAGATGATGTTTGAAGGGATGAAAGCCTATCGTCGTCCCGATGGACGTATCCAGCTGTTCCGTCCGGGCATGAACGCCAAACGTATGGCCCGCACGGCGGAGCGTATGGTAATCCCGGAACTGCCGGAAGACATTCTGCTGTCGGCAGTGGAAGCGCTGATCAAAGAAGACGCTGACTGGATGCCGAAGGCGGAAGGAACATCAATGTATATCCGTCCGTTCATTTTCGGAAACGAGATTTCTTTTTCCGCTCTGCCTGCTCAGCATTATACGTTTATCGTGATTCTGGCACCCTGCGGTTCCTATTACGGCACAAGCAGCGATAAACTTTCCGCTTCAAGAATTTATGTACAGGACACTTATATCCGCGCGGCAAAAGGCGGAACCGGATTTGCCAAGGTCGGCGGAAACTATGGCGGTGCAATGCGCGCAAGCAAGGACGCGAAGAAGTATAACTGTAAGGATGTTCTCTGGCTGGATGCGGCAGAACACAAATATGTGGAAGAAATCGGAACCTGCAACGCGTTCTTCTATATTAACGATGAAGTAATCACCGCGCCTTTGGATTCCGGAACAATTTTGCCCGGTATTACGCGGGATTCGGTTATTCAGCTGCTCAAGCGCTGGGGCATTAAGGTTACCGAGAGAAAGCTGTCTATCGATGAAGTGATTGCAGCACAGAAAAACGGAACGCTCAACGAGATTTTTGCGAGCGGAACCGCAGCTGTGATCTCTCCGATCGGATGCCTGAACATCAAGGGAGAGGATTATCAGATTGCTGACGGAGAAGCCGGTCCGCTTGCAAACCGGATTTATCATGACCTGTATGGAATTCAGACCGGAAAGGTCGAGGATTATATGGGCTGGACGTATCCGTTGGATGTTTTCGTCAAGGAATGAAACGGGTAACGCTGTTTTGCGGACATTACGGAAGCGGGAAAAGCAATATCGCCGTGAATTATGCGGAAAAGCTTGCAGGTTCCGGATTGAAAACCGCACTGGCGGATATTGACATCGTAAACCCTTATTTCCGATCGGCCGATTCCAAAGAGGAACTGGAGAAGGCAGGCGTTCAAGTAGTAGCGCTTCCTTTTGCCAATTCCAATGTGGATCTGCCTGCACTCCCGCAGGAAGTATACGGGCTGGTACAAAGAAGAGATATCCATGCCGTTCTGGATGTTGGAGGAGATGACCGAGGGGCGCTTGCGCTCGGTCGGTTTGCACCCTATATTCTGGAAGAGAATGACTATGAGATGCTGTTCGTTGTGAATTTTTACCGTCCGCTGACAGGAGATCCCGAAAGCGCATTTGAAGTGCTGAAGGAAATCGAGACAGCAGCAGGAATGCAGTTCACAGGAATCGTCAACAACTCCAACCTCGGGGAGGAGACCACAAAGGAAATCATCGAGCAGACCGTACCGTTGACGGAGAAGCTGTCGATGCTTTCAGGACTTCCCTGCGTGATGACAACAATTGAAGACCGGCACAGCGGTAAAGTAAATGTCGAGAACCCATTTCCGATCCGGCTTCAGAAAAAATATTACAATTAACTGACAATGAAGGAGCAGCTTTATGGCTAAGGTTACATTCAACGTGGACGGCTGCAAAGGGTGCGGGCTGTGCGTGGAAGCCTGTCCCAAGAAGATCATTGTGATTGCTCGGGACATTATAAACAAAAAAGGTCACAATCCTGCGGCAATTACCGATCAGAGCAAATGCATTGCATGCGCTTTCTGTGCAACAATGTGCCCGGACTGCGTGATTACAGTTGAGAAATGAGGTGGGCAGAATGGCGAACAAAGTATTGATGAAAGGCAATGAAGCGATTGCCGAAGCAGCGATTCGCGCAGGCTGCCGCCACTATTTCGGGTATCCGATCACACCGCAGACCGAAGTAGCAGCTTATATGGCAAAGAGAATGCCAAAGGTCGGCGGAACTTTTTTGCAGGCTGAAAGTGAAGTTGCGGCAATCAACATGGTATATGGTGTCGCAAGTACCGGGAGGAGAGTTATGACATCCTCTTCTTCACCTGGTATATCCTTAAAGCAGGAAGGGATTTCCTATATAGCGGGGAGCGATCTTCCCTGTCTGGTTGTCAATGTTCAGCGCGGAGGTCCCGGACTCGGAGGGATTCAGCCTTCTCAGTCAGACTATTTTCAGGCGACAAAAGGAGGAGGACACGGAGATTATCATCTGATCGTTCTTGCGCCTTCTTCTGTACAGGAAATGGCAGACATGACGACCCTTGCGTTCGAGCTGGCCGATAAGTACAGAATGCCCGCGATGCTTTTGGCGGACGGTACTATTGGCCAAATGATGGAGCCTGTCGAGCTAGCTGAACCCGAAGAAGTGGTCTTCACGGAAAAGGACTGGGCAGTTACGGGGACAAAGATGCAGAGGAAGCATCATATCGTTAACTCCCTGTATCTCAATCCGGAAGTTCTTGAGCAAAAAAATATGGAACGTTTCGCGCGCTATGCGGAGATTGAAAAAGAGGAAGCACGTTATGAAAGCTTTCTGATGGAGGACGCAGAGTATTGTGTCGTAGCCTTTGGGATTGCTGCCCGTGTTTCTAAGAACGCGGTTGTCGCGGCAAGAAAAGAAGGCATTAAAGTCGGCTTGATCCGTCCGATCACACTCTGGCCTTTCCCGAAGGAAGTTATGGCAAAAGCGGCAGATCGTGTGAAGGGCTTTGTTTCCGTTGAGCTTTCAATGGGACAGATGATCGAAGATGTCAAGCTTTCAATCGAATGCAGAAGGCCGGTGCTTTTATGCAACCGGACAGGAGGAATGATCATGTCTCCGGATGAAGTTCTGAACAGCATTCGGGCACTGTGCGGAGGTGAAGCAAAATGATCGTATTTGAAAAGCCGAAAAGTCTCACTGACAAGGAATTCCATTACTGCCCCGGATGTCCGCATGGTATTATTCACAGGCTGGTCGCGGAAGCAATCGACACGCTTGGAATCGAAGGGATTACGATCGGTGTTGCACCGGTCGGATGTGCAGTTATGGCATATGATTATTTTACGTGCGATATGGTCGAGGCCGCACATGGACGTGCCCCGGCGATGGCGACCGGAATTAAACGCAGCTTGCCGGAGAATATTGTTTTCACTTATCAGGGCGACGGCGACCTTGCTTCCATCGGAATGGCGGAAACGGTTCATGCGGCGACCCGCAATGAAAATATAACCGTGATTTTCGTGAATAATGCAATTTACGGAATGACCGGAGGACAGATGGCCCCGACTTCGCTGCCGGGACAGATTACCCAGACGTCACCTTACGGAAGAGATGTGAAAACAGCCGGATATCCCGTGAAAGTCGCTGAATTACTTTCTTCTCTGGATGGACCCGAATTTATAGCGAGGGTTGCGGTCAACAACGTGAAAAACGTCAGAAACGCGAAAAAAGTTATTCAGAAAGCATTTGAAAATCAGATTCAGAACAAAGGTTTTTCCCTTGTTGAAGTGATTTCAGCATGTCCTACCAACTGGGGCATGACACCGGTGAACGCGCTTAAGTGGGTAGAGGATAACATGATTCCTTATTATCCGCTCGGGATTTATAAAGACAAGAGCGCGCAGAAGGAGGCGGAAAACAAATGACAACTCAGATTTTAATTGCGGGGTTCGGAGGACAGGGCATCCTTTTCGCCGGCAAATTTCTGGCAAATAAAGGAATGCTGGAGGGAAGGTATCTGAGCTGGCTTCCGTCCTATGGACCGGAAATGCGCGGAGGAACCGCCAACTGCAGCGTTGTTCTGTCGGATGATCCGGTTGGCTCTCCTATTGTCAATCATCCTGACGTACTGATCGTGATGAACCTGCCTTCGTTGGACAAGTATGAAGATGCTGTCGTGCCGGGTGGGACAATTTTTGTGGATTCAACGCTGATTGAACGCAAAGTCAACAGACAGGATGTGAAATCTATCTATATCCCGGCGACAAAAATCGCTCAGCAGAACGGGATCCCGACTCTGGCGAACATGATTCTGCTTGGGAAGGTTATGAAAGAAACCGAGTTTGTATCTTATCAGGGAATCGAAGAAGCGGTCAGATCAGTCGTATCCGCAAAACACGCGGATTTATATGAGCTGAACCTGAAAGCAATCCGGATGGGATATGAATATCAGGAACAATGACTACGGCTTGGAAAACGTCCCGCTGCAGTAAGAGAACAGATTATACGATAAAGTAACAGAGGTTGAAAACCCTCGAAGCATGCGATTCGGGGAGAAACTGAAAATGGTAGGACAATATTCAGTCATCGATGCACACTGTCATGTATATCCGGACGCGATTGCGGAAAGAGCGGTCGCAGGAACGGGAAATTTTTACTCGGTTCCGTTCGCTATGGATGGCACGGAAAAAACGCTGAGAAAAGCGGCAGAAGCAGCCGGGATCGATCATTGTGTGATTCAGTCCGTTGCAACAAGTCCCCGACAGGTCAAAAGCATCAATGAATTTATTGCCCGGACGGTGAAAGAAGGAGAAGGCAGGTATACAGGTCTCGGCACTCTTCATCCGGACAGTCAGGATATAGAGGGCGATGTCATGCACCTGAAAGAACTCGGACTGCATGGTGTCAAACTTCATCCGGATATTCAGCGGTTTCCGGTCGATGATGAAAGATGTACTCCTTTTTATGAGCTCTGCTCGGAACTGGAACTGCCGATTCTGATTCATACCGGGGACAAGCGCTATGATTATTCCAATCCTAACCGGCTGATTCCTCTTCTCCGGCGTTTTCCAAAGCTGACTGTCATCGGGGCGCATCTCGGAGGGTGGTCGATTTGGGAAGAAGCTTCCGATCAGTTGAAGGAAATTCCAAATCTGTACTTTGACTGTTCTTCCTCTTTCCCGTGGATCGGACCCGAAAAAGTGGAAAGAATTATCCGAAAACTAGGGGCTGACCGCGTCATGTTCGGAACGGATTATCCGATGTGGGAACCCAAGCTGGAGCTGGAAGTCTTTTTCCGAATGAAAATCGAAGAGCCCGCAAAAAAAGCGATTCTGGCAGAAAACGCAAAACGTATTTTTAAAATTGAATGATGTGTAAAGAAAAACGTTGCCGTTACCGGCAGCGGTTTTCTGTTTTTGGAATGCCCCTTAAGGAATTCGTTCACTGAAAATTCACCGCAGAAGAAAGACGGTTGTGATATACTGTATACGTATCGGTATATGCATTGGAAAGGCAGGAAGCAAGATGCGAAAATTGTGGAGAAACCGGCCGTTATGGATCAGCGCCGCACTGTTTGTGCTGTGCTTGGTTTTGGCTGCATCCACAATGGGAGATAAAACAATTACCTATACGGAAGGACTGTTCCGCACGGCGGCGCAGCCGGTTCAGACATGGCTGTCACATGCGCAAAGTGAAGTAAGAGGATTTTTGATTCGAGTTTTCAATCCTTCTGAGCTGGAAAAAGAAAACGAAGAACTAAAAAAGAAGCTGAATGAACAGGCGGCTGCGCTTGCGTTCTATGAAGATACCGCACGTGAAAATGCGAGATTGACAGAACTGCTGAATTTTACCGATGCAAATCCGAAACTTCGTTTTTTAACTGCGGAGGTAATCGGGAGAGGGACCAATCCGTATATTGATACGCTCACGCTGAACATCGGGACACGTCATGGCGCTTCCGAAAAAATGGCAGTTATTACATCAGACGGAGTGATCGGCAGGGTATCGGAGATCGGGCCGACCTGGTGCCGTGTTCGAACACTCTCCAATGATGACATGCGCATTTCCGTTATGGTACAGAGGACCCGCGATGAAGGAATGTACGGCGGATTGCACGCTCTTCCTGACGGAACGCTGGGAGGGAAACTATATTATCTTCCTGATAATGCAGACATCAGGATCGGAGATGTTATCGTTACTTCCGGTCTGGATGAAGTTTTTCCGAAAGGACTATTGATCGGTAAGGTCATTGCGCTTGATGAAAACACCGGAGCATTTGATGCAATTGTTCAATGGGATGCAGATCTGGATCATCTTGAGGAGG
Source organism: Clostridia bacterium (assembly GCA_017514685.1). Taxonomy (GTDB): domain Bacteria; phylum Bacillota; class Clostridia; order Christensenellales; family CAG-138; genus UBA3792. The sequence goes on from JAFWJN010000050.1 coordinate 14,925, forward strand.
TTCTTGTCATCGCGCCGGTAGGAGGCGCGTCATGAAACGGTATTTGACCTTGATAACCGCCGGAGTGATCGCAACAGCGCTGGATATCACAATCTTTGCACAGGCGGGAGGCATGTGCCCTTGTATGCTTTTGGCAGTTGCTCTGGCATCCTGCGTATCGCTGAATGTACAGAGCGCAATCATAACGGCACTGGTCGGAGGGCTGGTGATTGACGCCTTGACCAATTCCTATCTGGGGCTGACCGCGGCGTGCTGCCTGCTATCAGTTTCGGTTCTTTATCTGATGATTCGGAAAAATCATCCCAAACTGTTCATGCTATGGCTGTATGCCTTTATCAGCGTTGTGATCGCTTCTCCGATTGTCCTGCTTTATTCCTATCTTCTGGGGGCGAGATTTCAACTGCTTCGAACACTCGCAGTTGAAGTTGTTCCTTCGGGAGTGCTGACAGGATTATGTGTTTTACCTGTTGTAAAACTGCTTGATTGGGCTAAGATAAACCGCAGAGACCGTATCGCGATATGATGTGATGAAAACCGGAAGCAAAGGAAAACTGAATATACGCATCTGGCTGCTGATAGCAGTCTTTGCTGTGTTGCTTTTTGTGCTTTTCTGGTATATACGCAAACTGACGATAACGGAAGTGGAAGCTTATACCGCTGCGGTTTCGCAGTCAACCAAAGCAGTCACATATCAATCAGGCTCAAGAGGAAAAATCCTGGATCGAAACGGAAAGGTGCTTGCTTACGATGAGGTGACATATAACGTCCGTTTTTATCGGGATCCGAACAATACAACTCCTGTTGACAGTATGCGGTATACGCATTCGCTGATTGAGGCGATCAAGATTATTGAAGCCGGCGGCGGAAAGATCATTGACACTTTCTATATTCAGCTGGCATCCGACGGATCATTTTATTATGATTTCGGGACAACCAGTGAATCCGCACAAGCTGTTCGGAAAAAGAATTTTATAGAGGCATGCAACTTTTCCAACCCGGAGTTGACAGCGGAAGAAGCATATCTGATTCTGAGGGAATCCTGGCGCATACCCGATGATATGACTTTTTCGGAAGCGAGAAAGATCATGTCTGTCAGACAGGAAGCGGTTCTGAACAGTTATCGGGCTTTTGAGGGTGTCACAATTGCGAACGATGTTTCACTGGCTGTTGTTACGGAACTGGATATGCGGGCGAGTGAGCTTGTTGGGATACGGACGGAAAGATCCAGTATTCGGGTATATCCTTATGGGAATACCGCATCTCATATTCTCGGCTATATGAGTAAACAGGTAACAACGGACATGTCGGCAATCAATTATTCCTATGATGATTATCGCGGAATGGTTGATGTGGAAGAAACGGAAAACATGCTCAAACTCGGGTATTCCTACAGTGACCCGATCGGGGTCGCCGGCGTTGAAAAAACAATGGAAGCCTATCTGACTTCGCATCTTTACGGAAGGCTCGGAACCACGACAATTCTAAAAAACCGCAGGGGAGCTATCCTGGAAGTGCTGGAATCGACGGAACCCAAGGACGGAAACGATGTCACACTGACAATTGATATCGAACTGCAGAAGGTCGTTGAATCCGCTTTGAAGCATAATATTGAATCAACATACCAGAAACAGGTTCAGAGAATCTCTGAAAATGCAGCAACATACCGCCGAAGAGTATCTGATCTGGACGCGATCCAAAAAGCAAACAGCGGGGCGATCGTTGTCATGGAAGTCGATACCGGGAAAGTTCTCGCTATGGCGTCTTATCCTGATTACGATCCGAACCTGTTCAGGGACGGAGTTGATAATGAGGAATACGAGATGCTTTTCGGAGAAGACAGCAATCAGCCGACTCTGAATCGTGCAATCGCTATCCGAACCATGACCGGTTCCGTGTTTAAAATGGCTACCGGATTTGCAGGCCTGATGGAAGGAAAGATCACAATTGATGAACGGATCTCCGATCGGTCTCCTTACTATTATTTTGTGGATGATCCAACGACGAAAGTCGAACAGAACGCACCGAGCTGCTGGGTAAAAAACACCGCTTCACATGCCAACCTGACCATATCAAGAGCTCTGACCGTATCCTGCAATTACTTCTTTTTCACAGTAGCCGACAGGGTAGGCGTAGAGCGACTTGTTTACTGGGCGGGGAGGCTCGGATTGAAAGATACCACGGGAGTGGAACTTCCGGGAGAACTGTCCGTGCAGGTCGGAGGACAGAAGGCACGGTATGATTATACGAAATCGCTGTCGGAGCAGACATCTGCATTGCCAAGGCTGATTTATAATCAGATTTATGCGCTGCTGCGGAATATCACTCAGCAGAATCACATTCCGGTGACAAGCAGGCAGCTGTCGGCATGTGCAAACCGGCTGCTGCAGCTCCAGAATGGAGTTCAGAGGGAGATGGGAAATGAGATTCGTGAAGTCTTGTATGAGGAACTGAACATTCCTGTCGGAATATCCTATGTCCATACAAACTGGGTCGTTTCCATATCGACCTGGCTGGAGGAACTCCGCTGGAAACCGACATATACGATTCAGACCGGAATCGGACAGGGCGTTATGCTGATTACGCCGATCTCCCTTGCAAGATACGGAGCAACACTCGCTAACCGGGGAACAGTCTATAAAACAACGATTATGGATCATGTCACGGATCCGGACGGAAACCTTTTAAAGAAAAATGAAACGGTAACAGTGGATTCCGTTTATGCGCCGGAAGAATTCTGGGACGCGATTATTGAAGGAATGGAAGGCGTCGTGTCACCGGAGGACGGAGGAACGGCCGCATCTTCCTTTTCAACCAAATTCCGCGATAAAGGATACCTGGATCAGATCATCGGAAAAACAGGAACGGCACAGACATCTGTAACATCATCGACCAACATCGATATTGAGAACACCGCTTGGTTTATTGCTGCGACGCCAAGGGAAAAGCCGGAGATTGTGATTGTTGTTTTTATACCAAACGGGTTATCCGGAAGCTCAAATGCGACGGCTGTCGAGGAGATAGTAAGTTACTGGCTGGAAAACAGAAAAGATGCCGCATGAGATAATAAGAGAACAGAATCTGAAGGAAATACGAAAAGCCGGCTGCTGCCGGCTTTTTTAAATGAATCAAGATATAGAAGACACTTTAGGCTTTCCAGAGGCTGTGCAAATTGCAGTAAGCGTAAACGGCAAGAACTTCCTCGTCTTCGCAAAGTGCGAAAACTGCTTTGGGAGGTTCACCCGGCTGCAACTGCTTCCGCTGATTTCCTTTTGTTGTCTGCAGTGCAATCCACTCGATATAATGAGCAGGCAGCATAGGATGCTCAACAGCACCGACCGTAACATATACTTTGTTTTCTTTTACTTCAAAGACCGGAACATGTTTTTCAACAGATGCATCGGTCGTTCCGGGAACGATCTCTTTCATTTTCTGCCCACAGCAGACAACAGGAACGCCTGAGTCTTTTACCATGCCGATGATATTTCCGCAATGTTCGCAGATATAAAACTTCATTTCCATACCTTACCTCCAATTATTGGTCGAGTTCATCATAGCACACACAATAAGAAAACACAAGAAAAAAGCATTTCCATATATTACAGTACCTGAAGAATATAGAATTTCAGATAAGTAGTTTCATCTGCGGCAAGAAGTGCAGGATGATCGGGAGCCTGCGTACGGGATTCAAACACACGGATCCGGCGGCTGCTTTCATGTGCGGATTCCTTCAGCATCTTTTCAAAAAGGGAAGCACTCATATAGTGGGAACAGCTGGCAGTGACCAGAAAACCGCCATGCCGAACCAGCTTCATGCCAAGAATATTGATATCTTTGTATCCCCGGTAGGCGTTTTTCACATCATTGGCCGTTTTTGCAAAAGCGGGAGGATCTAAAATCACGGTATCGTATTTCCGTCCTTCAGTTCTGTATTTTCGAAGGAGTTCGAAAACATCCCCGCATTCTGTTTGGATCACATCTTCCAAATCGTTAAGCCGGGCGTTTTCACGGACATCTGAAAGGGCTTTCTCGGAAATATCGAGTGCAATTACGTTTTTTGCTCCGGCGGCCGCAGCATTGAGCGCAAAGCCGCCCACATTGCAGAAACAATCGAGAACTTCTGCTCCCTGGCAATATCTTCGGATGGCAAACCGGTTTTCCTTCTGGTCCAGAAAATAACCGGTCTTTTGTCCGTTTTCCAGATCAGCAATCAGGAAAAGACCATTTTCTTCAATTTGAACACGGGGATCGAAATTACCGTATAAGGGACCTTTCATCAGAGGAAGGCCTTCTTTTTTACGTACCTCTGCATCGCTTCTTTCATAGATTCCGCGAGGCCGGAACACCTCTATAAGAGCATCCACGATTTCAGCTTTGCGAAGATCCATTCCGAGAGACAGAAACTGTACGGATAAAAGATCATGATACTTATCAACGATCAACGCAGGCAGATTGTCCGCTTCCGCGAAGACAGCCCGGTAGCAATCAGAAAATCCAAGCTTTTCGCGGATCTCTTTCGCTTCCCGGATTCTTCGCACGAAAAAATCACGGTCAACGGTTTCCATATCATTGCGGAGAAAAATCCGGACAAGAATTTTAGAAAGGTGATTGATAAATCCACGGCCAATGAATCTTCCGGAAGCATCGTACACGGACGCCAGATCTCCGTTTTTTCCGGAACCATCGATGTGATCGACTTCATTTGCGTATACCCATGCATGCCCGTCGACAATTCTTTTTTCTTCATGCTTTTTCAGAAAAACACTGTATGGCATCAGTAAAACCTCCGGGTCGTCTGATCTGTTCCTAATGATAACAAAAACCTAACCGGCATTCAAGCCGTTTGTGCGAATCCTTTCTGAAAGAACAGGCGGCTGAAAAGCCGCCTGGAAACGATTTGGATAACAGTCAGGATTCTGCAGAACAGTTTTGCGGGCCGCCTCTCAGCATTTTAAGCCCATGTTCAAGAGCGGAAATAACCGCTTCAAGATTCTCTTTCGCGCCTTTTGGACTTCCAGGCAGATTTATAATCAGCGAATGGTCTTTAATGCCTGCCGCAGATCGGGACAATACTGCGCGAGGTGTGATTTTCAGAGAAGCATAGCGCATTGCTTCCGGAATGCCGGGTACAGGGCGATCGCAAAAATCAAGAGTAACCTCAGGAGTATTGTCACGAGGTGAAAAACCGGTTCCCCCAGTGGTTATGATCAATGCAGCGTCTTCATTAACGGCTTTCTGCAAAGCGATGCGGATGGAATCCGGATCGTCTGAGCAGAGTTCTGAGGAAAGCAGTTCATAGCCGGCTGATTTCAGCATTTCTTCAACCGCGGGGCCGCTCAGATCGACTGCTTCACCGCGGGAACACCGGTCGCTTACAGTAATGACTTTTGCAGTATACATAAGAAGTCCTTTCTTGTAGATGTTATTTTCCAAACGGGCAATGGGGGAAAGTGCATGGATTGCATCCGAGGCATAAACCGCCTTCTCCAAGTTCAACAAAGTCTTTTTTTGTCAGCCTGACACCTGCGGCAATTCTTGGAAATATCAGGTCAAAGACAGTAGCTTTCGCATACATAACACATCCCGGAAGGCCAAGGACAGGTGTTCCGTTACGATAGTATCCGAGAAGGATCATTGCCCCCGGCAGAACCGGAGAACCGTAAGTGATAACGGAGGCACCGCTTTCTCGGATAGCATATGGGGTCCGGTCATCCGGATCGACGCTCATGCCTCCGGTACACAAAATGACATCCAGAGACAGCTTTTTAGCGGTTTCGATTGCGGAAATGATGTTTTCCGCATGGTCGTCGGCAACTGTTTGGAAAACAACGGAAATGCCGTATGCTTTCAGTTTCTCTATCAGAACAGGAGTAAAACGGTCCTGAATTCTTCCATGATAGATTTCCGATCCGGTCGATATAATGGCAGCTGTTTTCAGCTTGTAAGGAAGCAGCTTCAGAATCGGGGCGCCATCCGCGATACTTTCTGCCTGAAGCAGTTTCTGTTCTTCAACCACCAGAGGAATCACACGCATACCGGCAAGTTTATCGCCGGCTTTAACGGGAAAGTTTCCTTTTCTGGTCGCAATTGTGATCTCATCAATCGAATTAATCAAAAAGAGTTTTTCGGAATCTACCAGGAAGACACCGTCTCTTGCGGCTGTTAATTCAATTTTACCCTCTTTGACTTCAGACCGGTTCATGCCGTCATTGAGTGTAATGGCACAAAGCCTTTCCGCGGCATCGTTTTCATGAAGAAATCCTGGCTGCAATTCCCATACATAAAGGTGCTCTTTACCCATTGAAAGAAGGACAGGAATATCCTCTTCCGTTACAATGTGCCCCTTTTGAAAGCGCGGCCCTTTGAATTCACCGGGGATGATTTGCGTCAAATCATGGCAGAGAACATGCCCCACCGCCTCTTCGGTCCGTACGAGCTTCATACCCTCTGGACCTCCCGGCGATAGAAATGGCTTTTTCCTCCGCTTTTTTCCAGAAGATGAAGGTCTGTGATCTCCATATCTTTTTGAACGGCTTTGCACATATCATATACGGTCAGGGCAGCGGCCGAACATGCAGTCAGGGCTTCCATCTCGACACCGGTTTCTCCGTTGCACTTAACAGTGGAGCGGATCAGGATTCCTTTTTCCTCAAATGAGAAACGGATATCCGCAGATGTGATCATAAGCGGATGGCACATCGGAATTATCTCATAAGTCCGTTTGGCGGCCATGATTCCCGCTACCTGCGCGACAGAAAGAACATCTCCTTTGGGAAGACCCCCTGTCTGGACCAGGCGGATGGTTTCGGCGTTCATGAGAATACGGCATTCCGCAACAGCGGCGCGCGCGGTAACGGGTTTTTCGGAGACGTCAACCATACGGGCATGCCCCTCTTCGTTAAAATGTGTAAAATCTTCCATGATTATCCTCCGATTTCATACATGTTGCGCAGCGTACCGCTTTGGTGTGTTTGATTCAGAAGGTGTTCTTTCGGTTTGGAAAGGATAGCGGCTTTTAACGCATTTTCCAGCTCCTGATCACTCAGACCGGTTAATGGAATTTCTGCCGCACTGTGCAGGCAAGGTTTCAGTTTTCCGTCTGCTGTTAACCGGATTCGATTGCAGCGGGAACAGAACTTGCGGCTCATAGGAGGGATCAGACCGATTGTTCCAAGATATCCTGGAAGACGATAGCGCACGGAAACGCCGTCGGTATCAACAAATTCCAGATCCGGAAGAGCTTTCAGGACTGCGTCAGAAGACAGGAAACATTGGCTGTCCCAGTTCGCACTGCATCCCAGCGGCATTAATTCAATAAAGCGAACAGATAAATCACGCGATTTAGTCAGTTCCGCAAAAGCAGGAATTTCTGTATCGTTAAAACCGCCGATCAATACAGCATTGAGCTTTGTCCCGGTAAATCCAACCTGTTCAGCAGTTTCTATCCCATGAAGAACATCTTCCAATGATCCGGTACGTGTCATGGAATGGAATTTTTCAGGGTCGAGAGTGTCAAGGCTGATATTCAGCCGGTCAACCCCGGCATCTTTCAGACCGGCAGCGAAATCGGTAAGGAAACTTCCGTTGGTAGTCATGGATAGTTCTTTGATTTCAGGTATCGATTTCAGCATTCTGCACAGGTCCAGAATACCGCGACGAACGAGAGGTTCTCCCCCGGTCAGACGTATTTTTCTGATTCCCAGCCCGGCAGCAACAGAGGCGATTCTGGTGATCTCTTCAAAAGAAAGAACATCTCTATGAGTGCGCTTCGGGATGCCGTCCTCACCCATACAGTATTTGCAGCGGTAATTGCACAGGTCGGTCACGGAAATGCGAAGCACGCTGATTTCCCTGCCATAGTTATCCTGCATAACCCTTTTCACCTCTTTAACGTTATTCACCGGAGAAAACAACCAGTATCAGTATACCATGTTCATGCGCAAAATGAAATAAAAAGAAAAAGTCCCGAAGGACTTATCATTGATTGAGAGAAGAAAGCTTCGGAATGACGGTTTTGTTTGATAATCTGTCAGACTTTCGCTTCATCAAAGTCAATGACAATACTGTCACGGTTTAATGTCAGCTTTGTCAGTTTTACGCCGGCGGCAATAAACATCCTTTTACTTGCCCGGGTCATAGGGGTATTCGCATATTTATCGGACAGATAAACGACTTCTTTAATGCCGCTTTGAATAATAGCCTTTGCGCATTCGTTGCAGGGGAAAAGCGCAACATAGATCCGGCAGCCGGAAAGCGAGGAGCCGTCATTGTTCAGAATCGCATTCAGTTCCGCATGGCATACATAAGGATACTTTGTATCATAAGGATCTCCCTCGCGATCCCAGGGGAACTCATCATCACTGCAACCGATCGGAAAACCATTGTAACCGACCGACATGATTTTGTTATGCTCGTTTACGATGCAGGCACCGACCTGAGTGTTAGGATCTTTGCTTCGATAGGAAGACAGGAGAGCTATTCCCATAAAATATTCATCCCAGGAGAGATAATCGGCGCGTTTGTTCATATTGCGAAACTCCTTTCAGGCCGGTAATGTTAAGGGCTGTGCATCAAGAGAAAGAGCAGATGTGCACGGCATTTCTATTATCTATTATCATAGCGGTTTCGGACCCAAATAGCAAACAGAAAATATGGCTTTTCCACAAATATAGCCGGTAATTGCTGTTTTCGAAACAAATTCTTCAGAATGAAACTACGGTGAAAAGAATAACACGTAAAAAGAGAAGAATTGATTGATAGTAAAGCAGAGGTGTGATATACTATCACAATTACAGGACATTCTTTCGGAGGATGAGCATGACTTTTGAGCGCTTGATAAAAATATTCAAGAAAGTAATGCCGTATGCCAATACGGATAAGATTTCACCGAAGAGTTCTTTGGTGCTGGATCTTCATATTGATTCTGTTACATTGCTGATGCTTGTACTTGGAATAGAAGATGAGTTCGGCATCCAGTTTGACAATCTGGATAACACGGCATTTAACACGGTTGAAGATGTAATCGCATATATCGACTCTAAACTAAAATAATTCCCCAGGGGAGAAAAATATGAAACCATTATCTAATCGAACGGAACATCTTTCCGATTCCAGTATTCGCCGGATGACAAGAATCGCACTGGAATGCGGAGCGATTAATCTTTCACAGGGTTTTCCGGACTTTGATCCGCCGGAATGCATTATGCGCCGTCTGGCAGAAATCGCAACGGAAGGACCGCATCAGTACTCTCCAACATGGGGAGCAGCGAACTATCGTGCGGCGCTTGCGCGTAAAGTATCTCACTGGATGGGAATTCCGGTTGATCCGAATGAAAATCTGCTTGCGACGGTCGGAAGCACGGAAGCAATGATGGCTTCTTTGATGGCTGTCACGAATCCAGGAGACAAAGTTGCGATCTTTTCCCCGTTTTTTGAAAACTATGAAGCGCAATCGCTGCTTCTCGGATGCGAACCGATCTATGTTCCGCTTCGTCCACCGGAAAACAATTTTGATCCGAACGAGCTGGAAGATGCTTTCAAGCAAGGTGTGAAGGCAATGATCGTCTGCAATCCTTCCAATCCAAACGGTAAAGTATTTACAAAGGAAGAACTGCAGATCATTGCGGACCTGGCGATCAAGTATGATGTGTATATCATTATGGATGAAGTGTACGAGCACATCATTTTTGCGCCTCATGTTCACACCTATATGGCTTCTCTGCCCGGTATGTGGGAGAGAACAATCTCCTGCTCTTCTTTGAGCAAGACATATTCCATAACAGGATGGCGGCTGGGCTATATTGTTGCCTGCAAGAAGATCATGGACAGCTGTAAGAAGACGCATGATTTCCTGACGGTATGCGCGCCTTCTCCGCTGCAGGAAGCAATCATTACAGGTCTGGAGCTGCCGGATTCCTATTACTTGGACCTGCAGGCGCATTATACGCATATGAAAGATCTGTTCTGCGGAGGACTGAGAAATCTGGGATTTGATTTTATTGAACCGCAGGGATCGTACTTCTTGCTAGTTGATATTGGGAAATATGCGAAGGGTGACGATGTTGCTTTCTGCGAACGGCTTGCAAGAGAAGTCGGCGTGGCTGTTGTCCCCGGAAGCACATTTTATAAAGAAGAAGTCCATCATCTTGCCCGATTCCATTTTGCGAAGAAGGATAAGACGCTGATTGCAGCACTGGATCGACTGGCAGATATCGGAAAACTGGAATAACGAGGCGGAAAAAATGAAAAGGAGATTGATTCTGTTTCTGACAGTAATCCTGCTTTTGATACCGATAGCCGCATCTGCTGATACGGTAATCAACGATAAGGTAGACATTGAGATTCACGCGGCAGAAGTGAACATGAAATACCTTACGGATTTCACGTATACCACAACGGTAACGATGACGAAGGGAGACTGGTTCACTGTCAGTTTCAAGCCGGAGCAGAAAGTCGGGGCAGTCTACTGGGAATGGCGATCAATTCCGAAAAAAGCGCTTGTTGAGTGTCTGAACGAAGCGGGGGAAGTTGTCTGGTCCCGTGAATATGGAAACATCATTCGGTTTTTGTCGGTGTTTCCGGAAGAGGATGTCCGCTGTGTCAGAATGACTGTTCTGGAAGGAACCGGAAAAATGGCGGAGTTGTTTGTCTACAAGGAAGGCGGAATTGCTCCGAAAGCAATTGTGTGGGAAGACAGATATGACAAAGCTGATATCATGCTGGTGGAAACACACGGAAACGATGACGTTCTGGTTTTCAGCGCAGTTCTTCCGACTTATACGGACCGCAACAAGGCTGTCCAGGTTGTAGACATTGCATGTGATACGATTGGAAGACAGAGAAAAAGTTCGCCAGGCTCCTATCTGAACGGGCTTCGACATTATAAAACATTTTTCCAGTTTACGGGTCTGCACACGACAAATTACAACAGTTTTGTAGAAGATTGGATCAAAAAAGATTCCAGAGATCCGGTCGCAATGCTTGTACAGGAAATCAGACGGTGCAGGCCAGAAGTTGTGGTCACGCACGATATTTATAACGGAGATTTCAATGACGGATCACATAAGCTGACGGCGGAAATTACAAAGCAGGCGGTCGAAGCGGCTTCCGATCCGGAGCAGTATCCGGAATCAGCACAGCAATACGGCGCCTGGCAGGTGAAAAAACTGTATTTCCATATGTACCCGGAAAACCAGATATGGATTGATGTGGATACACCGCTGGCATCCTTTAATGGCCAGACCGCACTGGAACTGGCAAGAAAAGGCTATGTTCTCTGGGATAAAACGGAAACAAAGCAAATCAATGGAATCAAGAATAAAAAATATCATCCCAGCGAGTACGGCCTGGCGTTCAGCACCGTAGGCGAGGATGTGGAGAAGAATGATTTTCTGGAGAACATCCCGTCAGAACTTTTGAGCGATTATATTCCGCCAACACCGGAGCCAACGCCGGAACCGACGCCGACACCGGAACCGACGCCGGAACCGACCTCGACGCCGGAGCCGACACAAGAACCGACATCAGAGCCGACAGAAAAGGCTGAGGAAGAACTGACTGTTTCCGTTTCAAACGTAACGACGGAAATGCCGTCAAAAGAAAACCCTGAGGAGACTGCAGAAGAACCGGCTGAAGAACCTGCCGAAGAAACGGAAGGATCACGTCTTCCATTGATTGGTATCATAGCCGCAGTTGTTATATTCGGAGGATTAGCGGAATTTTTCCGCTGGAAACAGAAAAAATCAGTAGAGAGGTTTACGGAACCAAGGCGATAATTCAGATACAGACAAACGCGGGAGAACTTGTTCTTCCGCGTTTGATATTTGGCAAGCAAGATACGTGAGATGGCGCATTGCTTTTTAGCGGCGATTTTCGTATAATAACAATAATAAAGAAAAGAAAGAAAGGATCGATCCAAGATGCTTTACGAATATCAGCTACAGACCGGAAAAGAAGGATTCATTGACATTACAGATAAAGTACGCGACGCTGTAAAACAAAGCGGCGTGTTTGACGGGATGGCAACCGTATACTGCCCGCATACAACGGCAGGCGTGACAATCAACGAAAACGCTGACCCGGATGTGGTGAAAGACCTTTTATTCGCACTGGACCAGACCTATCCGGACCGCGAAGAATTTCGTCATGTGGAAGGAAACAGCGCAGCCCATTTGAAAGCCAGTGTTATCGGGAGCAGCGTCACTGTCATGATAGATGACGGAAAGTTGGTTCTCGGACGGTGGCAGGGGATCTATTTTACGGAATTTGACGGACCGAGACAGCGCAGATTCTCTGTAAAAATTATTGGACAGCACTGATTGAAAGGAGAATCCTATGCGCGCTTATGAAAGACTTCTGCGATATGTTGTAATCCACACAACCAGCGATGAAAACAGCACGACAACACCGTCTTCAGCACGACAGTTTGAACTCGCAAAACTGTTGGTACAGGAAATGAAAAAGCTCGGGATTGAGGACGCCTGTGTAAATGAAAAATGCTATGTATACGGCTCGCTCCCGGCGACGGAAGGGTTTGAGAATGCGACGAGGCTGGGGCTTATTGCGCATATGGACACCTCACCCGACTGCAGCGGAGAAAACGTTAAACCGCAGATTATTGCAAATTATGACGGAAAAGATATCACGCTGCCAAGCGGACGCGTTCTGGATACAATCAACTTCCCGCACCTTCCGGGTCTGAAAGGCCGTACCCTGATAACTTCTGACGGCACTACGCTCCTTGGGGCAGACGATAAAGCGGGAATTGCGGAAATCATGACAGCGCTTGAACGGATTCAAACCGAAAGAATCCCGCACGGAAAAATATCGATTGCATTTACACCGGATGAGGAAATCGGGGCCGGAGCGGATCATTTTGATGTGGAGCGATTCGGCGCGGACTTTGGCTATACGGTCGATGGCGGTCCGGAGGGAGAACTGGAATACGAAAACTTCAATGCCGCTGCCGCAATGTTTGAAATCAAAGGCTTTTCCGTGCATCCGGGAAGTGCAAAAAATGTAATGGTCAATGCGCTTCTGGTAGCGTGCGAAATCAACTCCATGCTTCCCGCTTTGGATATTCCTCGCTGCACTGAAGAATATGAGGGGTTTTATCACCTTACGAAGCTCGGGGGAACGATTGAACAGGCGCACATCGCATATATTATACGGGATCATAGTTTTGCCTGCTATGAAGGCCGTCTTGCAGTGCTGAGGCATATCGAAAAAGCGTTGAATGAAAAGTACGGAGAAGGAACCGTTTCCCTTACAATTAGGGAACAGTACAGGAATATGAAGGAAAAGATTGAGCCGAATATGCACCTGATCGAGAATGCAAAAACAGCGGCTGAACTCGCGGGAATGAAAGCGACGGTTGTTCCGATCAGAGGAGGAACGGACGGAGCGAGGCTCAGTTACATGGGACTGCCCTGCCCGAATCTCGGAACCGGCGGATATGCATTTCACGGACCGTGTGAACATATTACCGCGGAAGGGATGGATTTGGTAACCGATATGCTCCTGCAGCTGATCGGGCTGTATGGTAAACGTACCCGCGGATAAATCTGAAGAACAAAGGATGCCTGGAAATTTGTTTCCAGGCATCCTTTTTCATAGAGTTTTTATTCAGCTTTCTTTATGTTCGTTTTGCGCTTGCGAGCAGGTGCTTTTGCTGTCGTTGCCTTTGGAACCGGGGTATCTGAAGAACTTCTGATCAGAACGGGCGGAGAAATCTTGCGGATGGTATCTCCGGTGATTTCGCAGGCGGTGACATTGTTCTGTGAAGGAATGTCATACATAATATCGAGCATGACATCTTCCATGATTGCGCGAAGACCTCTTGCGCCGGTTTTGCGTTCGATTGCCTTTTTTGCAACTTCACGAAGTGCGTCTTCGGTTACGATCAGCTGAACACCGTCCATTTCAAACAACCGCTGATACTGACGCGTCAAAGCGTTTTTCGGCTCCGTCAGAATTTTGATCAGAGCGGCTTCGTCAAGATTTTCAAGCGTCACGATCACAGGAACACGGCCGACAAATTCAGGAATCAGCCCGAATTTCAGAAGGTCTTCCGGAAGAATGTCTTTCAGAACCGTTCCGATATCTTTCTCTTCATACTTTTTAATCTCTGCGCCGAAGCCCATCAGCTTTTTGCCGGTACGTTTCTCAATGATCTTATCAATACCGGTGAAGGCGCCACCGACGATAAAGAGAATGTTCGTCGTGTCAATCTGCAGGCATTCCTGTTGTGGATGCTTACGGCCGCCCTGCGGGGGGACGTTGGCAACAGTGCCTTCCAGAATTTTCAGAAGCGCCTGCTGTACCCCTTCCCCGGAAACATCCCGGGTGATGGATACATTTTCACCTTTCCGCGCGATTTTATCGATTTCATCGATATAAACAATGCCTGTCTGCGCGCGGCGGATATCATAATCCGCAGCCTGGATCAGCTTCAGGAGAATGTTTTCAACATCATCTCCGACATAACCTGCTTCCGTGAGAGCTGTAGCATCTGCAACAGCAAATGGAACATCCAGAATTTTAGCCAGCGTCTGAGCCAGCATGGTTTTACCGCAGCCGGTCGGTCCGAGCATGATGATGTTGCTTTTCTGAAGTTCGACATCGTCGTCTTTCTTCTGCGACCGGATTCTTTTATAGTGATTGTAAACAGCAACGGAGAGCGCACGCTTTGCAGCCTGCTGGCCGATAACGTATTCGTCCAGCTTGGCAACGATCTCAGCGGGCTTCGGAATGTCGGTCAGGGTGACTTCCGGTTCAGCAGAATCGGAAGCAGGATCAAACCGCATATCTTCCTGCACGATCTCACGGCAAAGTTCAACGCACTCGTTGCATATATAGGCGTTTGGGCCTGCGATCAGCTTGCGAACCTGACTGCGGGGTTTTCCGCAGAAGCTGCATCTGACCTTATCAAAATTATCTCTGTCTCTTGTTGCCATCGGCTCACCTCCTGGGCTGAATGATCTCGTCGACCAGCCCGTACTTTAAAGCCTGTTCCGCATCCATGTAATTATCACGTTCCGTATCTGCCTCGATTACGGAAAGCGGCTGACCTGTCCGATCAGACAGAATCCTGTTCAAACGTTCGCGGATCTTCAGGATTTGTTCTGCATGAATCCGGATTTCAGTTGCCTGTCCTTGCGCACCGCCGCTCGGCTGGTGAATCATTATTTCCGCGTTGGACAGAGTTTTTCTTTTCCCTTTCGCTCCTGCGGCAAGAAGAAATGCTCCCATGCTGGCGGCAAGACCGACACAGATGGTCTGGCACTCGCATTTAATGTATTGCATGGTGTCATAGATTGCAAGTCCTGCTGAAACAGAACCGCCGGGGCTGTTAATATATAGGAAGATATCCTTGTCCGGGTCTTCTGCTTCCAGGAAAAGCAATTGTGCAATGACAAGATTTGCGGTGTCATCATCAATCGGACCGCCGAGAAAAATGATACGGTCCTTCAGAAGACGGGAATAGATGTCATAGGAACGTTCGCCATGACCGGACTGTTCAACAACCATAGGGATCAGATTCATTTGGAGTTCCTCCTTGTCTTAAGAGTCATGCGATTCCGCGCATGCCGGCTTATTAATCTTTCTTTCAAGCTTCCTCTGTTTCAACGGCGGAATCGGAAAGAAGTTTAACGGCTTTCTCCACCGTTGCGCGTTCTCTCAGATATTCATAGTCACTGTCAGTTAAACGCGCTTTGAAATCTTCAGTGACCATACCGGTGTCTTCTGCAAATTTGTCAATTTCGGCAGCCAGCTCATCGTCGTTTGCACTCAGGTTTTCGGCTTTGATGATTGCATCGATGACAAGCTGCGTTTTCACACGTGCTTCCGCTTCCGGACGGAAGTTCTTGCGCATTTCATCAAGGCTGGTACCAAGATATTTGCAGTAGGTATCCATGTCAAGGCCGCTTCCGGAGAGACGGTATTCAAGATCACGGATCATAGATTCCACCTGGTGATCGATCATGACTTCGGGGATTTCGACAGAAGCGTTTGCAGTGGCGCCATTGATTGCAGCGTTTTCACGGGCTGCAGCAGCGGAACGTTTCTTTTCTTCTGCGAGCTTTTCTTTTTTATCAGCTTTCCAGTCAGCGATCGTATCGAATTCGGAAATGTCGCCGATCAGCTCATCATCCAGAGCGGGCAATTCCTTAACCTGCACTTCTTTAACGTTGCAGGCAAAGACCGCTTCCTTACCGGCGAGCTCTTTTGCATGGTATTCAGCAGGGAAGGTAACCTGGATATCCTTCTGCTCCCCAGCGGAAACACCGATCAGCTGCTCTTCAAAGCCGGGAATAAAAGCATTGGAACCGAGGACGAGCGTCTGGTCTTCCGCTGTACCGCCGTCAAATTTTTCACCGTCTACAGAACCACTATAGTCGAGCAGAAGGCGGTCGCCGTTTTCTGCGGGACGGTCAACGTTGACAAATCTTGCCTGCTTTTCTCTTTCATCTTCCAATGCCTTGTCAACTTCCTCATCAGTGACCTCAACGACTGATTTGGGAACCGGAAGACCTTTATATTGGCCGAGGGTAACTTCAGGCTGAAGCTGGACGGTTGCGGTGAATTCCACACCTTCCTTGCCGATGGAGTTGATATCCAGGGAAGGCTGATCAACAGGGATCAGATTATGCTCATCAATAGCAGCGTCATAAGCGTTGCCCCACACAGCGTCAAAAGCCTCTTCGTAGAAAACGCCTGCGCCGTAATAGTTTTCAATGACTTTCCGGGGGGTTTTCCCTTTGCGGAATCCTTGAACCGTGTAGCGGCTTCCGGTTTTACGGTAGGCTTCCTGAAGCGCTTTTTCGAATTCCTCCGCGCTTACATTGATGGTCAGTTTTGCCTTGTTTCCTTCCAACATTTCGAATTGTGACATCTTGTTTCTCCTTAATATATTATAAATCATTGCGTTTTTTGCATATTACGCCAGTATCTATGTAGTCTACCACAGGCATTTTTTGTTTGCAAGAACTTTTCTTTTATTTCGATAGAATGTAACAAAGTTTTTGCATTCCCATGATATGATATTCAGCAGAATCGAATTGAAAGCAAGGAACCCGATGCAGGGAGCCGATAACCTTGACCATGTTCCATTTCTATGGTAGGATATGTGAGTAAAAATGTATCGAGGATTGAAAAATGGCGGATATATGTTTGATCACGAACCCGACAGCGAAAAGCGGGGAAGCTGTAAATGCGGTAAAGAAAGTATGCGAGCATCTTGAAAAAAGAGGAGCAGACTTTGCTGTATGGGAAACAGAATACCCGGGGCACGCAACAGAACTGGCAAAAGAAGCAGTCCGGGAAGGTTATAAACTTATCGTTTCGGTCGGAGGCGATGGAACGCTGAGGGAAACGGCGCTGGGTGTTGCCCAGACAGACGCCGTTCTAGGCGTGATTGCCTGCGGAACGGGAAATGATTTTGTCCGAACAATGAAGATTCCGACGGACCTGGAAAAAGCGGCGGATGTATTGCTGGACGGAGAAGACAGAATCATAGACGCAGGAATGGCGAATGGAGAAATGTTTTTCAACGCTGCGGGATTCGGATTCGATGTTGATGTTCTGGATTATACCGAATTCTATAAACCGAAGTGCAAAAACGGCAGTACGGCATACCTTCGTGGATTGGCAAGAGCCTTGCTGAAGTTGCAGCTGAGAAAAGCTAAAATCACTTTCCCGGATGGGACAATTGAAAAAAATGTTCTGCTGGTTGCAGCGGGAAACGGACGGTTTTATGGCGGAGGGATTGAAGTGACTCCGGATGCGGATCCGTCAGATGGCTATCTGGACATCTGCATTGTCCATGATGTGAACTATTTCAAAGTTCCGAAGATTCTTCCCAGATTTCTGAAAGGAAAGCATCTCGGTTTGAAAGAAGTTACCTATCGCAAAGAAAAGACGGTTTCAATTGAATGCGAACCGGAGTCCAGAATCCAGGTTGACGGAGAAAGGATGCCCGGAACACCTGTTACGTTCCGGATTGTTGAAAAGGCGTTAAAAATCAGAGTACCAAAGACTGAGTAAGGTACATAAAAAAGGGTACTGTCGTTGAGAGATTTCTGGAGAAAGATAAAAGCATATCTGCGGAAAAGCGCATCCGTTGAGGTAAAGATCGGACAAATGACCGTTACCCGCCTCACTATTTTTGGTATCGCCGCTGCGATCGTTGTTTTCGGGCTTGTTTTTCTGCTCTATATGGTTTACGGAAACAAAGAAGTCAGCCTGAATCTGGAGCGGACGGATATGGAACCCGGACATGCTTACAGAATCAATGATGGCGTTGTGTTCTATGATACTTCCAGCAGTTATATCTCGCTGAAACCTGCGGAGTCTGCAAGAGTGACTACTTCCAACGCTCTCGTCACCGCAGACGGTTATGATATTTCTTCCACGACAAAAGTCGTATTTCTTGGGAGTTCCGCACAGATCATCGGACCGGAACATGAACAGGATGAGTTCGTCCTGGAAGGCGGGGGAAGAATTCTGTCTGCCAGAGCAGGAAGACGCCACGCAGCACTTTTATACCGGAATCAATACGGGGATTCGCGTATCTCGATTATGAATTCGACAACAAAAGATCCCCAGGTGGATGCAACGGTCCCGATAACAGGCGGCGAGGTTGTAGCATTTGGCTTTTTGCAATTGAATGATAATACGGAATATCTTTGGGTTTCCACAATGGACATCAATCAGTTTTCAGAAGAATCCATGGTACGTGTTTATAATTGCGACAACAATGGTGCCCTGATATTCTATTCCACTTCGTTTTATAACCAAACGATTAAAAATGCGCTGCTGACACCAAGGTGCCTGTATCTGATCGGTTCACAGGATATCATACGATATGACAGGACGGATGACGGCTTTTCTTCAGAACGTGCCAGGGTCAGTATCTATGGGAGCACCGTTCTTGACTGCAGACAGTCTGCAGACAGTGAAAGCGCCTATTTTATCACGATACCTGTGACGGCAGAAACAGAAAAAACACATATCTGCAGGCTTTTAACAGTATCACAGTCGGATGAGGAGTGGGCGACTGTTCTTCAGCAATTCATGTCCTCTCCGATTGTTGGCGCGTTTCTGCGAGAAGATAAAGTGTGCGTCGTAACAGAAAAAACCTATGAAGAATATTCCTATGCGGGAAAACAATCCTTGTCGCTGGAGTTTGAGGAAACCCCGGACAAGGTCGTTAAGTATGCGGATGGGTTTTTCCTTGCCACTCCGACGGCCTGTTACCGTGTAACGGTAGAATAATTAAGGAAAGGAGCCGACCTCATGATAGATGTGGCAATACTGATCGTTTTTATCCTCTGTATTCTGGCAGGTTATTACAGAGGAACGATTTATGCAGCGATCAACATCGGAATAACGGTGCTTTCCTTCTTTTTAGCGCTGCTAATGGTTCCGGCAGCTGCCGGAATCGTCAAAAAGTCCGATACGCTCTACAAAGGCATGCTTTATTATTTTGAAGGATATGAGTATATCAGTGCTTCCAGCGTGGAACGTGTTCATGATATTGCAACGGCAACCCCGGATGAGGAACTCGATTATCTGATAGAGAATGCCAATATGCCCCTTCCTTTTGGCAAAGCGGTCTGGAAGAACATCCATGGACTGGCATATGCGAAAAAAGGCATCGTCACGCTGGGGGATTATTTTAATCAGACAATCGTAGACGTTGTAATCAATATTCTATCGCTGCTGCTGCTGTTTATCATTATTCGGCTTGCAATAGGCTGGGCATTGTCGGCGGCTGATTTTTCGGTTGGAGGGCTGCCCGTCATGAAAAGGTATGACGCGCTTTTTTCCTGCGGAATCGGTTTTTTACACGGAGTGGTTCTGCTCTACATAATTTTTTTGATCGTACCGGTCGTACTGGCGGTAGTTCCGCGAATCGGCAATTATCTCGAAGCGTCTAAACTCGGCGGATTCTTCTATCATATGAATCCATTGCTCTGGATGATTCCAACAACTTAACGGCACAACACACAAGAAACAAATAAGGAGACAGAAACATGTTAGACGTTGCTATCATCGGGGCAGGACCTGCCGGACTTACTGCTGCATTGTACGCTGCGCGCGGGGGAGCTTCCGTGCGCCTGTTCGAGGAATTATTTCCCGGAGGACAGATCGTAAAAACACATCGGGTTGAGAATTATCCCGGAATGTCAGACGGCCCGGACGGGTATGAACTTGCTGCCCGGTTTGAAAAACATACTGCCCAGTTCGGTGTTACAGCAGAGTATACCGCTGTCAAGCAGCTTATTCTTTCGGATTCCCAAAAGGAAATTATCCTTTCGTCAGGTGAAACCATTGAGACCAAAACGGTGATTTTAGCAATGGGGGCCTCTCCGCGGCCACTAGGGATTCCCGGAGAAAAAGAGCTGCTGAATCATGGAATTTCATATTGCGCAACCTGCGACGGAGCGTTTTTCAGAGGAAGAACCGCATCTGTCATCGGAGGCGGGGATACGGCGATTTCCGACGCATTATATCTTTCCAAACTGTGCAAAAAAGTATATGTCATCCATCGCCGCGATGAACTTCGCGCGAGCGCGATTCTGGCAGATGCCGCAAAGAACACGGAGAATATTGAGTTTGTCTTTAACAGCATACCGGAGGAATTTCTGGGAGAAAAGAATCTTTCGGGAATCCGTCTCCGCAACACCAAAACAGGCGAACTTTCCGTTCTGGAAACAGACGGTGCGTTTATCGCTGTCGGAATCATACCCAGAACAGATCTGGTTCAGGGGCAGATTAAACTGGCCCCGAACGGATCCATTGAAACGGATGAACATATGGAAACAAGCGTAAAAGGCGTATTTGCAGCCGGGGACATCCGGAACACGCCTCTCAGACAGGTTGTAATGGCCTGCGCCGATGGGGCGGTTGCCGCTTCATATGCGATTGAGGCGGGAAGACAATGATGCTGACAAAGGAAAAACAGAAAACGGCTCTCCGCCTGCTGAAAGAATCCTATCCGGATGCAAAACCTGCGCTGCATTTCAGTTCACCCTTTGAATTGCTGGTTGCAACAATGCTTTCCGCACAGTGCACGGATAAACAAGTGAACAAAGTCACAGACGTATTGTTTAAGAAATACAATACTGCAGAGGCGTTTTCCCAGATCGATTATGAAACGCTGGAACCGTTTATTCACAGTTGCGGCTTTTTCCGGATGAAAGGTCATAATATTCTTGCAATGAGCAGGATATTAACGGAAAAATACGGAGGAGAAGTTCCCCAAACAAGGGAGGAATTGACGGCACTTCCGGGCGTCGGGAGAAAAACGGCGAATGTTGTTCTATCCAATGCGTTCGGGATTCCGGCGATCGCGGTGGATACGCACGTGTTCCGTGTCAGCAACCGGATCGGGCTGGCGGAAGCAAATGATGTGGAAAAGACAGAACAGCAGCTGATGGAAAATATTCCGGAAGAAGACTGGTCTGCTGCGCACCATTGGCTGATTTATCACGGAAGATTGGTTTGTGCGGCACAGAAGCCAAAGTGTGAAGAATGCACCCTGAGGGAGGTTTGCGATTTTGCAGTTCATCGATAAAACAAGCATATATATTAAGGCGGGAAACGGCGGAAACGGATGCGCGGCATTTCACCGTGAAAAATACGTCAACAAAGGCGGCCCGTCCGGCGGAGACGGAGGAAAAGGCGGAAGCATCATTTTTGTGGCGGATCCGCAGGACAATACGCTGCTTGCCTTTAAGAAAACTGTTCATTTCCGCGCGGAAAACGGTGAGAACGGCCGTCCGGAGTTACAGCATGGCAAGGATGGAAAGGATCTCTATATTCGCGTACCGGTCGGGACGATCGTAAGAGATATCGAAACAGGCGGTATCTTGGCGGACATGAGTGAGCCCGGTAAGGAAAAGACGGTTCTTCGGGGAGGACGCGGAGGAAAAGGAAACGCACGGTTCGCAACACCGACGCATCAGTCTCCAAGATTTGCACAGAACGGGGTCAAAACAGAAGAACGGCGTGTAGAGCTGGAACTGAAAACAATCGCCGACGTCGGGATAATAGGATTCCCGTCGGTAGGGAAAAGTACGATTCTATCGGTTTTAACCAGCGCAAAGCCGAAAATCGCAGCTTATCATTTCACAACACTGACACCGAATCTCGGTGTGGCGGAAAGGCATGGACATGCGTTTGTTCTGGCAGATATTCCGGGACTGATTGAAGGCGCGGCAGAAGGCGCGGGACTCGGACATGATTTTTTAAGACACATCGAGCGTACAAGAATGCTGGTTCATGTTCTGGATGCCTCCGGATGCGAAATGCGCGATCCGTTGGAGGATTATCAGAAGATCAACGCGGAACTGGCAGGTTTTTCGGAAACTTTGGCTGCGCTCCCTCAAATCGTATGCTGCAACAAAATGGATCTGCCGGATGCGGAAGAGAATCTGATTCGGATACGGAAAGCACTCGAACCGGAAGGGATTTCCGTGTTCGGTGTTTCTGCGGCTACGGTAAGCGGATTTGATGAAATGCTGGATTGCATTATCGCAAAGCTTGACACACTGCCGCCGGTTCGGGTTTATGATGAAGCAGAACTTGAGATCGGAACTGCGGAGACCGGCTTTACAGTCCGGAAAGAAGAAACCGGGATCTATGTTGTGGAAGGCGGAGATGTTGACCGGCTGCTTGATACAACGGATCCGGAAGATGAGACTTCCATGAGACGTTTTCAGCAGCTTCTGATCAAAACCGGGATTATCGCAGCGCTGAGAGAAATGGGAGCAAAGGACGGCGACACGATCGTTCTTGGAGAATGGGACTTTGAATTTACTGAATAAAGAGATAGGAGAAATCATATGACAGGAAAAGAACGCGCGGAATGGCGTAAACAGGCAAATACGTTATCTGCGATTTTCCAAATCGGAAAAGACAATATTACGCAGCCGCTGATAGAAGCAGTGGATGCCGCTCTCAAAAAAAGAGAACTGATCAAACTCAGCGTTCTGGAAACGAGCGAACTTTCCGCAAAGGAAGCTGCAGGCATGCTTGCTGAAGCAACAGGCGCAGACATAATTCAGTGTATCGGAAAAAAATTTGTCCTTTACCGGCCGAAACCGGAGGAAGAAGCGTAAAGAGCGGTTTCACATTTTGTCATAAAAAAGTTCATTTTCATGTGACAACTTTTACGTGATACATGGTATACTATCATAAAGAAGCAGGCTCATTGAACCTACAGTAATCTGAACTGAGGAAAGCAGAATGACGGAAGTTCAAGACATATTCCGCACCATATTGAATGTATTCCGGCAACCCAGCGGAATCGCAAGTGTAATTGTCGATATACTGATCATTACGTTTTTGGTGTACAAACTTCTAAAATACACAAAGGGCACGCGCGCCTATGAGGTCATGAAAGGCGTCGGGCTTTTGTTTGTATTATCTATTATATTCAGGCTCCTTGGATTGAACACAATCACCTGGGTTCTGGACGGAATCCTGTCAAGCGGTACGATTTTCGTGATCCTGTTTATTTTGTTTACTCCGGAGCTGCGCAGATTCCTGGAACGTCTCGGAAGTACCAGTAAACGTTTCGGGCGCAGGATCGGCGAAGCGGATATTGAAAAGGAGCAGCTGGTACTCGATCTGCAGAGAACGGTGATGCGGCTTTCGCGCAGACGTATCGGTGCGCTGATTGTTTTCGAACAGAAAACCGGACTGGAAGATATTGCATCGACCGGAACCAGACTTGATGCGGTCCTTTCCGGTGCTCTGATCGAAAATATCTTTGAGCCCAAAACTCCGCTGCATGACGGAGCGGTTATTGTTCGCGATACAACGATAACAGCAGCAGCCTGTCTGCTTCCGCTGTCTGACGATCCGAAAGTAGCCCGCGAACTGGGAACACGACATCGTGCGGCGATCGGCTGTTCTGCCGCCTCTGACTGTGTGGTTCTGGTGGTATCCGAAGAGACGGGAGCTATTTCTGTCGCGAAAGAAGGGAAACTGATCCGTTATCTGGATGAGCAGGCACTCAGTTCTGTTCTGGAAGGTCTTCTTCTGAACAGATCCGGCCTTTTCCCCTGGAACAGGGGAAGAGCTGAGCGCAAAGGAAAAGGAGGCGGAAAATATGAATAACAAAAAAAGACCTCTTCTTTCTGCAATCGGTTCGTTTTTAAAAAGCTTTTTCACAGAAAATATATCAATCAAGATCATAGCATTATTGTTTGCGATTCTTCTTTGGGGATATGTATTGACAATTGAAAATCCGGAGTATGTGAAAATCGTCCGGGATGTTGAGATCACTTATACCGGTGAAAACTCCCTGACAGCCAAAGGTCTGATGCTTGTCAACCGGGAGATTGGAACAACAGATGTTTCTGTTCTGTGCCAGATTGGAAAACACAGTGAACTGGATGCTTCCCGCCTGTCATGCGTGGTGGATCTTTCCAGCCGAGAGATCAGCCTGGCGGAAGATGAAGACAGCAAGGTGATTCCTTTGACTGTAGAGACAACAATCCAGAACGGTTACGGATCGATTCAGTCTGTGGAAACAAGCACTGTCAATGTGGAAGTTGCTAAAGTATCGTCGCGCAACAGTATCCCGGTAGGAATCGAAATGAAGGGGAGTATCCCGGAAGGATTTCAGGTTTCTGTCCCGGATAGAGTTTTGATTTCCGTTTCCGGAATGAAGTCACTTGTGGATGCAATCGCAAGGGGAATGGTGACGATCGACCTTGAAGCCTTCCCGATCAACGATCCGGAGAATCTGGCAGGAACTTACAGCGGGGTTTATCCGGTAAGGTTCTACAACAGCGGAAACGTTGAACTGGAAGATATCTATAATAACAGCGGTGATTCTTATACTTCTGAAGTGACAGTCACGATACGCGCCTATAAAGACGTCGAAGTTGAGCCGGATATCCGGGTGGAGGATCTGTATACCTACACCTATACTCTCTCGCGTGAATATGTACGTGTGTTCGGCGAGTTGGAAGAACTTGAAAAGATCGATTCAATCGCTACGGAACCGGTTACAGGGCTTTCCAATATGGAAGCAGAGAAAATTACGGCGAACTTGATTGTCCCGGATGGAGTATCTTTGGCAAAACTGGATACCGGAACGATTGTTGTAACTCTGACGGTAAATGATAAGATGGAGACTCGCCAGTATACGGTGCCGATTGCAATCCGGAATCTGCCAAGTGAGCTTCTTCTGACCGGAGAAGTACCGACGGAAGCAGAGATCCGCGTATATGGAAATCTTCGGAAACTGGAAGCTTTCTCTTCCGGATATGTAACACTGATTGTTGATCTGGATGGATACGGTGCCGGAACGCATGCTGTTCCGATACAAATTGAACTGGACGAACGAACCGGTGACCTGGTGATCGAATTGACTGAAACGATGACGGAGATCAGCCTGCAGGAGAAAAATCCTCCGGCGGCGGAACCGGCAGGGGAGCCGGAAGGGGAATAAGTCTGAAAACATCTAAAAGGAGGCACTTTAAACGAAAGTGCCTCTTTCGCACTTTTTTCCGGCTCGCTTAATCTGCGATACGACTCGCTTTCTGCGTTGTTGAGCCATGAAATGGAGTTATCTATAATGAGATTGCAAAAAAAGAGCAATACTCATTGGAGGTAAGAACGATGGAACTTGGAAAGAAAATCAAACAACTTCGATTCAAAGCAGGGCTAACCCAGGAACAGCTGGCGGAAAAGCTTGGTGTTGTCCCTCAGTCGGTTTCAAAATGGGAAACTGCAGTGGCAATGCCGGATATTACAATGCTGCCGCTTCTCGCGGAAATCTTTGGGGTCAGTATTGATGATCTGTTCGATCTGACGGCTGAACAGCGCTTCAACCGAATCGAAAATCGGATGGATGCCGAAGAGGAACTTCCGCAGGATGTATTTTGGGACTATGAGGAATTTCTGAAAGGACAGCTGAATTCGGATCAGTACAAGAAGCGGGCAACGGAACTGATTGCATATCTCTATTGGCACCGGATGAACAGCTATGCAAAGAAAGCCGAACGGTACGCGAAGGATGCGATACGCCTTAATCCGGATGAAAAAGGATGCCAATGGATTCTTCAGAAGGCTGCAGGACATGTTGCCTGGGACTGGAACATATCCAACCATTCCAAAGCAGTTGATTTTTACCGTGAGCTGATCAAAGAAAACCCGGACAGCAGATTGTCTTACTACTATCTGATGGATAATCTGCTCGCTGATCACCGTACAAAGGAAGCGGAAGAAGCGCTCAGGCGTATCTGCGCATTGAAGGACACCCGACCGGTCATCAACCAGGTATATCGGGCACATATTGCGTTAGCGCGTTTTGATGAAAAAGAGGCCGACCGGATTATTGAGGAATTGGTTGCCGAGCATCGTGACGATTCTGCCTGTTTATTTGAAACCGCCCAGTATTATGCTGAAAAGTGTGATTATGAGAAAGCAATTGCATATTATGAGCAATCTTTCGAAAAAGAAGAAAGAAAACCGAGATTTACAGACGAACTGATGGGAATTGCCGATATCTATGAGATTATGGGCGATTACGGGAAAGCGGCGGAAACATACGAGCGTATCTATGATCTGCTGAGAAATGAATGGGGATTGACAGAAGACGATGATTCAGAACTGAAGCGCGTCAAAAATGAAAAAGCACGACTGCTTGAAAGGGCAAAAAAGGATAAAGAATAACTCGATGGAACAGACACTCTTGATTCGGAATATCAGAAGAGAACCGGACGCCTCCGATGAGGCGTTCGTTTCGTCCTGCAAAAAAAGGTGGGGAATTCCTGCAGATGAGCCGCTCCGGTTCCGCATCGTAAGGCAGGCATTGGATGCAAGGAAAAAGCAGGACATCTGTTTTGTCGTTCATGCAGAAATTACTGCGGATAAGAGACTGATTCAGAAACTGCTGAAAGACCGCAGGCTGAATGCAGAATTGACGGTTCAAAAGGAAGAAGAGCCTCTGAAACAGGGGACGGAACATCCGGATGGAAGAATTATTGTGGTTGGAATGGGGCCCGGAGGCTTGTTTGCCGCATGGATGCTTGCCCGTTATGGATACCGGCCGCTTGTCATTGAACGGGGAAAGCGAATTGAGGACCGTGTCAGGGATGTGGAAACTTATTGGAGTTGCGGCAGGCTTGATACGGAAAGCAATGTTGCGTTTGGAGAAGGAGGAGCGGGAACTTTTTCCGATGGGAAACTGACAACGAGGATCAAGGACCCTTCCATCGACAGTATTCTACATCAATTTGTTGCATGCGGCGCACCGGAAGAGATCGTCTATCTTGCCAAGCCTCACATCGGAACAGACAAGCTGCGGCAGGTTGTCAAAGCAATGAGAGAGGAAATCATTGCGCTTGGCGGTGAGGTCTGGTTTTCCTCCAAATTGACCTCTTTTGAAAAAAAGGACGGAAGAATTAAAAGTGTTGGCATTCAAAAAGAGGGAAGAACGGAAAAGATTCCCTGCGGAGCGCTTTTGCTTGCAATCGGCCAGGGAGCCAGAGACACCTACCGGATGCTTTTTGATTCAGGAGTCGCAATGGCTCCGAAAGCTTTTGCGGTCGGAGTACGTGCGGAGCATCCGCAGAGTCTGATCAATAAAAGCCAATACGGAGAATTCTGGAAACATCCTCGCCTCGGCGCTGCGGAATACCGTCTGACGGGAAGAAGCGGGGAGCGCGGGGTATATACATTCTGCATGTGCCCGGGAGGGAAGGTCGTTGCCAGCGCGTCAGGCGAGAACCAGATTGTCGTCAATGGTATGAGCAATTATGCACGTGATGAAGAAAATGCAAATGCGGCAGTAGTTGTTCAGGTCGGACCGGAAGACTTTGGAACAGATCCGCTGGACGGGATGCGGTTTCAGGAAAAACTGGAAGCAACGGCATATGCGGCAGGAAAAGGAACTGCTCCGGCGTGCATGATCGGGGATTATTTGGAAAAGAAGCCGACACAAACATTCGGATCTGTCAAACCTTCTTACCGGCCGGGAGTGCAAGGTGCAGATTTATGGAAGTGCCTTCCGGAGTATGTCGCACAAGGTATCTGCGACGGAATCAGATCTTTCGGAACACAGCTGAAAGGATATGATATGAGAGAGGGCGTTTTGACAGCGGTGGAAAGCAGAACATCTTCTCCTGTCAGAATCCTGCGGGGAGAAGATCGTCAATCAATATCTGTCGCTGGAATTTACCCCATCGGCGAAGGAGCCGGATATGCCGGAGGAATCGTCAGCGCCGCCGTGGATGGGAAGCACGCTGCAGAGGAAGTAATCCGGCGGTTTGCACCGGAAAAATAACAGATCTGATTGCAACAAAGATGTAATTATTTTTTGAATAACGCTAGAAAGCACTTTTCCAACCGGGAAAAATGTGGTATTCATACAATGAGATTATATCAAAAAGGAGCGGGAACAATGAAAAAAACAATCGCATTGCTGATAGCGGCTTTAATGCTGGTCATGCTGCCTGCGGTTCCGAGTGCCGAAGAGAACGGCACTACGGTGCGTGTTCTGCTCGAAACACAGGGAGAAGAAACTCTTACAATCACAGTCAAAGGGACCTACTCCGTGGGGGACACATCTTTCACGGATGGAACCGTCACAGCATCGGTCAATAACGGAACGATCACATTGAAGCATTCCGAAAAGGGAATGCTGGTATCGACAACCGGTACAGCGCGGATTGTCAGGGCAGAGGCGGATAAGGATGAAGCAAACCTGACTCTGTTCAACAAGGGAAGGAAAGCGACTCTGACTTATCTGGGGGACCTGGTGTTCTGTTATGAAGACAGCGTCATGAAGGTCATCAATTATGTCGGAATGCGGGAGTACTTATACGGCGTGGTCTCCGGCGAAGTGACAGACAGTTCAAACGAGCAGGTTCTGAAAACAGAAGCAATCTGTGCAAAAGGTTTTGCCCTGGCGGAAATTTCTGCGCGCAGTAAATTTTCTTTCGATGTATATGATTCAACAACGTCACAGTTATATTATGGGTATAAGGATTCTGATAAGAACGTAATCAAGGCGGTGGATGAGGTCTGGCAGAATACTCTTCTGTACAACGGAAAACCTTTAAAGACCTATTACTGCACCGCTAACGGAGGGCAGGTCATTACCCCGAAGATCCACTGGGGCGGAAGCGATAATGACGGAGCATATTTTTACGGATATGATCCATTTGATCTTGAGGGTTCAAAAGCAAATGCGGTTTTAACGGTGAACGGAGCATCTCCAGAATCGCTGCCTGATAAGGTTTACAGCTATTTTCTGACGCTTGCAGCAGAATCACTGGGTGAGGAAGTTGAGAGAATCGAGGCGATTGTTTCGCTGTATGGTGTTTATGACCCGGATAATCCAAACGGAACTAGCAGATATCCGAAAGATCTTGCTCCCCATGCAAAGAGTTATATCACCATGAATGTGAAAACGAAGGCAGGAGAATACAAACAGGCAAAGGCGTCATTTACTCTCAGCAATCTGAAAAGCAGTGCGGGTATCACGACCTCCGGGACGGTGCTGTTTAGTGTCAGGACAAAAATACAGGAATGGGTAATTGCATTTGGTGAGAAAAAAGGCCATCAGGTCGGTCTTTCTCACCGGGGTGCAGGCGTCATGGCGAAAAAAGGGTATTCATATGTTGATATTCTGAAATTCTATTATCGCGGAGCAGATTTATACGACGCAGATGGAAAACTGATTCCTTCATCGGCAGATTTCCATTTTGAGTACACAGGAAGTGACCCTGCGGAAACTCCAACCCCGAGCATAGAACCAAGCGCGACTCCTGAACCAAGCGCAACTCCGGAAGCAAGTGATACACCGGCGCCCAGCGAAACTCCCGAGCCGAGTGAGTCGCCGGAACCAAGCGCAACTCCCGAACCGAGCGAAACTCCCGAGCCGAGTGAGTCACCGGAACCAAGCGAAACTCCAGAACCGAGCGAAACTCCCGAACCGAGCGATACACCGGCGCCCAGCGAAACTCCAGAGCCGAGCGAGACTCCGGAGTCAAGTGATACACCGGCGCCTAGCGAAACTCCCGAACCAAGTGCAACACCGGAGCCAAGTGATACACCAGAGCCGAGCGATACACCGGAGCCAAGTGATACACCGGAACCGAGTGAATCGCCAAAGCCGAGCGAAACTCCCGAACCAAGTGAGTCTCCGGAGCCAAGTGAATCGCCGGAACCAAGCACTTCTCCGGATCCAAGCGAACCTCCTGCATTGCTGCCAGGAGATGTAGACGGCGAAAACGGAATTACGAAAGCAGATGCACTCATGGTGATTCGCTATTGTGTCGGACTTGAAACTTTGACAGAAGAGCAGAAGACAAGAGCTGATATCAATAAAGATGGAAAAGTGGATCAGCTGGACGCGGCGGCGATTTTAAGAATGATTACGGTAAAACCGCAATGGGTGTAAATCATACTGTTACAGAATAACGGACAGATCATTACGATCTGTCCGTTATTAAATTCCAATTCAGAGTATAATTCTGTTTGAATCATCGAAGAGCTGAGAAAGTTTCTTTCAGAGAGGGATACAGCAAGCGATATTTCTGATATTGTGCATCATATTTTGCGGCAATTTCAGGATCAGGCTCTACAATCTTTGCTGTATGGACGAGCGCCTTCGCACATGATTCCACAGAGGGATACGCGCCGTCTCCGACCATGGAAAGCATCGCACCGCCAAAGCCGGGGCCTTCTTCCGATTCCGGGAGTTCAAGACGGATGTTCAGAACATTGGCAATGATTTTACGCCACAGGGGAGATCTCGCCCCACCGCCGCACAGACGGCTGCTTGTGATGGGAATATTCAGCGCCTTGGCGACCTCAAAGCAATCGCGGACAGCAAATGCCACACCTTCCAGGACAGCCTGAACAAGGTCTGCGCGGGTAGTATCCATGGAAAGGCCGATAAATGTGCCGCGGGCATTTGTATCATTGATCGGGCTGCGCTCGCCCATCAGATACGGGAGAAAATAAACCCGGTTGTTCCCAAGTTTGTCATCTGTAATCGGGACCTGTTCTTCAGCATACCTTTTTGTCCGCAGTATTTCATCGCAGAACCATTTGTTGCAGCTTGCAGCAGACAGAATACAACCCATCAGGTGATAATGTCCATTGGCATGAGCGAAGGAGTGGAGAGCGTTGAAGGGGTCCACGCCGAATTTATCGGACGCAATGAAAATCGTACCGGAAGTGCCAAGACTGATATTGCAGGATCCATCCGTGACAGTACCCGTACCTATCGCGGCCGCTGCATTGTCACCGGCACCGGCTACAACTTTTACAGAAGGAGCAAGGCCAAGATCGTCTGCAACAGAAGGAAGCAGAGTGCCGACAACATCATAACTTTCAAAAAGTTTCGGCATCTGTGATTCAGAAATACCGCAAAGATCCAGCATTTCCTTTGACCAGCATTTGTGTTCCACATCCAACAGCAGCATACCGCTTGCGTCAGAATAATCGCAGGAATGAATACCGGTTAAGCGATAATTAATATAGTCTTTCGGAAGCATGATCTTTGAAATGCGGGCAAAATTTTCCGGTTCATTATTCTGCATCCAGAGAATCTTTGGAGCAGTGAATCCAGCAAAAGCGATGTTTGCTGTACGCTCGGAAAGGACACTCTTACCGATTTCTTCATTGAGATAGGCAACTTCTTTTTCTGTCCGGCCATCATTCCAAAGAATCGCGGGACGTATGACAGAATCATGTTCATCGAGTGAGACAAGACCGTGCATCTGTCCACCGCAGCCGATTGCACGGATTTCTTCTGCGGGGACAGATCGAATCAGTTCCCGTACACCGCTCTTAACGGCATTCCACCAGTCAAGAGGATTCTGCTCGCTCCAGCCAGGCCTGGGGAATGAAAGAGGATACTCTTTTGTGACACTGCACGCAATCGATCCATTTTGATCGACAAGAAGCAGTTTGACTGCAGAGGTGCCAAGATCAATACCGATATAGTACATATGAAGCTCCTTTCACAACAGATGATTCAGTTTGATTTTTGTATTATTAACAAGAAAAAGACTAAGATCAAAGATCCCTGTAGCCGGTCACAACGTCATCATCAAGGACAACCGGAACAAGAAGTTCTCCTTTACCTGCCTTTGGCTGAATATAGATTTGTTCTGTATTGACGGTTGTTTTTGTTCCATGCCGCTGTTCAAGAATCAGATCATACGGTTCCGTAACGACGCCGGCAAAGGCAACAGAGGTTCCGTTGGAACCATTCTTTTTAAAATCGAATGTTTTCAGGCCTTTTCCGTTTCGGCCTTGGACTTCGTAGTCAAACAGAAAACTGCGTTTGCCGAATCCGCGGTCTGAAACGATAATCAGCTCGCCTTCATCACCGATTTGATCGGCAAAGAAGACCTTATCCTTCGGTTCCAGCTTAATGGCTCCGACACCGGAACCGGTTCGGCCTGTTTTCGGTACCGAGTCCGCTGCAAAGCGGATGCACATACCGGACTTTGTGATGATCAGAATATCCTGCTCTGTTGCTTTCCAGACTCGTACCAGAGTATCTTTCTCTTTGAGACCGATGGCCGGGGTCCGTTTTGCCCGTACCAGGAAATCTTCGGCAGATGTACGTTTGATCATTCCGCCGGCGGTGGCAAGCAGATACTCTCCATCGGATGATTCCGGAATCATACTGATAACAGATTCGCCTTTTTCCAACTCCAGAAGAGATACAAGGTTGACGGCGCGCTGCGTCGGCCTGGTTTCCGGAATGTCGCTGACCTTCAGAAGCAGAAGAGCTCCTTTATCCGTGAATAGCCGCAGATTCTCATTGCTCTTGCAGGCAACAGAAAGAGCGGGTTTGTCGGCTTTGATCTGTGCGATATTGAACAGACGCGTCGGAATCTTGCGGACTTTTTGATCAGCCAGAAGCGTGATGGTCACATCTTCAACAATTTCTTCCTCTTTTAAATCTTCCGCAGGAAGTTCATCCCCGGAGATTACTTCGGTCCGCCGCTTGCCGTCAAAAGTCTTACGCACTTCCAAAAGTTCTTTTTTGATCAGATTCGCAAGTTTTTTTTCAGAAGCAAGAATCGCTTCAAGTTCAGCAATCAGCTTCTTTGTGTCTTTGTATTCTTTCTCAATAGAAAGAAGTTCGAGATTTGTCAGCTTCTGCAATCTCAGGTCAAGGATTGCCTGCGCCTGAATCTCTGTCAGGCTGAAAGTAGCCATCAATCGTTCACGGGCTTCTTTGGGAGATTTCGAGGAACGGATCAGTTTAATAACACGGTCCAGATTGTTGACCGCAATCATGAGACCTTCCAGAATATGGCAGCGCTTTTTTGCGATTTCCAGCTCGGTCTTTGTCCTTCTCGTTGTAACTTCTCTCTGATGGCGGATATAGTGCCCGAGGATCTGTTTGAGATTCAGCTGCTGGGGTTTGCCGTTTGCGATCGCAACGTAGTTTGCGCCAAACGTGCACTGGAGATCGGAATGTTTAAACAGAAGCTGAAGAATTTTCTCCGGATCGCCGTCTTTTTTGACTTCAATAACCGCCCGGATTCCGGTACGGTCGGATTCATCGCGGATGTCGGCAATGGAGGAAAACAGAGATTTTTTCTCCTGTGTCAGCTGGAGTATTTTTTCGAGACAGGCAGCTTTGTTGATCGTGAAAGGAAATTCATCGATGACAATACGGACCTTGCCGTTCTTCATATCCTCGAAGTGCGTTTTTGCCCGCATGGTCAGTTTTCCGCGACCGGTCTCATATGATCTTGCAATCTCTTCAGAATCAAGGAGATATCCCCCGGTCGGGAAATCCGGCGCAGGGAGGATCTTCATCAGTTCCGGAATCGTGATCTTTGGGTTGTCGATCATTGCGATGACCGCGTCAATCGTCTCCACCGGGTTGTGCGGTGGAATGTTGGTTGCGAGGCCGACTGCGATACCGCTGGCTCCGTTGACCAGAAGATTCGGGAAACGTCCCGGAAGGATTTCCGGTTCTTTTGTGGAGTCATCAAAGTTCCAGGTGAAAGGAACGGTATCCTTGTCGATATCCTTCAGAAGAAGCATGGCGGCTTCGGTCATACGGGCTTCGGTATAACGCATGGCGGCAGCAGAATCTCCGTCGACAGAGCCGAAATTACCATGCCCGTCAACCAGGCAGACGCCCATGTTGAAAGGCTGCGCCATACGGACGAGAGCATCATAAACGGAGGAATCACCGTGCGGATGGTATTTACCAAGACAGTCACCGACAATACGTGCGCACTTGCGGTGCGGTTTGTCGGGCGTATTCCCAAGCTCCAGCATGGTATAGAGAATTCTCCGCTGTACAGGTTTTAATCCGTCCTCAACACGGGGAAGTGCGCGTTCCAGAATGACATGCTCGGCGTATGGCATCATGGAATTGTGCATCACTTCATCCATGCTGATATGCAGAATGGTCTCCTGCGGAGGAGGTGTGGTTGTCTTTTTTGTAGCCATGGCTTTATTCCTTTATTTTCTCGAAAACAGCGCTGGATCGGTTGAAATCAGCATATTCGAAGATATATTCTTTACGGGACTGGACACGGTCGCCCATCAGGACGGTTACAAGATGCTCAACTTCCGCTGCATCTTCAATCGTAACGCAGGTCAGTTTG
Source organism: Clostridia bacterium (assembly GCA_017514685.1). Taxonomy (GTDB): domain Bacteria; phylum Bacillota; class Clostridia; order Christensenellales; family CAG-138; genus UBA3792. The sequence goes on from JAFWJN010000050.1 coordinate 49,547, forward strand.
CGCCCCTGTGGATTCATGGTCGTTTCCCAAAGCTGTTCAGGGTTCATTTCCCCAAGACCCTTATAGCGCTGAAGGGTATAGTTTTTACCGTTGACCTGCCGCATGGCAGCTTTTAAAGCCGCATCATCATAACAATAGACGGGAGGCTGATTCGGTTTTTGGACACGGTAAAGGGGAGCCATCCCGATATATACATGTCCTTCTGTAATCAATGGACGCATATACCGGTAAAAGAAGGTCAGAAGGATAGCACGGATATGAGCACCGTCCTGGTCAGCATCTGACAGGATGATGATCTTATTGTATTTTAAGGCATCAATATTGAAATCGTCGCCGATTCCGGTCCCGAGCGCGGTGATGATAGAGCGGAACTCATCATTTTGCAGAACCTGCTCAAGCCGTTTTTTTTCGACATTTAACGGCTTTCCGCGGAGCGGGAGAATCGCCTGAAACTTACGGTCTCTTCCCTGCTTAGCGCTTCCGCCTGCGGAATCACCTTCCACAATGAACAATTCGTTCTGCGAATAATCGCGGCCGGTACAGCTGGAAAGTTTTCCAACCAAAGGAGCGTTTTCAAGCTTGTTTTTCTCACGCGCGGTTTCTTTGGCTTTGCGGGCGGCGTTTCTGGCTTTTGAAGCTTTGACGGCTTTATCCGCAATCAGGTTCGCCGCAGAAGCGTTTTTCAGATTTTCCAGCCAGGCGGTAAGCTGCTGAGTGACGACGGTTTCTACCGCAGGCCTGGCTTCGGTGTTGCCGAGTTTCGTTTTCGTCTGCCCTTCAAACTGAATATTCCGCATCTTCAGCGAGAGGACGGCGGTCATTCCTTCCCGGAAATCCTCCCCGGCCAGAGCGGGATCTTTGTCTTTAAGTGCTCCGACTTTCCGGCAGTAATCATTCATGACTTTTGTCAGGGCTGCCTTGAAACCGGTTTCATGCGTTCCGCCTTCCGTTGTCGGAATATTGTTGACATAAGAAGCGATCATTTCAGAGTATCCGTCGTTGTGCAAAATAGCGACTTCGACTTTGATCCCATTATATTCACCTTCAAAATGAATCGGAACTTCGTACAAAGAAGTCTTGTCTTCCTGGATATATCGGGCGAAATCGCTTAAGCCGCCGGTATAGCAGAACTCGTTGTGCTTGTTTTTTCCCCATTCCCGGTTGTCATCCAGCGTGAATTTGACGCCGCGGTTTAAGTAGGCCAGTTCACGAAGACGCTTCATAATCACGGCATACTGCATGTCGATCGTTTCGAAAACCCGGTCATCCGGAAGAAATGTAACGACTGTTCCCTGTTTACGGGTACGGCCTGTTTCAGTCAGGGGATACTTCGGCTTACCGGAAACGATCTTTCCGTTCTCATTTTCTTCGCTGGAAAATTCGATTTTGTAAGCATGATTTTCGTGAAACACTTCAACTGTTACCCAGCGGGAAAGCGCATTCACAACAGAAGCGCCGACACCGTGAAGACCGCCGGAATAACCGTAAGCATCATTTCCGAATTTACCGCCGGCGTGCAACTGCGTGAAGACAACTTCGACGCCGGAAACGCCCAGTTTTTCATGAATTCCTGTCGGGATTCCGCGCCCGTTGTCCACGACTGTTACACTTTTGTCGCGGTTCAGGGTCACATTGATTTCATTAGCATAGCCGTTCGCAGCTTCGTCGACCGCGTTGTCCACGATCTCCCAGAGCATGTGATGTAGTCCGACCGGTCCTGTCGATCCGATATACATGCCGGGGCGCATACGGACCGCGTCAAGCCCTTCCATCACCGTAATGTTGCGGACGGAGTATTCTTCAGCCATTGTTACCTCCATACGATGGGATTGCAAAGAACGCAAAACCCATTCATTAGCAGTTCATTATACCACAATATCTTGTGGATTATGGAAAAATCAAAAACAGTTTTCCGTTTATTCATAAATCAGGAAATACGTTTTCCGACAAATGTGCAGTTACCAAAGGCGAATCTTTATCTTTCCGGGATAACCGGCTGAGAAAACCAAGGTTAATAGAAATGTTGCACATCGTTTGCATTTGATGGATGACAAAGGTTTGTTTTGGGTGTATAATTCACGTTGTAATAATGTTGAACTATACCCTTTTGAAGAAAGAAGAAAGTTTCATGCCGGAAAGAACTGAATTTCATCACGTTCCGATCATGGTTAAAGAAGTGCTGACGCTTCTGCAGCCGGAACGCGGAGGAATCTTTGTCGATGGAACGCTTGGAGGCGGCGGACATGCCGAAGCGGTGCTGAGCAGACTTCCGGAAAACGGAAGACTGTATGGAATCGACCGGGATGATGACGCTCTGGCGGCAGCGGGGAAAAGGCTCGCGCCCTTCGGGGAGCGCTTCACTGCGATCAAAGGCAATTTCTTTGATATGAAAAGGCTTCTCGCGGAAAAAGGTATTGAAAAAGTGGATGGGATTTTGCTGGATCTCGGTGTTTCTTCCCATCAGCTGGACACAGCGCAAAGGGGATTCTCCTATAAAGCGGAAGCACCTCTGGACATGAGAATGGATCAGTCGTCGCCTCTGACAGCAAGAGAAATCATCAATCAATGGTCCGTTCAGAATCTGACGGAAATCTTTTATGAATTTGGAGAAGAGCGCTTTTCGAAAAGAATCGCGGAGCAAATTGCCGCGGCAAGAGCTATCCGGCCGATTGAAACAACGACAGAACTTGCGGAGATCGTAAGGAATGCAATTCCTGCAAAATTCCGCAACGAACCGCAGCATCCTGCCCGAAGAGTGTTTCAGGCGGTGCGGATTGCAGTCAACGGGGAACTTGAGGGCTTGGACGCGGCGTTGATCGACGCGCATGATCTTTTGAATCCGAACGGCCGGCTGGCAGTTCTGACGTTTCATTCTCTGGAAGACCGGATTGTCAAAAACACTTTCAGAAGATTTGAAAATCCCTGCGTCTGCCCCAAAAGCGCGCCTGTCTGCATCTGCGGGAAAAAACCGACGGCGAAAGTCCTCACGCGTCACCCGCTGACGGCAACGGAAGCGGAACTGGCGGAAAATTCCAGATCTGCACCTGCAAAACTGCGTGCAATTGAACATCTATAGAAAGAATCAGTAAACGGAATCCAGATGGAAATCAAATTCAACAGCGGAAAAAACGAAAGCTTCGGACCCGCAACCCGTACCTATAATCCGGCTTCCAGAAAAAACCGGAGATATGGGGAAGGGGATTTTCCTGTTCCCGTACGGATGGAGTCGGACAGGGATGAGGCGGTTTCTTTTCTGCGCTCTGAAATCCGCTTTTCAGACTTTTCAAAGATTTTGATCCTGATTTCCGTCTTCATGGTTGCGCTGACAGCGTTGATTTCTTTGTTTGGAGCAGCGGAATATGCGGAAATTACATCTCAGATCAGCACAATCGAATCCGATATCGAGAACTATCAGCAGCAGATTTCTCAGGTTCGGAAAACACAGAGCTCGATGAATGACTATCGGTCCATCAATGATGCGTGCCTGGACCGGGGCATGCAGATGATTTGGGAACCGGACAGCTCAAATCCGTAAAGGAACGGATGCTATGGGAGAAATCAGACGTACGGCAAAGCGAGGCAGCTGGCTGAGCCGCAGACAATTTCACAGAAGAAAGATTTCAGCATCCAGAGCGAGGCTTCTGTTTGTTTTGGCAGCAGCAATGCTCGCCTTTTTAATGCTGATCATTCAGCTTTTTTCTGTTTCGATCTGGAACGGAAAAAACTGGGCGGATAAAGCGATGCGTCAATGGTCCCGCACCACTTATCTGAAGGCGGACCGTGGCAAGATCACGGATTCGGACGGAACGGAACTTGCTTCTTCTTATACAACTTATCAGGTTTGCGTGAACCCGCAGAACATTCAGGCGGATGACCGTGAACGAATAGCTTATATTCTGTCAACTTATCTCCAGATGGACTATGATACCGTCCTTGCAAAAATGAGCAAGACCCGTATCAAAAGAGGAACGGAAAACAGCGACGAACCGGAGTATGTCCTGCTTTCCCAGGTCAAGATCAAGGATCAGGTGGATAAGGAAATCATCTCCCAGCTGAACGCTATGCAGCTTGGAACGGGCGTCAGTTATTATGCCGATGTCAAGAGGGATTATCCGGAAAGCGGTTATTACGGGCAGCTGTTAGGCTTTACAAATGTTGACGGCGACGGGCAGACAGGCGTTGAGCTGACCTGCAATTCCTATTTATCCGGTAAAGACGGATATCTGAAAACGGACACAGACCGGGACAACAACCCCGTTCCGGGAGGCGACGAGGAATATGTCATGCCTATCGCAGGGGGAAATGTCCGGCTGACGACAAACACAGGGCTGCAGGCAATTCTGGAAAACGCCCTGGAAGAAGCATATACGGTCAATAATGCCGCTACGGCTTATGGAATCCTGATGAATCCGCAGACCGGAGAGGTTTATGCGGAAGGTTCCTACCCGACGTTTGAATCAGCCAATCCGCCCAGAAGTGACGCAAAAGTTCTGCTGGAACTGTCCAAGAACAGGATTGTAACGGATACTTATGAGCCGGGAACAACGTTCGGCGTCATCACCATTGCCTCTGCGCTTGAGTCCGGTGCAATTTCCATGAATACCATGTTCAACTGCTCAGGATCGCTTCTGGTGAAAGGGGAACGGATCAGATGCATCAATACAAAAGGGCACAAGACGGAATCGCTGCCGGAAGCACTGACCAACAACTGCAAAACTGCCTTTATGTCGATGGCGCTCCGCATGGGACTGGACTCGTTTTATGACCGGATATACTCGTTTGGCTTCAATGATACCACAAGCAGCGGAATCATGGGAGAAACCAGCGGAAAGGTTACACATAAAAAATATGTCAGAGATGCCGATCTGGCAGAAATCGGCTATGGACAGAATATCACCTGTACAGGCATGCAGCTGACAATGGCTGTTACTGCGGCAATCAACGGCGGGGAACTGATCAAGCCGTATGTTGTGAGTGATATCACGGATAATGACGGAATGGTCATTCTTCAGAACGGAAAAACTCTGATCCGCAGAGTCATCTCTCCGGCGACATCGGAACTGGTCAGAACACTGATGCAGTACGTTGTTGATAACGGGGACGGAAGAGGCGCGCAGGTATACGGCTATACTGTTGGAGGAAAGACCGGGGCTTCTCAGAAATATGACGAGGAAGGAAAACCCACCGGAAAATGGATCGCATCCTTCATCGGGTTTGCGCCGGTTAATAATCCGCAGTTCATCTGTCTGATTGTGGTGGATGAACCGCAGGTGCCTTCGTCCTATGTCAACTATGTTGCTGCGCCGTATGTGCAGGAAGTATTAGCTTCGTCACTCTCCCTGAAAGGAGTTCCTTCCGACAGGAGCAATGTGTCGGAAACGGTTCCGAACGTAGTCGGAATGACTGTCGACGAAGCTGTAAAAGCACTTAAAGGAAGAGGATTCAATGCGATTTATCTGGAGGGTGAAGCAAATTCGCTGGTGGTAGGCCAGGCACCGCGCAACAATATGACGGTTGTTCACGGAAGCAATGTGATTTTATATTCGAACGGCTATACTTTCTATAACAGTGAAGTCACGGAAGAGACGGAAATGGTGAAAGTGCCGGACGTATATGACAAGGGTAAGGTGGACAGGATCATGGCAAGAGATACTCTGGAAGCGGCAGGACTTGTCATGGACTATGATCCTGAAAACTGTGTCGGATATGTTGTCGGGCAGTCTTATCCCGAAGGAACACTGGTTCCGGTTGGAACGGTTGTATTCGTACAGTTTGCACCTGAGGAAAAGTAAGAACAAATCAATCCGGAGGAAGGAACATGAAATTATCACTGATTGCCCGGGAACTCGGGATCGCGTTCTCCGAGGAGGATGCTGAAATCAGTTCTATCACATATGATTCGCGGAAAGTTGAGAGCGGGAGCCTTTTCTGCTGCCTGGTCGGACTGGTATCTGACGGGCACACTTTTGCGGGGCAGGCAGTAGACAAGGGGGCGGCGGCTCTGATTGTTGAACACAGACTTCCGTATAATATTCCGCAGCTGGTTGTCGAAGACGGCAGGAAAGCAATGGCACTTGCGGCCGCCTGCTTTTACGGGCATCCGGAAAAGGAAATGCTTATGCTGGGAGTAACCGGAACAAACGGGAAAACCAGCACTACCTATATGGTGAAATCCATTGCCGAGCAGGCGGGGAAAAAAGTCGGACTGATCGGAACCATTCAGAATATGATCGGAGACGAAGTGATCGAAACAGGCCGCACGACTCCGGAATCAGCAGATTTGTTTGCGCTTCTCAGGCAGATGGCGGATGAAAAGGTAGATCTGGTCATTATGGAAGTTTCCAGTCATGCCCTTGTTCAGGACCGCGTTTACGGGATTCAGTATCAGGTTGCGCTTTTTACCAATCTGACGCAGGATCATTTGGACTATCATAAGACATTCGACAATTATCTGAGTGCAAAAAAGCTTCTTTTTTCTCAATGCGATATCGCGGTGATCAATCACGATGACCCGCACGCGGAAAAAATCATGGAAGGTCTGGAGTGCCCGATTTATACAACGGGAATTCATACCCCTGCGAGCTATAATGCTTCCGAAATCGATATACAGACCTCCGGTGTGCGGTTTTTGCTGCGCACACCGAAAGGGGAAAGTCTGATCCGGCTGCACATTTCAGGACTGTTCTCCATTTATAACGCAATGGGTGCGGCGGCCATGATGCAGCAGGCAGGTTTTTCTCTCGAACAAATCGTGTCCGGTCTGGAAGCCTTGAAGGGCGTTGCCGGAAGGCTTCAGGCGGTCAATACAAACGGGAAGCCTTTTTCGGTCTATGTCGACTATGCCCATACTCCGGACGCACTGGAGAATGTGCTGACGACCGTTAGAGCCTTTGCGAAAGCGAGGGTTCTCAGCCTGTTCGGATGCGGGGGAGACAGAGACCGAGCAAAGCGTCCCCTAATGGGTGAAATCGGAGGAAGACATTCCGATTATGTGATCATAACAAGCGATAATCCCCGCTCTGAAGAGCCGGAGTCAATTGTCAAGGCAATCGAAGAGGGAGTGAAAAAAAGCGGGGCTCCGTATACGGTGATCGTAAATCGCAGGGAAGCGATCGCTTATGCGCTGTCAATACTGGAAGAGAATGATATCCTGGTCATTGCCGGAAAAGGGCATGAGAATTATCAGGAGATCAACGGCGTCAAACATCATTTTGACGACAAGGAAATCGTGGAGGAGCTGCTCAGGCAGTAGAAGATATGTATTCTGTGATTAATCACTCGCTGCTGGCACTTCTGACAGCTTTTGCAATTGCTGCGGCTCTCGGCCTTATGACCATTCCGCTTCTGCAGAAACTGACGCAGGGACAGACAGCTTCGAGCGAGGGACCGAAACCACATACAGGCAAAAAGGGAACGTCCACGATCGGCGGGATCATTATGATGTCCGCTATCATTCTGTCCACGCTTTTCTGGGCAAGAGGGAGCTATACCTTTGTGCTGACGGCGCTTTTGATGAGCATGCTGTTCGGACTGGTGGGCTTTGTTGATGATTTTATTAAGGTAAACAGAAACCAAAGCAAAGGACTGAACGCATGGCAGAAAATTGTGATCCATTCCATTCTCGCGCTCGGATTCGCTTTCTGGTTCTATCGGATGGAAGATGTCGGACCGTTTGTCTGGAACGGCAGCCTGAACATCGGCGGCTTATATATTCCGTTCGCTGTACTGGTAATTGTTGCAACCGTCAACTCCGTAAACCTGACGGATGGAATCGACGGGCTCGCCGGATCAGTGACATCAGTCTATACCCTGTTCATGGGGCTTCTGCTATGCATTACGGTTGTTGCCGCTCCGGCAACCGCCGATCCGCAGGAATTGCTGGACCGCAGCGCGCTTGGAGCGTTCTCGATGGCGGTATCAGGAGCATGTATCGGGTTCCTGCTGTTTAATATGCATCCTTCCAGGGTTTCCATGGGGGACACCGGATCGCATATAATCGGAGGCGCAATTGCCGCTATTGCGCTGATGTCTGGAACGGCTCTGCTGCTTCCGTTGATGTGTGTTTGCTTTGCGGCATCCAGCGTATCTGTTATTCTGCAGATAGCGACCAATCACCTGCGGAACGGGAAACGGTTGTTCCGCATGGCGCCGATTTATCATCATTTTCAAATGAAAGGAGTGCCGGAAGCGAAGATCATTTCGATCTACAGCATCATTACGCTGGTCAGCAGCGCTGCCGCACTTCTGATATACTGGGTTTTACAATAGGAGGAACAATGGAAAGACAGAAAACAGCTCTGATCGTCGGAATGGCGAAAAGCGGAATTGCCGCCGCGCGGCTTTTGTATCAGGATAATTACCGGATCATTATCAACGATATGAAACCGGAAATAAAAGGTCTTTTCGACCAACTGTCCGGAATCGCATATGAAGTCAAACTCGGCGCGAATCCAATGGATCTTCTCGACAATGTGGATCTGGTAGTCCCGAGTCCTGCTATTCCAATGACGAGAAACTTCATCGTGGAAGCTAAACGGCGCGGAATCGAGGTAATTTCTGAGATCGAGCTGGGGTACCGTTATTCCAAGGCGGATTTTGTCTGCATCACGGGAACGAACGGTAAAACAACCTGTACAGCTCTGACCGGCGAACTGTTCAAGGCGGCGGGTAGGACCACATATGTTCTCGGCAATATCGGAATTGCAATTTCAGCTCATGCATTGGAGACCCGTAAGGGGGATGTTGTTGTTGCCGAAACAGCGGCTTTGCAGCTGGAAGGAAACAGCAGATTTCATGCTATCGCTGCAGGAGTATGCAACATTACGCCGGATCATCTTGATCATTTCGGGACGATGGAAAATTATATTGCTGCAAAAGCTAAAATTCTGGACAATCAGACTGAAAATGATTATGCAGTCCTGAATTATGATGATCCTACTGTCCGGGATTTTGCAAAACTGACTCCGGCCCATGTTCTGTATTTTTCCAGAAAAGAAGAAGTGGAACAGGGAATGTTCCTTCGTGGAAACCGGCTCGTTTACCGGATCGGAGAAACAGAAGGCGAATTGATGAATGCGGAAGACATTCGCATTCCGGGCGCACATAATCTGGAGAATGCTATGCTGTGCGCATTGCTGGCACTGTCGCAGGGAATTGCACCGGAGACGATTGTCAAGGTGATGAAATCATTCCCCGGTGTTGAGCACAGAATCGAATATGTCTGCACCCGCAGCGGGGTCGATTATATTAATGATTCAAAAGGAACAAATCCGGCATCTACCATAAGGGCTATTCAGGCGATGAAAAAGCCAACGGTTCTGATTCTGGGAGGATATGACAAGAAAATCCCCTTCGATGAATTGTTTGAAGCTTTTACGCCGATTATTAAGGCGTGCGTTGTGATTGGAGATACACAGAAGACAATTCTTGAGACGGCGGAAAAATACGGTTATGCCGATTTATGCAAAACAGCAGATTCTTTTGGAGCCGCAGTGGATTTAGCGCATGATCTTGCGAAAAGCGGGGATGCGGTTCTGCTTTCACCGGCCTGTGCGAGCTGGGACATGTTTGACAATTATGAGCAAAGGGGCAGGGTGTTCAAGGAAATCGCAAGAGAATACCATTGAGCATTCATAAAGAAGGAAACAAATGGAAGCACTGCAGGAAAAACAAAACAGACAGGTATTCTTCGGAAGGGCACAGGGCAGGATGGATTTTTCCATTCTGCTGGTTGTGACGATTTTGTGCGCCTTCGGACTTGTCATGATTTTTTCCGCAAGCTACTATTATGCCCAGCATTATTCGGGCGCGAACAATGACGGTTTCTATTACCTGAAACGGCAGGCACTTTATTTGGCAATCGGGTATCCGGTTATGCTGGTTCTGTCCATGCTGAATTACCGGGTCATTGAAAGAGCAAACTATCTGGCAATGGGGGTTTCCATTTTGCTTCTGATAGCAGTGCTCTTGTGGGGAAGAGACTTAAACGGAGGAAAACGGTGGCTGTATATCGGTCCGGTTTCTGTTCAGCCGTCTGAAGTCGCGAAGTTCGGCCTGATGATCTATATGTGCGCATTCATGTCCAGACATCGCGGAGAAATGGCATCGGTTCAAAAAGGAATGGTCCCGATGCTGTTTGCAATCGTCTTGATTGCAGGATTGATTATGCTGCAGCCGAACATGTCGATGGCTGTTATCGTCGCGTTTATCGGTGTTGTTCTTCTCTTTTTAGGCGGATGCGACTTAAGACCGCTGATCGTTGTAGGTGTTATCGGCATTATCGGCGTGGTTGGACTGGCGTTTGCACAGCCGTACAGAATCGACCGCATGACATCCTTCCGGAATCCTGAACTGGATCCTCAGGGAACCGGCTATCAGCTTCTGCAATCGTTCTATGCGATCGGATCGGGAGGATGGTTTGGAAAAGGACTTGGAAACAGTTATCAGAAATTGCTGTATATGACATACGGCGAATCTGACTTTATCTTTGCAATTCTTTGCGAGGAGCTAGGATTTGTCGGAGGAACGATTATCATCCTGCTGTATGCATATATTGTTTTTCGCGGGATGCAGATTTCAATGAGATGCAGAAACAGGTTCGGAAGCCTTCTTAGCGCGGGTATTTCCATCGTTTTCGGCTTCCAGGTATTTGTCAACATCGCTGTTGTTACCGGACTGATGCCGACGACAGGGCAGGCGCTTCCGTTTATTTCGGCAGGAGGAACGCAGCTTCTGGTGTTCCTTGCCGCTATGGGTGTATTGCTGAACATTTCCAGGGATGTAAATCCGAACAATTGACAGACTGACAAGAGATACAGGAAAGGAAGAGCAGAATCTTGGCTAAGAAGCATGACGATGAGGACCGCGTAATCATCCGGTTTGACAATGAGGAGGGTGAAGAGGAAGAAGCACCCTTTAATTTGTTTGACGATGAGGATGAAACGTCACAGTCAAAGGATCCAAACCGGTATGCCGATGACTCGGAAGAGATAACCGCTGCCGGAGATAAACCGGTGGATGAAGCAGAACAGATGAGGCTTTCTTTCGATCGATACGGCCGCAGGCTTCCTCACAAAAAGAAAAAATCGCAATACGGAAAACGAAAAAACGCTCCGAAAGCTTCAACACGAATCATTCAGAATGATACAATTGCTCGAAGGGAATATGAAGCGGCGCAGGAACGTTCCCGCCAGAGAGCACAAAGACGCAAAGCAAAAGAGCAGAGTGAAAAAAAAAGAAAGGAGCGCGAACGCAGGGCGCGCAGAATTTCAATATTGAAGACTGCCGGGATGGCAACAGGGGTGATTCTGATTCTGCTCGTCATGACCTGGTATACGACCAGGATTCGGACGATTAATGTGAATCATGTTCCATCCGGGTACACGGCTGACGAGATTGTAAAGCGTTCCGGATTAAAAACAGGAGTCTGCATCGCATTCCAGAATCTGGATGACGCAAAGAAACGAATTGAAGAAGATGCTTATCTGACTGCAACGGTCAAGTATTCCTTCCCGTCAACAGTTACGATTAATATTGCACAGAGAACCGCTGCTGCGTGTGTTCGCTGGGGACCTCAGAATGAGTACCTGGCAATCATAGATTCTTCCGCGGTTGTTCTGAATGCAGAATCGGATACAACGGAAGGACTTATTGTCATAGACGGACTTGCGGTTACAACCGCACAAAACGGAAGAGCACTCGGTGATTCGACCGACATGCAGGTAGCTACCCTGATTCGGCTTTTGACAAAATTGGAGGAGCTGGACCTGATGAATCGATCGCCGCAGATCTCGCGAATCGATATGAACGAGATGATGAGCATTTCCATGAAAACAAGCGGAAGCAATTATAGCATAGAGGTCGGGGATTCTTCCAATCTGGACACAAAACTGTTGCTTTTGCAAAAACATTGGTCGGAAATAATGAATACTGCAGCGCAGTATATAACCAAAGGATATAGTACGGCGACCATTTATCTTTATACAAAGGGCGGAGTATCTGTATCTCCGTATGAGCCCGGTTATAACTATGCAATGGAACAGATCGGGAATTATACGCTTCCAACAAACGGACCCGATACGACACCGAACCCAATCGGTACAACAGAACCGACGGACCCTGACGCGCCGCCACCTGAAACGCCTACACCTACTCCCACCGTTATGCCTCATCAGGGAGGGTCCTTTACAGGTTGATTTAAAGAAGAAAAAACCGTTTGAAGAGAGCTTGAAATGTTCTGTCCTTGTCAGGTGGACAAAGGAAATAACTAAAAACTTGTATGTACACAACACCTTGTTCAGCATGAGCAGGGTGTTTCTTTTTCGTTTGCTCGTTCAACGAGTAAACGGTATTTCGATTATAATTTCCATGTGCAAGCGATATTGAACTGTGGCGGAAAAGATACATCGGTGATACAATAAATATATGTAAGAAAGGCAAAGCAATGAAGCAAACAGAGCCCACAAAAGACTTCTAGGAACAAGTGGTAAAATATGTTTTGAAAGCTGAAAGTTCAATCAAACAAAAAAATGCAAAAAACTCGATCCGACACATATATAATTAATCTGTTGAGGACTAGGTAGATGAAAGTAAGAATATCAAAATATAATCCTGCCTTTCGAATGAATGGGATATATACTGTGCCTGATTGGACCAGCGTCAGTGACATTGGTGAAGAATTCGCCGGGGTAAAGTTAAGCAAAGATATGTATTTAAATGTCGAATCACAATATCTGGCTTGCCTAAATGAACTCATTCTATTATCAAAAACAAATTCAATGCAAATTACAGCATTTGAAAGAGGACCACGCCAAGGTCTATTATTTGCATTTCAAATGACACACCTACTTAACTGTGGATTATACTTTTTCCGTCCTGTTCAATGGAGAAAAGGACAAATGCTTTCTTTATCTGAAGTGAAATCATTTATTATGGACAGTTTAAGAGAAAAGTGTTGGGGAAGACTATGTTCAGACTCTATGGCACTGGATGTGGGATATGATTATTATGTACACCTTGATACATCTTTGTCTCTTGAATCTGTTCAAAGAGTGGTGTCTAAGTATGGTCTTTATCTTGATCGGATTCATGAATAATCATTTATTGAATGATCAAAATCGATATAATACAGAAACAGATTTGCAAAAAGATGTTAAGAATGATTTGGATCATGGATGGGGTTTCAAAGAGAAGTCTATATTCAGAATTGACGTATAGAAATAGAACAATTGTTCCCGCGGGATATGCAGTTTATCTTAAATGGGTTCAGTAGATGAAATGCATTATGATGAAAAAACTTGTTTTATTATTGATCTTGTTTCTCACGATATCCTTCTTCTTTGGTTGCAATAATGACTCATCGGTTTATTATATTCAATCGGAAGAGCAACTAGAACACCTCATTTCGGATGTGAAGCATAAACAAGAAATCAAAGTATTAAAAATCGATGGTATAATAGAAATTCCGAAAGAAGCTTTTAAGAACTGCAGTAAACTTCAAGAGCTTATTTTAGGAAACAGCATCCAAGTTATTGGAGAAGATGCTTTCTATGGATGCGAAAATCTGGCTGAGATAAGATGGTCTAAAAGCTTAATAGAAATAGGAAGTGGTTCTTTTTACGGAACAGGAATTCATGAGCTGACATTTCCAAGCGAATGTAAATTGACAATCCAAGAATCTGCATTTTGGAATTGCACTGAGTTAAAGACCGTGAAACTCGGAGAAGAGGTCGCTTGCTTGAAAGATACCTTTCACGATTGTGTTGCTTTGGATAGCATAGAACTTCCCCCCACAATTGTCCTGATTGAAGCAGAAATGTGTGCAAAGTGTAATTCTTTAAAGATATTAATTCTGCCTAAGTCTGTCCAGTTTGTGGATGCATGGCCTGCCAATAACAGTGCCATAGAGCGTATTGTATTCGAAGGAACTCCAATTGCTGTTTCCGGCTTAGTAACAAATGCAGACGAATATCCGAATCTTAACGAGATCATCTTTCTGGAAGGCCCGCCGCAGCAAGATGCAGAACAAGCTGAATTAGTTGATTTGGAATATGCTCCGGATTTGCCTTTTTATATGGGAGATAGAACCGTTACTATTCGCTATTTGTCGCAATATCGAGATTTATGGTCACCGAATGGAGAGACCGAATGGAACGGCTTCCCCTTGAAAGAATGTAGTAATATTGAAGACTTATTAAGTGCTGAATAAATGTTCTTGTCATAACAATGTCAACGGAACGATTCTCTTGACTACTTTCATCAATGTCGCAGATTCAATAGGTGTTAAGAGGACAGCCCTGTTGACAAATGTGATAAAACACGCAGGGACGGTTCTTGCTGTGTAAATACAGGTGCCAACGCAAACAAAATGGTTAGGAACGAATTAAAAAATCTGTACCTGGCGTAACCATAAAATACTAATCTTAGAGCCAGAGATTATTTTCCTTCTGGTCAATTCAATTTCAAATCGGGAGATACTACTTATTATGTGAAATATGAGTATAAAGGGGACGGTATAATAGCCTATGACTATGATACGAAAACTGACTGGGGAAGTGTTGCTAAAAAAACACTCGCCATCATTTTTGTCGCAGGTACTGCTATTGAGCTATTATTATCTAGTGGGCAATCTGCCGCCGACTTTCAACAAGCAATTGATCAGTTACAAAGAGCGTTTTGTTATTGAGCAGGGGGAAAAATGCATCGATTATTAAAAGCCAAAGATGTAATTCGTATAATACAATCATTTGCTGAATCCGAACATTTTTTGAAATTTAGCGACAAATCTTTCTTTATCATTGAAAATAGTTTGATCAAAAGTTTCAGTATATTCACATCGCAAAAGGGATTCTTATATGATGTTCATTTTAGTGTCAGTCCTCTATGTGGGGAATGCCTTCATATTGGATACGAAAACATTCCATTATCTGGAGTTTCTAAACACCCGGGGCCATATTGGATTGGTTCTTCAAATGAAAAAAAGGATTATGATTTGACCATGTCTGAAATAATAAAGGACATGAGAACAGTAATGCTTCCTTTTTTTCAAAGGTGTTCGAATATTGAAACTTCAAAAAATGAAATCCTATTATTATTAAAAGCCACTTATAAACTAGAATCCATATTATGGGTTCCAGAATTATATGAGCTTGCGACAGCGGCATTGGATTATGATTTGATGTATCAATGCATGATGATTCGATATAAAACGAATCTAGAACAAAAAGATAAAATGTATAATGGAAAAAAAGTTGAGCGTATTAAAGAAATCATTCGCATACAAGAACAAGAACTTTACCACATAAAAATCAAAGACGATCAGTATTTTTTAGTACAAGCAAACGAGAACAAACGTAATAATATAGATATTTTAGACTCTTCAACAAAAGTATGGAAAACTGAATATTAAAAAGAGTACAAGATGTGGGCTGCGGTGAAAAAACACACCGCAGTCTACTTGGTCACTATTCTCAGCAAATGCAAGTTCAGCTAGAGCCGCATAAATTACTGTATATACATCAATCGATATGCAACCGACGAGAAACGAGTAACAGAGAGAAATATGAAAATGGATTCAATGAAAAAGTGCTAATGAGCGAACGAACTGATCCGGGAAAACAAAAGGGAAAACGAAGAGCTCCGAAGTTCCGCTGTTCAAATTTCTAATGCCGTTTGCACTTACTCTACTGACAGAAAGGATAGAAAATGAAAAAATATGTATTTTTCGGATTAGTTATTTTCGTGGTTATAATCGCTGTTGCGTTTGGATTCTTTATCATCCATAGGTTTTATCTTCCTTCCTCTTTGTATATGCGGTCACTTTCCCTTCCAAATCTAAACTCGAAGCTTGAAGATGTAAAGTCACAGTATAGCATCAATGACAATGATACAATAAAAACTGTTTCTCAATATGGCATTCCACAAGTTGTCATTCGGCTTGACGACAGAACATTAACTTTTATTCCGGATAACGTCCAATTTGTAACAGATATAAAAGACTACTCAAATAACTTTATCTTAAATCAAGTGCAAGTAACAGGAGGCGATTATAAGATAAATAACATCGGGATAGGAAGTTCGCTAAAGGAAGTAGAAGAAGCTTTTCGATCTTTTCATAAATGCACTGAAAAGCCAGGCATTGGTGCAGGGTATTATGATGAAGATTATGTTTTTATTAGGTTTCTCTATGATCAAAATGATCAAGTTGTTTTGATTACAATTGCTAATGAAGTGTAGTAACTAAGTGTCAGGGGAAGTGTCAGGAAACACAAGGGGACGGTTAGCGTGAAAACGAATTCTGGACTGGGGTGAAAAAATGACAGAGGGTATATAATAGCGTATGGGTAGGATAAGGAAGAAATAATACAAGTAATGATATACATAAAGCGCTTAACTCCTACGTCTACATAACCAACGTCATAAACTAATCGTTCTTCAGTTGAAACCGCTATGCACAGGCGCTCGATTAACTCGTGCGCCTGTGTGTTTTTTCTTTATAAAACATTGAAAAACCATAAGTTGATACTGGTGATTATCTAATCCGAACGAATCAAAAAAGCAAAAGCTATAGGAATAATTCCGTTTACCTTTGCGCTTTTTTAATCAATTATGAATGAGGTTCTTATAGAAGCATACCTGTTTCCGTATCCCATATTGGCTTTGGACAGAAGTCAAGGGCGTCTGCGGCAGCAAAGTGATAATAGGTTTCATCATACAAACCGGTAAAAGCAGACGCATGCGCTTTCTTGCCGTGAAGATGCCCATATACGACTGCTTTTACAGAATACGGTTTTAAAAGAGACACAAAATCACTCGGTTTTCCGGTTTCCGAAAAAGGAGGATAGTGAAACATCACAATGTGCTCGGTATCTGGTTGCAGGCGATTTAAAGAAAGCTGCAAACGGAGCTTTTCCCGCTCGAACAGTTTCCGGTCGTCCGACTCTTTGAACCCGGAACTTTCCGGAACGGTCCAGCCTCGGGTTCCTGCAATTTCAACATTATGAAACCGAAAAGTATCATTCTGCAGAGCATATATCCCTTCCGGAAGCATTCGGCGGACCTGTGTTACGCTGGACCACCAGAAATCATGATTACCACGCAGAAGCAGCTTTTTTCCAGGGAGTTCCCCCAAAAAAGCAAGATCGGCTGCAGCTTCGGAAAGATACATTGCCCAACTGATATCTCCGGGCACCAGGACCAGATCGTCCTCGCTTACAATTTCCTTCCATGCGCTTTGCAGCCGGTTTGTATGATTAGCCCATTGTTCACCGAACACATCCATCGCCTTGTTGGGAACGGAAAAGCTCATGTGCAGATCCGCAATTGCGTAGATCCTGGGCATATTGATCTCACTTTCTCAGTCAGTTGAATCCTCATCGTCTTCCACGGGGAAGGCTTCTTCGATCGGGTCATCAGCTTCATCAGCACGAACCTGATCCGCATGCAGTTCCAGATCAGCCTGCCGCTTCTGTTCGCGAAGACATTCTTCGCAAAGGTCTTTTCCCCGGACAGCAGGACGTTCACCGCATTCCGTACACATGATAATTTCATCTTCGTCCGGTTCATGCCGGCGTTTTTTGTCCATTTCAGCCGCACAGACACGGCAGATGGTCTCATTTCCCCTTAAATAATTCAATTCGCATTTGGGGCATTTTCGTAAAGCCATTTAAGCACCTCATTCGATCTATCCTTATCAAAGCATAGTATGCAAAGAGAAGCTGATTCTGTCAAGACTTATTTTTCATTTTCCGGGAAAGTTTGCGCATCTTCCAGGATCTGATGGATTCTCTCCAGTAATTCCGCTTTGCCTTCTCCCGTTTCGGAAGAAAAGGGAACGGCATAGGGCGGGGCTCCGAGAAGTTTTGCGTTGGAATTAGCTGCGGCTTTCCGCTTGCTTTTTGCAATTTTATCGGACTTGGTGGCGACCAGGGTATATGGAATGTTGTAGTACACAAGATAGCGGAACATCTGCCGGTCGTTTTCTGTCGGTTCATGCCGGATGTCAATCAGCAGGAACAGATGATCCACCCGTCCGGATGCGAGATATTTTTCAATCAGTTCGCCCCAGCTTTTCTGCTCGCTCTTTGAAGCTTTGGCGTATCCGTAACCGGGGAGATCGACAAGATAAAACTGTCCCCTGTTGATGGAAAAGTAATTGATCATCCGCGTTTTACCGGGCTGTGAAGAGGTACGGGCAAGCTTTCCGTTTCCTGAAATACAGTTGATCAGGCTGGATTTACCGACATTGCTCTTTCCGACAATGGCAATTTCCTTCGGAAACGGGACAGGATAATTCTGTCCTAAAGAAACACTTGTGACAAATTCGGCCTGTTTAATCGTGAAAATCGTATCCATATTTTCAGTATAAGGGCAAAATTCACATTTCGCAATATGATTGTTCATAAATTCTTCATTCGGCAAATGTTGGAGCATGGTACAATTATGGTACATATCATAAGAGGGCAGTCTGCCCTGAAACACAGGAAGCAAAGATAAAACGGCAGTTTTATCGCATGGTGGAAAGGATTTATTCAAAATGGGTTTGTTTTTCTCTTCCGATATCGGGCTGGATCTCGGAACCAGTAATATCATTGCGTATATCAGGGGAAAGGGGATCGTTCTTCGCGAGCCGTGCATTGCAGCACTTGAACGGGGAACCGGCAAAATTGTCGCTATCGGACAGGAAGCCAAGGACATGGTCGGAAGAGCCCCGGAGAATTTAATGATCATCCGCCCGATGCAGGATGGAGTTATTGCCAATTTTGATGCGACGGAAAGGATGCTGACACAGCTTTTCAACCGGATAGTCGGAAACCGAATTTTTTTCAAGCCTCGTGCGGTTGTTGCGGTTCCTTCAATGGCGACCGAGGTTGAGAAGCGTGCAGTCATTGAAACGACAGAAGGCGCAGGGGCAAGATATACATTCCTGATAGAGGAACCGGTGGCGGCAGCAATCGGTGCGGGAATCGATATCACGGAACCGAAGGGAAATATCGTACTGGACATCGGCGCGGGAACCTGTGATATGGTCGTCACTTCAATGGGAAAAGCGGTGATTCATGATTCTCTCAGGATCGGTGGAGATAAGTTCGATCAGGCAATCGTCCGTTATTTCAAGCGCCAGCACGGCGTTGTGATAGGATTGAATGCGGCGGAGGATCTGAAGATCCGGTACGCATCGGCTTATCCGAGAGCTGACGAGATCAAGATGGATGTGCGGGGAAGATCTTTGGGAAGAGGACTTCCGGTCGCTCTGGAACTCGGCTCTAACGAACTGACCTTTGCGCTTGCGGAGCCGCTGCATAATATCGCCGAAGCACTGAAAGACACATTCGAGCAGACCCCGCCGGAACTCGCCGGAGATATTGCGACGAGAGGAATCTGCCTGACCGGCGGAGGAGCACAGCTATATGGGCTTGACCAGTATATCGCGGAACAGACGGGAGTTCCTTGCTATGTGGCGGAGGATCCGGTTGCATGCGTTGCAATCGGATGCGGAAAAGTCCTTGAAGATCCGCGCAAATATGACGGGGTTTTGTATGATTATCGCAGAGGCGACTACTATGAGGAATAACGGGAGTGACGGAAGCATGACGGAGACAAAAGGAAAAAAAGCATTGTCGCTCTGTATTCTGCGGGTGCTGGAACAGCATGCATCGGAGCAGAGACCGATTTCCACCAAGCAGATTATTGAGTTTTTGAAAGATGATTACGGGATGATAGCGGAAAGGAAAGCTGTCGGACGGAATCTGATTCTGCTTTCGGAAATGGGATTCGGGCTTTCAACCTATCATGATAATGGAAAAGGTTATTATCTGACATCGGCTGCCGATCCAACAGCGTTCGACCCTGTCATTTATGACGCGCTCTTAAGAGCTCCGGTCAGTGAAGAAACGGATCGGAGAATTCGCGCCATGCAGCCGAAAATTCCGATTTACTCTGTAAAGGAAACACCGCAGCTGCTCAGGATGGAGGTGTTTGATACGATGGAACGTCTCCGCACAGCAATCGAAGAGCAGAAACAGGTCACTTTCTTATATCATACTGCTCAGTCAGATGATGGAATGACCGCGTCTCCGGATGCAACCTATACGATCTCTCCTTATGCTTTGTTTATGGCAAATGATCGATATTATGTATTGGCTGCCGTGTCGGGTTATGGAAGGCTGCTTCATTTCCGTTGTGATTATATCCGTGATGCAGTGCTTTCAGAACTGCCTGCAAGGGCAAGCTCTGAGCTTGCAGAATGCCGCGGGGGTCTGGATGTTGTCGGATATGTCAATCGCGCTGTATTTCATCAGGATACAGCGGAACAATATTCACTGCTTTGCGCGGGCCGTCTCGTTGATGAAATTTCAGATTGTTTCGGGCGATCCGCGAAACTGATTCCGCAGGGGGATAATGTTCTGGCGGAAGTAACGGCACCGTGGACAGCCGTACGAAGATTTCTGCTGAACAATCTGTCACAGGTTACACTTTTAGAGCCGGAGATCCGGCAAAGACAAATCCGGGATGAACTGAACAGGGCACTGTCCCTTTATTCGATCCGGTAGCAGATGGAAATGTTTATAATGATGACGCAAATCTGTTACATTTCCCTGTTATAATGATAATCGGATCATGAGGTGAAAAATATGAAGGAGAAGTTTCTGAACGCCATGAAAACGGTCTGGAGCAAAATCGTTTCATGGACAAAAACCGCCTGGAACAAAACAGTTTCATGGACAAAGGAAAAGGTCGTTCCATGGCTTAAGGATAAAGTGGTACCTGCGCTGAAAAAGGCATGGACATTTCTAAAGCAGAAAGGAAAAGAACTGCTGCAGGCGATTCCTCCGACAGTCTCCAGAATTATCCGGACAGTTGAAGGATGGCTGAGCAAAGCACTTGGACATATCTCCGGAAAGATGGGGGAAAAAGACGGCACTGAACCGAAAAAGCAGCGCGTCAGCCGCCCGCTTCTGTTTCTGGTTCTGTTTGCAATGTGCGCGGTAGTGATTGCAGGACTGATTCTGACGATTGTTTTCTCAGCCAGATTCTTCGCCTGCGTATGTCATCCCTTGAACAGAGGAAATGATCCGATTGAAATGACGGAGACTGCGGTTCCGGGGACTCCTTCAGCAATAGCGGAGCCGACGCCTACGATCAATCCGGATGATACTTACCTCGGCGGAGAAGTATATAAAAAGGGTGACGATGATGAAACGATTGCCGTCGTTCAGCAGAGACTGATGGATCTCGGATACATGGATTCTGATGAACCGACGGAGCATTTCGGAAATATTACATTGGATGCTTTGAAACAGTTCCAGAAGAGAAACGGTCTGGAGGAAACCGGTGAACTGGATGAAACAGTTTACGCCCTGATGTTCAGTGATTCCGCAAAGGAGTTTTTCATGCAGATGGGCGATGAAGGAGATGCGGTTGAAGAAATCCAGGAGCGTCTGTACGAACTGGGTTATCTGGACAAAGACAGCAGAACAGGAACATTCGGCGAGAAAACGGAAGCGGCCGTGATTGCTTTCCAGACAGCGAACGCGCTTCATGCGGACGGGCTGGTAGGTGTTCAGACCAAAGAACAACTGTTCTCCGATGAAGTAATCGGTAATGTTTTCAAGAGCGGAGACAAGGATGATTCCATCATCGAATATCAGAATCGTCTGATTGAACTGGGATATTTAGGAAGCAGCTATGATGCAACCGGAAACATGGACTCCAAGACGGTTTCCGCAATCAAATCATTCCAGGAGGCGAACGGACTTGTCAAAGACGGCGTTCTGGGACCGTCAACCATGAATCAGCTGACTTCCAAGGATGCACTGAAATATGCGCTTCGTCTGGGAATGAGCGGAAGCAAGGTAAAAGATATGCAGAAACGCCTGAAAGAACTCGGCTATCTGAGTTCTTCCCAGGTTTCAGGATACTTCGGAGATGAGACAGAAGAAGCAGTCAAACTATTCCAGAAGAGAAACGGCCTGTCTCAGGACGGAGCGGTTGGTTCCAAGACGCTTGAAAAGCTGAACAGTTCCGGAGCAAAACGTGCACCATCCACGGCAACAGCGAAGGCAACGAAGAAACCGACGGCAACAAGCAAACCCGGAAGCAAGACTACACCGAAAGCAACAAGCAAGCCCAGCGGCAAAACGACCCCGAAACCAACCGCCAAGCCGACTGCCAAACCGACTGCAACGCCGAATACATCTGCGGCAAAGGTCGAAAAGCTGATTCAAATTGCAGAAAGCAAACTGGGATGCCCATATGTACGCGGTGCGAAAGGACCGAATCGATTCGACTGTTCCGGCTTTGTGTACTGGTGTTTGAACAAGGCCGGCGTAAAACAGGGATATATGACCAGTATTACCTGGAGGACCTGCTCCAAGTATAAGAGAATCACCGGATGGGGAGAATTCAAACGCGGGGATATTATGGTGTTTAAGGGAAGCAGCATGTCGGTAGGGCATGTCGGAATCTATCTCGGAAACGGAAAGATGATCGACGCTTCCAGCGGTGCAGGACAGGTCAGAATCACAAAAACGATTCTTTCCGGTTCCTATTGGAAGCAGCATTTCCTGATGGCATATAGAATCTGGAACTAAAACATAGGGACAACAAGACAGGAGATGAAATAGTCATCTCCTGTTTTTTGTTCGGAAAAATGTCAATTGAATTTTGATGTGATCAACTTAATGACCAACAGAAAATGGTTATGCAAAAAGCATTAATGCATATGCAAGAGCATGAAAAAAGGCTGAATTTGCATATTAATCCACATCATCCACAGAGTTATCCACACTCAGAGGTGCGAAATATGGGCAAAAAACAGGTTATCCACCGCATAAGGGGGGCTGTATATACGAGTAATACATGATGCATGAAAAGACAAAGATACAGTATTTATTCGTATTTCATGCATCTTCATGGAAAATGGAATGCATAGAAAAAGCAGAGAACGATAATCGGATTAAAAAGTATAAACTCTTTTGACTCGAGGGAGAAGAGCAGTCGTAAATGCACAGGCTTCATTGGCGCCGCAGGCTGCTGCCTGCTTTTGAGCGCTGAGAAAAATGCCTGACTCGTCATATCCGAAGAAGGTTATCAGATCTCCCGGTGTACATGGTAGGTCACCGATATCGACAAGCGTATGATCCATAAAGCTATATAAAAGAGAGCAGGTCTGTCCATGAAGAAGAACCGGAAGATGCTGTCTGACGGCGTTCAGATCGATTCCATCTCCGTAACCGATTCCGATGGAAGCGATGCGGGTATCTTTTAAAAGGGTCAAGCCGTCTCCATATCCGATTTTTTCCCCTGCTTTGCGATGCCAGATACCGGTTACAACGGTCTGCAAAGTGGCAGCTTCGAGAATGTTCCCGTTTGGCCGAACAGGATTGCCCCACATCAGACCTCTTCCGACCCGGATCGCGTCCAGAGCATATTCCGGATACAACTCGCTTGCTGCAGAGTCACAGATGTGGCGGAGAGGAATCGAAAACCCATGCGATTCCAAAGCGTCTGATAAAGCCATATAGCTTTGAAATTGGGCTTTACATCTGTCCGCATCGAAAGGATCTGCAAAATGGGAATAGGTTCCTTTCAGAGAGCAGAATGGGCTGCAAGAGTTAAGAGCGGAAATAAGAGGATTTATTTCATCGGGGCTTATTCCGAAGCGATGAAGACCGGTGTCAAATTTAATCTGCACAGAGACTTTTTTTCCAAGCGCTTCGGCTGCACGTGACATAAGGGAGAGATCGGAAAGACTTCCGACGGTCAAGGTGAGATCGGAAAGAATTGCCGGTTTATACTGAAAGGGAAGAGCCGGTCCGAGAATAAAAATGGGAAGAGAAATACCGCTGTTCCGAAGCTGAAGACCTTCCTCTATATATGCAACAGCAAAGCCTGCGATTCGGTCCGAAGAACATAATGCTTTTGCGACAGGAACCAGACCAAGACCGTAAGCGTCAGCTTTTAAAACCGGAATCAATTTTGCCCCACATGGGAGATGAGAGATAATGCCGGCAGTGTTTTTCTGAATCGCAGAGAGCGAGACAATGAGTCTTGAAAAGGAAATGGAATCTTCCATGGAAACAACCTCTCTATTTAATACGAAGAAATCATATCACCGAAAATGCATAAAATCAACAAATATCAATGATAAGAACGTAAAAAATAAATAAAAATACACTAATAATGCATAAATATAATTGACAAGCAAACTTGAAAGGCGTATACTGGCGTCAATTCCAATAAAGGAGCGTAATTCAATATGAAAAAGTTTTTTGTAATTCTTCTTGCAGCGGTTCTTTGCCTGGGGGCAATTGCCTGTTCGGCGCCTGCAGCTGCTAAGGATAAAATCATTCTCGGGACATCTGCGGACTATCCCCCGTTCGAATTCATCGTTCTGGATGAAAAGGGACAGCAGCAATATGTAGGAATCGATATTTCGCTGGCGCAGGCAATTGCAGAAGACCAGAACAAAGAGCTGTCGGTTATGAACATGGACTTTGACAGTCTGATGGCAGCCCTTCAGAAAGGCGATGTGGATATTGTCATTGCAGCGATTGAAGAAACTCCGGAGAGACTGGAAGCTGCAGACTTCTCCAATCCGTATTATACGGATTACCCCCCGATGATTCTGGTCAAAGCAGAAAAGACATCTGAATATACAAGCGTTGAAAGCTTTTCTGGGAAATCCGTTGGTGCACAGACCGGAACGACCAAGGCAGACCTCGTAACAAGCGATCTTCCGGGAGCAAACCTGGTAGCATTGACATCGGTAAATGATCTGGTCAATCAGCTTGTATATGACAAGGTTGATGCAATTCTTCTGGATGGCGCGGTAGCTCTGCAGTACGCGGAGAGCAACAGTGATCTGGTTGTCTCAGATGTCAGCCTTGGGGACGCATATCCTTATTGTGTAGCAGTACAAAAAGGTGATCCGAAAGGATTGCTGAATTCAATCAATGCAACGATTGCAAAGCTGTTGGAAGCAAATCAGATTCAGGCATTTTCTGAAGCTGCAGACGCGCTTTCCGATCAGGCGATTGAATAAAAGCCATGCTGTACGGTCTGTTTGACGGAATGTCACCGTCTAACTTCTTTAATTTCTCATTTTTACCGAAGTATTTGTCATTCTTTGTGCAGGGTGTGGAATACACCCTGCTCCTTTCAGTCGTATCCGTTGCGATGGCAGTTCTTCCGGCACTGTTGCTTGCCTTGATGCGTCTGAGCAAATGGAAACCGGTAAAATGGTTATCCGGGGCATATATAGCTGTGTTCCGTTCCACTCCGCTGATGGTGCAGCTTTATATTATTTATTACGGTCTTTTCTCTGTTATAAAAATCCAGCCTTATACAATTTTCGGATTTATCGATATTTCCCGTTTTATTCCGGGTGTTGTTGCGCTGGCTCTGAATAGTTCGGCGTATGTCGCTGAGATTTTCCGCGCAGGTATTCTGGCAGTGGATGCCGGACAGATGGAAGCGGCAAGATCTCTTGGGTTATCCAAGTTTCAGGGAATGAAGCTGATTGTGTTGCCGCAGGCGATTAAGAATATTCTTCCTGCGCTAGCCAATGAATTGGTCACGATGGTGAAGGAATCTTCTATCTGCTCGATTCTGGGAATGGCAGAGCTGATTTGGGGCGCAAAAACGGTTGCAACGACAACTTACAAAACACTTTCACCGTATGTTCTGGCTGCGTTTATCTATTTTCTGATCAACTTCCCGGCATCCAAGGGAATTGAGGCAATTGAAAGGAGGATGCGTCGTGGAGATCGGGCATGAGATAATCTGTGCAAAAAACCTCGGAAAAGTATTTGACGGGAATGTAAAAGCGTTGACAGATTGCGACTTGTCAATCAAAGCCGGTGAAGTAGTGGCGATTATCGGACCGAGCGGCAGTGGAAAATCCACACTTCTAAGATGTCTCAATCTCATGGAAATACCGACTTCGGGAACGATTCTGTTCAATGGCGTAGAATTAACGGGGAAAAAAGTCAATATTGATGAACAGCGGCAGAAGATGGGAATGGTATTCCAGCATTTCAATCTGTTCCCGCATAAGACCGTGCTTCAGAATATCATGCTGGCACCGGTGACACTGAAAAAACGCACCAAGGCTGAAGCAAAGAAAAAAGCTCTGGAACTGCTTGAGAGAATTGGGCTTTCCGATAAAGCGGACACCTATCCCAATATGCTTTCAGGCGGTCAGAAACAGAGGATCGCGATTATTCGTGCATTGGCAATGGAACCGGAAGTCATGCTGTTCGATGAACCGACTTCTGCCCTGGATCCGGAGATGGTCGGGGAGGTGCTTGATCTTATGCGGAGGCTGGCAGATCTTGGCATGACAATGGTTGTAGTCACGCATGAAATGGGGTTTGCCAGAGAAGTTGCCGACAGGGTAATCTTTATGGATGAAGGTAAAATGATAGAGGAAAATACGCCGAAAGAGTTGTTCGAACATCCTAAAAATCCAAGAACGCAGCTTTTTCTCTCAAAAGTACTGTAAGAAAGAGACAGGAGATAAACAGTAAAGTAATATTCCCTAAAACAATTCAAAGAGAGCTTGAAACCAAGCCCTCTTTTTTTGCAAAGAATGGAGTGCGGTGGAAAAGACACCCCGCAATCAATTCCACGGTCTGAAATATTATGTCAGAAAACCATTAAGAATCCGGGTCAAGTTTGTAACAAAGATCGCTCAGGGCAGCACTTAATGCTTCTTCATAGGAAGGATGCGGACGTATGATTCGAAGGAGATCTATTGGAGTATGACCACATGCAATTGCTTCCGAAAGCTGAGAAATGATGTCGGAAGCGTTCGTGCACATGAGCTGGGCTCCCAGAAGGTGCTTTGTTTCAGCGTGAGCAACCAGTTTCATAAATCCACGGTCGCCGTTGATGATAACAGTGCGGCCGTTTGATGACATAATTGCTTTTCCTGTTTTGACGGGGATTTCCAGTGCTTTTGCTTCTGCTTCCGTAAGGCCGACAGTAGCGATCTCCGGACGGGTATACACGCATCCGGGAATGAGAGAAAGACGGAAATCACTTCGTTTTCCAATCATTTCATTAACGGCAAAAATACCTTGCGCGGTGGCGACATGAGCAAGCTGCACGGGAGAAGAAACATCCCCGATTGCCCAGATGCCCGGGAGACTGGTCTCAAACCGTTCGTTTACTCTGATCCTACGACCGTCCATTTCGGGAAGCATATCATTCTGAAACAATTCATCTGTATACGGGCGGCGACCGATGGCGCAGAGTACTTTCTCGCCGACAACACTGACCGGCTTGCCTTTGCATTCAAAGTTCACTTGAAGACCGGACTCAGCTTTTTCCAGATTTTTTACTATAGCCCCGGTGTAAATTGTTGCACCGCGCTTTTTCATAATCATTGTAAGATTCTGTCCCAGTTCACGGTCCATGGCAGGAAGAAGACGATCCAAACCCTCTATGACGGTAACATTGATACCAAGATCGGTAAAGAAAGTGGCAAATTCCATGCCGATGACCCCGCCTCCGATGATGATAACCGATTGGAAGTCACCGGAAATGCCGTCAAGCAGTTCATCGGAAGTCATAACTCCGTCAAGTTCCAGCCCGGGGATAGGAGGCCTTGCGGGAATGGAGCCTGTGGCAAGAAGAATGTTCTGAGCTGTATAGACTCCTTCGCTTTCCCCCGAAACGGCAACTGTATGAGGCGCTGTCACAGTACCGGTTCCCCGTAGAAGAGCTGTTTTTGTGCTTTTCAGAAGGCTTTCTACACCGGAACGGAGCTTCTCCACAACCTGCTGTTTATAGGCATACATAGAAGGAAGGTCATAGGAAAGTCCGTCGGCTGATATCCCTATGGAAGCTCCTTCCTTTGCTTCCTCAAATACTGCGGAGGCATGGAGCAGGGCTTTGGTGGGAATACAGCCACGGTTAAGACAGGTGCCTCCAACTTCGCGGCGCTCTACCACGGCAGTTTTCAGACCGGCTTTTGAGGCATGGAGGGCAGCTTCATAGCCGCCGGGACCTGCGCCGATAACAATAAGATCGTAATCAAACATGTTTATATCTCCTGTTGCTGTAATAGAGTACAGATATCTTCAGAGTGAATAATACCAGCCTGCTGTACGCGGGATGAAAGAACGGAAGAGGAAAATGGGCAGCCTTCGAGAACTTTTTCCAGAGCCGGAGGAAAAGAGGAATCCATATCATCTGAATAGATCCGGGCTTGCCGGACAATCCCGCTTTCTACCAGCAGCTGCAGTTCGATATTCCCCCAGGGAAACCGTTTCTCGCATCGGAAAGTGAAAGGAAGCCGGATTCCGCAGCACCATGCCCGGCTCATATAAAAAGTCCTTAATTCATCGATCTTTTTTTGATCTTCTTCCGACAAAACCAATGGATGGCTTTTCAGAGCATAGACCTGCTCGAAAGCATTTGTCAAAGATGCTTTCAACGCATCGATCGTGATTGCCGGACAGAGTTCTTTCAGATTTACGACCCGGGAACAGACAGAGGAAACGCTTTTCGATTCCAGCTTTGCTTTTCCCGGCGTGAGGTAACGGGAAAGCTTGTTTCCATCCACATCGACCAACAGTGTTCCGTGGTGGTAGGAACGGTTTCCGCTTCTATAGAATGCGTTTCCGGAAAACTTGCGTCCGCCGACGGTCAGATCGTTCCTCCCGGACAGTTCGGCAGAGATACCGAACTGCCGGCATGCGGTCAGAAGAACCCGCTGCTGCTTTTCAAGATCGTAGTCTGAGGTCTGGACTAAAAAAGTGAAATTCAGATTTCCATGATCATGAAATACGGCACCGCCTCCGGAAAGACGCCGGACAAGGTGGCCTCCTTCCTCTTCCAGAAGAGAGACGCGGCATTCTGCCCAGGGATTCTGATTCCGTCCGATGACCACAGTATTTTCATTCTGCCACAGATACAAAAGGCAGCACCCGCCTTCGACGGTTTCCAGCAGGTGCTGCTCCACAGCTAAGTTGAAATAAGGATCGAATGATCCGCTTTCATAGGTTTTAAGCGTTTCGATCATGAACGGGTGTATCGGAGAACAGGAGTTCTGGCAGCTTTTACTTCGTCTGGCCTGCCGATCTGAGCAGCGTGAGGCGCTTCGTGCATGTATCCGGGATCCTTGTAACCGAGTTCATAAAGAGTACGGAAGACCTCTGCCGCCCAGTCCAGCGTTTCTTTGCTTTCCGTTTCCGTTGGTTCCAGCATAAGCGCTTCATGAACGATGAGCGGGAAATACATTGTCGGAGGATGCATGCCGTAGTCGATAAGCGATTTGGCAACATCCAGAGCGGATACGCCAGTCGCTTTTTTATATTCGGACAGATCCAGAACAAATTCGTGCATGCAGATCCGGTCAAAAGCAGGAGTGAAGGTGCCTTTGATCCGAGCCATCAGATAATTGGCGTTCAGGACGGCGTTTTTAGCTGCTTCCGAAATTCCTTCTCTTCCAAGCGTCAGCAGATATGTCAAGGCGCGAACGACCACTAAAAAGTTTCCCATAAAACTGCGGACCTGAAGATGCCCTTCCTCTTCCATTAAGGCAGAGTGAGGCAAAAACGGAACGAGGAACGATTTGCAGCCGACTGCTCCCGCCCCCGGACCTCCGCCGCCATGCGGAGTCGCAAAAGTCTTATGCAGATTAAGATGGACGCAGTCAAAGCCCATATCTCCGGGACGTACGACACCCATGACCGCATTCAGATTGGCTCCGTCATAGTAACAAAGTCCGCCGGCTTCATGAACGAGCCGTGTGATTTCCGGAATGTTCTCATCAAAGATGCCGACTGTGTTCGGATTGGTGAGCATAAGACCTGCCGTATCCTCGCCGAGGACCGCTCTTAAGGCATTCAGATCAACACATCCGTCAGGCGCAGAAGGAATATTCACCACCTGATAACCGCACATGGCCGCCGTGGCGGGATTGGTACCATGAGCGGAGTCAGGTACAATGATCTTGGTGCGTTTTTGATCGCCTCTGCTGTCGTGATACTGCTTGATGAGCAAAACACCGGTGAATTCTCCGTGCGCACCTGCTGCAGGCTGGAAAGTCATGCCGTCCATACCGGTGATTTCGCAAAGATATTTTTTTGCGGTTTCAAGAACTTCAATGCAACCGGCAACAGATGACTCGGGAGCCAGAGGATGGATTGAAGTAAAACCGGGGAGGGAAGCCATTTCCTCATCAATGCGGGGATTGTACTTCATGGTGCAGGAACCCAAAGGATAGAAACCGCAATTAACGCCATGCACATGTTTGCAGAGCTCCGTATAATGGCGGGAAACATCGGTTTCACTCATTTGCGGAAGCATGGGAGCTGTTTCTCTTTTCAGAGAAGAAGGCATTTCGGTCGGAGGAACATCACAGGTAGGAAGGATCGAACAACGGCGGCCTTGCACGCTCTTTTCAAAAATCAGCTTCATGCAATCGCCTCCTTTACGATAGAAACAACTTCATCCAGCGTTTCCTTCGAAACTTTTTCCGTCACACACCAAAGGACTCCGTCCGCATATGGGAGACCGCCTAAAATATTTTTTTCGTCCAGGGCGGCCAGGACTTTGTCAGGCTTTGGCATATCGAGGAGAAATTCATGGAAGAATTCTCCTTCAAAACGGCGGCTGATCCCCGGAAGGCTGCAAAGCTGTTCGCAGAGATAATGTGCTTTTGCCATCGATGAACTTGCGGCCTCCGCCAGTCCGTCCGGACCCATAACGGCAAGGTAGACACTTGCGGTCAGGGCGCAGAGCGCTTCGTTGGAACAGATGTTGCTGCCGGCCTTTTCTCTGCGGATATGCTGTTCCCGCGCCTGCAGGGATAAGACATAGGCCCGATTTCCCGCATTGTCCGTTGTTTCACCCACGATCCGGCCGGGGAGTCTGCGCATGTATTTCTGCGTAGTAGCCATAAAGCCAAGATAAGGACCGCCGAACCCGATTGGAAGCCCGAGTGGCTGACCTTCGCCAACAGCAATGTCCGCGCCCAGATCCCGGGGTGTTTTCATAATGCCGAGAGCGATCGGGTTGCAGCCCAGAATGAACAGGGCTCCCGATTCGTGGACAGCGTCGGAAAGAGCATCTGCGTCTTCAAACAGACCGAAGAAATTCGGCTGCTGGACATAAACCGAAGCTACTTCCGGCCCGAGGAGGGCTTTCATTGCCTCCAAATCGGTTTTACCGTTCTTCGTTGGAATGATCTTTACTTCGTCGTTGGTACCGTAACTGTAGGTACGGATGGTATTGATTACATCCGGATGTGTGGAAGCGGAAACAAGGGTGATCCTGCGCTTCCGGTCCCTCGCCATTGCAGCGGCTTCCGCTGCCGCGGTAGCGCCGTCATAGACGGATGCATTGGAGACATCCATGCCGGTGAGTTCACAGATTTCTGTCTGATACTCAAAAATGGACTGCAGAACGCCCTGACTGATCTCAGCCTGATAAGGAGTGTATGCGGTGAGGAACTCTTCCTTGGCGGGAATCTGCTTTACGATGCTGGGGATATAGTGGTCGTATGCGCCGGCTCCGCGCAGAACAGTATCATAAACTCTGTTCTTTTTGGCCATTGCTGCAAGAGCTCGGCTGACTTCCAATTCGCTTTTTCCTTCCGGCAGATCGAGAAGATGATCAAGATACATGCCTGCCGGCACGTCTTTATACAGTTCCCGATAGTCCGAAAGCCCGATCGACTGAAGCATCTCCCGTCGCTGTTCCTCAGTGGAAGGAACGTAGCTTCCCATGGCTTATGCCTCCGAAGCGCAGTGTTCTTCGTATGCGGCAGGATCAAGCAGGTCCTCGGCACCGTCAATGTTGTTGACTTTGATGATCCAGGCGCCGTACGGATCGTTATTCAGCATTTCAGGAGCGTCCAGAAGTTCTTCGTTGATTTCACAGACTGTTCCGGTAACGGGGCTGATAAGATCTGATACCGCTTTTACGGATTCAACATCGCCGAATGATTCACCGGCAGTTACATTGTCTCCGATTTCGGGCAGATTGACAAACACGAGGTCTCCCAGAGCATCCTGGGCAAAATCAGAAATACCGATAACGGCAATATCGCCGTCCATACGGATCCATTCATGGGACTTGGTATACTGAAGATCTGGGTTGATAGTCATAATGAATTCCTCCTGATAAGTATTGGTATGGTTTTATTTTTCGATGAGCGCGGAAAGTTTGGAAAGAGCCTGATCGAATTCAGCACCGCTGAAGCAGTACTTCATGTCAAGATGTTCACCGCGGAGAGCACAGACCTCCTTGCTGATATCTTTGTTTTCCAGGATACAGGCAGCCATCAGCTCTGCCAGCCTGTCAAACTCTGCGTCGCCGAAGCCGAAGCGGGTCATTTCACTCATGCCCATGCGCAGTGCGCCGGATGCTGTGAACCCTTCCTCGTCCGGTATTGCCTGGTAATTGACGATGATATTGTTCTTTTCCAGACGTTCGGCAATTTCCGGTCCGGCACCGTAACCGACGCCTACAATGACCTGATGGGTTTCGGTATAGTCGATAGAAGGATCGCCCTTTACATCCAGCCCCTGCGCCTTGAGCGCTTTGGCAAAATGCTTTGCGTTATGGATGATTGCCTTCTGGTATTCGTCCTTGAACTGATTCATTTCGTAGGCCGCCATGAGAAGACCGAGCTGAGTACCAAGATGATGGTTGGAAACGCTTCCGGGGAAGGCACGCGTCTCAATGGTGTTCCACAGGCCGTATTTCAGGTCATCTTTTGTCCAGTTGGTACCGATAACGCCTCTCTGCGGACCGAAAAATGTCTTATGCGTCGATCCGGTAACGATTTCCGCGCCTTCTTCGAAAGGCTTCTGGAAGGAATCGCCAATCAGGCCGAGAACGTGAGCCATGTCATACATGATCGTGGTCGGAATGGCCTGCTCGTCTACAAATTTACGGATTTCGGCAACCGGTTCCTTGTGCAGGACCATGCTCTTACCGAAAATGATCAGTTCCGGACGGTACTCGGCAATCACCTTTTTCGTCTCTTCCACGTCAATTTTGAACATATTGTCTTTGCAGACGGGGAAATTGACTACGGCGCTGCGCTCCGTAACGGGATCGACTGCGATATAGTCGTGAAGGGCGCCCATAGGCTGGGCCGACAGATGCCCGCCTTTGATAATATGGTTGTTCAGGACATATCCGAGACGTGCGGGGGTATTCTTCCGGTCAAGACGGTTTTTCCAGTCCATCAGAGCGGAAAATACTGCCATGTTGGACATCTGGCCTGAGATCACCCTGGTTTCAACTTCCGTGCAGCCAAAGTAACGCCGCATCTCCTGAACAAGAAGCTGTTCCACGCGGTCAATGAATTTGGTTCCCTGATAATAGAACACATCCGCATCATAGAAGGATTTGATCTTCTTGTGCTCCGCATAGCGGAAAGAAGGATCGCTTGCGCAAAGTAGCTGCACGGCTTTGCTGGGCGTGTTTTCCGATGGAATCAGATTGATGCAGCAGCGCTGCCTCCAAAGATGGTTTTCAACGGCGGCAAACAGCAGAGAGACTGCTTTTCCGCTGTTGTCCCCCTCAGACTTTGCCGGCTCCGCTACTGCGAGCTTGTCGTACAGAATGGGCCGCGCAAAAGGAGGAGCGTCCACACGCATATGATAGGGCGGAATTCCGGCTTTCACCCGCTTGCCGCGGATATCTACCATGACCTCGTCAAAGTCCAGCAGATCGCTGTCAAGATACGCCATGCCGATGGCTCGCTTGCCGGTGGTTTCCAGAATTTCCGTGGAGAGGCCTTCGCCTTCTGTTACATAATAAGGCACCATGGTTCCGGAAGTGACAAAACCAACCAGTTTTTCTCCTTTGTATACAGGCATGCCGGCGCGCATGACGCCACGATCGAGCAGAGTGATGGGACGGATGCGTCGGGGCAGGGCGGAAAGAGCGTCGGGGGCAAAGTCCCGGTTCAGAATGCGCCGGTTGGCGGCAGCCTGCTTTTCCAGAGGTTTCCGTCCGATATAGTTTCCTTTGTTTTCCGAGAAAGAAACGGCAAACCGCGCAAGGGACACGGCGAAGATCGGCATGGGCTTTCCTTCGGCATCGAGTCCCATTTCATGACCGTAAAGGGGCATTCCAGCTTCAAGGCGCAGAGTATCTCTGGCCCCGAGGCCGGCAGGCTTTGCTCCGAGTTCAAGCAGCCTGTCCCACAGCCAGCGCGCATCTTCGGCTTTGATGAATACTTCATATCCGAGCGGTTCCCCAGTGTAGCCGGTCTTGGCAATCCATGCTTCATGCCCTTCCAGAGGAAGGATGTTCAGAGCGTTTTTGACAGGCTCGGTGACTGCTTCCCCTCCGGAAAGAATCGTAAGCAGATCACGGCTTTTCGGTCCCTGGACAGCGATGGAAGCATAATCTGCGCTGATATTGGTGATCTTGACATCAAATGCCTTTGAGATGGGAAGAAGATGGGCAAGATCCTTTTCCGTATTGGCAGCGTTGACGACCAGAAGATACCAGTCCTGATAGAACCGGTACAGATAAGCATCGTCAACGGCGCTTCCGTCCTCCGCAGGGATGATACAGTACTGTGCCTGATTCAGATCCAGCGCCAGAACGTTGCTTGTGAGAACATGCTGCAGGAAAGCTACCGCGTCAGGCCCTTCCACGCGAAGTCTGCCCATGTGACTGACGTCAAACAAACTGCAGCTGTGCCGGGTGAACAGATGTTCGGCAACAATCCCTTCCGGATACTGGATTGGCATTTCCCAACCGCCGAAATCTACCATGGTGGCACCTGCCGTCAGATGGGCATCATATAGTTGCGTCCTCTTAAGTTCGTTCATGAAAAACCTCCTTTATGCTTCAATTGTCATATAGAATACAGAAAAAGGCGCTAACTGCCCCTGTGAGCATGCCGCGCCTCCGTTCTTTGCCTGAGAGATTCCCAAAGACAGGATCCGTTCCTGCCCGGTTGCACCTTCGGCACGGGAAAACTCCCGTTTTCCGGAGCTTCGTACTGGCCCGATCCTTTTGCCTGAGAGTTTGTTGCTTATCCCCTTCGGCTCCGCTGCAAAGCGGTCTCTCCCGGGGCCGATCTTCCGAAGCTTGTGAACTTTTTCCTATTCATTACGCTACCACGCAAAAGGCGGTTTTGTCAAGAAATTCTCATCAAAACAAAGGACTTTTTCTCGTGCGGAAAACATCTGTAGCCGGAATGCAACAAAAAAGCATATTTTTTGAAAACACCGAAAAAACAAGGTTTCCAAATCCCCTTTTTTCTGCTATCATATACCGTGTTATAATTTACATATCTATGGCCATTGCTCCGTGGAGGGAATCGGACGGAATAATATCGTTCCCGCGGAGAGGCTGCTTTGGGAGAAAAGATTGAAAAAACTGCTCTGCATCTGCATATGCCTTCTTACCCTTGCCGGGAGCGTGCTCCAGTACGGCTGTTCCGGCGCGCACCGGGGAGGAACGGAGATGTGCGTCAAATTCCTGGAATACGTCAACGAAGGTGCCTACGGAGCGGCATTTGATCTGATTTCAGACTCGCTGAAAAACAAAACCGGAGAAGCGACACAAGGCGCTGCGGCAATGATCTCCTATCAGGAATTTGTGGAAAAATACAACTCGATTTTCGACGCGGTCGGTGTTGACGGGATCTCGTACGAGATCACTTCTTCCGCGGAAGGTTCCGTAACTGCGGCAGTCGGATATGTCCTGACTTATCACACGGAAAAGGCGGGCGATCTGACCAATGAATATACGATCAATGCCAGATATGAAAACAAGAAATGGGGAGTGCAGTGGTCGCCTGCTCTGATCTTCCCTCAGCTGCAGTGGGGCGATAAACTTCTTCTGGGTGTCAATTATCCAAAGCGTGGGGAAATCTTTGATGCTCAAGGCGAACTGCTGGTCAAAAATATCGATCCGGTAGCAATTTTCTGCGTACCGAGCAGCATAAAGTCTCCGCAAACCTTTATGGAACAGGTTCTGGCAATTTCCGAACTGCAGCCCCGCGGCTCTCTTTATCAGGACTGGTACGGCATCGTGCAAAACGCGTCCACCAGCAAAAACTCGTCTGTTGTTCTGACGAGATTGTATCCGGACCAGCTGGATGAACAGCTGGAAAACCGGATTCTTGCAGTGGAAGGGCTCGGTATCGACCGAAGCGGAAGTTTGACAAGTACCCGGTTCCGGGCGTATCCATTCGGAAGATCGGCTTCTCATGTTTTAGGTTTTGCATCTGTCATTTGGAAAGAAGACCTGGAAAAGTTTGAAGAAGAAGGCAATGAACTGTATGACGGCGACAGCTGGCTGGGATACTCCGGACTGGAACAGCAGTATGAAGAGATTCTAAGAGGAACGAAGGGCAGTTACGCCTATATTCAAGGCGCGGACGGAACGAACCGCATGACTCTTTATAATATCCCTGCTGTCGACGGAGAGGACCTCCATCTGACGCTGGACATGCGGCTGCAGAAACGCGTTGAGAAAGTTGTGGAAACCGTTGTATATGATCCAAGTGTATCCGGAACGGTTATCATGATGGAGCCGAGAACCGGTGCGGTTCAGGCAATGTATTCTTTCCCCGATTATGATGCGGAATCATTCAGCAGAGGTACCGTCGGATCCGTGGAATGGGCCAGAATGGAAAAAGACCCTCAGACGCCGATGTTGAACCGCGCCATACAGGGCTTGTACGCACCCGGGTCGACGTTTAAAACCCTGACTGCGCTAGCATCGCTGGAAACCGGAACGCTGACAAAAGACGATGAATTCCCAAGCACCGAATATATTAAGCTGGGAGCGGAAAGGGGATCCAGCGGAGATCTTAAGGACAGCTGGTATGTCACAAGGGGAGAATGGGCCTGGACGGGAGTGGAGAAAGTCAACCGGACAGGTAATTCCAATCGTCACACTCCGATGAATATGACCTCGAGTATCATTGATTCGGACAATATATTCTTCTCCTGGGCAGCGATGAAAATGGGATGGAGCAAATTCAAATCCTATTTGTCCTATGTAGGAATCGGAGAAACGGTTCCGTTTGACATTATTACGGACAGTAAGTCGCAGATCAAAAAAGAAGACAGTGATGAAACATGGGATCTGCTGGCAATGTCAGGCTATGGTCAGGGAGAAATTCTGGTAACTCCGCTGCAAATGGCAACTTATATCGCGGGGATTCACAATGACGGACAGGCCATGATTCCTTATATCGTGGATTCCACCTGGCAGGCAAAAGGAACTTCATATATCAAGACCAGTCAGCATGAGGTTGGCGTCTGGAAGACGATCTGTTCCAAGAAGAACGCGGATGATCTGGAACTTATGATGCAGGGTGTATGCGCGTTGCCGGAAGAAAAGGGCGGCACAGCAAAATATCTGGGCGTCCGGAGAACGTACCGGATTGCGGGGAAGACCGGAACGGCGGAAATCGGAACGGACAAAAGCAAGGAACTCGCGTGGTTTATCGGATTCCGGTCCTGCTATAAAGACACCGGGGAAGATGTAAAAGAGGAAGAACAGAGACTGGTGCTGGTCATGCTGGAGATCGACATGAAGAATCAGCCGGATGAATATACTCTGATGAAATTCAAGATTGCGAGAGAACTTTTAAAGGATGATAATCTGACAAAACCGGGACTTACGGAGTCATCGATCACTTCCGGCTGAATCCGGACCGTCAATGGAGTTTAAGACTGCTTTTCGGGCACACAGCATATTTTGATGCTGTGTGCGCAGAATGTATGGGGGAGAAAAAATGAAAAAAATCGTATTTACCGGAGGAGGAACGGCGGGACATGCCACTCCGAACATCGCCCTGATGGAAAAATTGGACCGGAATGAATGGGAAGTGCATTATATCGGAACGGCGGACGGCGTGGAGAAGCAGATCGTCGGCAGCCGGGATGATGTGATCTACCATGAAATCGCATGGGGAAAGCTCCGCCGTTATTTCGACTGGCGGAATTTTACGGATCCCTTCCGAGTGATCAAAGGGTATTTTCAGTCCAGAAAGATTCTGAAAGAGCTCAAGCCTGCAGTTTTGTTTTCCAAAGGCGGTTTTGTATCTGTTCCGGTTGTTGCTGCGGCAAAGGGGAAATGTCCGGTAATCGCGCATGAATCGGATTATACGCCGGGACTTGCGAATCGGCTGGCAGCCGGCTTTGCGACAAAGATATGCGTTTCTTTTTCAGACACCGTAAAATATGTGCCGAAAGGAAAGGGCGTTCATACCGGAACGCCGATCCGTCCGGAACTGTATCGGGGGAGCAGAGAAAAAGGACTCGCTTTTACGGGCTTTTCAGGAGAAAAACCTGTTCTTCTCATGATGGGCGGAAGCCTCGGTGCGCAGGCGGTCAACGATGCGCTTCGTGAAGCGCTGCCTGTTTTATTGCCGGTTTTTGACATCGTTCATCTTTGCGGAAAAGGCAAGATGGAAAAGGAACTGGATCTGAAAGGCTATGTGCAGTACGAATATATCAATGAAGAACTGCCGGACCTGCTGGCAATGGCTGACATTATCCTGTCGCGTGCGGGCGCAAACGCTGTCTTTGAACTGCTTGCGTTAAGAAAACCGATGCTTCTGGTTCCTCTGACGGCAAAGTCTACAAGAGGCGACCAGCTTTTGAACGCAGAATATTTCGAGAGGAACGGATATGCAAAGATTCTGCTTCAGCAGAATCTTACGCCGGTTACATTGTCCGAGGCATTGAATGATCTGTATAAGGACAGGGAAAAATATCAAAGGGCTATGGAAACCGCGGAGAATGTCGACGGTACACAGCCGATTTTAAATATCATACTGCAGGCGGCCGGCGAATGATCAGAGAGCTTGTCCGCGATCTGCTGGAAGAATCTCCGGGAGAAGCGCTGTCTGCGCTTTGCTCTCTGGCTAAGACGAAACAAGGGAAAGCCGAGATCGAAAAAGAACTCGGAGGGAGAGAACCCTTGTATCGTCTTCTGAAAAGTGATTCAGCAAAGGTCCGAAAAAATACATACCGGCTTCTTGGAGCGTTGGGAGATCAAAACGATATCTCAGCGCTATCGGAAGCATTGCAAACGGAGGAAACGCTGTTCGCCGTTCCGAGTCTGCTGCTTGCTCTCGGAAGTCTTCAGACGGAAGAGACGCTCCGATCTTATCAGATTCCGGTCTCGGAGAATGCGGAACAGGATAAGCATATTGCATCGATTACCGCTGCATATGAAAAAGCAATGGGACAGTTTTCTTCCGAAACAAAACGCTGCAGAGAGCGCCTGGAAGCAAAAAGGGAGATCCTGTGCTTTGCGCCAAAGGGCTTTTTGCAGGTTTTGAAAAACGAACTGGAAGAACTCGGATTCTCTGCTTCCATTCGAAAGAATGCCGTGAGTGTTGTTACGGATGATATTGCCGGAATCTATCGCGCAGATTGCATGACGGAAGCGCTGTTGCCTTTGGCGGAGGAAGTGCCTTTAAACGCGGCATCGATTGCCAGTGCAGCCGGTAATTGCATCGGATCGAGATACCGGATTGAACTGAGAGGTTATTTGAAAGACCGCGCAAAGTTTATTGAGCAGCTGAAGATTCGTCTCGGCGGAACGAACAGTACATCCAACTATGACTGCGAGCTGAGAATCGAATGTCGGAATACCACGGCAGATCTTTACTGGAAATTATGGGATGTTCCGGACGCACGATATCCGTGGAGAAGCGGAACAATACCGGCGTCGATCCATCCGGCGACAGCGTCGGCAATCGCACGATATGCAGAACAGTATACATCAGGGAAAGAGATACGGTGCATGGATCCGTTCTGCGGAAGCGGTTCACTGCTGTTTTGCATTGAAAAAGTTTGCCGGTGCAAAAGCCTTATCGGCGTTGACAAAAGCGGGAAAGCTGTCGAAATTGCCCGCAAAAATGCGAAAACAGGGGAAAGCCGGGTAAGGTTTGTTTGCAGGGATATTCTTCAGTTTACGGCAAAACAGGGCGCGAATCTGATCGTTTCGAACATGCCTTTCGGAAACAGAGTCGGGAGTCACAGCGGAAATGAAAAACTGTACGCTGCTTTTGTCAGAAAACTGCCCTACCTGCTTGCAGATAACGGAACGGCTGTTCTGTACACGGCGGAAGGCAAACTGCTTGAGCGGCTGATTCGCTCAGACAATCGCCTGAAACTGCTGGAATCTTTCCGGACGGAAGCCGGAGGACTCAGCCCATGGGTGTTTGCAGTAAAGAACACGGCAGACTGACAGAAGGTAAAACAAAGCGGAAAGAATAGAACCAAAGAGACACGCCTTTTCAGGGGCTGATGGTTATGCTATACTATAAAAAACATTTTCACTGATTTGTTGAGGAGTAAAAACAATGAAAGAATCTCTTAAAACTGCCTGTGAGACGATGATCCGGAACCGCGACCTGCTGAAAAAGCAATTTCGGTGGGAAAGCGATTATTTGTATCCTGTCTGCGCCAACATCTTTCTTACAGAAGGTGCTTCTCCGGATTCCGAGCGTCTTGCGGATTGCAACCGGATGATCAAGGAATCAGTCGGGATCTTTTCGAATTTCCGCGGGAATGTAAGACTGCCCCTGATTTGCTCACTGGCATGTGATCAGAATCCGCAGGCCAGGTGGGAACGCGCCCAGGGGTTCTATCAGATTTTTAAAGAGCATTTTTTCCGGTCGGAGTTTCTCGCGCTTGGAGCTGCTATGCTGGCAGGATCATCGAAAATCGATGCCGAAACGCTTGCCAGCCGTGCGCGGATCCTCTACAAGCGAATGAAAAAGGAGCATCCGCTTCTGACCGGATGGGAGGACAGCGTTTCCGCGCTATTGCTGGCGCAAAGCACGCGGGATGACGACATGCTGATTGAAGATGTGGAGCAATGCTATCAGTTGCTGAGGGAACGAATGCCGATCAGCGACGGACTTCAGACATCAGCACATGTATTGGCTATGTCGGAAGAAGCACCGGAACAGAAGTGTGCAAGAATGCTGGAAATCTATGACGCTGTATCAAGCCGCTGCAAGAAGTATGGAAGATCTTACGAGCTTCCGATGATCGCAGTACTCAGTTTTCTGGATCTTCCCGTGGAAACACTGGCGGAAGAAGTGGCGGAAGCCGAGCAGTATCTGCATGCGCAGAAAGGTTACCGGACTATCTTCGGATTTGACCGCAGAACGCGCCTGATGCATGCGGCGATGCTTGTTTCGACAGTAAATGCCACAGGTACAGCGGGAGAGTTAAACGGAATCGTTGCGCAGCAGGCTTCCGTGATCATGGCGGTCATCCAGCAGGCGATTATGTGCGCAGTGGCAAGTTCCAGTGCAGCATCTGCGGCAGCCGCTTCAAGCGCACACTGAGATTAATTGGATTGATATAGAGGAGTATGTGAATGAGAAAGAAGTATTATATTACAACGGCTATTGCCTACACGTCCGGGAAACCGCATATCGGGAACACGTATGAAGCAGTTCTTGCAGATGCAATCGCGCGCTATAAGCGGTACGAAGGCTATGATGTATTTCTGCAGACCGGAACCGATGAGCACGGGCAGAAGATTGAAGACAAGGCAAAAGCGGCAGGCATCACGCCGAAAGAATATGTGGATCAGGTAGCGGGTGAGATTAGAAAGATCTGGGACCTCGTCGGGACTAGTTATGATAAATTTATCCGTACCACCGATGCCGATCATGAAGCTCAGGTCAAAAAGATCTTTAAGCGACTGTACGATCAGGGAGATATTTATAAAGGATACTACGAGGGGCTTTACTGTGTGCCCTGTGAGTCCTTCTTTACAAGCTCTCAGCTGGTCGATGGGAAATGTCCGGACTGCGGAAGAGAGGTCAAACCTGCAAAAGAGGAAGCATACTTTTTCAAGATGAGCAAGTACGCTCCCCGTCTGATTGAATATATCAATGAACATCCGGAGTTTATTCAGCCGGTCGCCAGAAAGAACGAAATGATGAACAACTTCCTTCTGCCGGGGCTGCAGGATCTGTGCGTTTCCCGTACGACGTTCAAGTGGGGCGTACAGGTCGATTTCGATCCGAAGCACGTTGTTTATGTCTGGCTGGATGCGCTGGTCAACTATATCACGGGAATCGGATACGACTGCGGAGGAAATTCAAGTGAACAGTTCAAAAAACTGTGGCCGGCGGATCTGCATCTGATTGGAAAAGACATCATTCGTTTCCATACGATTTACTGGCCGATTTTCCTCATGGCGCTTGATCTTCCGCTTCCAAAGCAGGTGTTCGGACATCCGTGGCTGCTGCAGGGCAATGGGAAAATGAGCAAGTCCAAAGGGAATGTTCTGTATGCGGACGATTTGGCAGACCTGTTCGGAGTTGACGCGGTCCGGTACTTTGTTCTCCATGAGATGCCGTTCGAAAATGACGGTGTTATTACCTGGGACCTGATGATCGAGCGGTTGAATGCAGATCTGGCGAATACACTCGGCAATCTTGTAAACCGTACCGTCTCGATGTCGAACAAATACTTCGGAGGCATCGTTAGATCGACCGGCGCGGAGGAAGAGGTCGATGAAGATCTGAAAGCAGTCGTTACAGGAACCGCTGCAAAGGTTACGGCGGATATGGATGCGCTTCGGGTGGCAGATGCGCTGACGGAAATCTTCGGACTGTTCCGCAGATGCAACAAATATATCGACGAGACTGCTCCGTGGGTGCTTGCGAAAGATCCCGAAAAAGCAGATCGTCTCAGTGAAGTATTGTATAATCTGACGGAAAGCATTTCGATCGGTGCGAATCTGCTGGCACCTTTCCTGCCGGACACTGCGAAAAAAGTGCTTGCCCAGCTGAATGCGCCCGAGAGAGAACTTGACAGCCTTGGGTCGTTCGGAGCTTATGTCTCCGGAACAAAGGTGACGGAAAAGCCCGAGATTCTGTTTGCCCGTATTGATGCTAAAGAGATTCAGGGAAAGATCGAGGCGATCGAAGCAGCACAGCGAGCTGCGGCCGCTCCCAAGGAAGAGCCGAAGTTTGCTCCGCAAAAACCGGAAATCGAATTCTCTGATTTTGAGAAGCTGGATTTACGGCTTGCGAAAGTGAAAGCATGTGAAGAAGTAAAGCGTGCAAAAAAGCTTCTGAAGCTGACACTGTCTGTCGGAACAGAGGAGCGGACAGTCGTTTCCGGAATCAAGAACTGGTACAAGCCGGAAGATTTGATCGGAAAGACGGTTGTCCTGGTCGCAAATCTGAAACCGGTCACACTGTGCGGCGTTGAAAGCCACGGCATGATTCTGTGCGCATCCGATCCGGAGGATAAGGAACTGGCGTTTGTTACGCCGGAAAAAGCACTGGAAGCAGGCTATGTGGTGCGCTGATGAGAGTCTTTGATACACACGCGCATCTTCTGGATGAAGCGTTCGATGAAGACCGCTTTGAACTGATCGGCTCCCTTCCGGAAAAGGGCATTACCTGCGTAATGGAAGCCTGCTGTGATGAAAAAGGGATTGATCGCGTAATCGATCTGGTTGCGCGCGTTCCTTTCTTCTACGGAAGCGCGGGAGTTCATCCGCATTCAGCTGACGAATGGAACAACGGGACGGCGGATCATATCCGGAACGCATTGAAACAGGAGAAAATGCTTGCCGTCGGAGAGATCGGGCTGGACTATCATTATGACTTTTCTCCGAGGGATATACAGAAAAAAGTTCTGGACGAGCAGCTCTCGATTGCCGGCGAATTAGGCGTTCCCGTGATTCTGCACGATCGGGAAGCGCATGGCGACATGATGGATCTGCTGAGAGCACACAAGAACGGTCTGAAGGGAATCATGCATTGCTTTTCCGGAAGCTATGAGATCGCAAGGGAATGTCTGGATCTGGGTTTGTACATTGCTTTCGGCGGCGCTCTGACTTTTAAAAACGCGGTGCGTCCGATTGAAGTGGTGCAGAAGCTGCCTTCCGATCGTCTGTTGATTGAGACTGACTGTCCTTATATGACACCGGTTCCTTACCGCGGAAAAAGAAATGATCCTTCCTTCATATTACTGACGCTGAAAAAAATGGCAGAGGTAAGAGAAGAGGACGAGGAAGAACTCGCAGAGAAGCTTTACCGGAATGCACTTGATGTCTATGGAATCCCGAAAGACAGATAACCCGATTTTTCGGATTTTTACCTATAAGTCTGGTTTTTTTCCAAAAATACTGCTTGACAGCGGTACCGTGACCCGCTATAATATTTCACGGTAAAGTTCGTCGC
Source organism: Clostridia bacterium (assembly GCA_017514685.1). Taxonomy (GTDB): domain Bacteria; phylum Bacillota; class Clostridia; order Christensenellales; family CAG-138; genus UBA3792. Next base: position 93,729 of record JAFWJN010000050.1, read on the forward strand.
CATAGACAGCCGGTAGCGCGAAAGCGTGTAAATCCTGCCGAGGTGGGAATGGAACAAATTACAGTTATGTTTATTTGTCTGTCCTCTCGTCATGCGGCGAGAGGACTTTTATCTTTATAGGAGGTGTAAACCATGGCAAATGCAAAGATTATCGAAAGCAAAGCAGCGCAAGTTGCAGAACTGGCTGAGAAGATCAAAAAAGCTAAGTCTGTGATCCTGTTTGACTATCGTGGTCTGACCGTTGCAGAGGTAACCGATCTCCGTAATGAAATGCGTAAAGAGAACGTTGAGTATGTCGTTCTGAAGAATCACGCGGTCAAGCGTGCCTGCGAATCCGTAGGAATCGATTCTTCGATTGAAGAGATGCTCCATGGCCCGAGCGCATTTGCATTCGGTTATGAGGATGCGGTAACGCCGGCTCGTGTTCTGAAGGGCTTCGTTAAGAAAGTCAAGAAGTGCGAGATCAAAGGCGGCATCGTCGAGGGGAAGGTCTCCAATGCAAGTGAAGTCGATGCAATCGCAGATCTGCCGAGCAGAGAAGTACTCATCGCCCGTTTGCTGGGCAGCATGATGTCCCCGATTTCCGGTCTCGCTATCGTGCTCGATCAGATTGCAAAGAAACTGGATCCTGCTGCTGGGCAGGAAGCGTAACAGGTGGGCAGTTCCGCCGCAAACAACAAAATTTTTATTAAATCAAATTTTTAAGGAGAAAACACAATGAATAAAGAACAACTGATTGCAGACATTAAGGCAATGTCCGTTCTGGAGCTTTCTGAGCTCGTAAAAGCACTTGAAGCAGAGTTTGGCGTAAGCGCAGCAGCTACCGCAGTTGCAGTTGCAGGTCCCGCAGCAGCCGTCGTAGAAGAAGTAGAAGAGAAGACCGAGTTCGACGTTATCCTCAAGGAAGTCGGCCCCGAGAAGATCAAGGTCATCAAAGTTGTCCGCGAGCAGACTGGTCTCGGCCTCAAGGAAGCAAAAGCTGTCGTCGACGAAGCTCCGAAGCCCGTCAAGGAAGGCATCTCCAAGGAAGACGCAGAAAAGCTCGTCGAAGCTTTCAAAGCAGTTGGCGCAACCTGCGAAATCAAATAAGGTTTCAAAACCGAATTTCAAGCTCCGCTTCTATGCGGGGCTTTTCTTTTTGTACAAAAAAGCAGGATGATCGTCGATCATCCTGCGTCAGATGTGAGAATGGGAATAATTAGTTACTGATTGTCATAATGATATCCGGTATGTACGGTATGTTCCCTCTCTGATGGAATCTGTTCGCTGTAACCGAATAGGATGGAGTCCGACCAGGGACGCTGAGGATCGTTGGTGGAAGGAGAGAAGTGCTGGTTTAAAGCTTCTCCCATGAAGACCATCGCCGCAGAGGCTCCTCCGTCCATATTGAACGCAACGGTGCATCCTTCATCGATAAACATTTTTGCGAAGTCCTTGAGATAAATACTCAAAGAGTAACCGTTTTGTCTTCCGTCAGTGACAATCGCAACCCAGTGACCGGGCTCGACCATGCCGATTCCGCAGCGGGGATTCGGATGATCAACGCGGGTATACTTCATATCGTCGTCGATCTTGCCGTTTTCAACCAGTGTAGGACCGAAACTGAAAGAATCACGCACTCCGTTGTCAGTCAGTTGCCGGGAGGTGAAAGATTTCTTTGGAAGAATCCGCATGCTCATTCCTTCAATGGCAAGTGTATCTGCTCCCTGGAAATCACTGCGGAAGATACCCTTTCGGATCAGACATCCCTTCAGCTGTTTTTCCGCAAGGTCCATATTGTCACCTGTTATACCAAGAACAGCTTTTTCCATTCTGCAGTACTTATAAGGGGCGACAAAACTCCTGACAGCGGTGCGGAAACTGGAATACTCCCGCATATAGATATGGGCTACATAATAAACCAGCGGGCCTCTCTTCTGGTATGTGGTTTTCACACGGTTGATTTCGATGCCCAGGACGTTGTTTTTATACCACCAGTACCCTGCATCAAAGTCCAGATTGTATTCTTCTCCTTCGCCATCCAAGAAGTGAACGGCATTCGGATCCGGTGTCGGAGACGGGGTAGGAACAGGAGTTGGAACTTCCGTAGGTTCAGGCGTAGGAGTTGGTTCCGGCGTCGGTATCGGAGTTGAAGTGGGTTCAGAAGTCGCAACAGGGTTCGCAGTAAAGTTGGCGGTCAATACAGAAGTTTCTTCCGGAACTTCAGCTTCAAGAGACGCGTTGGCCGGTGCTTTTACGGAAACAGTTCCAAAGAGGATACCGAGAGCTGCCAGCGCACTGAGCACCACCCCGGCAAGGAACGGCAGAATAGCCAGGACTTTCTTTACGGTTCCCGCTTTGAAGACAAACAGCAGGATCAGAATTACAATGGAGATTGCAGCACCGGCAGCAGCAAAGACCCACCATAGATGGAACGGTTCGATAACGTACTCCGGCTCTTTCTCTTTTGAAGCTTGCTGTCCAGGCTCTTTTACAGAAGGCTGTGTGTCGGGTTTAGCACTTTTCTCTGCAGCAGGATCGTCTGCATCGACCTGCTTTTCCTCCGGGACAGGAGAGAAGTCGGTCTCGGGCTCGGGAGTCGGTTCCTCGGTCGGTTCGGGGGTCGGTTCCTCGGTCGGTTCTTCCGTCGGTTCTTCCGTCGGTTCGGGAGTCGGGGTTGAAGTTGGAACCGGGGTACGATACCCGCTGAACTGACTAGTGTTGAGATGCTCCAAAAGGTCTGAACATTCTTCATCTTCTCCCACAGCCGTATTAGCAAGCGCAAAATGCACGGAAGACGGCATGGAACGACGGAATACTCGCTGCTCCTGATAGCAATTATATGCAGTTTGAGAAGCCGCCAGAGCAGTAGTTTGATTCAGAACATCTAGAGAGACATCCAGATTGATTTCAGTAGAGCCGTTTTCGGAAAGGGTATATACTTTGGATACGGAGAAAGCTTTCATTTCGGGGTACCGTTTGCTTTCTCTCGCATATCTGGCGGCTTTGATTACAGTACGGGCAATTACACCGTCGGCGAAACGCGCCGGCCGGTCAGAAGCATCCAGCGTCAGGATCAACGAAGGCGTTAACGTGCGAATAAGTGTTACATATTGCTTTAATAGCGCGCTCTCACCTTTAAACGTACTGAACACGGATTTCTCCGTATCAGAAGTGGTGCTCTTTGCATTACCGAATATGGGCATACGGGTGATGCCCATCAACTGCAGGACCTGCATGCACTGATGAACCTCATAGCCGTCTGTTTTTGTCATATAGACGATCTGAGCGGAAAGACCGCGTTCCAGACAGAGTTCAAACAGAAGACCGCCGTATAATTCCAGCTCGTCTTTGGGTCTGTTCAGAATGACAAGCAGATCGGCATGGGAAGAAGAATCGGAGAACGGGGAGACGAAACCGTCCGAATAGACGGTGATATCGCTGATCACGGTTTCACCGTTTCCGGACATGACGGAAATGGAAGCGACACCTTCCACATTGATGGGATAATCGACCAGATAATCGGTATCTTTCAAAACCTCGTGAGAAAGGACGGCGCCTTTTGCATTAAAAAGTTTGATATCGACAGCCAGTGCGCGCTCATAGAAATCAAAGAAAACACCTTTGACAGCTGCATTATCAGGCAGATTGAAAACAACCGCCTCGTTACGTTTCAGGGTGACCTTGGTATATGGATCATCGTCCGTCAGGTTGCTAAGATAAGAGCTGACTTCTTCCGGTCCTTTGATTGTGCAGGGAATACGAAAAGAACCGGCAGAGGACTCCGATGATTCAGCGGCAGAAGTCGGAAGAGTGGAAGTAAGTATTAAAATTGAAAGCAGAACTGCAAGAATGATATTTCTCAGTTTCATGAAAATATTCCAGGCAAAAGATTCAAAAGGAGTTGGGAATCAAAAAAAGCATAGTTGATCAGAACTCCGAATGTTCTATAACTGTATCATAAACTGCTTGTCAAGTCAAACATCAGAGGGCTTTTCCATCATATATTTTTACAAAAAAGCAAATAGTTAGTGTCAGTTCTGAAGCGGAATGTGTGACGGAAATGTAGTTGGCTTTTCTCATTGTATGCCGAGACGATTGAGAAAGCGGTTCCTCTTGCAAATGAAGGTCAAGTTATGTATACTGAACTAGGAAATAAAAAATGGAGGAGATATGAGGATGCAACTGTACTCGGTCTATGATCCCTTATTTATCAAATATGGCAAGATTTTGAGCGGCTATGATACAGAAGAACTGCTATCTGTTCTTCGAAACGAAACACCGATTCCGGGAGACGGAAAAACGATCTATGTCGCCAGTGATCCCAAACTCGAAGTGCTTTCCGTCGAGAAGGACTTCAGACTCCGTGCATATGGCGGAATGCCGATTCAGATTGGTTATTGCAACGGAACCAACACAAAGATGAATTGCCTGGAGTATCATCGCGACAGCGAGCTGAATCTTGGGACAGAGGATTTTGTACTGCTTCTCGCAAAACGGGAGGAACTGGAAAACGGCCGCTTGAACAGTGAAAAAGTGGTTGGATTCGTTGTCCCGAAAGGGGTCCTGGTGGAAGTATATGCCACGACACTGCATTACGCTCCGTGCATGGCAAAGGCGGGCGTCGGCGTACAGGTCCTGGTTGTTCTTCCCAGAGGAACAAACGGAGAAAAACCGGAAATCCGGATTCAGAATGAGGAAGATGAAATGCTGAGGGCATGCAATAAATGGTTGCTTGCCCATGCGGAATCCAAAGAAGCAGCATCCGGCGCAAAAGTGCTGATCGATGGAAAAAACATTGATATCAGCGATCTGATTAAGTAAAGTCAGAAAACAGAAGGAGGGGTATCGAACATGAAAATCGGTATCGGAAACGATCATTCCGCTTTGGATCTGAAGAAGGTTGTGGTTGAGCACTTGCAAAGTGAAGGATACGAAGTAGTCGACTACGGAACATATACCAAGGAAAGCTGCAATTATCCGGAATTCGGTGAAAAAGTAGCGCGGGCAATCGTTGCAGGAGAAGTGGACTTGGGCGTGCTGATCTGCGGGACAGGAGTCGGGATTTCGTTGGCCGCAAACAAAGTGAAGGGAATCCGTGCAGCAGTCTGTTCGGAACCATATACGGCTCAAATGGTCCGCAGGCATAACAATGCACAAATCATCGCATTCGGTGCGCGCGTTGTCGGAGATGAGATGGCAAAAATGATTGTGGATTCTTTCCTGAATGCGGAGTTTGAAGGCGGAGGACGTCATCAGAAACGCGTTGACATGATCATGGACATCGAACGGCGCGAACAATCTTGCTGACTGATAAACAACAGAGCTAAAGTAAGCAGAATAATGAAAAGACCGGCTGGCGCCGGTCTTTATTCAACTATATTGTCGTTCAGGCATACCCGATGACCGAGAACAGTGCGGCGATGACGCCGAGGAGCATCATGACAGCCAGTATGATGCAGATGACACGAATTACTGTCTTACTCATAAGGCTTACTCTGCAGGATACGAATGGACCGCGTCCGTAAGATCCAGGTTGGTGAGCCAGGTTTCTGTGAGTTCTTCAAACTTGTGATCTTCAAAATCGGACTTGATGCTGTCGCGCAGGCCATAGTAATCGATATCTACGACACCGGAGGCAGCTCCGTTTTCACAGATTGCGCCTTCAACACGCTTGACAACAAGGACGGTATAAGCAGGAGCATCTTCTGCCGCATCTGTATTGGAAATGACAAAAGTTTTCATTTCACCGATTTCCATAGCGGCCGCGGCATCGTATGTTTCCTGAGAATCCAGAATATAGAACCAGTCATTAGGTCCGACCGCATAAGGAGCGGGTAGGAAATCATGCTGGGACATCACACCGGATTCGGTAGCGATCGCATCGAAATCTCCGCTTTCGTTTACTTTCTCAACAAAAGCATTCGCTTCTTCCTCAGTATCCGCACTGAAGGAAAGGACATCAACATAGAAGAAACCTTCCGGCACATACAGATAAGGAGTGGAACTGTATCCAAGCATATAATAATACATTTGCATGGCATAATTTCCATCAACATAGTTGTCACCGTAATTCTCGGATGTATGCTCGTGATAGAAAGCAAGCAGATCTTCATCGGTATACTCGGAAAGGCTGTCAGCGTAGTAGTCCTCAAGCTTCTTCAGAGAAAGAGAGGCTTTTTCCTGCGACTCGATGTATGCCTTATACTGCGACTTGTTCATGCCAAGCTGGCGGGTGAAATATTCGTTGATCTGTGTCTGAAGATTCGCATTGGAGAAGTTTCCGCTGGTGGAAAGCTGTTTACCGATAGTCTCTTCCAAGGTGGCAAGCTGATCGGAAGCAGTTTTTTTACAGGTAGCAATTTCTTCTGCGGTCAGGCCGATTCCAAGCTCTGTGGCTTTGGAAGCATAAATTTTCTGAAGCAGAAGATCCTTTGCAACATTTTCCTGCAGCTGCTTCAGTTCGTCGCCGGTATAAGTTGTATTGTAATACTGCTGATAATAATTGATGGAATTATCAAGGCCCATGGCGAGTTCGCCCATTGTGATACTTTGACCACCACCGGTTGCAACGACTTTACTGCGGTCGAAAGCGTTCATGCCCCTGCCATCCTTACGGAGAAGCGAAGCGAAAACAGCAGCGGCGATGACAACGATTGCCACGGCAATAACGATTAAAAGTACTTTCAGATTCTTTTTCTTCATGATGTGAGTTAACTCCTTGGTATTTCGGATGAATCATCCGAAAAGAAATCTTTTGAATTGTACACTTTTTAGAGTGGTTTGTCAATTAAAACAGGAACCTTTTCACCTGCTGTTCAAGATTCTCAAATAGGCCGCCATTCCGCCGGTACGTCCTTTTTCACGCCGGTAGGAGAACAGCCGGTCATCTTCCATTGTGCATACGCCCATCAGTTCAATATGATCGGGACTAATTCCGCTCTCAACAAACTGGCAGACGGCTACCTGCCACAGGTCGATGGTGGCTTTTCCGACCCTGTTGATTCCACGGAGAGGACAGGATGGGAAGTCCTGCTCGAATGCTTCTGCAACATCATCACCGACTTCAAAGCAACGAGGACAGATTGACGGACCGACACCGCAAAGAATGTCTTCCGGACGGCTGCCATAACAGGAGAAAAGCATCCGGATGACTTCAGATCCGATACGGGCTTTTGCTCCGCGCCAGCCTGCATGGCAGAGCCCGATTGCATTTTTCACTGGATCGAAGAAGAAAAACGCCATGCAGTCAGCATGCCCTGTGATCAACGTAACAGAGGGATCGTCTGTTACAAGTCCGTCGCAGGGAGGAAGAGGATCATATAGATATCCCTTTCCGCAATCATCGTGATCAACACGCAGAATTGTGGTACCGTGCTCGTAGGAATCCATAATCATACTGTCCCAGGGGATTCCCGCAGATGAAGAAAACCGCCGGTAGTTTTCCATGACGTGCTCCCTTTGCTCCGGCCGTGTGAAACTGAGATTTAAGGAAGAAAAGACCCCTGTTGAAACTCCGCCCGTACGTGCAGAAAAGCCATGATCAATAGAGACGCACGCATCAAAGGTCGGTAAACGGTAAACACCGATACCGCCCCCCAGTTCTCTGTAAATATATCCGCGGGATACGGAACGATACAAGTTAAGGAAGGTTTCCTTGTTCATTCTTTTTATTGCTCGTTCAAAAGCCGCTGGAGTTCTTCCATAAAGGTCTGAGTATCTTTAAATTCCCGATAAACAGAAGCAAATCTTACATATGCGACCTCGTCAACACTGCGCAGGTTTTTCATGACAATTTCGCCGACCATGCTTGTCGGTATTTCAGACTCGTTGGATTGATAGACTTCACGGCAGATTTCATCCAGAAGCTGATTCTGCTCATCTGCAGAAATCGGACGTTTTTCACAAGCTTTCCGGATACCGGCGGCAACTTTTTCCCGGTCGAAGGGCTCGCGGCGTCCATCACGTTTCACGACCATAATCGGGTTTTCTTCAATTCGTTCAAATGTTGTGAAACGGTGTCCGCAGGCATTGCACTCGCGGCGGCGCCGGATCGAAAGACCGTCATCGCTCGGACGAGAATCGACTACACGGCTGTCAATGCTTCCACAATAGCGGCATTTCATGGGGGTTCCTCCTATCTGCTGCACCGAACCAATCGGCGCATAAATCTGTAAATATTATTATATCATGAGCGTTTTTTCAATTCCATATAAACTGATAGTTCTTTAAAGAAATTTCATTGTTTTCAGATTCCGGAAGAAAAAAACGTCCTCTGTCATGAAGACAGAGGACGATAACAGAATCGTGTTTGATGTGCCGCAACTGTTATACGGCATAGAAATTAAAGCTGCGGACCCGCGGGGACAAGCGCCTTGCCGGCTTCATTGCCTTCATATTTCTTGAAGTTTTTAATGAACCGTCCTGCAAGGTCAATAGCCTTCTCTTCCCAGACGGAAGAATCAGCATAGGTGTCGCGAGGATCAAGGATCTTCGAATCAACGCCGGGCAGTTCGGTCGGAACTTCCAGATTGAAATGCGGAATCACTTTGGTCGGCGCGTTCAGGATATCACCATTCAGAATCGCATCGATGATGCCGCGGGTATCTTTGATGGAGATGCGCTTGCCTGTACCATTCCATCCGGTATTGACGAGGTAGGCTTTAGCACCGCATTTTTCCATCTTCTTGACCAGTTCTTCAGCGTATTTCGTCGGATGGAGTTCCAGGAACGCCTGACCGAAGCATGCCGAGAAGGTCGGAGTGGGTTCCGTAATGCCACGTTCTGTTCCGGCCAGTTTGGCTGTGAAACCGGACAGGAAGTAGTATTTTGTCTGATCGGGAGTCAGAATGGAAACCGGGGGCAACACACCGAACGCGTCAGCGGAGAGGAAGATGACATTCTTCGCATCCGGGCCGGAAGAAATCGGACGGACTTTCTTGACGATGTTCTCGATGTGCTCGATCGGATAAGAAACACGCGTGTTTTCGGTAACGCTCTTATCTGCAAAATCGATCTTTCCATTTTCATCCAGAGTTACATTTTCCAAAAGCGCGTCACGGCGGATCGCATTGTAAATGTCAGGCTCGGAATCCTTATCCAGATTAATGACTTTTGCATAGCAGCCACCTTCAAAGTTGAAGACGCCATTGTCATCCCAGCCATGTTCGTCATCGCCGATGAGCAAACGTTTCGGATCGGTGGAAAGGGTGGTTTTGCCGGTGCCGGAAAGACCGAAGAAGATCGCGGTGTTCTCGCCGTTCATATCGGTATTTGCAGAGCAGTGCATCGAGGCGATTCCCTGAAGAGGCAGATAGTAGTTCATCATGGAGAACATGCCCTTCTTCATCTCACCGCCGTACCAGGTGTTCAGAATGACCTGCTCGCGGCTGGTAATGTTGAACATAACTGCGGTTTCAGAATTCAGACCGAGCTCTTTGTAGTTGTCAACCTTGGCAAGGGAAGCGGTATAGACGACAAAGTTCGGTTCAAAGGTTTCGATCTCTTCATCTGTCGGCTTGATAAACATATTGCGAACGAAGTGGGCCTGCCAGGCAACTTCCATGATGAAACGGACAGCCATGCGGGTATCTTTGTTTGCTCCGCAGTATGCATCGACAACATACAGTTTTTTATTGGAAAGCTCTTTGAGAGCAATCTTTTTGACTTCTTTCCAGGTTTCTTCGGATGCGGGATGGTTGTCATTCTTATATTCGTCAGTGGTCCACCAGACAGTGTTTTTGGAGTTTTCGTCAACTACCAGGAATTTGTCTTTCGGCGAGCGTCCGGTATAGATACCTGTCATGACGTTCACGGCATCCAGTTCAGAAAGCTGACCTTTCTCATAGCCGGTCAGAGACGGATCCATTTCGTCTTTGAACAGAAGTTCATAGGACGGATTGTAGATGATTTCTTTGGTGCCGGTAATTCCATACTTTGTTAAATCCGGAGTTTTCATAGCAATAATCCTTTCTTTTCCGATTTAAGTTTCCATAAGCGACATCATGTGAAATGTCAACTTTTACCACCTACAATATAACACGCGGAGACAAGCGATGTCAATTGAACGCAAACGCTTGCACTTAAATTTTATCAGAGGTTAGAACACCGTTGGAGTAATATATTAGATAGGAATAAGCTGCTTTTTTCGCAAGAAAGTTGACATCAAGAAAGAGGATTGTTATATTATTTACATGAAATTCACATGCAAGGAGATAGGAGCTATGTCGGTTCAGATTTTTCAATACCCGACCCGGAGAGGAACACTTCCGCTGCGGGTAGCAAGAGGACACTTTGCAACCAGTCACAGTCATATAAATTATTATATCGATCTGACGCTGACAAAGCATAATCTCTCGGAAGCGAGAGAAGCGGCGATTCAGCTTGCGTCCAAATTCAAATCGTCGATGGTGATCGATACGATTCTCTGCCTGGACGGAATGGAAGTAATCGGAGCATGTATGGCGAGTGAACTGACAAAGGTCGGTTTTAACAGTGTGAATCAAAACAGATCCATTTATGTTGTTACGCCTGAGCACACGACAGGAAGCCAGCTGCTCTTCCGTGATAATGTTTCCCCAATGATCAGAGGAAAAAGAATTCTGATTTTAGCAGCATCTGTGACAACCGGATACACTGCGCAGGCGGCGTTTGAGGCGATTCAATACTATGGAGGGCAAGCGGTTGGAATCTGCGCGATCTTCAGTATGCTGTCGTCCTGCTTCGGATATCCGGTAAACTCCATTTTCCATACAGAAGACATGATGCCGGATTATATCAGTACACAGTCTTATGAGTGCCCGCTCTGCAAAGAGGGCGTTAAACTTGACGCGATGGTAAATACATACGGTATGTCTGAATTCTAAAGAATGCTCAAGTGACCCCGCCTTCCGGCGGGGTTTTGCTGTATTATCATCGAAAAAACGTAAAAAAAGCGAAAAAGCCGAGTGTTTTAGGGGGATTTGCTTGCAAGGAAAAAAAGCGCGGTGTATAATATGGAGACTCAATTTACGGGTAAAGAGGCAAAATAGTAATGAATATTCGCAATGTAGCTATCATAGCACACGTTGATCACGGCAAGACAACGCTTGTTGATCAGCTTTTAAAAGATGCGGGAGCACTGCGCAGGAACGAGCAGGGAACCGACAGAATCATGGATTCCGGAGATCTGGAACGGGAGCGCGGTATTACCATCTTATCCAAAAATACGGCTGTGCTGTATGGCGATACACGTATTAATATCGTTGACACGCCGGGTCACGCGGACTTTGGCGGAGAAGTGGAGCGAATCCTGCAGATGGTGGATGGCGTCCTTCTATTGATTGATGCTTTTGAGGGATGTATGCCGCAGACGAGATTTGTTCTCCGGAAAGCACTTGAACTGAACAAAAAGTGTGTTGTGGTTGTCAACAAGGTCGACCGTCCGGAAGCGCGTCCTTATGAAGTCGTGGACGAAGCGCTGGAACTGTTTATCGAACTCGGCGCCAGTGACGAGCAGCTGGATTTCCCAATCGTATATGCGTCTGCACGGAACGGACAGTCCGGATATGAGCCGGATGAAATGGAAAACAACATGCAGGCTGTTTTTGATACGATTCTGAAAGAAATTCCCGCACCGGGACAGGAGACAGAAGAGCCGCTTCAGATTCTGTTCTCGACGATTGACTATGATGAGTATGTAGGAAAGATTGGAATCGGAAGGATCGAACGCGGAACAGCGTACCGCGGTCAACCGATCGTGCTTTGCGGCGGACAGGAAAACAGGACAAGGGAAACAAAAATAACGCGGCTGTACAATTTTGAAGGTTTGCAGCGCGTTGAAGTGGAAAAAGCATATGCCGGCGATATCGTGTGCGTAGCAGGCGTTGAGGATCTGAACGTCGGCGAGACAGCCTGCGATCCACTGAAAGTTGAACCCATGCCGTTTGTCAAGATCGATGAACCGACAGTGAGCATGCTGTTTTTAGTTAACGACAGTCCGTTTGCAGGGAAGGAAGGAAAATACGTAACGAGCCGTAACCTCCGCGACCGGTTGTTTACAGAAGTTAAGACAAATGTAAGCATGCGCGTTGAAGAAACGGAAACAACGGATACATTCCGCGTCAGCGGAAGAGGCGAGCTGCATCTCTCCATCCTGATCGAGCAGATGCGCCGGCAGGGGTATGAATTTGCCGTATCAAGACCGAAAGTTATTCTGCACCGGGACGAACAGGGCAGAATCACGGAGCCTATGGAAGAGCTGACGATCGATGTTCCGCAGGAATATGTCGGTTCCGTTATGGAAAAACTCGGTCAGCGTAAAGCGGAAATGACGGACATGACGTCGATCGGTGATACCGGAACCCGCCTGAAATTCATCATTCCGGCAAGAGGATTGATGGGTTACCGCTCCGAACTGATGACCGACACCCGAGGAAACGGCGTAATGAACCATCTTTTCGCCGGGTATGAACCGTTCAAAGGTGAGATTATGGAACGGAAGACCGGAAGCCTTGTCGCGCATGAAACCGGAGATACCAGTTCCTATGGACTGTTCTATGCGCAGGACCGCGGCCGCTTGTTTGTCGGTCCGGGTGTTCCGGTATATGAAGGGCAGATCGTTGGGGAGAACGCGCGAGCAGAAGATATCGTTGTCAATGTCTGCAAGAAAAAGCATGTCACAAATATGCGTGCGGCAGGAAGTGATGAAGCGCTCCGTTTAACGCCTCCAACCTACTTTACATTGGAACAGTGTCTGGAATTCATCGCGGATGATGAACTTGTGGAGATCACGCCGAAAAACATCCGCATGCGGAAGAGAATGCTCAGCAAAGAGCAGCGAATGAAACAGGCAGCGAAGAAAATTCGCGAAGACGAATTGTATTAAGATCAACAAATAAAGGCGGAGCAAAATGCTCCGCCTTTATCACAATATAATGACAGTACCTAATGCTGTACGTAGTCAATAACGGTATAGGTGCTGTATGACTTTGCCGTCTGTTCCATGTAAGAATAAACTTCGTCACGCAATTTTTGCTGCGCTTCCTTATAAGGCAGGGACATATCCGGATAGATTGGGTCCGACAGATAGATTCGTATCTTTGTTTTCCGATGCAGCAGGCGGTCGATGGTACCCGGCTCTGAGTATGCTGTAAAGAAGGCAATCACCGGAGCATTCATCCTGACCGGATATGAGAAAGAGGTCGAAGAAAAAGGACGAACGCCTGTATAATACGGCCAGATATGCGCTTCCGGGAAAATCGCAATATCGCGCCCATGGTTGAATTCATCTGATACGGCTTCCATAAAGTGCTTCATTCCGCTGATACGGTTCGGGACCGCAATCGCACCGAGCATCTGGACGAGCGTGCGGATTCCCTTGATTGAAAACGCATCCGCACCGGCGAGAATTGCCGCTCTTCGCGGACAGGACAGAAGAGCAGGAGTATACGCGTCAAAGATTCCGGTATGATTGCCATATAAAAAACAAGGGCCTTTGATTTTTTTACGCGATTTTCGATTGATGAAGCGGATGCCTCCAACCACGCGATGCAGCAGCCAAACAAGTGGAAGCGCAATCGGATAATACAGAACATTTGCCATCCAATGCCACGCTTTGCTGTGCGCATACCGGTATTCGTCATCGATTATGTTCGTTTCAATATGCGTTCCGGCGAAATCATCGTGAATCGGATCATGATAATAAACCGTTTTTTTCTTAGCCTGCATTTACCACCTCATAGAACATCTTTTCCATGCGATCCATGCAATAATCCTGATCAAACGCGTATGAACTATCGAGATACTTCTGCTCGTATTCATTTTTTTGATTCGGGTGATCGATCCAATAATCAATGACACGGGCGAGCTGCTTCGGATTTCCATGCGGAAAGATACAACTTTGATCGATTGCAAAATTGCGAGTTGCTGAAAGCGGAGAATCGGAAACGATTGTCAGCTTACCGCATTTAATCGCCTCAAGGCATGCGATGCCTTCAAGTTCCATGTTTGCCGTATGAACATATAAATCACAGCTGTTCAACACGTCAACAATTTCTTGACGAGTATAGAAACGAAACACGGGAGGGTTCGGAAGCTTCCGCGCCAACATACGGTAATACATTTCCCGTACTCCCTGCCCTGCCAGAACCAGCTGGATCTTTTCTTTATGCTTTGAATGGTGCACTGCTCGCAGCAAAACATCCTGAGCTTTTTCTCTTGAATAACGGCCCGTCGTCAGAATCACAATCCGTTCTTCCCATTCAGAAATCTTTTTCGCTTCCCGTTTCATCACATACGGGTTCACCCCGTTCGAAATGACATAACCCTTCGTCTTTTTTTGAATCCGGCTTTCAAAAATATCACGGATAAATGAAGACGGATAGTGGATGGCATCTACTTTTCGATAGAAGATTCTATACAGTAGGAAATAGATAAAACGGCTGATCAGATCGATTCTTTCCATCCCAAGATATGCGGTGATGTTTTCTGCCTGACAATGAAAACCAGCTGTGACCGGAAGATGATTCTTTTTTGCGATTTTTAACGCAGCGTTGCCGAGTGAGAAGGGAATCATGATGTGAACAATATCTGCTCCGTCAAGAGCTTGCTCTATGACATGACGATCCGGCTTTGCAAGTGTGACACCAACTTTTTCTACATATTTATTGAAAGGCCAGAGATTCAGAGTCGGTACAATATAATAGTCTTTTTCATTTTTGCGATTTTGGTCGGCACAAAGAACGCGTACATTATGTCCTTTGTTTTTAAGTGAACGGATCAGATTCATCGCGGCAATTGTTGTTCCGTTGTTTTCTTCGCCGAGAACGTCGCATACAATGGTTATGGTCATTCTGCACTCCTTGAAACTGGCTACGGCGTGCTTTTTGCACGCCGCGAATATTGGTATTATACAATGTACCGTTTAAGAAAGCAAGAATAAACATAAAAGCAATGATAGAGTCAGTGTAGGTGTTACAATGATGTGTAACAGACAGCCATGGAAACCATGGAAAACACCAAAGGGTTTCCTACGGTTTCCACAGCACTGCTACTGCTGCTGAAATCATAAAGATAGCGAACGAAGGACGATTGTGCTAATGTAATAGTCGCCAAACAAATCTACAGAAAGGCAATCATCCTCGTTCGCTATGACCAGTATAACACAGATCGC
>JAFWJN010000051.1 GCA_017514685.1 Clostridia bacterium
GAGACCGATCCGTCTTTGTATGTGAATCCTCTTCCGGCAGGGCTGGTACTAACGGGAATTGTAGTATCCGTTTCTGTGACAGCTGTTATGCTCGCACTGACCATTCGTTTGTATGCGCGTTATCACAGCCTGAACGTGGATGAAATCTATGCAATGGCACTGAAGCAGTACGAGGTGTGAGCAAATGGAATTTGTCATTAATTTTCCCTTGTTCTGCATCGTGATCAGTCTGATGGCTGCGGTCATCAGCTCCGTACTAAAAGCAAAGGCGGCAAGAGTCGTTTCCATCCTTCTGTGCATTGCGGTCATCTGCATGGAGTCGTCTGTTTACGGTTATGAACTTTGGAAGAATACCGCAACAACTTATCTGATGGGTCATTACCCGCATCCCTGGGGAAATGAATTGCGGTTTGGAACGCTGGAACCGCTGTTTGCTTCTTTTTTCGCAACCGTTATGGGACTTTGCCTGATCGGGGGAAAAGAGGAACTGGAGCAGGATTTAGAAATCAAAAAAGCAAATCTGTATTATATAATGATGGATCTTGTCCTGGCTTCGTTGATTGTACTGACTCATGCAAATGACATCTTTACCGGATATGTTTTTATTGAAATATCCACGATCGGAGCCTGCGGAATTCTGATGATCCGCAATATCGGAAGAACAACACTGGCTTCCGTACGCTATATGATCTTTTCCCTGATCGGGTCAGGCCTGTTTCTGATGGGGGTCATACTCCTGTATGCAATTACGGGACATCTGCTGTTTCCAAACCTGAAGGAAACCATCGAAACGATCTGGAAGAGCGGAACATACCGCATTTCTCTGACCACTGCAATGGGTCTGATCACACTGGGACTCGGCATTAAGAGCGGTCTTTGTCCGTTCCATTTCTGGATGCCGGATACCTATGGATACGCGACCCCTGCCTCAGGAGGAGTCCTGTCCGGACTTGTTTCAAAAGGATACATTTTCTTTTTAATCAAACTGATCTATGGAGTTTTCGGGTCAGATATATTCTACAGAAGCGGAATCGCCAATGTGCTGTATGTGCTGGGCGCGGTTGGAATGGTAGTTGGAAGCGTCAGCGCGATGCAGGAAAAAGATCTGTTCCGAATGATAGCTTTCTCCTCAGCGGCGCAGATCGGATATATCTATATGGGAATAGGCATTTCTCCGGAACTCGGGATGCTTGCGGCACTGATGCATGTCCTGACGCATGCGGTCACGAAACCGATGCTGTTCCTGGCTACCGCCAGACTATCTTCTGCTGCGGGCGGACGGAAACTGTCGGAACTGAAAGGAGCGGCGCATGTCAACCGGATTGCGGGGATTGCGTTCATGCTCGGAGCTCTCAGCATGATAGGAATCCCTCTGACAATGGGATTTGTGTCAAAATACAGGTTCGGGCTTGCAGCGTTTGAGCGTAACAGCCTTATGGTACCCACTTTGATCGTTCTTGCGATCAGCACGATTCTCAATACGTTCTATTTTGCAAGAGCGCTGATCCGACTCTATACACCGAATGAGAACAACGATGTCTCACGCGTGAGCATGCGCCAACAGCGCGCATTTACCGTTTCTGCTTTTTGCCTGATGGCAATTAATATACTGATCGGCGTAATCGCCGAACCGCTTGTCCGTATCCTGGAAAACGGAATTAATCTGCTGTAAGGAGTATTGCTGTTTATGAATAACCTCATTCTGATCTTGATGCTGATCCTGCCGTTTGCGGGAGGAATTACTCTCGGATGTATGAAAAAAGCATCGAAACCTGCGGCAGATATCATCTTTACTTCCGTGCTGGCGCTGGAGGCGGTCCTGACGCTCGGATATCTCTTTTTACCGGATGCGGAGATCCGGCTGTTTTCCATGACGGAACAGCTGACGGTGCGGCTGAAAACGGATTCGGTCGGAAGGATATTTCTTTCCATCGGAGCATTCGGCTTTTTGCCTGCTGGAATCTATGCGACCAAATATATGGCTCACGGGGAACGGCAGACCAGTTTCTATTCCTGGATGCTCCTGTCCCTTGGGGCGCTTGTGGGTATGGATTCTTCCGAGAACCTGATTACAATGTATCTCTTCTTCGAACTCGCAACGCTGTTATCTGTTCCTCTCGTTCTGCATGACCGTACGGAAGAGTCTATCAGGGCTGCTCTGAAATACCTGTTCTATTCAATCGGCGGAGCTTTCCTTGCGCTGCTTGCGGTATTTGTTCTGGGAGCACATACCGAGACACTTGCCTTCGCTGCCGGAGGAACGCTGAATTCTTCAGCAGCCGAGCACAGAGTACTGATCGAGATCGTAACATTTTTGGGAGTAATCGGATTCGGCGCAAAAGCAGGTCTTTATCCGCTCCATGGATGGCTGCCGAGCGCGCACCCTGTAGCTCCGGCGCCTGCATCTGCCGTGCTTTCCGCGATTATCGCAAAGGCAGGCGTGCTGGCTATAACCCGGCTTGTATTTTATATTGTGGGAACGGAGTTTCTGAGAGGAACATGGGTGCAGATCACATGGATTTCTCTTGCTTTGCTGACCGTGTTCATGGGATCCATGATGGCATACCGTGAAGATGTTTTCAAAAAAAGGCTTGCCTATTCTTCCGTCAGCCAGATTTCCTATATCCTTACAGGGTTGTTCTGCATGACGTCAGAGAGTATAGCAGGCGGATTTCTGCATGTTATTTTCCATGCATGCATCAAGAGCTGTCTGTTTTTGGTTGCCGGCTCGTTTATTGTGAATCTGGGGAAGACAAAGGTATCAGAACTGAGGGGCGTCGGGAAGGCGATGCCAATCACACTCTGGTCATTTACGATAGCGGCGCTTGGATTGATCGGAATTCCTCCCGCGGCAGGCTTTGTCAGCAAATGGTATCTTGCTTTGGGAGCATTGGACTCGGGTCTGAAAGTCATCAACTGGCTTGCTCCGGTTATATTACTGGTTTCAGCGCTCCTGACTGCCGCTTACCTGCTTCCGATTACGATTGCCGGTTTCTTTCCCGGCAAGGATTTTGTTTCACCGCAGAGGACCAATGAAGGGACTGCACGGATGTGGCTCCCCATTGCAATCCTCGGAGCAATGACACTGATTCTCGGCATTTTTGCCGGCGGATTGACGAATTGGGTTATGAATCTTGCCGAAAGCCTGATATAAGGGGGAACCATGCTGCTCGTTAGCATATTGCTTCCGCTCGTTTCGGGAGTTCTGATCAATCTGATCCGTCTACGATCGAAACGTTTCCTGATGGGAGCAACATTGAGCATAACCGTTTTGACTTCTGTTCTCTGCTGGATTTGCATCCTGGGGGGAGTGGAGAAAACGCAGCATCTGATCCGGTTTGCACCGAATCTGGAGCTGCTGTTAAGTCTGGACGGACTTGGAAAATTTTTTACAGGGCTGGTTGCAACGCTGTGGCCGTTGACGGTGCTGTATGCTTTATCGTACATGGAGAAAAAACAGCACTTAAGAATGTTCTTCGGATTTTTTACTCTTTCCTATAGTGCAACACTCGGCATTTCCATGGCGGGAAATCTCTTCACCATGTACTGCTTCTATGAACTCCTTACTCTTTCGACCGTGCCTTTGATCATACATCCTATGACAAAAGAGGCGATCCGCGCGACCAGGAAATATCTTCTGTATTCAATCGGCGGAGCGGCGTTCGCTTTTGCGGCAATGATGTTCCTGATTACACATAATGCTTCCGGGCCGTTTGCCATGGGCGGCGTTCTGACACAGTTCCCATACGGAAAACCTGAGATCACCAGGCTTTTCTGGCTCTTCGGTTTTCTGGGGTTCGGAGTAAAAGCCGCGATTTTCCCGGTTTATAAATGGCTGCCCGACGCTTCTGTCGCGCCGACGCCCGTTACTGCGCTTCTGCACGCGGTTGCAGTTGTGAAAGCCGGTGCTTTTGCGGTGATACGTCTGACCTATTATTGCTTCGGAGCGAATATGCTGAGCGGATCATGGGCACAGACTACAGCAGTTTTACTGACAGCATTTACAATTGTTTTCGGATCCACTTTCGCGTTGAAAGAAACCAATTTCAAAAGGCGGCTTGCTTATTCGACTGTAGCGAATATGTCTTATATCCTTTTCGGAGCCGTTCTGCTGACTCCTTCCGGACTGGAAGCTGGGTTAATGCATATGGCAGCACATTCCTGCATCAAAATATTGGCGTTCTTTGCGGCAGGCGCTGTTCTGCATATGACAGGAAGACAGAGCATTTATGAACTTGACGGGATCGGAAAGAGGATGCCCGTAACCTTTGCATGCTATACCTTGGCAGCTCTGGCTCTGACCGGAATTCCTCCGTTTTCCGGATTTGTCAGTAAATGGTATCTTTTGACAGGGGCGGCGCAGACCGGCGGGATCGCTTATATCGGCGCAGCCGCGATATTGATCTCGGCACTTCTTACGGCGATTTATATGCTGACAATCGTCAGACGTGCATGGTTCCCGGATCATAATGCGGATCTTTCCGGGCTTCCGGAAGTGGAGGAAGCCGATTGGAAGATGCTGGCACCCATGCTGATTTTCGCACTCGGAACATTGCTCTGCGGAATTTTCTCCCAGCCGATTCTGGACGCGGCGGGGGAGATTGCGCACGGGCTGATATAGGAGGGGAATATGCTTTACGGATTGGTTTTCTTTCCGATGATCATGTCACTTCCTGTATGGCTGATCGGAAAAAGGCATAAAAAAGCAAGGAATATAGCTGCAGCGGCGGTTACGCTTCTGGAGCTGGCAATGGCGACAGCACTGCTATGGATGCCGGATATGAACGCTTCCATCGGCGGAGTAGCCGGGCTCGGAATCCGGCTGGAGACAGATGGATTCCGGAAAGTTTATCTGATCGTGATCGCTTTTCTCTGGAGCATGACGATGCTTCTTGGAAATGAATACTTTTCTCATTATGAAACCTGTAACCGCTATTACTTTTTTAATCTGATGACACTCGGAGCGACAGTCGGCGTCTTTTTGGCAGCAGATCTTTTCACGGCATTGATATTCTTTGAAATCATGTCTTTCACATCCTATACCTGGGTTATCCAGGAGGAGACAGACTCAGCCATAAAGGCGGCCAATACATATCTTGCCGTAGCGGTGATCGGGGGGCTCGCCGCGTTGATGGGTATTTTTCTCTTACAGGATCAGCTGCATACAACAGCAATCTCGGAACTGTATAATGCTGCAAAAGCAGCCCCGGAAAAAGGGTGCCTTTATATCGCGGGAGCGTGTATCCTGTTTGGTTTCGGAGCTAAAGCGGGAATGTTTCCGCTTCATATCTGGCTGCCGAAAGCGCATCCGGTTGCGCCTGCGCCAGCCAGCGCACTGCTGTCCGGCCTGCTCACAAAATCCGGAATTTTCGGAATTCTGGTGCTGTCCTGCAATCTGTTCCGGAACGATCCCGTCTGGGGATCTGTGATTCTTTGCCTGGGATTGATCACAATGCTTTTGGGCGCGCTGCTGGCTCTTTTCAGCATTGATCTGAAAAGAACGCTTGCCTGTTCTTCCGTTTCGCAGATTGGATTTATATTGACAGGTATTGGAATGATGGGGCTGCTTGGTGCGGAAAATGCGCTTGCGGCAAGAGGGACTCTTTTGCACATGCTCAATCATTCCCTGTTTAAACTTGTGTTGTTCATGTCGGCTGCTGTGGTGTATATGAATCTCCATCAGCTGGACCTGAATGACATACGTGGGTTCGGAAGAAAAAAGCCGCTCCTGATGATCACGTTTCTCCTCGGAGCAGCGGGGATCGGCGGTGTTCCGCTTCTGAACGGGTATGTCAGCAAGACTCTTCTGCATGAGAGCATCGTGGAATTCACCGAGATCCTGCATGAATCGGGTTCCCCAACGTTTTTCATGCATGCAGCTGAATGGATTTTCCTGATTTCCGGAGGAATCACCGTTGCTTACATGACGAAACTGTTCGTTGCGTTATTTGTGGAAAAACATCCTTCCAGACAGGCAGAATTCGATGCGAGAACAAAGTACATGAATCCTGTAAGTGCTTTTGCGCTTCTGATTTCGGCGATTGCACTGCCTGCCCTTGGGGTGACGGCAAATATCTCCATGAACGCAATAGCAGACCTTGGAACAGACTTTTTCAGAGCAGGCGCTTTAGAACATTCCGTTCATTATCTGTCCTGGGAAAACCTGAGAGGGGGACTCATATCGATCCTGATCGGGGCCGCTTTGTATTTCGGGGTTGTCCGTACGGTTCTGATCAGAAAAAAGGACGGAGGATCCGAATACGTGAACCTCTGGCCTGCATGGCTGGACCTTGAGGAACTGCTGTATCGTCCGCTCCTGCTGAAATGGCTTCCGGGTCTGCTCGGACCCACTGCGGCATTATTCGGCCAGAACCGTCTGACAGCTCCTGCTGCAAATGCGGTTGTAAAAGCCGGAGAAAAGACTGCCATGCTCTTTGGAGAGAACCAACTGACCGCTCCAGCTGCGAAAGCAGTGGTAAGAGCCGGGGAAGAAACAGCAAAACTGTTTGGAGAAAACAGAATCTCGGGACCTGCTGCCTCTGCACTGGTCAGGATACAGGAGATCGCATCTCATGCGTTCTCCGATCTGCTGGATGCGGCAGTATTCCTGCTGCGGAAAATCGTTTTCAAGAAACTGATTCCGCCAGATGCGGACGGGGAAAGGAACACTTTGTCATACCGGATCGGACGATCGATAGATCGGATTGCCGTCAGACAGGGAACCGAAAAGGAAGGAGAACGCAGATACGCAAATCTTTTTCACAGAGGAACAAAGACATTAAAGGATACCACAAGGAGCATTTCCGGAACGCTTTCCTTTGCACTGCTTTTCCTGGTCCTTGCAATCACAGCGGTTTTCATTTATATCATCATCATGCGCGGATAGATTTCGTAGAGACACCCGGAAGGACATAAAAAGTTTTTATTTTTTAAGATTTACAACCGAGAGAACTTGTATTATAATGAGGCATCAAATATAAAAACTGTGTAAAGAAAGGGATGTTAGAAATGACACTCGGAAGATATATGTTCGGTCAGTTTTCGGCCTTACAGTATCTGGAATTCGTCCTGAGATTAGTGATTGGCTGCGTATGCGGGGCAATCATCGGCTTTGAAAGAAGCAAACGTTTCAAAGAAGCCGGCATCCGGACTCATATCATTGTGTGCTGCGCGGCGAGCCTGATGATGATCATCTCAAAATATGGCTTTGCGGATATGAGCTCAGAACTTGGGAGATCGATCAATGATATGAGGGGAACAGATCCTGCACGTATCGCTGCGCAGGTAGTCAGCGGCGTCTCATTCCTCGGTGCCGGAATCATCTTTCGGAACGGTTCTTCAATCCGCGGTCTTACGACTGCAGCAGGTATTTGGGCGACAGCGGGAATAGGACTTGCGATCGGCGCGGGAATGTATGTTGTAGGCGCGGTAGCTACTATTCTGATAGCGGTAATGCAGGTTATCATGCATAAGATTCATACAGGAATTGAATCCTCTATCGACGGGCATATTCATTTTACGGTAACAGATCCAAAGACCTTCCGTCCGACACTGATCAATTTTATCACACAGAACAAGATGCAGATCACGACTTCTAAAGTCGCATACAATAAAGACGGTTCCGCAACCTATGATCTTTCTCTTCGGATGCCGGCAAACTCAACCCTCGGCGAATTGGCGGCTTTCCTTGATTCTTATTCCGGAATCCGTGAGATAGTCTGTGAATTGGAAAACAGATAATCGAATCTTTACAAATAACGAATACAGCCCTTACGCATTAGAAGCGAAAGGGCTGTTCTTCTTTTTATTTCTGCAATAAAAAGTGAAATTAAATGTCAGACGGTATCATCCGATATCGGGATTCATCCATTATTCAAGGATGAGAGATTCCGTCCAGAATTCGTTCTCGTAGCAGTCGGTCAGACAGTAGCAGAATACGCAGTCTCCTTCAACCGTGAGATTGGCAACCGTTAACGGACCGTTGACAATCAAAGGATCAGCGAGCTTGTAACTGCTCTGATAATTTCCGTCGTAATCATAGTAATCACAGAGGAAAACGATCTGATCGCCGTTCTCAATGGGAATGAGTCCCTTTGCAACAGTATCGGTCTCGCCGTTTGCATAGATGCGCTGCGCACCGAGGACGGATGCCTCTTCGTTTTCAAATACGACCATCAGATAGACCTGCTCGCCGTTCAGAAGTGCGGGAACCCGTTCTGTAACGGTAAGGACTCCGTTGTCTTTCGTCTGATCCACAAAATAGCAGGGGCAGATATGACCGTTAATGGACAGCCAGGTACCATCCCAGTCGATCTTAAGATCACCGTCATCATCAAACTCAAACAGATAATCCATGCCGAGGTCGATGTAACCGGAACCGTCATCCACAAACACGTTGAGCTGTACTGAGTTGACAAGAGCCCACTGATCTTTGCTCAGGGAAAGAACATATCCGTTATTTTTCTCCGTCAGAATCATGTCCTGAACCGACAGGGAATTCAGGTTGTAGTACTCCGAGTTGCGAAGGACGCGGCCACTGTCAAACCAGCTGGAATAATCACTTCCGCCGAGGATTCCGGAAAGGAAGGAGGTAGGATCCAGAGAAGAAGACGATCCGCCGTATCCGCCGCCGAACAGGCTGCCGAGCGAGCTGCCATACGAGGAAGACGAGGAGGAAGATGAAGATGTTCCTCCGTCGAGATAACTGCCGAGCAGGTATTCAAGCATGTCGCCGGAAGAGAATCCGGTCGAGCCGGTATATCCTCCAAGGAGAGAACCGATCGGGGAAGAGGTGGTGCCTCCGGTCGCAATCTGTCCTCCTGCAGCCAGCGATGAGAAACTCTTGATGCAGGCGGTATAGCCGGCATCCATATCGATGTTGTCATACACCTTAACAGCAGAACTCATGTGAGCAAAACTGGAATAAGGGAAATAAATCGACATACCGTACGCATTCGACATAGAGGTCGAAGTACGATTGTATTTGACGCATCCTTTCAGAGCGGAAACAAGTTCCTTCGCTGCAGGGGTATCGATTCTGGAAGCGAGGTCTATCAGATCAACGTGATTGATCCGGCTGGTTTTGCCGAATTCCCTTGACTTGCTTCTGGCATCGGCAACCGTCTGATATTTCTGTTCTTCCAGAAGCGTATTGACGGAAGAAGAGAACTCCGCAAAAGGCTTCGGAACAGTTCCGGCAAATTCAGCCAGATCCACAAGAGACAGCGTCGTTGCGCAGGAACCGTAATTCTTGCGGCATACATTGTTGAAATCATCGATGATTGTTTTTCCGAGGGAAACGGTGTCTACAGAAGTATTGCTGGAGAGTTCTGACAGCCAGGTGGTGTAATACCATCCGCATCCGGGTTCTGATTCTTCGGAGGCCAGCAGGTAATCGGCGTACTGCTCGCACACCAGTGCATTCTCGAGCGTGCCCATCAGACAGGCATCAAATCCGATAAAGTCAAATTTGACCCCGCCTTTTTTCAAGGCGGAAGAAAGTTTGTCCAGCGTCATGGAACCGGAGGCAAGCTGGTCGTAACCGTATCCGGAAATCGAGCCGCCGCCATGGTCCCACATGATCAGAAAATAGCGGTCTGCAGGATAATTCTTTGCGCAGTATTGGATAAAGTCAGTCAGAGTATCGGGATTGACCATGCTCTTTCTGCCGAGATTCTTTTCAAGAGCCTGAAGACCGCGGCTGGTGACGCGGTAACGCTGGTTTGTGGTATTGGAGATAACGGAGTTGTTCCACTTTTTGGTTCCTCCGGTCTCTACGATGATATTGACCTTGTCATCGTTCAGACGGGCATGGAGCATTTCGTTCAGATCCGCGGTTCCCATTCCGTTATCGCTTTCCAGATCGGTGCCGCAAAGGTAAATCATGACGGTCACTTCGTCCTTGCCGTTTCCGAGCACTTTTGTATAGCGCTCACGGGCACGGTTCGAGACCGTTGTGGCGATTTCAGCGGTGGATGTTGTTGCGGAGACCGTTTCCGGCGCGGAGCTGTCAGTCGAATCATAGGAATCCGAGAGGAAGATGTCGTTCATTCCATCGAAAGAAGTACCGGCATCTGATTCAGAACCTCCGAGCAGAAGTTCCAGCAGGGAGCTCCCGGAGCCTGAAGAATCGGAACTTCCGGAGTTTGTCGTGCTGCCTGAACTGGTGGGATAATCGTATTTGTCGTCAATGGCACAGCCACCGGTGCAAATCCTGAAAAGAAGAAACAGTACAAGAACAACGATTACAATTATGACAAGGCGTTTGATTCCGCCGCCGAAAAGCAGTCCGAGAAGTCCTCCGGAAGAAGAGGAGGACCGCTGTCCGCCACCGGACTGTTGAGAATGAGATCCGCCGGGTCTGTTGGAATAACCGTCTTTTTTTCCGATCGGCCCGTTGGTGTTGATAGATTCAGTTTTCCGGACGCTTCCGCTTCCGGAGGCGGTGGTCTTTTTACGGCCACCTGAATTGGGTGTGTTGTTCATAGTATCCCTCACTTTATCTGATAAAACTGCTAGACTTTTTGTTCCGGAGCGGGCTCATGCGTTGCTTTCGAACCGAGATGATTTGCCCAGCGCTCCTGATACATGGAATAATAAGATTTCTTTTTTTTCTGGCGATACCGTATGAGCGGAGGAAGATTCGCCCATATGAGTGACGGAATCCCGATTACAAACAAATAGAACGGGCCGAGGATTACAGACTGGATGGTATGTCCGTATTCATGTACAAGAATCCGGGCTTCGCTCCTTCTGATCTGTTCGATGGAAGCCTCTTTCCAAAGAGGTTTTCCTAAAAAGATAAACATTCCGAGTCCCATGCTTCCGCTGAAATTCCATCGTGTTACGACAGCATTACGGTACATGAAATGCGGCTTGCGGATCATGAGAAGGGCTAAAAGCGATCCGAGAATGTTTTGAGGAATGCCCCATGTCCATTGCATAGCATAGTAGAGTATTCGCATTCAAGGTCGCTCCTTTCCTTAAATAATTATATAGCCAAAAATCTAAAAATGAAATGTTTTTTTCCGAACTGAAGAGAAACGATTTTTCACATAGAATGGACAACCTGCTTGAACGGTGCATCAATCAGAGGCAGTGCTGCCATTGCGTCGGATTCGGAACGGAACAGACCGAATACCGATGAACCGCTTCCTGTCATCTGTGCAGCAAGCGCTCCGGAATCCATCAGCTGCTGCTTCAACTTTCCGATTTCAGGTACAAGATCAATTGCAGGAGGTTCCAGAACATTTTTCATTGCCAAAGCCAGCGCTTCCACATCACCTTTGGCAAGAGCAGCCATCGCTTTCAGCGTATCGACACGTGGTCGGGGGAGAGGAAGAGATCGAAACAGCGCTCCGGTAGAGACACCGGAATCTGGTTTGCAGAGAACAAAATGCAGGCGCGTGCCAATCGCAAAAGGTGTCAGCACTTCACCGACGCCTTCGCAGCGGCAGGTTCCGCCTACCAGACAGAACGGAACATCGGCACCGACACTCAGAGCAATACGGTGAAGAGTTTGATCATCGCACATTCTATGGAGACGCTGCAGACCGCGCAGAACCGCAGCTGCATCAGCACTTCCACCACCAAGACCCGCTTCTGCGGGAATGCGCTTTTCACAGCGGATACGCGCTCCGCACCCGGTTTCTCTCTGATACAGTTCCGCTGCCCGGACCATCGTATTGTTAGGAGGAAGAGTCATACCGGTCACGGTGACTTCCACCTTTCGGGATTTTTCAATATAAACGCGGTCAAACAGATTGATTGTCTGCATGATTGTATCGATCGCATGATATCCATCCTGCCTTTTATACAGGATTCCAAGCGTCAGATTCAATTTGGCAAAAGCCAGTTCTTCTATAATCTTCATGGGACAAGTATAGCATTGAACCCGATGAACTGCAATAAAAAACACTTTGAAACCAAACTCCGCTATGATATAATAATTTGGATTGCATAATGAGGTTTTTGTTTATGAGATTTTGTCCGCTCTGCAGCGGTTCTTCCGGAAACTCGACTTATATCGAAGCAGGGAATATTCGGATTCTGATCGATGCAGGACTTTCCTGCAAAAGAATCACTGCCCTGATGAATGAGATCGGAGCAGATCCGGCTCAGCTAACAGCGATTCTGGTCACACATGAACATAGTGATCATATCAAGGGAATTGAAATTTTATCTTCCAAGTATTCCGTCCCCGTGTATGCCAATCGTGAGTGCTGGAGCGCTATGCGCAATCAGATGGCACGGGTCAAGCCTTCTGAGATATGTGTGTTTGAAAGCGATAAAACGTTCTATATCGGCGGCGTGGAGGTTTTTCCTTTTACTACTTATCATGATTCTGTCCATTCCGTTGGGTTTGTCATCCGTCATAAAGAACATAAAGTTGCGGTCTGTACGGATATTGGCCATATCGATAAAAGAATTCTGGAAATTCTGTCAGGTTGTGAGCTCGTTCTTCTGGAAGCAAATCATGATGTTGATATGCTGATGGCGGGCAGTTATCCTTACCTGCTGAAAAAACGCATTCTTTCCGGTACCGGGCATCTTTGCAATGAAGATTGCGCAAACACGCTGGTAGAACTGTACCATAGAGGTGTAAGAAATGCGATTCTCGGGCATCTTTCGAAGGAAAACAATTATCCGGAACTTGCACTGATCACTGTGCATTCTGCTTTGAAGGCCGCCGGGATTGATGATAAGATGCAGATAGCGCTGGCACTGCGTGACCAGCCGACAGGAATTTTCGAACTATGACAATCAAGATTGCATGTATTGGAAAACTGAAGGAAAAGTTCTATATTGACGGATGTGAAGAATACCGTAAGCGCTTGAGCCGTTTCTGTACGGTAAAGATTCTGGAATCCGCCGATGAGAAAGCCCCGGAGGAATTATCCGCCGCGGAAGAGGAGAAAGTTCGGGAAAAGGAAGGTGAGAGGCTTCTTGCTTCCATAGATCCGAAAGACCGTGTGATTGCTCTAACCATCGGCGGAAAACGATACACATCCGAATCGTTCGCTGCTCATCTTGAAAAACTTGAGAACGAAGGAAACAGGACCATCGCATTCGTGATAGGAGGAAGTCTCGGGCTTTCAAAGGAAGTACAAAAACGTGCGGACGAGACATTGTCCCTTTCCGACATGACTCTTCCTCACAGACTCGCAAGGCTGGTGCTGCTGGAGCAGCTTTTCCGGGCGTATAAGATCAGACGGAATGAAGCTTATCATAAATAATAAGGTTGACTTAAAACCTGTTTTTTGTTAACGTATTACCTGTCATTTTTAAAGAATGCTTTGAAAAGGAGAAACAATATGAAACGTTTTTGCGCGTGGATGCTGGTTTTCGTGATGCTCTTCACGGGAATGTTTGCATGCAAAAAAACTGATACGACTACGGTAGCGCCTACAGAGGCACCGAAAGCAGCTGAAACAACTGCAGAACCGACAGCGGAACCGACTGCGGAGCCGACGGAGGAACCGACAGCGGAACCAACTCCGGAGCCGACGGAAGAACCGACTCCCGAACCAACGGCTAAGCCGACCCCTGATCCTGCGACTAGAGAACAGTTTGCTCAGTTTGACAGAGAATTTTTCATTGAATATGTTTCATCGGATCTGACGACACTTCAACAGTATGTGAAGCATCCGGAAGAACTGGGGATTGATATCAATGAAGTGCCCATTACGCTCGGTTCGTATTCCAAGGAAGATGATGACAAATGGAACACCTGGTATGCCGAGAAGCTGGAAAAACTCCATGCAATCAACCGTGATCTCTTAACGGAACAAGAGCAGATCGCTTACGATGTGATTGAACATGAACTGGTCGATTCGCTCAACATGGAACAATATTACGGATGCTATGAACCTCTTCGTCAGTATGTTGGAATTCAGACGAATCTGCCACTTGACTTCTGGTTTTTTGATATTAACAACAAATGGGATGCGGAAGCTTATCTGACATTGCTTGCTGATGTTCCGCGTTTCTACAAGGATCTTCTTGAATATGAGCAATATCGTGCAAGTATCGGTCTCTTTATGACAGAGAACAACCTGGACGAGGTCCTGAAAGACCTGGATGATATCATCAAGGTAAGAGATACTATCTTCCTGATTACCACATATAATGAAGCGGTTGATAAGCTGACGGACGTAACACCCAAGGAAGCAAAAGAACTGAAACAACGCAATTACAATCTTCTGGTTAATGATTTTTATCAGGCTCATGTGGATCTGAAAGAAGGTCTGGAAGCACTCCGCGGAAGCTGCCGCAAAGCATTCGGTGCAGCAGCTAGCAAAAACGAAATGTACTATAACTATTTCCGGGATAATCTTATGAGCACCTGCTCTGATAACAAGACACCGGAAGAGATTCAGGATCTTCTGTTTGCCCAGATTCAAAAAACCGAAGACGAATATCGTGACGCTGTAAGAGACCTTGGCTATTATCCGGAATCGGACACCTATATCACCGTAGGAAACACAGAAGATACGATTGCATATCTGCACGATACACTTGACCCGATTTACCCGGAAATACCGGAAGTGAACGTATCTTATGAAAATGTTCCGGAAGAACTTGCAGACATGCTGTCTCCGGCATTCTATCTGAATCCTTCCTTTGATGACTGGCAGAACAACCTGATTGGATTGAACCAGCCGGAAAAAGACGACAATCTTGTTTCCACACTGGCACATGAGGGCTTCAACGGGCACCTGTATCAGTTCATGTATCACAGATCCATGGAAGGACTCTCCTGGTCGCAGCAGCTGCTGGAATCAACCTGCTACGCAGAAGCCTGGAGTCAGGAATCCGAAAGAATGCTGGCAATTCATGGAAAGGGCAGACTGAATCCGAACTTAATGATGGCACTGCATGCTGACTCTGTATACAGCACCTGCCTGCTGGCATACTGCAGCATCATGATCAACAATGAAAAACTTAGCGCAGGTCAGGCTGCAAAGAAAATTGAGGAGAAATTCAGACTGTCAAGAGATACGGGCTTGTGGATCTATCAGTTCTCAGTCGATAATCCCATCTATTATATGAACTATGCTTACAGTTATACGCGACTGCAGGACCTGCATGACAGGATGAAGGACAGACTCGGAGACAAATTCACGGATAAAGAATTCTTCAAGGCATATCTGGATGTCGGTCCGGCACCGTTTAATATGATTGAAGAAAAACTGGATGCATGGGCCCAAGCTCAGTGACGAAATGCTGGTAAATAACTTCCCGATTAAAAAAGAATCAAAAAGAAAGCACGTTTTTGATCGCGATGAGCGGCAAACGTGCTTTCTGTTATTATTGAGTATAAAAATCACTCGTTGAAAACAATTATTGTGAGCAATTAAGATAGTTACTTAATGAAACCAAGCTGACGAGCTTGTTCCAGATATTTGGGCATATCCTGGAGGGAAACACTGACATTGTGCTTTTTAGCAAAACTCATAAACTCTGAAAATGATACTTTTCCGTCAGCGATGATTGCAGCAACTTCATCCTGGAGTTCTTTGTCTGTCTGATACTGCTTAACAAGTTCTTCTACTGTTGCCATATTGTAATCCTCCTGTGATTTGATTTCTTATATCGTATCATATGATATCCGGACTGCCAAGCGTGCGGCATGAGCTTTTGCATTTTGTTTGCTTTTGACACTTTTTACGGTCTGATTAATAAACAGGGTAGAATAGAAGAAGTGATTATTTACAATTGAAGGCAGAGTTTTTTCTATGAATTACTAAGGGTTTCAGACCAAAAGTATTGAAAAAATGCAGAAAGTAGAGTAGTATGATTAAGTTAAAACTGACAGTAAGGGAGATTCATTAATGCTGCCGGATCGAAAAACAATCGGGATCATTGGGGGAATGGGGCCGATGGCAACGGTCGATTTATTCCGAAAGATCGTCGAGAATACCAAAGCGTCTTCCGACAGTGAGCATCTGAGAATATTAATCGACAACAATCCTCAGATCCCGGACAGAACGGAATGCATCCTGCAAGGGAGCAATGCGCCTCTTGAGGCAATGAGCGAATCTGCTGCAAGATTGATTGGAGCAGGCGCGGAACTGCTTGCGATCCCATGCAATACTGCGCATTATTACTATAAAGCGCTTGCCGACCGTTGTTCTGTTCCAATTCTGAACATGCCTGAGCTGGCGGCAGAAGAATGCCGGAAAAAAGGATACCGCAGAGTCGGCCTTCTTGCAACGGAAGGCTGCATTAAAGGACGTGTTCATGAACCGTTTTTTCAGGAAAGAGGAATTGAACTGATCTATCCCTCGGAAAAAGGAATTGAGACACTGATGGACTTGATCTATCATGATCTTAAAGCGGGAAAAGCAGCATCGCCAAAGAGAGCATATGAGGAACTGGAAGCGATGAAAACGGAGGGAGCCGAGGTTTTCCTGATAGCCTGCACAGAATTGACGCTTGCGTTTGAGCACGATCATGCCTTTTCATACCTGGACTCAACAATGCTGCTTGTGCGAGAGGCAATCATTTGCGCTGGAGGAATGCTGAAAAACTGAATCAGACGGATAATTTAGCAAAAGGCCGATTAATGCGGCCTTTTAGTTATGATGTGAATAGCTCACTCAAGCGGAGAAGAATCTGTACATTTTTCTCCATAGATTGAATCGGAACATACTCAAACCGTCCGTGTGCATTCTCATAGCCTGCGGAAAGATTCGGACAGGGCAAGCCACGGAAGGAAAGAGCGGAACCATCTGTACCGCCGCGGAACGGTTCTGAAACCGGAGTAATTCCACAATCACTGATAGCTGTGCGAAGCCGTTCAACCAGATAAGGAACGGTGTCAATGATTTCCCGCATGTTGCGGTATTGCTCTATGATTCGTATTGAAACGCTGCCATATTCCTTGTTCAGTTCTTCTGCAATTGAGCGTACGAGCTGTTCGCGCTGGATAAAACGTTCTTGATCAAAGTCTCTGATCAGCAGTTCAATTCGTGCGTACTCGCATGCTGCTTTGCATGATATGACATGAAAGAACCCTTCCGTTCCTTCTGTGAACTGCGGTTTTTCCGATGCAGGAAGAGAAATCAGAAATCGACTAGCGATATCGACAGCATTTCTCATAATTCCTTTTGCCGTACCTGTGTGAACTGAAAGGCCTTTGATTTCGATGATCGCCTCTGAAGCATAGAAAGTTTCATCTGCGTAATAGCCAAGATGATCTCCATCCAAAGTGTATGCCACTTTAGCACCGAATCTGGTAAGGTCCAGATCTTTTGCAAGGCCTCCTACTTCTTCATCCGGCGTAAACGCAAGAGATATCGATCCGTGAGGGACTTCAGGATGCTTCATTAAATACTCTGCAAATGTCATGATCGCGGCAATAGCTGCTTTATCATCACCCCCAAGGAGCGTTGTTCCGTCTGTAAGAATCAGATCCTGCCCGTTATACTGACTGAGGTTCGGATAATCACAAGCGCACATGATTATGCTTTGGTCGGGATTCAGAAGAATATCGCCACCCTCATATTCTTCAAGAACCCAGGGATGGACAGAATCAGAGGGAGCATCCGGTGCTGTATCAAGATGAGCGATCAATCCGAATGGTTCAGCTGTTTGTCCGGGTAAAAGGGTGGAGGGAATGATAGCATATACTACGCAGGAGATTTTGTCATAGTAAACTTTCTCCAGTCCGAGAGAAGACAGTTCGTTAAAAAGTTCAAGAGCAAGATCTTTCTGACAGGACGAAGAAGGTGAAACATTGGAAAGCGGCACAGACTGCGTGTTTATTATTGCATACCGGATGAGTCTTTCTTTTACTGATTCATAGAATGCAGAGTGCGTCATGAAGAATCGTCTCCTTTAAAAATAAAATGAAAGGAATGTTCAATTAATAATATATCCAAAATA
The DNA here is from genome assembly GCA_017514685.1 of Clostridia bacterium. Taxonomy (GTDB): domain Bacteria; phylum Bacillota; class Clostridia; order Christensenellales; family CAG-138; genus UBA3792. The sequence goes on from JAFWJN010000051.1 coordinate 17,890, forward strand.
ACAAGCAGATTCAATTCAAATACAAAAATACATTGCACCTATTTGTAAATCGGAGCAGCATGTATGAACTGGTCCTGTTTGCAGATAGCAGAAAAAAGATGAAAATAAATAGACCACTTAACATACAGTTGAAATCATCAACTGAGTAAGTGGTCTTTTTTATTTGAAATGCCGGAAGAGTCAGAGGAACACGCTGCGGCAGACATTCAAGAATTTATGCCAGTTGAAATAAAGAGAAACTCCTGAAACACGTTCGATCCTTTTATATAACCGGTTCAACTGCTTTCTACTCATCATCACACACCTCACTCATAACTTTCATCAATAGCATTATAGAGAAGAAATGTGTCAAAACAAGGAAATACTTATGAAAGAAAAAACAAAAAAGGAAAACAAAAATATGAATAAATCTTGAATTAAAAATGAACAAACTATAAAATATAATGGGATATTATATGAATTCTAAGCAGATGCAAGCTAAAAAGCATTTTTATATTTACTGATGGTATATTTCATGTATGAATTCAGACATTGTATTATTTGTGAAAAATGTGAGGAATGCTATTACTTCTCCTATTGATTTTCATTCCTGACAGTAGTAGTATCTGTCTTTGTGTGAAATGGATAGGAGGTAAATAGAAATGGTTGCTTTGTTGTCATCTGCGCTCGCACTGTTGATCGGGTTATTGATGACGCGTGTTTTCAAACTCTTGAAATTGCAGCTTCCTGACGTAACCGCTTTTTTGATCGCCGGTGTGATTATAGGTCCATATTGTCTTGGACGCCTTGGAATTCCCGGCGTTGGATTTTCTTCAACAGAAGAAGTTGAGAATCTTTCTGTCATAAGTAATACGGCACTTGGTTTTATTGCTTTCTCCATTGGAAACGAATTTCTTGTTTCTCAGTTGAAAGCAATCGGAAAGCAAGCTGTTGTGGTTGGTATTTTTCAAGCTCTGGCAGCCACACTCCTGGTAGATCTCTCTCTTTTAGGACTTCATTTTGTAATGCCGGACATGATGTCTGTTGAAGCTGCGATTGTCCTTGGCGCAATCGCTACAGCAACTGCTCCGGCTGCGACATTGATGGTGGTACGCCAGTATAAGGCGAAAGGTAAATTAACGGACATCTTACTTCCGATTGTTGCTCTTGATGACGCGGTAGGACTTGCTGTGTTTGCTGTCTCCTTTGGTATCGCAACTTCCATTGTTACCGGTAAAACGAATCTGATGGGAGTACTCGTTGAACCGATGATTGAGATTGTAGCTTCCTTGCTTCTCGGCGCTTTCCTTGGATGGATACTGACTTTACTGGAACGCACATTCTTTTCCAATTCGAACCGACTTTCCTTAACAATAGGGTTTGTTGTACTGACGGTCGCTTTGTCAATGATCTCTTTTGAAATCGGAGGGGTGAAGATTTCATTTTCCACACTTTTGGTCTGTATGATGCTGGGAACCGTGTTCTGCAATATCTGCCCGCTCGCACATGATCTGATGGAAAGAGCGGACAAATGGACGGCACCTTTATTTGCTCTGTTTTTCGTTCTCAGCGGTGCGGAACTGGAATTGAGTGTTATCTTGAATGTAGCAGTACTAATAATTGGAATTACTTATATTCTTGCCCGTTCATTTGGTAAGTATATTGGATCCTATCTAAGCTGTGCAGCTACTAAATGCGATCCGATTGTTAAAAAATACTTGGGGATAACGCTTTTGCCACAGGCAGGTGTTGCTCTGGGTATGTGCGTAACAGCGGCAAAGCTTGGAACAAATGATGGAATCTTGATCAAGAATATCATTCTTTTCAGCGTGCTTATTTATGAACTGTTTGGTCCGCTGCTTACAAAATGGGCTCTCACAAAGTCCGGAGACATACAGCCGTCTGCTGTCAATGCGGCAGATCGCAGAATGAATAAATTCCAGGAGGCTGTGGAGAAAAAAGCAATTACTCCGGCAGGGTTAAGACGTGCTCGCCGGATTATTGAACGAAGGAAAAAGAGAGCTGCTAAAAAGGCTTTAAAAGGAAACAACTGAAAGATGAGTCCTCGGTAAGGGGACTCATTTTTACTTTTAAAATAATATATGATTATGAAAAAGAATATGTTAATATAAAGAAAAATAGGACAAGAGGGAGATCGATGATAATAGACTATCTGGGACACAGTGGATTCTTGTTTGAAACTGATCGCGAATTGCTTCTTTTTGATTATTATCGAGGAGATCTTTCGCTTCTGAGACAAAAGCCAAAGGAAAAGCCTCTATTTGTATTTGTCAGTCATGTCCATGGAGATCATTATAATCCAAACATTTTTACCTTAGCGGACGGATATCGGTCTGTGACATTTCTGCTTTCGTTTGACCTTAAGGGGGATCATTGTATTCCTTCCAACCATGAAATCATATATGTGGATGAGGATCAGACCTATGTTGTTGAAGGCCTTGGAACAGTGCAGACATTACGATCTACCGATGAAGGCGTAGCATTCTTGGTAGCGACATCGAAAGAAGTCATTTTTCACGCGGGAGATCTTCATTGGTGGGACTGGCTGGGTGAGGATCCGGAATGGTTGAAAGAGCAAGAGATCGTTTTTCAAAGGGAGATTCAGAAAATAGAGAAAACTACCATCGACGTCGCATGCGTCGTTCTGGATGATCGCCTGGAGGAAAACTATGCAAGAGGAATGGAATATTTCCTGCAAAAATGTCATCCAAGGTATGTAATACCAATGCATTTTTGGAAAGATCAATCAGTTGTAGACCGGTTTAATCTGAGACCCGGAGAATGGAAGACAGATACGATTCTGCTCAATTCTGCAAAAGACAATCATTGGAAAATATAAAACGGAGGTTGCTGTTATGAAATTCAAAATGATTCATGAGAATTATAATGTGGCGGATCTGAACCGTTCGCTCGAGTTCTACGAAAAGGCTCTTGGCCTCAAGGAAAAGCGACGCAAAACAGCATCGGACGGTTCGTTCATCATCGTATACATCGGTAATGAAACCAGTGAATTTGAACTGGAACTGACATGGCTGAAAGATCATCCTCAACCGTATGATATCGGGGAAGAAGAGTTTCATCTTGCTTTTCGGACAGATGATTTTGAAGCGGCACATGCGCTTCATGGCAAAATGGGATGTATCTGTTTCGAAAATCATTCAATGGGAATCTATTTTATTCAGGATCCTGATGGCTATTGGCTGGAGATTATTCCATCAAGATAATGCTTCTTTCTTTATTGTAATTTTATTCAGATGCTTATATCAGAAAAAGTCCCTGAGTCAGGGACTTTTTTGATAGAGTGAAAAGGAGTGTGACAGTTAGTCTGAAACATGCGGAAGGGGAGATTCTTGAATACTTCCGTCTCGATGCATAGAGAATTGACCCATTGGATAATTTTTTAAATTTTCCAGAATGCATCGATCATCTGCTTTGCTTAACAGGTCTGCTCTGGCCTGAAGGACAAGGTTTTCAGCCTGGTGCTTGGAAGGTCCACCTACACACCCACCGGGACAAATCATTCCTTCGACAAAGTCAACATTTAGCTTGCCTGCCTTTAAAAGACCCATGGCTTTCTTGCACTCGTCTCCGCCTGCACATGTCATAAGACGAATGTCGGAAGTATCTTCACCGAGCTCCTTCATAACTTCCATGACAGCACCTGCGACACCGCCACTTCCTGCAAAGCGTTTACCAAAGAGAGAAGATTCCTGATAATCTTCTTCAATCGGTTCGATTGCAATGTCTTTTGCATCCAGCATAGCCACAAATTCACCATAAGTCATAGCATAGTCCGGCGTGTCTTTGATCAATTCGTTAAGAGTTTCACCCTTCTTTGCAATGCAAGGCCCGATGAATACCGTAACACATTCCGGATCCAGATACTTCAGATACCGGGAAACAGCGACCATTGGGGAAACAGTAGAGGACTTGTTCTGTTCGTAAATCTTTGGAAAATGATGCCTTAACATGGAAATGAAAGCCGGGCAGCAGGAAGTAGTCATAATTCTGCCTTCCTTACGGGCTTCGATCCATTCTATTGCCTCATAAGCCGCAGTCATGTCTCCGCCAAGACCTACTTCCACCATATCAGCAAAACCAGCTTTTTTTAATGCGCTGCGGATAGCTGCCATGTTGATAGATTTGCCGAACTGGCCTTCTGTAGCCGGCGCACACATTGCAATAACACGTTTTCCATCACGGATTGCCTGAATCACATTAACTGCATAAATCTTAGAGCCGATAGCGCCAAACGGACAATTGTGGATGCAGTGACCGCAATGAATACATTTGTTCTCATCGATTTTGCAGATACCCGCTTCATCATAAGAAATGGCACCAACGGGACACGCCTTTTTGCACGGGCGTTCTTGATGAATGATAGCGCCATAGGGGCACGCTTTTGCGCATAAGCCGCAGGACTTGCACTTGTTGGAATCGATACGCATCTTGGTGTCGCCTGGGGAGATTGCTCCAAAGCGGCAGGAGTTGAGACAAGCCTTGCCCAGACAGAAACGACAGATATCTGTCACGAAATAATCCTGGATCGGACAATCATCGCATGCAGCCGGAATGACTGCTACGACATTTTTAGTGGGGGAGCTGACTTCAGGACTCATGCCCTGAGCCAGACGGATACGGCCGCGCAGAATTTCACGTTCTTTATAAACACAGCAGCGGTACTGGGCTTTCGGACCTGGACTTACCTCATATACGATCTTTTCTGTTTCATCAGGACTCAATTGACCTTTCCAAGCCAAGCGACAGACTTCACGAAGAATAAAATGTTTTAATTCGACAATTCCTTTGTCATTTGTAATCATTTGCTTCAATACCTTTCAAATGTTTTAAGACGCGGGATTATATGTAGGATTTTACTAACATTATTATAGCACGAATTGTGAATAAGGAAAACCAGGAGAAGGAAACTTCTTTCGGATAAAATCTATAAATGTTACCTATGTTTGATGCCTGTAAAGTTATTTTAAGGATATATATTCGTTCTTCGTTGCTAATATTTATAGAAAATGATATCATAAAACAAAATCTTGAAAAGGAATATACAGCGTTGATAGAAAGATTCATAGAAGTCGCTGCTGCATTTTTAGGATATCTCATCGGACTGTGCTTTGTGCACATCAAAATCGGACGCGCCGTGCTTTTTTCACTTGTGGTTGGACTTCTGTGCAGCGCCGGATCATACGTAATGGGAACGCTTGATGCATGGATTTGGATCGAGCCGATTTGGTGCGGTATCTTTTTGGCGGCCGCGATGATGGCAAAAGTACTGTTCAGGATGCGATGGGATGATACGCTACTTGCATTGCTGCTTGCAATTGGTGCATTCGCAATTCTGATCATTCCGTGGTATCTTCTTTGGGTATCGAGCACTAGTATCGGTCAGTATGCGCTGTGGCTTAGCTGCGGCAGCATCGCTGTGTTTATTGCAATGTTTGTGATTTTGCGTAGGTATTTCCCCGAAAAGAATTGGCAAAGCGCGTTCAAAAAGAAAGATGAAAAGGGACTCAAACTGCGCCGTGTCTATATGTATTTGATGCCGGCATTTATTTGTCTGTTCGTGTGTGTCGCGGGGTTGATTCAGCTGAGAAATGACCCGCATGTCATCGTCTTTCAGATGATTCTTGAAAGTTTGATCTACTGGCTCATGGTAATCGTTCTGATCTTGATGCCTGCGTATGAACTAAAATAGTCTAGAAAAACAACATCTACGACGTGAAGACGGTTTTGATCGCCACTGGCGCCGTTTCCGGAAAGGGCTGTTAGGGTGAGAAAGAACTGTTCAGTCACGACTTTAGTCACTGTGCCACCTGCGATGGATTCTTCTTTATGTAGGAGGATGATAATTCGATTAATCCAAATTCGGTAAAAATGAAAAAGTCCCTTAAATAGGGACTTTATTAAATGGTTGCGGGGGAGATTTTCATTCACTACACAGATGAGCGGTTTCCTTTTTTGCTTGGCAGAAAAGGCACTTTTGACAGAGAAGGCGTATATTTATCGGTGATTTGAAGATGGCCTCGTTCTTTGGCGAACAACCTGGGTTTTCTCGTGTAAATGCGCATCTGCTGAATACATGACGCGGGGGTCATTGAATCACGCAGAAATACGATAAAACAGCACGGAAAGTCCGTGCTGTTTGATTATGAGGTGTCGTTATTCCGATACTTCGATCAATTCGATCGTAAAGTTCAGTTCCTTGCCCGCCATTTCGTGGTTGGCGTCGAACGTGATCGTGGTTTCGTCCTTTGCGACGACCTTGACTGGCACCGGTTGACCGTACGCGTTTCGCAGATACACCCGTTGTCCGACCGAAACGCTCTCTGCGCCCGGCATGCGCGCGATCTCGACGGAGAAGATCGCATTCGGATCGGATTCGCCGTACGCTTCGGCAGGGGAGAGATGCACGTTTTTGATCTCGCCGACGTCCATATCCGCAACCGCCGCGTCAAAACCTTTGATCATCTGACCGATGCCGCAGACGAATTCCAGCGGTTCGCCGCGATCATATGAGGAATCGAACTGCGTCCCGTCGTTGAACGTGCCGCGATAGTGCGTGCGGACCTTTTTGCCGACGTTTTTACCCGTAAGCTCCAGCTCCGTGTGACAACCGGCGCATCCGGCGCATCCGCCTTCGCCGCACGAGACATGTCCATCGTCGTGACAGGAATGGCCTTCTTCATGGTGATGGTCACAGTTCGCTCCGGTATTTTTCAATTCTCCCCGAAGAAACGCTTCCACCGCTTCATCGGCGCTGCCTTTTGCACCGGCGCAAAGCTCGACGCCGTTTTCCTCCAAAGCAGCCTGTGCGCCGCCGCCGATGCCGCCGCAGATCAGAACGTTGATCTTTCGCTCCTTGAGAAGTCCGGCAAGCGCTTCATGACCGCTGCCGTCAGAACCGATCAGCTCGGAAGAAACGATTCTGCCGTCCTTTACCTCATAAACCTTGAACGTCTCCGTATGTCCGAAGTGCTGAAACACATCGCCGTTTTCATACGTCACAGCAATTCTCATTCAATACTCTCCTTATTTCCGATATTGCGTCCATTATAACAAGACTTGTTTAAACGTGCAATCTACAGCTAAAAATTTAAAAAAAAAAAGCGATTTGTAACAATGTTACAGAAGACGGTTTACTTGTATGGTACACTTCGGGTATACTGAAACAGGAGGATCAGAAAATGCTGACGATCACGAAGGATAATTTCAATGCGCAGGTCCTGCAGTCGGACAAACCTGTACTGCTGGATTTCTGGGCGACCTGGTGCGGACCTTGCCGCATGTTCGCGCCGATCCTGGCGCAGTTTGCCGAGAAGCACCTGAGATCAAGGTCGGCAAGGTGGATGTGGACGAAGAGCCGGAGCTGGCGATGGAACACAGGATCGTGAGCATCCCCTCCTTGGTTTTGTTCCGCGATGGGAAGCTCGAAAAGACAGCGGTCGGCGCTATGCCGCTCGCTGCGCTGGAAAACTGGATACGATAATCAGGAGGTCTTCATGAGCAAACAGAGAAAAACCGTCATCATCGGCGGCGTTGCCGGCGGCGCAAGCTGCGCGGCCCGCCTCCGCAGGCTGGACGCGGACCGCGAGATCGTCATTTTGGAGCGGGGCCCGTATATTTCCTACGCGAACTGCGGCCTGCCGTATCACGTGGGCGACGTTATCAAAAACCGCAGTGCGTTGCTTCTCATGACGCCAGAGCGCATGTGGGAGCGCTTCCGCATCGACGTGCGCGTGCAGAACGAAGTAACGAAGATCGACCGCGTGAAGAAGACGGTCACCGTCCGAAAAACCGAGACCGGTGAAACGTACGAGCAGCCCTACGACGATCTGGTGATCGCAACCGGTTCGTCGCCGTTGCGTCCGCGCATCCCCGGCATCGATACCCCGAGGATCAAAACACTGTGGACCGTGCCCGACACGGACGAGATCCGCGCCATGGTGCAGAGCGGTACGCTGAGGACCGCGGCGGTGATCGGCGGCGGGTTCATCGGCCTCGAGATGGCGGAGAACCTGCATCACGCGGGCCTTCAGGTGTCGCTTATCGAAGCTCTCAATCAGGTCATGGCGCCGGTTGACTTTGAGATGGCGCAGATGCTCCACGAGAACATCCGCAGCCACGGCGTGAAGCTGCACCTTTCCGACGGCGTGGACAGCTTCAAAGAGCAGGGCGAGCAGGTGGTCGTCACCCTGAAAAGCGGCACGGAAGTCACGGCGGATCTGGTGATCCTGTCCATCGGCGTGCGGCCGAACAGCGCGCTTGCAAGGGACGCAGGGCTTAAGCTCAATGAACGCGGAGGGATCGTCGTGGACGAACACATGCGCACCAATGATCCGTCTGTCTACGCCGTGGGCGACGTTATCGAGGTGGAGGACTTTGTGTTCAAAGGCCGCACCATGGTGCCGCTGGCAGGTCCTGCCAACAAGCAAGGCAGGATCGTGGCGGACGTGCTGGCGGGCCGGGATTCATCCTATCAGGGCACGCAGGGCTCCTCGGTGGCGAAGGTCTTCGATCTGACGGTCGCCTCCACCGGCGCCAACGAGAAGACGCTCAAAAAGCGCGGCATGGAGAAGGGCAGGGATTACGAAAGCCTGATCATCACCCAGAATTCCCACGCGGGCTACTATCCCGGCGCCACGCCCATGACGCTGAAGCTTTTGTTCGCACCCGATACTGGGCGCATCTTCGGCGCCCAGATCGTGGGCCGCGAAGGCGTGGACAAGCGCATCGACACCATCGGCGTCACCATGCGGCTGGGCGGTACGGTCTCGGACCTCAAGGATTTGGAGCTTGCCTATGCACCGCCGTATTCGTCAGCAAAGGATCCGGTCAACATGGTGGGGTATGTGGCGGAAAACATCCGCACGGGGCTGGTGAAGATTGCCCCCTACGACGCCCCGGCGACCGATCCCGATGCGGTGCTTCTCGACGTGCGGGAGGAGGCGGAGGTCATGGCGTACGCGGTGCCCAACGCCATCAACATCTCCTTGGGTGCACTGCGCGAACGGCTGAATGAGCTGGACCCCGAAAAGCGCATCATCGTGTTCTGCGGCATCGGCGTCCGGGCATATACCGGCGCGCGGATCCTGAATCAGAACGGATTCAACAACGTGGAAGTTTACCCGGGCGGCGTGCGCCTGTATCAGGCAAACTACCCCGAAGTCGAAGTAGAAACGATCGCGGACGCAAAGAAGGAGGACCACATGGAACAGGTAACCGTCACGAACAAGATACGCCTCGACTGCTGCGGCATGCAGTGCCCCGGCCCCATCATGGAGGTGTTTAAATCGGTCAAGGACATGAAGGACGGCGAGCTTCTGGAGGTCTCCGCATCCGATCCGGGCTTCGCAAAGGACATCGTGTCCTGGTGCAAGCGCACCGGCAACACGCTGGTTTCCAACGAGGAGCGCGACGGCGCATACGTCGCCATTATCCGCCGCGGAACGAACGCGCCTGCCGTGCAGAAGGCAGCGCAGGCCGACGCTGCGCCGAAGGGCAAGACCATCATCGTGTTCGACGGCGATATGGATAAAGTGCTGGCGAGCTTCGTCATCGCAAACGGCGCTTTAGCCATGGGCCGGCCGGTGACCATGTTCTTCACCTTCTGGGGACTGACCGCGCTGCACAAGACGGAAAAGGTACCGGTAAAGAAGTCTTTGATTGAGAAGATGTTCGGGTTCATGCTGCCTCGGGGTGCAGGGAAGCTCAAGCTGTCCAAGATGAACATGGGCGGCATGGGCACCGCCATGATGCAGGGTATCATGAAGGACAAGAACATCGACTCGCTGGAGACCATGATGAAGAAGGCAATGGAAAACGGCGTCAAGATCATCGCCTGCTCCATGAGCATGGACGTCATGGGTATCCATCCCGAGGAACTGATCGACGGCGTGGAGATCGGCGGCGTCGGCACGTATTTGGGCGACGCGGAGGAATCCGATGTCAACCTCTTCATCTGAAATCAGAAAGCAGCTTTCGGCGCTCCCTTTCTGGGGAGCGCTGACGGCGCGCGAACAGGAAACCATGCAGTCCTGCGCTCAGATCAGAAGCTATGCAAGGGACGAGTTGATCTACTCCAAGGAGCAGGAATGTCTCGGGCTCATCCGTGTGCTGTCCGGCTCGGTCCGCACGTTCATGCTGTCCGCCGAAGGCAGGGAGGTGCGGCTCTATCGCGTCGACGAAAAAGACACGGACGTGTTGTCTGCATCATGCGTGATGAATCAGATCACATTTGAAACGCAGATGGTCGCGGATTCCGACTGTACGCTGTTGATCGTGCCGGCGGTCTGTCTGTCAAATTTCAAGGAGAATAACCTGCATGTACGCACTTTCCTGTTTGAAAAGCTAGGCGAACGGTTTTCCAACGTAATGCTGAAGATGCAGGCAATCCTGTTTACGCGGTTGGACCAACGGATCGCACAAGCGCTCCTTTCACGCGGCAGCACAACCGTACGTATCACCCACGAACAGCTGGCCGGCGAGATCAACTCGACGCGCGAAGCCGTCTCCCGCATTTTGAAAGACATGGAGCGTCAATCTCTGATCCGTCTCGGCAGAGGACAGATCACGCTTTCCGATCCCGACGCGCTGCGCATGCTCGCTGGCGAAGAGCACCTGTAATCTCAGTTGACTTTGTTGCAATGGGAGAAAACAATTTGCGGCACACCGAAACCCGGTGTGCCGCTCGCAACCAAACCGCACTGTTTTTATGTTCATATTATCCATTGTGTGGCAATAGATTCATACAGTGCCGATTTGGTTGTGGAGGAGGTTTTCATTCGGTACACCGACGAAAACTTCCCATTTCTGCTGGGCAGGGAAGTGCGGTTATTCCTGTGATTTCCTTGAAATAACACGAAGCACGATGACAGCATTGTGCTTTTTTTATTACTCTACTAGTAATCAAACTATGACCAAATCATACCAATTTCATTTAACAGAGCAATCCTATCGGTGGATAGTTTCTTGTTTGTTTTGCCAGAAAACATCCTTCGTTGTCTGCGAATCCAAAGGCCCAATCTTTCACCGTCTTCGGTTTCATACCTCTGAGGTATATGAAGGTTCCCATGAGTATTATAATACTCTTTTGCAAGGCAGTAATTCTTTTTCCAATTATAGTCTTCAACATCCCAAACCATTCCAATTTGTTCTAGCTTTTGAATTTGCTCTATTGAAGGCTTTGAGTTTGCATTGCTATCATTATATCCTGAACGCTTATTTTGTATCCAATGAGTTCCACCTGTCCATGGATTGTTTCATCTGCTTGTCGAAGGCGAACCTGAGCTCTTGGAACACGAATCCGCTTGCTGGCTTTCGTTGGAACATCTTAGCAATGTCAATTGGTTGCCGGCGGATGTTTTGATCGTTGATCGAATTCAAAGAAACAATTCGGTTTTTCAGCCAAACTGCGGTTCTTAGTTGCAGGCGTAAATCTGTTGATTACACAGAGATGGTATTCTAAATCGACAGAAACCGAAAATCGCCGATCATATGGGCAGTTATAGAAAAAACAAGATCCGCAAAACAGCGGATCTTGTTTGATTGGTTGCGGGGGGAGGACTTGAACCTCCGACCTCCGGGTTATGAGTCCATTAAATGGGACAACAAAATGACGCCTAAAACACTCAAAAAGTGCCTATTTTACTGACTTTTTCAGCATTTCATTCAGTACCAAGAAATCCAAAGAAAAACATACAATTTCAACCAAAGTGTCGTCATTTTTGTCGTCAAAAACCAGCACAAATCGGCTGCATAATCGCTCCAAAACTGTATATACATTTTGGTTTCAAAGCTGTATTTTGCATCGTTTCTTTAGCCTCAGAAATGGATATGCGTTTTTTTCGCTTAATGTCAAGAAAGGAAGCAAAACCGAAAAGCGGCAAATAAGTATTCTGGGGAAAAGGTAAAGTAGTTACATTTGAATAATGCGAGTTATCAGATCATAAATTTATGAAAAAATAAAATCTGATTCGATAACTTGCTTTTTTAAGTTATTTACGGTATGATATAGGCAGAACTTTTGCGGAGGACAGAATGGAATTATTCAAGCGAGAAAACTATTTGAAAAAGATCCGGGGATTCTATCACGCGACGGACATCATTAAGGTGATCACCGGTGTGCGTCGTTGCGGTAAATCCACGCTGATGCAGATTGTGGCGGACGAACTGCGCGACGTGGGCGTTGTATCAGATCGGATCGTGTTTCTGAATCTGGATAAGCTGGAATACCGCAAGATTAAAACGGCGGATCAGCTCGATGCGCTGATCGCGTCATTCCCGAAAAGCGGCGAGCCGATGTATCTGTTCATCGACGAGGTACAGAACGTCGAGGACTTCGAGGAAGTCATCAATGGTTATCGCGAGGACGGCAGCTATTCGATTTTCATCACGGGTTCCAATTCCTACCTGCTCAGCGGCGAACTTGCCACAAAGCTCACCGGCCGATATATCGAGATCGAGCTGTATCCGCTGACCTTCGACGAATATCTGCAGATGAAGGCGTTTTATGGGAAGCCAGCCGATCCGAACCTCAGCGTGGAGCTGAACCGCTATATTCTGGAGGGTGGCTTCCCGCGCGCGATCCGGTTCGACGAGCTTGGGGACAAGCGCAGCTATACGGAAAGCGTTGTGACGGAGATCTTCGAGAAGGACATCCGCAAGCGCGTAAAGATCAAGAACAAAGAGGCGTTCGACGCCGTGCGGCGGTTCATCATCAACAACTTCGGCGCGACGGTCAGCGTCAACAGTCTCACGGATGCGCTGAACAAAAGCGGCTTGAACATCACCCGTGCAACGGTAACAAAGTACATCACCGCGTTGACAGAGGCAAAGATCCTCTACGAATGCGACCGGTTCGACATGAAGTCGAAGCGCGCCTTGAAGGGTGAAAAGAAGTATTATCTTTCCGATCTCAGCTTCTATTTCTGCGACAACACCGACAACCGCATCAACTTCGGTCCGGTGCTCGAGAACATCGTCTGCTTCTATGCAAAGAGCCGCGGCTATCGCGTGAGCGTCGGGCGGATCGGGAATCTTGAATGCGATTTCATCCTGCGCGATCGGGATATGAACTATTCCTATCTGCAGGTCGCCTACACGATTGCGCAGAGCGAGCAGACCGAGGAGCGCGAATATCGTCCGCTGGAGCAGATCCGGGACAATTATCCGAAATATCTGCTGACAACGGATTATCTGCTCCAGAAGCGCAACGGCATCCGTCACGTTAACCTGATGGAATTCATGCGAGACGGGAAAGAGTTTTGAAAAGGCATTCTTCTGAAAGAGGACGCAGGGGAAATAAACAATGGCATTCAAGACGTGACAACTTGCCGCATTGGAAGAATACGGCTATATGGACACCGACGACGGGCTGATCAACTGCGTCGCGCGGCAGCTTGCAGAGAGTCCGAACGACACGATCGACACAGCGGAGTTCCGCTCCGCCTGCATTACCTCCGGCATGGATCCCGATTCGTTCACTCAAAGCGATCTCGACAAGCTGCAGCGAAAACTGAATGAGATCGCATATACAAAAAACTAAGAACGATATAAGGAAGGTATTGTTTCACAACGACTTGAAAGCGCGATATGGAGGATGTATGCCTAAGAATAACAAAGATTTCTTCAAACAGAAAAAAGATTGGTCTAAGATTAAAGACTCTCTACTTGGTTGCTATCTGCCACAATATTTTCAGAAGGTTCTTCATACAGGACGACCCATCTATTACGTGGATTGTTTCGCAGGTAAAGGAAGATTCGATGACGGAGAGCTCGGTTCTCCTTTGATTGCAATGGATATTAGAAATCAGCGGCTCACAAGTAGTACTGCGAGTCAAGCAAGATTGCCTGATGCAATCAAATTCTGTTTTATCGAATTGAATCACGCAGCAGATCTTAAAAAGAATGTAGATTCGTTCCAATGCATTGGGGGAACTCCAGAAATCATCAGTGGGAGATTCGAAGATACAATTAGAAAGAAATTGCAAGACAAACAAGGATATAATGTCTTTTTATATGTTGATCCTTATGGGATAAAAGCACTTGACTCTGGGTTGTTTGCCGAACTACAGGGTTATGGGTTCAATTCTTTTGAGATGCTGATTAACTTTAATTCGTTCGGTTTTATTAGAGATGCATGTAGAGTTATGAAAGTCGAGTATGACAAAGATGAAGCATTTCAAGGATTGGAAGAGCTGGTAGAGTACTCACCTACGGAGTTTGATATTTCTGATGCAGAGAGTATTCGAAAGTCTGAAGAATTACTCACAGCTATTGCAGGTGGGGATTATTGGAAAGAAATAATACGAGGATATCAAAGAGGAGACTATGATGGCTATACTGCTGAAAAGCTATTTGCTGATGGATATCGGGATTATCTAAAAACGAAATACAAATATGTTCTCGATATGCCGATTCGAATGAAAGCAGAACAGAGACCTAAATATAGAATGATTCATGTGTCGCAACACCCTGCAGCATGCTTTCTAATGGCTGATACCGGCACTGATCATGCTGTACTGTGGGCTGCGGCGCGGTGAACTGCTCGCGCTTTTATGGACCGACATCGACTTCAAGGCAAAAACGCTTTCGGTCAGCAAGGCGGCGGACATGCCGACGAACGCAACGACGGTGAAGAAGCCGAAGACAAAGGCTGGCACGCGCATCGTCCCGATTCCGGACGCGATCATGCCCGCGCTGCTCAAGGCGAGAAGGGAAGCAATCTCGATGTATGTATGCCCGGCGATGCGCACGGGGGACATCATGAGCGCACAGGCATACACGGAGGCGTGGAGCAGCTATATGCACTATCTGAACCTTTGCGCCGGCGGTCGGGACAAGGTGCGGACAAAGAACGAAAACGGCAAGGTCTGCTTCATTCCTGCGGTGCAGGCGATGGAACCGTTTACCGCGCATCAACTGCGTCACTCCTATGCGACCATGCTTTATGATGCGGATGTAGACGTCAAGACGGCGCAGAAGCTGCTCGGTCACGCGGATTTCAGCGTTACGATGAAGATCTACACACACCTATCCACGGAAAAGGAAAGCGCGGGGATCGAGAAGTTGAACCAGCACGTCACGGAACATCTCGGTAACAGAATCGAAGTTCTTGCGAATGAGAGATAATGCAGCACGCGAACAGAACGGCAGCGCATCGGGTAACCGGTGCACTGCTGTTTTTGGAAAAGGTACAGATAACATGCAAGATAACATACAAGATAGATTACTACGCTAGTCATTAAGATGCTAATACTTTATCAGTTTATTGACAAAACTCATCATATCTGCTAAAATATGAGCATGGATATGATGAAAACACCGAAAGAGCTCGGCATGGAAATTGCCGCGAATCTAAAGAAGCTGCGTAAGCTCAGAAAGCTTTCGCAAAAAGCGCTTGCCGAAAAGGCGGGGATCAGCTACGGCTCGATGAAGCGCTTTGAGCAGATCGGGGAAATCTCGCTCGAATCACTGCTGAAGATTGCTGTGGTGCTCGGCGAAACTGCACCGTTCGAGACGATTTTCAAGCCGACCGAAATCAAGTCTATTCAGGAGATCATCGATGGAAACCTTTAAGTCACTGGATGTGCTGTATCACGGGAGAAAGGTCGGCACGCTCGCGTTGTATCAGAGATGGCTCGGCGCCTTCCAGTATGACGCGGATTGGCTCAAGGACGGCTTTTCGATCAGCCCGTTCACGCTGCCGCTCGACGATCGTGTGTTCATTCCGAAATACGATCCGTTCGAGGGATTGTTCGGCGTGTTTGCGGACAGTCTGCCGGACGGATGGGGACGGCTTTTAGTGGATCGGATGCTTCTCAAAGAGCATGAGGACCCGAATGCGATCAACGCGCTCCAGCGGTTGGCGATCGTCGGCGAGTCCGGCATGGGCGCGCTGACCTATCGACCGTCCGTGCAGTGGCAGAGCGAGACGACGCAGAAGGAGCTGGATTACTATGCCGAGGAGTGCAGCCGCATTCTGAAATCCGCGTATTCCGAGGATCTGGACGAGCTGTTTCGGCTCGGCGGCTCCTCCGGCGGCGCGCGGCCGAAGATCATGACGGAGGTGGACGGCGAGGACTGGATCATTAAGTTCCCCTCCACGATCGACGGACCGGGGATCGGACGGATCGAATACGAATACAGCCAATGCGCGAAGAAGTGCGGGATCGAAATGAGCGAAACTCGCCTGTTCCCGTCCAAGACCTGCGACGGCTATTTCGGTACAAAGCGGTTTGATCGCCGCGGGACCGAGCGCATTCACATGCTGTCCGCATCGGCGCTTTTGGAGCATTCGCACCGTCTCCCGACGCTGGACTATCATACGCTCATGAAGCTCACACTTGCGCTGACGCAAAGCTACAAGGAGGTCGAGAAGCTGTACCGCTTGATGTGCTTCAACGTCTTTGCACACAACCACGACGATCACGCCAAGAACTTTTCGTTTCTGTACGAACCGGAAACCGGTTGGCGGCTCGCCCCGGCATACGATCTGACCTACAGCAACAGCACAGGCGGCGAACACGCAACCACCGTGAACGGCAACGGCTCGAACCCCTCGATCAAAGATCTCTACACCGTCGCCGAAGCAATCGGGCTGTCGAAGGAAACGTACAAACACATTGCGAAACAGGTGCGGGATACGGTCGAAGATGAGTTATACCATATTCTATTCTAAGGTGAAATAGTAAGAGTTAGCGATCAGTACAGCACACTTAAAACAGCAATAATGGGGTTTTAAATTTATTTTACTAAGAGGAATACATTGTAGATAGGAGTGTTTAACAACATGTCTATTAAGAAAATCAAGATATTGAATTTCAAATGCTTTCGTAGATTTGAAACGGAATTCAATCCTGGACTAAACATATTGGTTGGAGATAATGAATCTGGCAAATCAACTATACTGGAAGCCATACACCTTGCTCTAACCGGAATATACTGTGGACGTGGAATCAAAAATGAAATATCTCCGTATCTCATCAATAGCGACGCCATTCAAGAATACTTGGTTTCGTTTAATTCAAAGACCCCGATTTCGCCTCCCGGATTAATGATAGAAATCTATTTCAACGGCTCTATTGATCCCGCATTTGAAGGCAACGATAATACTGATAAGCAGGATAAGGTCGAGGGATTTCGATTTGAGATTGCTTTTGCGGAGCAGTATAAGGAAGAATATGAAAAGTTGGTACAAAGCAAAGAGATAAAGAGTCTGCCAACGGAGTACTATATTGCTTCATGGACCAACTTTGGAAGAACATCCGTTACTACGCGGATGATTCCGATGAAATCCGTGTTCATTGATTCTTCAAACTACCGTTATCAGAATGGTTCAGACGTATATATCTCCAGAATCGTAAAGGATTTGTTAGAACCGGATGATGTTATAGCCATATCTCAAGCTCATCGCAGGATGATAGACGGCTTTGCCAACGATCCTGCCATCGAAAACATCAATGCTAAAATCAGCGCTGAATCAACAATCGTCAGAGGCGATGTCACATTAAGTGCGGATCAAGGCAGTAAAAACGCATGGGAATCAAGCTTGATCACACAGATATCCGGCGTTCCATTCACCTATATAGGAAAAGGGGCACAGTGTGTAATCAAAACAGAGTTGGCCTTAAGCCATAAGAAAGCTAGTAATGCTGAGATCATCTTATTAGAAGAGCCGGAGAGTCATCTTTCGTATTCAAGACTAAACGAACTTATTTCCATAATTGCGGATAAGTATGGAAATAAGCAGATTTTGGTATCTACACATAGTAGTTTCGTTGCTAACAAGCTTGGTTTATCTAATCTCATTCTACTTAAAAATGCAAAAACCACACGTATTACAGAGTTAGAATCGGCTGATTTCTTTCAAAAGATAGCCGGGTATGACACGCTGCGTCTTGTTCTTTGTCGTAAAGCAATCCTTGTTGAGGGGGCTTCCGATGAGTTGATTGTACAACGAGCATATATGG
This sequence comes from Clostridia bacterium, assembly GCA_017514685.1. Taxonomy (GTDB): domain Bacteria; phylum Bacillota; class Clostridia; order Christensenellales; family CAG-138; genus UBA3792. The sequence goes on from JAFWJN010000051.1 coordinate 35,874, forward strand.
ACTTACATAATGGTCGTCTTCCGATTGCAGACGGAGTTGATGTTATTTCAGTAGGATTGACATTCCTTAGGTTCCTTGAACTCGCAGATAAACTTGGCATTCCCACTTATGTCGTTACAGACAATGATGGTGATGTAGATGCATTGAAGAAAAAGTATTTCAATTATCTTGGAGAGCATGCAAAGCAAACAATAAGCATTTGCTTTGACGAAACTGTCGACGGCAATGAAAATGATACTTCCAAATATAATTACAATACTCTTGAGCCAAAACTACTGAAGGAAAATAGCCTTGATTCGTTTAATGTCCTTTTCGGGAAGAATTTTACTACCGAGGATGAACTGAGGAAATGCATGAAGAATAACAAAACAGAATGTGCATTGGCAATCTTTGGCGCTACCGAAAGAGTAAACTATCCTGAATACATTTTAAAGGCTGTAAGAGATGAGTAGTAAGTTGATTGTAGCAGGTGCCGGTTCTGGAAAGACAACCTACTTGGTTAATGAGGCACTTAAAATATCTAAAGAAAAGGTTTTGATAACAACCTTTACTGATGCAAATGAACGAAGCATTCGGGAAAAGTTTGTTGAGTCACATGGATGCATTCCGGCCAATGTAACCATAATGACTTGGTTTACCTTTCTTCTTCAGCACGGAGTTCGGCCATATCAAAGCGTTATTTGTGACGGCAAGATCAACGGTATGCTATTGGTCAATTCAAGGTCAGGTTTTAAATATAAGTCAGCCGTAGGTCCGGTATACTATGGAGAAAATGATACCGAGCCATACTATTTCAGTAAATCCAGAAAGTTATACTCAGATAAAATCTCTAAATTCGTTTACAAAGCCAATGAAAAAACGAGAGGTCTTGTGATCGATAGAATATGTCGTGCTTTTCCTAACTTCTTCATCGATGAAGTGCAGGACTTGGCAGGATATGATTTGGAATTGATTAATCTGTTGTATCATGCGAATATCAATCTCTTAATGGTTGGAGACCCACGGCAGGTAACATATCATACGCATGATGAGGCAATGAATAAAAAATACAAAAATGGGGATATAGCTAGGTATTTAAGAGATAAGTGTAAATCTGCGCTAATTGATGAGACAACCTTATGCGTTTCACATCGCAATCATCCATCAATCTGTAATTTTGCAAATACAGTTTATCCAAATTATCCTTCAATGACCGGAAACAATAAGCCGAGTACAGGGCATGACGGTATTTTCCTCGTTGCGCCTACAGACGTGAGTCGATATGTTGCAGAATACAGCCCAATGCAACTACGAGACAAAAGAAATGTTGTTGTAAATGAAAATGCACCGGCGATTAATTTTGGAGATTCAAAAGGGCTAACCTTTGATCGTGTCTTAATCTATCCTACCAAGCCGATTCTATCATGGATAAAAGATCCAAATTCGAAATTAGAAGATAGAAGCCGCGCACGACTGTATGTTGCAATTACCCGCGCCAGATATAGTGTTGCATTTGTAGACGGAAAGATAAATGCCGATAACCTTCCCTTAATTGAACGTTGGAGATAATTAGCCAATCAAAACCCAAAATGTTCGTTGTAGCAAGCACAATAGTCTGTTATTGCACCATCTTTCAGGGGGAATTGGACATTCTGGAACACGAATCCGCCTGCTGGCTTTCTTTAGATCACCTACGTGATGTGGAATGACTGCCGGCAGATATGCTGATTATCGATCAATTGGAAATAGGAAATAGAACATATTTTATGTCCTTACAGGTTAGACAAAAGAAAAACACTTTGAATACGGCGGGGATCGGAACTCGATCTGCCGTCTTTTTTATGCATAAAACCTTGAAAATGACGGGTGATGAACGGCACCTCCAAAAAGCCGGTGTCGTCAAAGTGTCGTCAAAGTGTCGTCAAAACCCAAAAAATGACGTCTCGCGAAAGAGCCAAAAAGGAAAAATGCCCTAAATTAGGGCACTTTTTTGGTTGCGGGGGCAGGACTTGAACCTGCGGCCTCCGGGTTATGAGTTCCCCACAAGGCGTTTTTTATCGTTTTATACAGTTTAAAAAAGTCCCTAAAACACTGGCTTTTTTGATTTTACCGTTGTTTATCGTTTATTAATATAATTCAACTTTTTGCAACGTAGTTGAATTATTGTTGAATTACAAACAAAGGAAAACCGCCCGCGAAAAACGGACGGCTTCCTGTGTACTATGGCAATCAATGCGGGATCAATTCAAAGCGAAAAACTTATCAAGCATCGTGAAAGCGTGGTCTGTAGCGATCCAGTTCGGATAATAAATCAATACTTGATCAAGCGCGTCGGCTGTTTCTCTTGCGGATTTCATTTCAAGTTCAAAAGTATATGGACGGTGATCAAGTTTCAAATCGTGCTGCTCGGCGTATCGCAGCGCAAGCGTGGTCATAGTCCGGTTGTTCTCGTTCCGCTTCAAAATGACTTCCACATCACGCGCAGAAAGCGGAATCCCGGCTTGCAGCAGCTTGATATCGTCGTTCAGTTCTGCGGGATCAAGATTGTTCCGTTCCTCAATCTCTGCTCTGTATTTCGATACAAGCGCTTTTGCATCTGCAACCGCCTGTTCTGATAGCGCATTCGTTTTACGCTTCAGATCGTCAATGCGCGGCTTGATTTCATTCTGCACGGTTTCTGTGCTATAACGCCCGTTTTTTACTTTTTCTTCAAGATCGTTCTGTTCTGCGACGATCTTCTGCACCTCTTTCGTGCTTGCTTCCAGTGAGTTGTACACGTCTTGTACGATATCCATTTTTATTCCTTTCCGGCGTCGTTCGCCTTTGTTAAGAACATTATTCAAATCCGCATCAGAGGCAGCAAGACGCTTTTTCAGCAGTTCGCCGCTATCTTCTGCGCTGATGATCAAAACCTTCTGCGGCTCTCGATCTTCGATTTCACCGGGCAGCCGTCTGCCTTGGCTCAAATCGGCAGCTATGCCACAGCAGAGGATTGTCTTTCCTGTGCCGCCGTCAGCCATCAGCACGGTATAATCGCCCACAGGGATATATGGATTCCATACAAACCTTTGTTCGGCGTCTCCGAATGCGTCCGCGACCTTCGGCGTATATTTGCTAGGATTATTCTCCAACCGTTTCGCTTCCTTTCTCGCGGCTCAATTCGTTCAGCTTTTCTTTCAACTGTTCAACATTGATCAGAAATCTGTTCCCGGATCGGAAACCGGGGCATTCTCCACGCGCTACCAAGCAGCGCAAAAAGTATTCTGAAATCAGACCGCTTGCAGCTACCTGACGAATGGTCTTATATTCTGCCATAAAAGCACCTCCGTTATGTTAGAGTTTCGTCTTGTTTCTGAAGGTATTATATCGAAACCCATTGACAAAAGCAAGTGATATTTGCTATAATAACTATGATGAAAGTATTTCTTTATGGAGGTGTTTTTGTGAGAAATGCGACAAATAAAACTTATGACCGTTCCGTATGGGATAGGGCAAACAGTCCATTTTCAAAACGATTACAAGAGTTAATCACAGACCCGGCAGCACTTGCAAATCATCTTGGCTGCACCGTGCAAGCAATTAATCAATACAAGCAAGGGACAGCGTTTCCGAAAACTGAAAATCTTATAAAGATTGCAGATTTCTATCAGGTTTCTGTGGACTATCTTCTTGGCATTACGAATGTGCAGCAGAGGGACACAAGTCTGCAAGCTGTCAACATGGTGACCGGATTATCCGTCGGGGCTATTTGTAAATTGAATAGAATAAAAGACAATGATAAAGAATTGTCGGACGTTATTTCGGTTCTTATCGAAAACAGTAATTGTGAATACCTCCTTGCCCTTGTACGATTCATTTTGGAGCGTCCATCAGAAGAAAGTGGGAATCTATTGGAATTGAATTTAGAGGGTCAGCCGATGAAAATATACGATGTGAATCTTGTAAAAGCGCTTCTTCAAACAAGGATCATCGAAAACCTTTCGCATATTTCCAACGAATATCTTGCTATCAAACAGAAAGGAGATAAAAAGAATGGCTAACATTCAAGAGCGCCGGGACAAAAACGGCAAGCTGATTTCATATTGCATTCGCGTTCACCGTGGGCGCGGCGCTGACGGAAAGCAGCTGAAGCCGTGGACAACGACGTTTGACGTACAGGACACATGGACGGAGAAAAGCGCACGGAAAAAGGCAGAGGCATTTGCTGCGACGTTTGAAAAGGAATGCAAGCAAGGGATCGCCACTGACGCGCGGCTGAAATTCTCCGAATACTGCGATTATGTTCTTTCTATCAAAGAGGAGCGCGGCGTGAAGCACTCGACGCTCTGCCGTTACAAAGAATTGACAAAGCGTATCTATCCGGCGATCGGACACATGAAGCTGAAAGACCTCCGTGCTGATCATCTGAACAGCTTTTATTCTGCGCTGTCAAAGAATGGACAAAACAAGCACGGCGGGAAGCTGTCTCCGAAAACTGTGCTTGAACATCATCGGCTCATTCACACGGTTCTTGATCAAGCAGAGCGAGAGGGACTTGTACCGTTCAACGTGGCAAGCCGGGCAACGCTGCCAAAGGCACAGAAAAAAGAGGTAAACTATTTTCAGCCGGAGGAGATCGACGCGATTCGTGACGCGCTTGAATCTGAACCTATCAAATGGAAGATGATCACACATCTGTTTTTGATCACTGGGGCGCGGCGTGGGGAAATCCTCGGCTTGAAATGGTCAGCGGTTGATTTTCAAGGCAACAGAATCCACATCGAAAACTCGATCCTGTATGAACCGGATCGCGGGATATATCAAGACACACCGAAAACAGAGACGTCCGTGCGTTGGATCGTTCTGCCGTCGGAGACAATGCAGCTTCTGAAGCGTTACCGTGCGTGGCAATTAGAAGAAAGTCTGCGGCTCGGTGAATACTACAAGGATCAAGGTTTCCTGTTCGCACAGGACAACGGTCAGCCGATGCATCCGGACAGCGTGACGTCATGGCTCACAAAGTTCTCAAAGCGTCACGGACTGCCGCATATCAATCCGCACGCATTCCGGCACACAATGGCGTCCATGCTTTATTTCAACGGCGTTGACAGCGTTTCAATATCAAAGCGGCTCGGTCACGCGCAAGTCAGCACGACGGCGAATATTTACGCTCATGTGATCGCGGAAGCTGATCAGAAGAATGCAGATATCCTTGCAAGTGTATTTCTCAAAAAAGCGTAAAAAGACCGGATTTTTCAAGGCAAGTTGAATTATAGTTGAATTATACGCACTGTTTGCATAAGAGAAAAGAACATACAGAAAGCAAAAAGTCCCTAAAATAGGGACTTTTTTGGTGGTTGCGGGGGGAGGACTTGAACCTCCGACCTCCGGGTTATGAGCCCGACGAGCTACCGACTGCTCTACCCCGCGGCGCACTATGTAATATATCAAAGATGACGAAAAATGTCAACCCTTAATTTTTAAAATCATTAATCCGTGAGCGAAAAAACGATAATATAGAATATACTTAAGATTGACGGACATCATAATTGGGGTTATCATAAGAATATCCAATTGAGCATTATTACAGCATGCAGGAGGAAAAGAAAGACACATGGATATCAACAGCTTGATTACGCGGTTTGAAGAATGTTTTGATGAAATACCCGAGTATTATGCGGCGGCACCGGGTCGTACCGAATTAGGGGGAAACCATACTGATCACCAGCATGGCCGTGTACTTGCGGCAGCGGTTAATATGGTTACGGAAGCCGTTATTGCAAAAAATAACAGGGATGAAATCAGCGTTCAGTCTGAAGGCTATCCGAAGGTAACGATCAAACTCAATGACCTTTTGCCAAAGGTAAAGGAACAGGGAACTACCGCTGCTCTGATCAGAGGCGTAGCAGCAAGGTTTGTTCAGAAAGGTGTTGCTATCGGCGGATTTGACGTCTACGCTGTTTCGACCGTTTTACCGGGAAGCGGTCTTTCCAGCTCTGCTGCATTTGAAAACCTGATCGGAACAATTCTGAACGGATTATACGCCGACAATTCTATTTCTCCTGTTGAAATTGCGAAATTTTCCCAATATGCGGAGAACATGTATTTCGGAAAGCCTTGCGGTTTGATGGATCAGATGGCTTCTTCTCTCGGAAGTATTATCGGAATAGATTTTGCGGATCCGGAAAATCCAGTGATCGAACAGATCGGATTCAGCTTTGATGCCAACGGATATGCGCTTTGCATCATTGATTCGGGAGCCAACCATGCTGACCTGACAGATGAATATGCCGCGATTCCTCGTGATATGAAGGCAGTTGCACGTATCTTCGGAAAAGAATATCTCCGCAATGTGGACGAAGATCAGTTCTTTGCCATGATTAACATCGTTCGTGATGTGTGCGGCGACCGGGCGACATTAAGAGCAATCCATTTCTTTGCGGAGAACAAAAGGGTGGCACATCAGATCGAAGCATTGAAGAACAATGATATCCAGACTTATTTCGATCTTGTAATGGAATCCGGAAGATCTTCCTGGACATTGCTCCAGAATGTTGTTCCAAATGGCGAGACTCGTCATCAGAACATGGCGATTGCACTTGCACTTGCGGATAAATTACTGGAAGGCAAGGGGGCGTACAGAGTGCACGGAGGCGGCTTCGCGGGAACGATCCAGGCGTTTGTCCCGAAAGATAAAGTGGATGCTTTCCGCAAAGGAATCGATGCAGCACTCGGGAGAGGAAGCTGTCACGTGCTCAGCATTCGTGCGGAAGGCGGAATCCTTTCCAGACTTTGAGAAATCATTGAGACAGATATGTCCTGCAGATCGAATTTGTAACATTCCCGTGACAAATTCTAAAAACGGTTGCTTGCAATGTAAAATTCTGGTATAATGGCTTCAGAAAACAGAAAGGAGAATCGAATGAATCTTCTGTTTTTCTTGACGCCAAAGTGCGATGTATGCGTGCTGGAGAAGGACTATACGCTCAGACAGGCAATTGAAAAGCTTCGTGCTTCCGGAAGATCGGCCGTGCCTGTAATCGATTCGCAAGGCTATTATTGCGGAAGTGTTTCAGAAGGAGATCTGCTGAGAGGTGTTCTGAACACAGAGAACGCGAAAGAATGGGAAACCATTCCGATGACGTCCGTGATGAGGACGGATTTTAATCCCCCGGTCACGGTTATGACGGGCGTGGAGGAATTGCTGCGTACCGCTACCAATCAGAATTTTGTCCCGGTAGTAGATGACAGAGGCATGTTTATCGGAATCGTTACGAGAAAAGCAATCATGAAGTATTATATCGATAACTACTACGACAAAATCAAAGAAGCCAAATAACTCCACTATAACAGAAAATTCCCGAAATCATTATGATTCCGGGAATTTTTTTGCTAATCAGGATCAGTTCCCCTGACCGTAGTATGCGTTTGCACCATGCTTTCTGAAATAGTGCTTATCCTGAAGTTCGGATGGAGCAGGCTGCACGCCGGAATTGATCAGTTCCGTACGGTATGCCATTTTTGCACATTCTTCGAGAACTACAGAGGCATGCACAGCGCTAATGGCGTCTTTTCCCCAGGTGAAAGGACCATGACATCTGCATAAGACTGCAGGCATTGCGTCCGGATCTATATGAAGGCGCATAAATTCATTCACGATCAATTTTCCGGTGTTGGATTCGTATGCTTCTTCAATTTCGTCTTTTGACAGACAGCGGACGCAGGGAATCGATCCGTAAAAATAATCTGCATGAGTGGTGCCATAGCAGGGAATATCTCTGCCGGATTGTGCCCAGCTGGTGGCATAACTGGAATGAGTATGAACGACGCCGCCGATTTGCGGAAACGCTTTATACAATTCAATATGTGTAGCAGTGTCAGAGGACGGTTTCCATTTTCCCTCAACTCGGTTGCCATCAAGATCCACGACAACCATATCATCGACGGTCATACCGTCATATTCGACACCGGAAGGTTTGATGACAACAAGTCCCCGTTCTCTGTCGATTCCCGAAACATTACCCCAGGTGAAAGTGACAAGGCCGTACTTCGGAAGCAGAAGATTTGCTTCCAGAACTTTTTGCTTCAGCTGTTCCAACATAATCAGAGTACCTCCGTTGCTTTGCGTTCCAGAGGAAGCGCTTTTTGATAATCAGATAAGAATGCAGCGAAACCTTCGATCTCCTTCTGATCAGCGGTAAGTGTAGTGGTCGTAGCATCTTTGAAGACTTTTTGGTCGAGGTAGTCTTCCAAAGACTCGCCATCTTCTTTCCATAGCAGATATGCGCCTAACAGCGCCATACCGTATGGACCGCCTTCACCGGCAGTTTCCATGACGGATACAGGCGCTCCGACAGCTGCGGAGAGCATACGCTGACCGACACCCGGTGTTTTGAAAAATCCGCCGTGACCATAGAGCTTATCGATATCGACCTGTTCCGTTTGCGTTAGAATATCGATACCGATTTTCAGCGTGGCAAGTGCAGAGAGAAGATGGGTTCTCATGAAGTTTGCGAGCGTGAAAGAAGCGTTCTGCTTCCTTGCAAAGACGGGGCGTCCTTCGTCGAGATCCGTTACGCCCTCACCGGAAAAATAGTTGTAGGATATCAGTCCGCCACACTGGGGATCGCCTTCGAGCGCTTTGTTGAACAGCAAGGTAAACAACCGTCCCTTATCCTGATGTACGCCGATCAGATCGGCAAATTCTCCGAACAGATTGACCCAGGCGTTGATATCACTGGTGCAATTATTGCAGTGAACCATAGCGACGGGCATTCCGGCAGGCGTCGTTACCATATCGATTTCTCTGTGAACACCAAGTTTTTTATCTGTGACGATCATTGCAAAATCACTTGTGCCCGCGCTGACATTACCGGTACGGACCCGAACGGAATTCGTTGCGGCCATGCCTGTCCCGGCATCGCCTTCACAGGGAGCAAGAGGGATTCCGGGCTGAAACGCACCGGATGGATCGAGAAGAAGAGCGCCTTCTTCTGTTAATCTGCCAGCTGATTCACCGGAAGAAAGCACATGGGGGAGAATATCTCTTAACTTCCATGAGAAACCATGAGGAGCAATGAGCTGATTGAATTTGCAAGCCATTTCCTCATTATAGTCTTTTGTATCACTGTCAATCGGGAACATGCCGCTTGCTTCACCGACACCCATGACTTTTTGTCCGGTCAGTTTCCAGTGAATATACCCGGCAAGCGTGGTCAGATATGCGATATCCTTGACATGGGGTTCGCCGTTCAGAATCGCCTGATAAAGATGTGCGATGCTCCAGCGCTGAGGAATATTGAAACCGAAAAGATCGGAAAGAACTTTCGCGGACTCACCGGTAATTGTATTGCGCCATGTGCGGAATTCAGCAAGCTGTTTTCCGTGTCGATCGAAAGGAAGGTATCCGTGCATCATGCCGGAGATACCGATAGCACCGACAGTGGTCAGTTCTTTTCCGAATTTTGCAAACACATCGGCTTTCAGATTCTGAAAGCAGGTTTGAAGTCCGGAATGAATCAATTCCATACTGTAGGTCCAGACTCCGTTTATGAGCTTGTTCTCCCATTCGAAATCACCGCTGGCAATGGGAGTGTGATTCTGATCGATCAAAACAGCTTTGATACGCGTACTGCCGAATTCGATCCCAAGTACCGTCTTCTGAAAATCCAAATTCATAACACCTCCGCTTTGGTTGTTAAAGAATAACAAATGATTATGCTTAACTGTTATTATACAAATTCGGAAGTATAAAAACAAGAATTGACGGATACAGATTTTTTTTACAAGGGGAGATGACCTGGATAGCAGGACGATAACAGTAAGAAAAATGCACGAATCAGCTGAAGAAAAGTCGAATAAACTGTTGACTGCAAGGGGAGGTCCTAGATATAATATATTAGTCCAAATGGGCGCACCTTGATAATAGGCGCGAACACAGTCACTCCACTTATTGATTGTGCGGACGCTGAATAAAAAGGAGGAAACTCATCCCCTCGGCTTGGGGTGCGGCAGTGTGGAGACCTGTCGCAACGCACGATCGACGAATGCGCGACGTGTGAGGCAGTTCGTTGGAGAATTCCGGGACTGTTAAAGTCAAAGCAGTATGGCAGATTTGTCACTCAGAAACATCAAGAAGGTCTATGACAACAAGGTCACGGCGGTTGATGACTTCAACCTCGAGATCAAGGACAAGGAGTTTATCGTTTTCGTCGGTCCGTCCGGCTGCGGTAAATCCACGACACTGCGTATGGTCGCCGGTCTGGAAGAAATCACAGACGGTGAGCTGTACATCGACGGAAAACTCGTCAATGATGTCGCGCCGAAAGATCGTGATATCGCGATGGTATTCCAGAACTACGCTCTCTATCCGCATATGACGGTATATGAGAACATGGCGTTTGCACTGAAACTACGCAAAACACCGAAAGCAGAAATCGACAAGAAAGTAAAAGAAGCAGCGGAAATCCTCGGCATAACCGAGTATCTGAACCGGAAGCCGAAAGCTCTTTCCGGCGGTCAGCGTCAGCGTGTTGCAATCGGCCGCGCAATTGTCCGTGAACCGAAAGTCTTCCTGATGGACGAACCTCTTTCCAACCTGGACGCAAAACTGCGCAACCAGATGCGCGCTGAGATCATCAAGCTCCGTCAGAGAATCAACACGACATTCATCTATGTCACGCACGATCAGACAGAAGCTATGACCCTTGGTGACCGTATCGTCATCATGAAGGATGGTTTCATTCAGCAGATCGGTACTCCGCAGGAAGTATTTGATCATCCGGCAAATCTGTTCGTTGCAGGATTCATCGGATCTCCTCAGATGAACTTCTTTGATGCGGAACTCCGCAAAAACAACGGAAAATACAGCGTTGTTGTCAATGGTGTCGAATTCCCGTTCACGGAAGAGAAGCAGGCTGAGTTTGAAGAGAAAAACGTTGAGGCACAGGCAGTTGTACTCGGTATTCGTCCGGAACATATTTCGCTCTGTGCAAAAGACGTTCAGGCTCCGCACTTGAGCGCGAATGTTGATGTCTCTGAGATGATGGGTTCCTCTACACATCTGCATGTGAATACAGAAGGCAAAGATGTTGTTCTGGTTCTTCAGAACATCGACTTGCCGGCAGAGTATAAGAGAGGGTTCACTTATGGGGATACCGTAAATATTACGTTCAATCCCGATCTGATGCACCTGTTCAATGCGGAATCCGGACTGAATATCATCTGATTATCCGCTACATTCCATATGAGGAAAAAGCTAAACGGTCTGCGATTGCAGACCGTTTTGTAGTTTGTGAGAAAATAAAGTATCGGAACGGAATTATACTGAGCAAGAGGATAGAGCGTGAACAATTCTTTCATCGCAGGAGAGATCAAAAGGACTGTCGGGCAGAGTCGTATTAATCGGGATGATCGTTCCATAAAGGAATTTTGGAACATTTGCCTTTGAAACAGCGATAAAGTCATCTATTGAATCAAGATTCTGAGAGAGGTGCGCAGGATGCCGGGTTCCGGAAGATGCGCGATTCAGATATCGCTGATGCAGAATATGAAGGTCGCCGGTAAGAAAGATCGTTACGATTTCGTATCCGGTTTGTTCGGCTGCAGTTTTTAAACGGTCCAGTTCGTTCTGACGGAAATTGCTTTCCAGAACCACAGAACTTCCCGTATCAGCAAAGCATTCAAAAATATGATAAAGAAGATCAAAAGAAAGATAACTGAGATTGAGATTCTCCTCCCGGTTTGAAAATCCGATCCGGTCGCATAAAAGCTCTTTGATTTTGTCTTTGGTAAATGTAGGAATCTGATAACGCTTGGAAATGTGTTCGGCAAGCGTCGATTTCCCGGCGGCAAGGTCTCCCGTAATCAGAATCAGTTTTTGCATAAGGCCTCCAGCTTTTCGTTCAGCTTGCGGTAGACAGGCCACATCCAGGGCTCGCTGCAGGCTTCAACAGCTCCGTCCAAAGAGAACCAGCGAACATCGCTGTTTTCATCCGGCTTGACCTTGAGGGATTCATGATCGTTTGCTTCCAAAAGGTAAGTGACGTTTAAATGCAGGTGAGCGGGAACAAATTTTCCACGTTTTACATGCGGATTAACTGTGAGGGTCTCGATGGAGAACAATTGATCAGAAACGGGACGGATGGATAGCAGACCGGTTTCTTCCTCCGCTTCTCGGATGGCAACGGCAAGCAGATCGCGGTCTCCGTCAGCATGACCGCCGGTCCATGCCCAGGAATGATAGATGTTATGATAGATCATCAGAATCTGATTACGGCCGGGATTGGTAATCCATGAAGAAGCAGTCAGATGAAGAACGAGATTGGAACGGTCGTAAAGATCATCATAGCGCAGAAGCGCATCCAGCATAATGCTTCTGTCGGCTTCTTCCTGCTCGTTATAGGGGTGATAAGATAATAACTGAGTGTAAAGATTCATAGGTTTTACTCGATTCGATACGATTGAAATCAGTATAGCATGGAAGGAAACCATTTGCAATCAATCCCGTTCACAGGTCAACTACCCCGACCTACGACTAAAGCCTTAGAGGTCGGAGCTTGTAAATGCCCTGTGGTATAGCGGCAAAAGCCTCCCACATTTTATCGTTCGGTATTCTTGCCAA
>JAFWJN010000052.1 GCA_017514685.1 Clostridia bacterium
CCTTTGAAGGCCATATCGACCGTATTCTCTTTTCGGTTCTTTCTTTCCCGCTTCATCTGTCAGTCCGGCTCTCTTTTAATGATCGTATTATATCACATTCAGCCTGACCCGTCACGGAAAAGTTTTGATATAATGATGATTATAATCAACAACCGTTCCTTCTCCGGAATTCATCTCACCGCTTGAAGAAGGGGGAGTGTTCTTCCTGGAACGGTGATAAATATATATAACCGACACAACGTTGATATCTGCGAACGGCCTTGATATAATAACAGCAGAATGGAAAAAAGATAGAATAAGCGTATTGGAGAACAATAACATGAGTAAAGAATACCCTTTGAACGTTCCGACACCGCACCATTTTACTTTTGCTGTACGTGATATTCCGAATGTCACGGTGGAACAGCGTGAACGTGTCCTGAAGGCTACCCATTATAATGAGTTTGCTTTTCCTGCAGGTATGCTGACAGTAGACATGCTTTCGGACTCCGGTACCACAGCAATGACCAATCAGCAGTGGGCGTCGTTGTTTTTGGGGGATGAAGCTTACGGCCGTAACACCGGATACTATGTCCTGCTTGATACCTTCCGGGATATATTTGAACGCGGAGGAGAAAAAAACTGGAAAAAGTCCATCGATCTCGTACGAACAGACTGCCGTGACGCGGAGCGTCTGATGGATGAACTTTATCTATGCGAATATGAGGGAGGACTGTTTAATGGCGGAGCAGCACAGATGGAACGGCCAAATGCATTTCTCATTCAGCAGGGGCGTGCCGCAGAATCTGTATTAATGGAAATCGTACGGAATATTCTCTCTGCCCGTTATCCCGGTAAAACATTTACCATTCCGTCAAACGGACATTTTGATACAACAGAGGGAAACATCAAACAGATGGGTTCTATTCCGCGCAACCTTTACAATAAGGAATTGCTGTATGAAGTCCCCGCGGGAGGCTGCTATGAGAAGAATCCGTTCAAAGGGAATATGGACATTGAGAAACTGGAACAGTTGATCCGTGTATGCGGTCCGGAAAATGTTCCGTTGATTTTTACCTGCATCACGAATAATCCAATTTGCGGACAGCCTGTTTCAATGGCGAATCTGCGGGAGATTCACCGGGTTGCAAAAAAGCATGACATTCCTTTAGTGTTTGACGCTGCCCGCTGGGCGGAAAATGCTTATTTTATCAAAATGAATGAAGACGGTTATGCGGATAAATCCATTGCTGAGATTGCGAGCGAGATGTTCTCCTACTGTGATGCTTTTTCTATGTCAGCAAAGAAAGACGGCCATGCCAACATGGGCGGGATGCTGGCTTTCCGCGACCGCGGCATTTTCTGGCGTAAATTTTCAGATTTTAATGCAGATGGCAGTGTGAAAACCGATGTTGGTGTTCTGTTAAAAGTAAAGCAGATCTCCTGTTACGGGAACGATTCCTATGGCGGAATGTCTGGACGGGATATTATGGCGCTTGCCTGCGGATTATACGAGAGCTGTGACTTTAACTATATGGATGAACGGGTACGCCAATGCGAATATCTGGCGCAGGGGTTTTATAAAGCAGGCGTCAAGGGGGTTGTCCTTCCCGCCGGCGGACATGCGGTATATATTAATATGGATGAATTTTTTGATGGAAAACGTGGCCATGACACTTTCGCGGGCGAAGGCTTTTCACTTGAACTGATTCGGCGTTATGGCATCCGGGTATCTGAGTTAGGCGATTATTCCATGGAATATGACCGGAAAACACCCGAGCAACAGGCGGAACTGGCAAATGTCGTGCGATTTGCAATTGACCGCAGCCGCTTGACACGTGAGCATCTGGATTATGTTATTGCCGCAGTTAAGGAGCTTTATGAAGACCGCGAAAATATTCCGAATATGCGGATTGTATGGGGACACGATCTCCCAATGCGCCATTTTCATGCGTTTTTAGAGCCGTATCCCAACAAACAATGATGAGAAAAGAAAGTTTTTCTGATATAATAGAGTCAACAGAGTAACTTGCCCCTGACAGCTACCTATTTCCGGAAAGAATAGGCTGAAGATTGGATTACCTTTTTATGACATTGAGCGGAGGATTGAAACGGGGCAGGTTCGCGGAAACAGAACAATACAGGAGAAAAAAGAATGAATCGTTTGAATCTTAAACGTGCAGCGGGGATGCTTCTTGCAGGACTTATGCTGTTTATGGGAGCTGTTTTAGGATCATCATCCGCTGACAGCGCAATGTTCGAGGGCAATACCGCGTCCGCAGGACAGCAGGGACAAGTCATTCAGGTGCAGAATGTGGATGAACTGCTGGCTGCAATAGGCCCTAATGTTACGGTGGAACTTGCTGCAGGAGAATATGATCTGGCAGGGGCTGCAAGTTACGGGAAGGACACCGGAAACCGGTTCTGCCGATGGGAAGCGACGTTGGAACAGGGGTACGAACTCCATATCTCCGGCGTGGACGGTCTGACCATCAAGGGAGCTGGAGTGGACGGGACAGTTCTTTTGGCAGAAGACCGCTATGCCAGCGTCCTCTGCTTCATTAACTGTCGACAACTGACCGTGGAAGCCATCACTGCGGGTCACAACCCTGCACCGGGCTACTGCTCGGGTGGCGTTCTGCATCTGACCGGCTGCAACGATGTCACTGTAAAAGACTGCGGTCTCTTTGGCTGCGGCACTGAGGGCGTCTGGGCAGTGAACTGCAGTAACATACTCGTGAAAGACAGCCGTATCTATGAATGCAGCGACAGTGCTGTATTAACAAGCAACTGCCATAATGTACAGGTTCTGGAGTCCGAGATCGACCATAATGGATGGCGGAGCGAGTACGTTGCCAACTGTCTGTTCATGACCAACGGAGGAACCGGGTTTACCGTTTCCGGATGCAGGATCCACGACAATGTTACCGATATGCTGATGCAGTGCAGCAATACCGGTAATGCCAGCTTTATTTCCAACCGGGTGATGTACAATGTCATTCGGAATACGTTTTCTTTCTATGGAAAGTCCGTTGTTGTGGACAATTGCAATTTTCACCGGAACGATATTGACAGCTGGTACGCTGAAGGATATGGCGAGTCCACTTTGCCTGCTGTAAACTCGAACGGAATGCCGCTTGCAGCAGAGGATTTTTCCGCTCTGGCGGTTCCGGCACAGATGTCCGGATCAGAAGAGATCGTCTGGCAGGAACCAACTGAGGTACCTCCGGGCGGAGAGATTGTCGTTACGAATATAGACGATTTTCTGGCAGCCATCGGTCCGGACCGCACCATCATTCTGAATGAAGAGAACTTTTCCCTGGCAGACGCAGTTACTTATGGAACTGATCTTACCCAGTATTATCGTTGGGTAACATGCTATGACGGGCCTCAGCTGGTGATCACCGGTGTTTCAAACCTGACAATCCGTTCTGCAGGATCGGATCCTGCAGCCACTGCTTTTACGGCAGCGCCTCGCTACGCGGACGTAATCTGTTTCCAGGACTGCAGCAACATCCGGATTGATGGGCTGACCATGGGACACACCGAGGGAGCAGGTGACTGTTCCGGTGCGGTTCTTGATTTTGAGAACTGCAACGGAATTACTGTGAATCGCTGCTGCCTCTACGGCTGCGGAACCTTAGGCGTCAATGCGTATACCTGCAGTGACCTCAGGCTTACGGATTGCGAGATCTATGACTGCTCCATCGGAGGGGTTGTACTGTACGCAGTATACGGCGCATCCTTCCAGAACTGCCGAATTCACGATGTACCAAGCCCCATGCTGGTTATCTATGACAGCACAGCGTTCTGGAACGGATCGGTTTTGTATGATAATCATTATGATATAACACCCAGCGGCGAAGTAATTCCGGTGTCTATCGGGTAAATTGAGGTAAAAAGAATACTGCAAAAAGGAAAAGGCTCTCGGATTCGGGAGCCTTTGGTTTTGGTATTGATCGGGTGTCTTCGATGAGGTTCTTTCTGAAACAGAGGGATAGAAAAGAGCATGAAAAGTGCGTCTTGCTTAAACGTTTTTAGTGGCTTTTCGCATTTCCTCTGAAGCTGTAAAAATGATGGCGCCTGTTGCAGCGGAAATGGCATAGGGAAGGATTACGGGGAAGAGCAGAACAATTACCATGGTTAATACACCAAGAAAAGGAATGGGAATTCCGGATAAAGTACCGATAAAGAATGCTTTTCCAGTATCGGAACTATGCTCGGCAATTGGAAGAGAGATGAACAGAGCTTCCGGAAAACTCTGGAGTGCAATTCCGATTGAGAGGATCAGCGCGGCAGAGAACGGAATCCAGGAGGCTTCCATCAGATGTCCGGCAATGATAGATCCAAAGGCTACGCCTTCCGGAAGATGATGAATGATCTCAGAGAGCATGAGTTTTGCTTCCGGAGGGAGATTGCTGTTCATGCCTTCGGTCAGACCGGATGACGCATGTGTATGGGGTACCAGGCGATTGATGATCGCCTGAATCGCAAAACCGACACAAACGCTCAGTATGAGAGAAAGAATCTTCCAAAGGCCTGACTTGTCCGAATCCTTGATTCCAAGACCAATCAATCCCCAAGCAGAGACGAAAAACATGATGCAGGCGCTGGCAACAGAAAGAATTCGGCGCACACCGGAAGAAAGATGAAACTTCCGAATGTAGACAAAAGCTGCCCCGGAAACAGTCCCGATCAGAGGAATCAGCATCAGGAAAACAGCCCCGGTATCACTTAATGCAGCGGACTGATCCAAAGAACCCAGAAGGGCTCTGAGTCCGATAAAAACCAGAATCAATCCGCCCATTACTTCCGAGCCCGATTTGTAGCGCATCCCAAACAAATGCCCGATTTTCACACCGAAGGAAGAGATGATAAAGGTCGTAACAGTAATCAGGACACATACAAAAGCAGTGTTGATAAGGTGACTTCCTGGGATGATTTCAATCGGGACAGCGACAAATGTGATTCCGACGGCAAGGGCATCGATACTCGTTGCGACAGCAAGGAGAAACATTGTCCTGACACCGAACTCAGCACTGGCTTCCTCCTCTTCGGAGAATGCTTCACGAATCATGTTGATGCCGATGATGGAGAGAAGAATAAATGCCACCCACGGAGCAACGATGCTGATCCATTTTTCAAACCAGGAACTGATCAGATATCCGATAAAAGGCATCAAACCCTGAAAAATACCAAACCAGATTCCGCAGATAAGGCATTCGCGGATCCCGGCTTTTTTTGCTGCAAGCCCTTTGCAAAGTGAGACAGCGAATGCGTCCATTGAAAGACCAACCGCCAAAAGAAAAATTTCAAAAAGGCTCACCTGATTCCTCCTGAAAAGAAAACCGCCTGCCCGGACAGAAGATCGGCAGACGTTTGCCCTGACAATCATTTATGTAAAAGTATTCTAAACCTTTATAGTTTTTTAATCAAGTATAAAGAGGAATTCTTTGCAAATAATGCCGAGGGGCAGAATCTTAAGAGAGATGGCGCTTGTTTCGATTGACTTTACATGCGCATTCCTTTATAATTTGATTGCTGACACGAGTCAGTGAAACGACAGAAGTCGGTTATGATTTTTCTTGTTTTAATCTGAAAGGTATCAGGGGAGGTATCGGATCCGCACAGTCGGATCAGATATCTTTTTCTTTTCGAAAGAACAATGAACAGATCGGCTTTTAGAATGCTGTTGAGCATATAGACGGAGGATGTATGAATAAGAATTTAAAGAAACTGGTGTGCGCCGCATTGTGCTTGGCTCTTTGCATGGTTTTGCCGCTTCTGATCGGACAGATTCCGGAAATCGGGAAGCGATTGAGCCCAATGCATATTCCTGTATTTCTTTGCGGTTTCCTTTGCGGCTGGCCATGGGGTCTGGCTGTCGGAGCAATCGCACCACTGCTTCGTTCATTGTTGTTTGGAATGCCGGCACTTTATCCGGATGCTGTCTGTATGGCGTTCGAACTTGCAACTTATGGAGCTGTATCAGGAATTTTGTACCGCATTCTCCCAAGAAAACCCTGGAGCGTTTACGTCACGCTGATTGCTGCCATGATTGCCGGGAGACTTGTCTGGGGAGCGGTCAAATGGTTGCTGCTGGGACTGTCGGGTACACCGTTCACATTGCAGATGTTCCTTGCAGGTGCGATACTCAATGCAGTGCCCGGAATTATTCTTCATATCGTATTGGTGCCGCTCCTGGTGTTTGCATTAAACAAAGCCGGGTTGGTGGAAAATGATAGGGAGTGATCGCATGAAGACGCTTTACCTCGATTGTGGTATGGGAGCTGCAGGAGATATGCTGACAGCTGCCCTTCTGGAGCTTCTTCCAGAGCCGGATATCTTCATGGAGAAACTCAATGGTATCGGCCTTAGGCATGTTTCTTTTGAAAAAACAGCAGCCACCAAATGCGGCATCACGGGAACGCACATGCATGTCCTGGTAGATGGCAGGGAAGAGAGCGAGATTCTGGCAGAACATGACCATGCACACGATCACCACCATGATCATGATCATGAACATCACCATGATCATGAACACGATTATCATGAGCATCATCATGAACACCATCATGATTATGAGCATCATTCACTCGCATCAATTAAGGAAATAATAGACGGTTTGAATGTTTCTGAAAAAGTCAAAGGAGATATTCTGGCGGTTTATCAGATTGTTGCGGAAGCCGAGGCACATGTGCATAACCGTGAGATACATGAGATTCATTTTCATGAAGTGGGAACGCTTGATGCGGTCGCGGATGTAGCGGCTGTCTGTCTTCTGATGGAACAGCTTTCTCCTGAGCAAGTCATTGCATCCCCTGTGCATGTTGGTTCCGGGACGGTACACTGCGCACATGGAATATTACCGGTTCCGGCACCCGCAACAGCTTTTATCCTTCGTGATGTACCTATTTATGGAGGAGAGATAAGAGGGGAACTCTGTACACCGACCGGAGCAGCATTGCTGAAGTATTTTACGAATCGCTTTGGCAAAATGCCGGTAATGCGTACGGAAGCGATTGGCTACGGCATGGGAAACAAAGATTTTCCGGTTGCAAACTGCGTCAGAGCAATGCTTGGGGAGACAGACAGTCAAGATTCCGAAACAATGCTGGAATTATCCGTCAACATTGATGATATGACGGCGGAACAGCTTGCATATGCAATGGAGCGCATCTATGAGGCGGGGGCGGTAGAAGTCTTTACTATGCCGATTGGGATGAAAAAGAGCCGTCCCGGAACATTGCTTCAGGCAATCTGCTCATCTGACAGACGAGAAGCGGTTGTGGAAGCATTTTTCCGGCATACAAGCACAATCGGAATCCGCGAGACAGAAACCAGAAGATATGTGCTGAAACGGCAAATCCGGGAAGTGAAGACTTCATTCGGGACGGTTCGTGTGAAATATTCAGAGGGTTATGGCGTTACACGGAAGAAGCCGGAATATGAGGACCTGGCACGGATAGCGCGCGAGAAGGGGCTTTCGCTCGCCGAGGTGCGGGAAACCGTAATGAGGGAGATATCATGATGGAAGAAGAAAAAAACGAAGGATCTGTTCTTTCAGAACATCACGAACATCTTCATTCACATGCCCATACACAGGATGTAAAAAACCGTTTATCCCGAGCAATCGGACATCTTGAATCGGTGAAGAAAATGGTTGAGGACGGGAGAGACTGTTCTGAAGTGCTGGTTCAACTAGCGGCAGTCCGCGCTGCGCTCGGTTCTGTCAGCCGGATTATTCTAAAGGATCATATTGAGCATTGCATTGTCCATGCAGTCGAAGAGAATGACATGGAGGCAATTTCGGAACTGGAAAATGCGATCGATAAACTTCTGAAATGAGACATTATGGGAGATCTTCCGTAGGGGGGAGATCTCTTTTTGTATCCCCCCAGGGGGCTTCAAAAGCGGAAGGGACTCTGTTATACTGACTGCAATCGGCACGAGCCGGTTTGGTGCGCAGAAGCGCACGAGCTTCGTTTTTTTGTTCTATTGTATGCCACGGAGGGATACGACTCTCATCAGAGAACGTATACCCTTTTCTTTTTCAGAATCTACAGAAAAACGAAGCTGAAAGATTTCAAAAATGAAGGTCTTCCGCTAATGCAAATGATTCCAAATCAACTCGAAACATTGGTGCAGAACTGGGAAGCAATCTATCGGTACGGAACACGTGAGGAAAGGATTGAACGTGCCGGTAAATGGCTGCCTTATTATTCGTTCCTCAGTAAGCAGGCGGCTGGGCAGCCTTTTGATTTCAGTTTTGATCCGACAGGGTTTGTTTCGACTTTGATCTGTGAAGGCATCCTGAAGCCTGATGATACATTGCTGGAAATCGGAGCGGGGAACGGAGATTTTGCTTTGCGTCTGGCGAAGCGTTGCAGACACGTTACGGCGCTTGAGATGAATCCGGCGGGTATCACATTGATGCAGAGACGGGCGGCAGATTACGGAATCGGAAATATGAATATGGTTTGCGCCCTTTGGGAACAATATGAACCGGAACAGGTTTTTGATGTAACATTTATATCCATGTGCCCTGCAATCTGCAACATTGAAGAGATCCTTAAAATGGAGGCAGCAACACGGCGCACCTGCTGCATCGTGACAGTGCTCCCGGGAAGTTATGATTATCATCGGCGTGCAATGATGAAGGAATTGGAACTGCATCCGGCGGGAATGATGACAGATGGCGACCGGTACAGAGAAATTCTGACTGCGATGGGCAGAAATGTCCGCGTGTTCAGTACGGAAACCGTTTCACGGCATGATCTTACTCTGGACCAGATACTTGCGCAGTATTCGGTTTATTTTGGAATCTTCGGCATATCAGAACGGGATGCGCAGACATATCTGAGGGGGTACTTTATGCGCAACGCCGAAAACGGCATTTTGCATGATGAAAGACGGATGCGCCTTGCACTGGTGACATGGAACGTGAACTGATTCTGAAATTGAATACAGGAACCATCTACGCGCAGCTTGCAAAGAGCAGAAAAATACTTGTGCAGGGTGTGGAGATCATGCTTCATGAAGGAGAAAGCCTTGCGCTGATTGGAGAAACCGGTTCCGGAAAGACCATGACGGCACGATCTGTCATGCGCTTGCTTCCGTCCAATGTGAAGCAAGAAGGAGAACGGATATGCTATCGGGGCGAAGAATTGCCAAAGGGCAAGAAACTGACAGGGCTGACCGGTACGGAAATCGTTTATATCCCGCAGAGCGGAGCAGATAGCCTGAACCCGTCATTGACTGTGCAGGAACAGTTTCAGGACGGAATGCGCAAAAACAGAATTCCATATTTAAAGCGCAGATTAAAAACAGATCAGATTCTGAAAGAAGTCGGTTTTTCCGATCCGCAGAAGATTCTGTCCAAGTATGCTTTTGAACTCTCCGGCGGGATGGCGCAGAGGGTAACGATTGCGCTTGCAGCCATCGGAGAACCGAAGCTGATTCTCGCAGATGAACCGACGAACGGGCTGGATAAGAAGGCAACAGAAGAATTCTTTTCGCTTATCAGCCATCTGTTCCCCAATGCAGCAAAACTGATTATTACACATGATATCTCTGTAGCCCGCCTGTGTGACTGGGCAGCAGTGCTATGCAAGGGAAGAATGTGCGAAACGGGTTCCGCAGCGGAAGTGATAGGAAACCCTTGGCATCCGTATACGCAGGCGTTGATTGGGGCGCTTGTTGCAAATGGATTGCAGGAGACCCCGGTGCTGCGCGAGCAAGCAGGTAATTGCCCGTTTTATCAGCGCTGCCCGAAAGTAGGAGAACGATGCAAAGAAGAACCAGCCTGTGTTCAGAGCGGCGACCGGAAATGCTGGTGCAACAGACAATGATAGAAGGAAAACAGCTGAAAAAATCATTCGGGAAACAGCTTGTTCTGGAAAATGTATCTTTTACGATTCCGGATGGAGCGGTTGTCGGTTTATATGGGGACAATGGAATCGGGAAATCAACTGTCGCCAGATTGATCTGCGGGACATTGCGTCCGGATGCAGGTGAAATATTGCTCGATGGAAGAGCGCTTGTATCGGATTACCAGCCATATGATCGTAAACGCGGCATTGTGATTCAGCAGGTATTCCAGCAGCCGCATGCAGCGCTGGACCCATCTCAGAAACTGTTGTCCGGGTTTTCCGAACTGATACGCTATCATAGATTTGCAACAAACAGGGAAGAGGAGAGAAAACTGACGGAACAGATATTGTTTTCCGTAGGTCTAGAACCCCAAATTCTGAACCACCTTCCGCATCAGATCTCAGGAGGGGAAGCACAACGCATCTGTATTGCTAGGTGTCTGCTGTTCAATCCGCGTTTGCTGATACTGGATGAAGCCACTTCGATGCTGGATGTATCGACTCAGGCAAACGTGATCAGCTTTGTGCGGCACGCGATGCAAAAGAACAACGGATCGGTACTCCTGATCAGTCATGATAAAGATTTGATTAAATTTATTACTGATAAAGTGTATTCATTCACCAATCATACTTTGGAGGAAATAATTCTATGAAAAGAATGTTATCGCTGCTGATTGCGATGATGATGTTTGTTCTTTTCGCATGTTCAAAACCGACTGCCCAGGGGCAGACTTCAGAGGCCACATCTGCGACCGATGTTCCGAAGACAGAACAGCCTTCTAATACCGAAGCAGTGAGTGAACAACCGGGAAAAGAACCTGAATCCGGGTCGTCCGAACCGGAACTGCCAATCTATCCGATTGAGACACTTGTAATCGGCACAACAGCAGTGATTGAAAAAGCGGTAATCGGGGAGTATAACTATGAGATGCTCGCAAGTGGAGTCACCCATCCGCCGCTTGTCTGGCAGGATACCGAAGGTACATTCCATCCTCTGGTTGCATCCTGGTCAACTGAAGACGCGACAACATGGACTTATACGGTAGAAGATGGGATGAAGTGGGAGAACGGCACCCCTGTGACAGCGGAAGATATTCTGTTTACATTGCAGTACGAAGATGCGAACGGAAGCGCGAATCTGACAGATCAGACAGATGCGGAAGGTAAAACAACAAAGGCCAAGTATGTTTCTTATAAACTTTCGGATGATGGCCGCAGCATTTCGCTGACGCTTGCATCTCCGAATGTCCGCGAACTTGGAAACATGACCTCATTCCGAATTGTTCCGAAACAGATGCTTGAAGGAAAAGAGGAGCCTTCAGATGCCGAGTTGCGTTTCGGCTATGGTCCGTATGTCTTTTCAGACTTCAATAAGGACGCGGGAACAATCACTTTTGTTGCAAGCGAGACCTATCCGACACGTCCGCAGGTAAAAGAGATCGTTTATCGTTTGTTTAACAACGATGATACGATGTTTATGGCGCTTCAGCAGGGCGATATCGATATGGTATGGGTCTATTCGACAGGTGTCGCAGCTTCTTATCAGGATGTTCTGGCAGCATCCGAAACGGTTCAGTTGATCAGTGTCACAGCACAGAATGCTCCGGCGGTGCTTGCCTTCAATAACGCAAAGGGACCGTTTGCTGATGAAAATCTGCGGCATGCTGTAGCAAACATTCTCAATTATGAGACCATCCGCAACAAAGTCGGTTCCTCGCTGGCAGAAATTCCGAACGCAGGTTTTGTCCCGGTGCCGACTGTAGGTTATACGCCGACAGAAAAAATGAAGACAGATTTTGCAGAAGCGGAAAAATACTTGAATGCAGCAGGATATGCAAAAAATGACGAAGGAAAGTTTGTAAACGGGAATGGAGAAATTTTCGCATTTACACTGACTTTCCGCTCTGACCGGGCAAATCTGGTTTCCTGCGCGGAACTGATCAAGACAGCAGTTGATGATTTCGGGGGGGAAGTCACACTGGAAGGTCTTGACTCAAACTCCTTCAATGCGAAGACAAGCAATAAGTTCTCCGAGAATAATATCACAATGGAAGCAGCTTTGTTCGGCTATACTTCCGCCGGCATGGGAATGGGCAATGGCCTTGCGACAATCTATGTGGACGGAACGCATGCGGTTCAAGGCGGCGCACAGGTATATGACGAGGAATTCCAGTCTGTTCTTGGAGCAATGTCCAATGCCAAAACTCTGGAGGAGTATACTGATGCGGCTGCAGATATGCAGAAGTTCTATGCCAAGCATGTTCCGGTGATCGCTCTGTACTGGGATGCGCTGACATATGGTGCATCTTCCAAATTGGGAAATATCGTAGTCGATAATGTGTTCGGACTCAACAATGTTCAGAACTGGCTGTCTATCAATTATAAATAAGATTTCAATGTAAAAGAAGCGAGGAAGCAGACCATGAAGCGTTTTGTGAAAAGCATGCTGATTGCAGTGGTTTGCTTTCTCGTTGTCGTTTTATGGAATTTCATCCTGCCACGGCTGCTTCCAGGGAATCCGATTGCATATCTGTCAGGATATGCGGAAGAGGATCTGACAGCTTCACAAATCAGTTACTATCGGGCAGCATTGCATCTTGATGAACCCGGATACAGGCAATTCGGTTATTATCTGAAATCCCTTGTTGACGGAACACTTGGGTATTCATTTAAAAAGAATACTATCGTATCCGAACTGATCATGGAACGTATCGGTGCAACATTGCAGATATCCCTTCCTGCGGTAATCCTTTCTACCATGATCGGTCTTTTGTGGGGGCTCAATGCGGGATATCGGAAAAACGGGGTGCTTGATCAAATATCGACATCGCTTCTGATTGTGCTCAACGCAGTGCCTTCATTTGTTATAGCGCTGATTCTAATCATTCTGTTATGTTTCCAGAACCGCTGGTTTCCCTATACCGGGCTTTCCAGCAACGGAATGAGACCGGGAAATGCGGGGTTCTTTGCAGATCGCCTGTGGCATCTTGTACTGCCGGTTTTCACGCTGACAGTCGCAGCATTGCCGTCGCGTTATTTGTTGATGCGAAACACAACCGCTTCCGCAATGGACGCCCCATATATTCTGTATGCGAGACTGCGGGGACTTGACGCCGGAACAATCCGCTGGAGATATCTGCTGAAAAATATCATCCAGCCGTTTCTGACAATGGTGGGCATGAGTGTAAGCCTGTGCGTCGGAGGATCGCTTGTTATCGAGAATGTCTTTTCCATTAACGGAATGGGAAAATTACTGACAGATGCGGTTTATTCGCTGGATTATCCGCTGATGCAGGGGATTTTGTTTGTTACGACTGCGATAATGACAGCATCGATCATTGTGACAGATTTGATTTGCCTGATACTGGATCCGCGACAGAGGAAGGGGGAGCATTATGCTTAGAAACAAAACCCTTCCGTTTCTTCTGGGGATCGTTTTGCTGGCGCTTTTTCTGACAGCAGCTGTTCTGCCTCGGCTTTTTACTGCATATGGGCAGAAGGAAATGTTTGAAGCATGGGAAAAACCTGCGGCTGATCATCTGCTCGGAACAAATGCGCTTGGCTATGATGTTTTCACAGAGCTTGTATACGGAACTCGCGATACACTGTTCATAGGGCTGATGAGCAGTATATTCACGTTGCTGCTGGGAGTGGTGATCGGAACGCTTGCGGCACAAAGCGGAGTGTTAGGGGGATTATTTGACGGCATCATCAATGTTTTTGTTTTGCTCCCGAGACTGATTACGCTGATTGTCTTATCGGCGTTTATCGGGACAGGCAGATGGCATCTGATTGCATTGATTGCGCTGTTTGGATGGGCGCCGACTGCGCGAGCCGTGCGGGAACGTGTGAAACATCTTCGAGTTCAACCTTTTGTGGAAGCATTAACGGTCCAGGGCTTTTCACGGCGGCAGATTGCAATACGGCATATGCTCCCGAATCTTGCGGATATTCTTCTGACGCGGTTCCTGCTAGGTGTCAACAGCTGCATCATGATGGAATCGACCCTGAGTTTTTTGGGCTTTGGAGACCTGTATCATCCGACTTGGGGAACAATGATCAATCTTGCATACCGAAGAGGAGCGTTTCTCCGCCAGGCATATGCCTATCTTTTGATCCCCGGCTTTTGCATCATGCTGCTGTCACTCGCATTTTATCTGATTAGTCTATGGTTTTCAAAACGAAAGGAAATAATCGCTGAATCAAATTCCTAATTGAGAACATCTGAAAACTGGTCCGCTTACGCGGATCACTTTTTTTGCTTGCACTGCAGATCAGAAGTCATTCTGGATCTGAAAGAAAACGAGTCCTGCGTTTCAGGGATGACAGCCTATTCTGTTCTATGTTATAATCATACCAAACGGCAAACTGCTTTCGGATAAGCGAAATTTGTTTAGCTGTTCGGAAGCATGGGGACAAGGCAGGATTAAAAATGAACCTGATAGCGGATCTCTTTCTGACATTCTCAAAAATCGGATTATTCACCTTTGGGGGAGGGTATGCCATGCTCTCCCTGATTGACGATTCCTGCGTGTCGAAGAAACAGTGGATCACGCATGATGAGATGATGAATATTACCGTGATAGCGGAGTCTACACCCGGACCGATCGCAATCAATTGCGCCACATATGTCGGATACAAACAAAAGGGATTGATCGGAGCTGTTGCGGCAACCGCCGGCATCGTACTGCCTTCCTTTTGTATCATATTCCTTATTTCCATGTTTTTGGATCGTTTTTTGGAGATTGCCTGGGTGGCGCATGCATTTAGAGGCATTAAAATCGCAGTTGGCATCCTGATTGTAGATGCCGCTGTGAGGATGATTCAGAAGATGAAAAGAAAACCGGTGGAAATAACTATGATGATTTTGGCATGTATCCTGATGCTCATCATCAATGTGTTTAGTTTCCGGATCTCATCTTTTATACTGGTGCTGGCAGCCGCCGTTATCAGTCTTGCATACTTCTTTATACGGCAATATCTTGAAAAGGCGGGGTCGGAAAGATGATTTATCTGGAACTGCTGGTCGGCTTTTTACAAGTTGGACTTTTTTCCTTTGGGGGAGCATATGCTGCGATTCCGCTGATCCGGGACGTTGTGCTGTCATATGGATGGATTGATGATGAAATGCTGTCATATATGATTGCGGTTTCAGAAAGTACTCCGGGATCGATCATGGTAAATCTGGCTACCTATATCGGCAGTTCAAAAGCGGGATTCTTCGGAGCATTGATTGCAACATCCGCAGTGGTGTTTCCGGCGTTTGTGATTGTACTGCTTCTGACCGGCTTGTTGAGCAAACTGCTAAAACAGCCGGCAGTAAAAGCTGTTCTGGACGGATTGAAACCGTGCATCATCGGAATCATTCTTGCAACAGGCTGCTACATGATTCTGGAGAACTGTATGGGAAGAATTACCGATATTTCTGTTAATTATCTGGTCATTATTTTAACTGCCGTTCTTGCGCTGCTATATTTTGGCTCGAGAAAAATATTGAAAAAAGGTATTTCTCCCATAGGGCTGATCGGAATATCCGCATTGATCGGTATTGTTGTTTATGCAGGGGTATAATCGGAAAACCCTCTTCAAAGATATAATTTAATTGATTTTGGAGGTAAAAATGGAAAGCGATGCATTGCAACGTATTTCTAAGATGGAAGGCTATCTGAATGAATGTACAGAGGTGACTTCCAATCTAGATGATCAGCTGGACCGCATGGAGGATATACTGGAACATATGGCAGAGCTTTTTTCATACTATGGAAGCGAGGAGTGGTATGAAGACTGCGAGTTGGAATTGCCTGAAAATATGCCGGCAGGAGTACTGTCTGAGGATCTTGTATATGATCAGATTACAGCTGTCCGGGATGCTGCTATTCGGATGCTGGAATTGTCGACGGATATACTAAAAAACAGGATATAAAGGGATAGTCACGAGAGCGGAGGTAAACATGGCGCTAAAGAACCTGACGATTCTGCATTCCAATGATCTGCATGGAGACTTTCTGCCAAAAGAGATTAACGGAGTCTCGACAGGCGGCATTTCTCGTCTTTCCGGTTACGTGAAAAAAACAAGAAGGGAAGAGGAGACCGTTATCTATGTCAATGCGGGGGATATGTTTCGGGGATCAATTATCGATTCTGAATATCTGGGTCTCTCCACAATTGAGATGATCAATCTTCTTGGACCGGATGTCACAACGGTCGGTAATCATGAAGTCGATTATGGCCTTGCCCATTTGCTTTTTCTGGAAAAATGCGCAAGATTCCCGATTATCAATGCGAATCTGTTTATCACATTAAACAATGCCCGCCTGTTTGCTCCCTATTACGAAGCAAGAATCAACGGCCTCAGGATTCTTTTCGTCGGGATTCTGACAGATGAAGTCATCGCGTCGACCCGGTCGGAAAAAGTCATCGGCAGTTTTGTCGATGTTGAGGAAGCCGCTAAGGAAGTCGGCATCATCTGCGATAACTATCGTACGAAACATACCGATATGGTAATCCTGGTGACGCATATCGGAATTGAAGAAGACCGTAAACTGGCATCGCTTCTTCATCCGGACTGGGGCGTTGACCTGATTATCGGAGGCCATTCCCATACGCTGATGGACGAGATGGAAACCGTTAACGGAATTCCGATCGTACAGGTTGGCAGCGGAACATCCAACATCGGCCGTTTTGACGTGGTTTACGATACTCTGCGTAACAAAATCAGAAAACTCGAATGGCGCCGGATACCGATCAATGAATACACTGCTGAGAATGATCCGGTAATGGACGATATGCTGGGCCGGTACCAGGGAGAAACAGATGCCAAATACCGCAGAGTCATTACGCATCTTGCACGGACGTTGACTCATCCGTCGCGGATACAGGAGACAGAGCAGGGAAATCTATATGCCGATTTACTGCAGTGGGAAAGCAGTTTTGATATCATGATGATGGGGTCTGGATCCATTCGGAAAAAAGAATTCGGACCGATTATCGAATATCAGGACCTGGTGGAAAATACGCCGTTTGATGACGCTCTCTGGATGTTCAAAGTGACCGGCGCACAATTCCGGAGGATGATTTTACATGTGTTCCGGGATGATGCATGGGAGGGACATACGGAGTTTTATCAATATTCAAAGGGTGTGCGGATCGTTTATCGGAAAAGCACGCACACTTTGGAGGAACTCAGTTTCCGGGGAAAACCGGTCCGTGACAATCAGGAACTGCTGATTGCAGTTCAGAATTATCATTTTCAGAATTTCGATGAGTTCTTGGGAGTTCCGCTTGAAGAAGTGCGGCAGAATATGAAGCCAAGAGTGGTGGCAACTTCCGTCAATAATATTATAGAAGAGTATTTTTCCACTCATAACGGATTGGATGCTTTTGTAGAGGGACGTATCGTTATTCTGGATTAAGGGATCATTTTTATGCAACAAATTAAAACAGCCTGATTCTAAAAAAGCACCTTGGACGAATCCAAGGTGCTTTTTGGTGATGATCAGTACAGCTTCGCGCTGGCCGGGATGTGCGGATCAACCATGAGCAGGTTCAGCCGTTCTTCACCGTTTTCCTTATGAAGAGCAGAGAGGAGCATGCCACAGGATTCGAGTCCCATCATGGGGCGAGGCGGCAGGTTGGTGATGGCCACACAGGTCTTGCCGATGAGCTGCTCCGGCTCGTAGAAAGCGTGAATGCCCGATAAAATCGTGCGTTTTTCGCCCGTGCCGTCGTCCAGCGTGAACTTCAAGAGCTTCTTGGATTTCGGTACGGCTTCGCAGGCGAGCACCTTGACCGCGCGGAAATCGGACTTACTGAAGGTTTCGAAGTCTACGAAGTCCTTGAACAGCGGCTCGATCTCCACGTTTGAGAAGTCAATCTTTTCTTCGACGGGAGCCGGTTGCGCCGCTTCCTGCATCGCCTTGCAGGCCTCTTGAGCGGGGCATGTATTGCAGGCACATTCGAAATCGGCGGGCACTTCCTCGGTCTTTTCACTCTTCTGTACGCCCTTGGGCTTCATGGTCGGGATATAGAAGTCACCGACCGGCGATAATCTTTAATACCCTATAAACGCCTATATACTTGACATCTTCTCAAAAGCGACAATCTTGAACGTCTATAAAAACCTATAACCTTTGATGGGAAAATGGCATATGATTTGGCATATTTGGCATATCCCTCTAATGCTCCGTTCCGTGCGGTTATTGCTCAACTCGATCCTTCCGTCCTTTAAGTATTCTGTCAAAGAATCCCATTGGTTCAGAAGATATCACAGGCAAAAAATATGGCAAAAAATGTCACAATAGCTTCACAAGATTTATTAGCACTCTCGCTTGACGAGTGCTAAAAAGTGTGCTATAACATAATCGAACAGAGGAACAGAGAGGAACGAAAGGGTAAAAGGCCCTAGGTTCCAATCCCTCCTTCCCCTTGCTCAAAACGGCAGATTTGAGTAAAGGAGTGATTAGTATGTTGCCGAGTATTTGGAATGAAAACCTGTGGGATGAGTGGTTCGGGTTCCCCGAGTTGAGAGACATGGATC
>JAFWJN010000053.1 GCA_017514685.1 Clostridia bacterium
ATCCAGCAGTTTTGTGATAAAATCTTCGTAGAGCATAAGTCACCTCTTGCAGATGTTTGGTGGTACTTTCATTCTACAAGCTTTTTGTGATTTGTGCTCTATCTTTTTTTATTTTACCCCAATGTTTAGTATAGAACCTTTCATTCTGGAGAAAGGACGAAATCCCTTAAATGGTACCGCTTTTGAATCAATATCACAGCCTGAGTGTGATATTACCGGAATTTCTCTTTTTTACTGGTATTTTTGCAAAAATTCTTCTTGCAATGGATATTATCAGTGTGTATAATGTTCAAGGTATCACGCACTCCTGTGGATAAGCGTCTCGTGCCCTTCGGGTGTTCCGCTGACAGAAGCAGGAGGAGGACAACAAAAAACGAGGAGGTTTAATTATCATGTCCGTGATTTCAATGAAACAACTTTTGGAAGCAGGCGTCCACTTTGGTCACCAGACCCGCCGTTGGAACCCGAAGATGAAACAGTACATCTTCACCGAGCGCAACGGTATCTACATTATCGACCTGCAAATGACCGTCAAGAAAATCGATGAAGCTTATATGTTCCTTCGCGATTTAGCAGCAGAAGGCAAGAGCATTCTGTTCGTCGGAACAAAGAAGCAGGCTCAGGAGAGCATTGAAGCAGAAGCAAAGCGCTGCGAGATGTTCTATGTGAACCAGCGCTGGCTCGGCGGTATGCTGACCAACTTCAAGACCATCCAGACCCGTATTGCCCGTCTGAAGAAGATCGAGCAGATGGAAGAGAACGGAGATTTCGATCTTCTGCCCAAGAAGGAAGTTATCGGTCTGAAAGCAGAACAGGAAAAGCTCGAGAAGAACCTCGGCGGTATTAAAGAAATGAAGAAACTCCCCGGCGCACTGTTCGTCGTGGATCCGCGCAAAGAGCATATCGCGGTTGCAGAAGCCCGTACACTCGGTATCCCGATCGTCGCAATCATCGACACCAACTGTGATCCCGATGAAGTGGACTTCCCGATCCCCGGCAACGATGATGCTATCCGTGCGGTCAAACTGATTGCCGGCAAGATGGCAGATGCGGTTCTCGAAGGCAAACAGGGCGAGCAGATGACTGACGCAGCTGTGGAAGAGACCGAGAAGAACGAAGAAGAATAATGGATCATCGGAGGAAAGACTATGAATTTCACTGCTAAAGATGTACAGGGTCTGCGCGAACGTACCGGTGCAGGCATGATGGATTGCAAAAAGGCTCTCGTTGAGACTGATGGCGATGTCGAGAAGGCGATTGACTTTCTGCGTGAGAAGGGTCTTGCAAAGGCTGCCAAAAAAGAAGGCCGCATTGCTGCTGAAGGTCTCGTAGAAGAGTATCACAATGACTGCTGCGCAGCGTTGGTAGAAGTCAACTGCGAAACAGACTTTGTTGCAAAAACCGATCGTTTCAAGAGCTTTGCAAAGATGATCGCAAAGCAGGTCGTAGAAGCCAATCCTGCAGATCTGGATGCACTCTTAGCTTCCGAGATCGATGGCCAGACTGTTTCCGCTCTTCAGACCGCAGCTGTTGCTGAAATCGGAGAAAAGATCACGATCCGTCGTTTTGCCCGTATGGAAGGCGCGGTGGATACTTACATTCATCTCGGCGGAACTCGTGGTGTTCTCGTTCAGTTCGAGTCTCCGTCCGATCCTGAAGCGATGCATGACGTTGCACTGCAGATTGCAGCAGCAAGCCCGGTGTGCGTAGATGTAGCAAGCCTGCCGCAGGAATTCATCGATCATGAGCGTTCTGTCCAGCTTGCAACTGCAAAAGAAGAGAACGCGAACTCTGCAAAGCCGAAACCCGATGCGATCGTTGAGAAGATGGTCGAGGGACGTATGCAGAAATACTACAAGGAAGTCTGCCTGCTTGAGCAGCAGTTCGTCAAGAACCCCGATATCACAATCAAAGATATGCTCAAGGCAAAGAACGCTTCCAAGGTTCTGGCATTTGTCCGCTTTGAGAAGGGTGAAGGCATTGAAAAGCGCAAGGAAAACTTCGCTGAAGAAATTGCCAAGATGACGAAATAATCGGATAAAGTTACGGACGCTTCGGATTGATTCCGGAGCGTTCTTTTTTGTCAACCTCTTTACAGGCGTTTGCATAGGTGCTATAATCTGCCGTAGAATCTTCAGGGCGGGGTGAGAGTCCCCACCGGCAGTATAGTCTGCGAGCCTTTGGCATGAATCGGTGCAATTCCGATACCGACGGTATAGTCCGGATGAAAGAAGAAAGTTTGCTCCGGGGATATTGTTCCGGGGCTTTTTTCGCCCTCCGAAAGGAGAAAATATGGAAAAGAACGGTAAAACAGAGAGAAGACTCAATATCAAGATGGTTGCAACGATCGGCATGCTGTGCGCAATTGCTTTTGTTGCAAAATTGATTTCCAGCGCGCTTCCAAACGTAGCAGGATTTTTGTCATTCGACTTAAAAGATGTCGTGATTGTCATCGGCGGTTTCATGATGGGACCTTTGGCGGCTGCTGCGATTACGCTGGTTGTTTCGCTGATTGAGATGGCAACGATCAGCAATACCGGACTGATTGGCCTTGTTATGAATGTCATTGGAAGCTGTGCGTTCGCCTGCGTCGCTTCCGCAATTTATCAGAGAAAACGGACTTTGAAGGGAGCCGTTATCGGCTTGCTGATGGGTGTATTGTGCATGACTGCGGTTATGATCCTGTGGAATTGGCTGATCACTCCCTTGTATATGAAAGTGGATCGCTCTGTGGTTGTAGGAATGCTGATTCCTGTCTTCCTGCCGTTCAATCTGGTGAAAGGCGGTATGAACGCAGCACTTGCCATGCTGCTGTACAAACCGGTGGTCACAGCATTAAGAAAAGCACACTTGCTGCAGGAAAGCGAAGAGGAAAACAAGCGACAGATCAAATGGGGGGTAATTATTGCTTCCCTGGTCCTTCTCGCAAGTTTTGTTCTTCTTGCACTGGTCCTTGCGGGTGTCATCTGAGATAAATAATATAGAAAAGGGGAACCCAAAATGCATCTTCTTCTGGATCCGGATAAAAAGTATGCGATAGCGCTGGCAGGCGGCGGTGCAAAAGGCGGATATGAAATCGGTGTCTGGAAAGCGCTGAATGAAATGGGAATCCAATACTCGGCTGTTTCCGGCACTTCTGTCGGAGCTCTGAACGGAGCTCTGATGACCATGCGGGAGTATAACAGAGCTGTCGATGCTTGGAGCAGCCTTCAAATGACAAGCATCATTGCAATGGAAGAGGGAGAAGCTCAAAAACTGAAGAAACTGTTCAGCGGAGCTCTTCCAATCGGTGAGTTGAGAGAATATCTGCCGAAGATAATAGATCTTTTTAAGGAAGGCGGGCTTGATATTGCACCGCTTCGGAACTGGATGAAAGAAGTAATCCTTCCCGATAAGATACGGAATTCTGATGTGGAGCTGTTTGTTACTACGGTTTCACTGGCAGATAGAAAAGGTCTTGAGATCAAAGTCAATGATCTGGATTCCGATGAAAAAATTCTGGATATGCTTCTGGCCAGCGCGTATCATCCGGCTTTTAAGAACGAACCGCTCTCAGACGGAAAGCAGTATCTGGACGGAGGAGCGTTTGATTCCCTTCCGTTGCACGTACTGGTGGAAAACGGTTATAAGGATATCATCGCCGTCAAACTGACAGGAGGGTTTGGGATCGAACGGATTTTTCGAATTCCGGACGATGTTAATATTACGTTGATCAAACCGAATATTGATCTCGGAGGAAGCCTTGCCTTTGACTCGGAACGGGCTCTCTATCATATGGAGACCGGCTATTATGATGCAAAGAAAGCGCTGTGCGGACTTTACGGGAAAAAGTACTATATTGAGCGCACACTATCCGACCGGAATGCGCTTGATTGGATCCTGGATCGATATGAAAGAGATGGAAAAACGGACCAGCTCCGGCGGCTGATCGAGCAGGAACTGCCTTCAGAGGCAAAAAGACTGGGAGTAAAAGACGGCGACTATTACGAATTGATGATTGCGATTTTAGAGGAAGAGGCAGAAGCCCGAGAGGTAAAACCTCTGATGATCCGTACCGACAGAACTTTCATGCGTGACGTATCAGACGCTGAGATTGCAAAAAGAAAAGCGCTAAAAAAAGAATAATAAAAAGCAGGCATTTCGCCTGCTTTTCATTCTTTCAAAGGTTAATCATGGACTTCTTCGGACATTGTATTTTCAACACCGGCCTCTTCTACCTGGGAAATTGCGCCGCGAGCGAATACAAGTTTCACCTTGTCGGGGCCAACCGTCAGAACGATAACATCATCCTTGACGGAGGAGATGGTTCCGTAAATACCACCGATCGTGCGTACCCGGTCACCAGGCTTCAGGGCATTCAGCATTTCTTTGACTTGCTTATCCCTGCGGCGCTGCGGAATGATCATAACGACAAGAAGAATAACGATCATCGCAAGGGGAAGAAGTAAACCGCCCATTCCGGCAAAAAGACCGGTGGAACCTTCAGCAGCAGCACCTGCAGTGCCTGCAGATAAACCAGCGCAACTTCCGGTATCAATACCGGCGGCCAAGATAGTATTTGCAATATTCAACAGCATTCTAATTTTAGTCCTTTCCTACGACTCTTGTTTAAGTTTACGATACTTTGTCTTATTCGTCAAGCATCGACTGAAAAATCAAATGTGAAAAAGTGTGAACGAAGCAATATTGCGCAATTTCCCAAGCTTATCGCAGAAGAACAAACAGGTTTTCATAAACACAGAAAATGGATTGACACAAGCAAAAGCAATAAGAAATAATTATAAATATGCATAAAATACGTATAATAGCGAATATTAACGTATAATAATGAAAAATATACGTAAAATTTGCATATTGACATTTGTGCAAAATCGGTTTATATTATATTAGAAAAATTGGTGTAAAGGGTATCCCCTTTTTCCTTACCCAGTGAAGCACGTAAGGAACTGCAAAACCGTTTTTTCATTGCTTAATGGCAAAAATTATAATAGGAGGAAGATACAATGAAAAAAATGTTAGCAATTATGCTGGCAATCATCATGGTGCTCGGGCTTGCTGCCTGTACACCGTCAACGGCACCTTCCGGCGGCAGCCCATCCAGCGGCAGCCCATCCGGCAGCGGCACAGCTTCCGGCGGAAACGAATTGGCGGGCGAGTACACGATTAAAGTCTGGTGTGCAGACAATATCACCAATCTGACTGCTAAGCAGATCGAGGACTTTAACGCATCCAATGAGGACGGCATCAAGTTCAAGGCGACTGTTGAAGCCGTCGGCGAAGGCGATGCGGCAACTCAGATGATCACTGACGTTGAAGCGGGCGGAGATATCTTCTGCTTCGCGCAGGACCAGTTTGCACGTCTGATTGAGGCAGGCGCTCTGGCAAAGCTCGGTACCAAAGCAGCGGAAACTGTTAAAGCGGGCAACGATGCTGATGCTGTTAAGGCGGTATCGCTGAATGATGATCTGTATGCATATCCGATCACTGCAGACAACGGTTATTTCATGTATTATGATAAGAGCGTTATTCCTGAGGAAGACATTGGAAGCTTGGAAAAGATTCTTGCAGACTGCGAGAAGGCTGGCAAGTATTTCTCGTTTGAGCTCGCCAACGGTTGGTATGCACCGGCATTCTTCTTTGCTACCGGCTGCGTCAGCGAATGGTTCACTGATGAGGACGGCAAGATCGATTCCGTCCATGACACGTTCAAGAGCCCTGAAGGTCTCATTGCTGCCAAGGGCATGAAGAAACTTGTCGATTCCGACATGTGGCTTTCTGCTAGTGCAGCTTCCGGCTTCTCCAGCGGCTGTGCTGTTGTTGTATCCGGTACATGGGATTACAACGTAGCATCTCAGGCACTGGGCGATAATTTCGGTGCTGCAGAACTGCCTTCTTTTGAAGTGGATGGAAAGACTTATCACCTCGGCTCATTCAACGGCTTCAAACTGATGGGTGTCAAGCCGCAGAAAGATGCTAAGAAAGCAGCTGCTCTCCATAAACTGGCACAGTATCTGTCCGATGAAAAAGCTCAGCTGGAGCGCTTTGATGCAGTTGGCTGGGGTCCTTCCAACCTGAAAGCTCTTGCAAACGAAAAAGTACAGTCCGCACCGCACATCATGGCAGTCATGGCTCAGAAAGCCTATGCAACACCGCAAGGCCAGATCCATGGTTCCTGGTGGGATATTGCAAAAGTCATTGCAACCGAAGTCAAGGATGCAAAGGATGAAGCCGGTCTGCAGGCTGCGTTGGATCATTACTATGATTCCATCTCTTCTCTGTTCAAGATGACTGAGGAAGAACTCAATGCCTGGGGCGTTATCGGTTCAATCTGCGGAACAGCTTGGGATACTGACTTCCCGATGACCGAGAAGGAAGCCGGCGTATTCGTTTCCGAACCGCTCGAATTCAAAGCAGGCGATGAGTTCAAAGTACGTCAGGGCAAGAACTGGGATGTCAACTACGGCGAAGGCTGCGCACCGAATGGTCCCAACATTGTTGTTCCGGCAGATGATACCTATACTGTCACGCTGAACCTCAATGACATGACGCTGACCTTTGTCAATCAGGAAGGTGTCCTGCCTGAAGCAGCTCCTGCTCCTGAGGGTGAAGAGAAGCCCGATACCTGGGGTGTAGTCGGAAGCTTCGCAGCAAGCGGCTGGTCCGAAGATGTCAAGATGACCGAAAAAGAAGCGGGCGTCTGGGTATCTGATCCAGTCGAATTTGTAGCAGGGGATGAATTCAAAGTCCGTGCAAACGGTGAGTGGAAGAAAGACTTCGGCGAAGGCTGCGTTGCAGGCGGACCGAATATCGTTGTTGAAGCAGACGGCGTTTATATCGTAACCCTCGACCTGAATGCAGAAACTCTGACCTTCGCGGAGAAGGGACCTGATGTATGGACCGTGATCGGCGGCTTTGAAGGAAGCAGCTGGAGCACCGACATCAACATGACGGAAATTGCTGAGGGCGTTTGGGAATCCGACCCGATCGCACTGAAAGCCGGCGATGAGTTCAAAGTACGTGCGAATGCTGACTGGGCAGTGAACTTCGGTATTACTGAAGGCGCAACCGTTCAGGATGGCGGCAACATCAAAGTTGAAGCGGATGGCACCTATGTGATCACCCTCGATCTGAGCGTCCCCGCATTGACTTGGGAAATGAAATAAGAAACTAGAATTTGATCTGTGTGATAAAGCAGAATAGCTTTCACCGGGTCTGATTCCAACAGTTATCGGTTGGGGCCGGACTGCGGCTCCAACCGATTCTTCATTCATTAGGGGGGTATTATGAAACACTACAGCGACCTGGAATACCTAAAGCTTTCCAAAGGGAAGAAACTCGGGTATCGCGTTGCAAGTTTCTTCACTGGAATCCCAAAGGCAATCTGGAATTTCATAAAGAAGATCGGCAACGCGCTGAAGGGCGCAGGACTGAAAGTTGCGGACGAGGCGAAGGATATTGTTGGGACCTTTATCAAAGGGGACTGGAAAACAAAGGTTTCGTATCTTATCATGGGCTTCGGCTGCCTTGCCCGCGGACAGATTCTGCGCGGCTTACTGTTCCTGCTTTTTGAAATCGTTTTTGTCGGGTATATGGTTCTGTACGGCGTTTATTGGCTCAGAATGCTGCCGTCACTTGGTACTGTCGGCCCGCATGAAGAGTACAATGAGATCTATGACGCCTATACAACAACCTATGGCGACAACTCCTTTAAAATCCTATTATACGGTGTTCTGACGATATTCTTTATTATCGCGTTCCTGTACACCTGGCGTGTCAATGTGAAGCAGAATAAACTGGCAGAGCAGATTCTGCGCTCCGGTAAAAAACTTAAAAGCGGCAAAGATGACCTGCGTTCTCTCGTGGACGATCAGTTCCATAAGACCTTGCTTGCACTGCCGTTGACGGGTATTCTGATCTTTACGGTCATGCCGATCCTGTTTATGATTCTCGTCGCATTCACCAACTACGACGGAGCGCATGACGGTTATTACAGCAACCTGTTTACCTGGGTAGGCCTGAAAAACTTCAATACTTTGTTCTCCTGGTCAAGCGGCGGCGTCAATTATGCGGCAACCTTCGGTGAGATTCTTGCGTGGACACTGATGTGGGCTTTCTTCGCAACATTTACCAACTACTTCCTTGGAATGATTGTTGCTATGATGATCAACAAGAAAGGAATCCGTGTAAAGAAGCTTTGGCGTACGATCCTTGTTCTGACCATCGCCATTCCGCAGTTTATCTCTTTGCTGTATGTCAGTAAGATGTTCGCAAAGAACGGCATTGTCAATGGCTTCCTGATGAATATGGGATGGATAGACAAAGCAATTGACTTCTGGGGAGAAACGGCCAACCACGGCTTACTGGCACGTGTTACGGTCATTGTCATCAATATCTGGATTGGTATTCCGTATCTGATGCTGATTGCCACCGGTATCTTGATGAATATTCCGGCAGACCTGTATGAATCTGCAAAGATTGACGGCGCAAATGCCTGGCAGCAGTATACGAAGATCACGCTTCCTTATATGCTGTTCATCACGGGACCGTATCTTCTGACAAGCTTTACCGGTAACATGAACAACTTCAACGTTATTTATCTGCTGACGGGAGGCGCGCCTACCAATGCAGCGGCATCCGGTGCGGCGGGTTCCGTCGGTTTTACGGATTTGCTGATTACCTGGTTGTTCAAGATTACCATGGGTCCGGAGTCACAGTATTATCTGGCATCTGTCGTTGGTATCATGGTGTTCGTTGTTATCGCTGTCATCAGTTTGATCGTATACAACGTGCTGCCGTCCATTAAGAATGAGGAGGATTTCCAGTAATGGCTAAGAATCAGAATTCCATGAAGCAGCATATGGGAATCCGCACAGCCAATGCAATCTCCAACACCATAATCCATATTCTGTTGGTTATCATGAGCATCATCTGGCTGATCCCGTTCGTTTGCATCGTATTGCAGTCGTTCCGTGTGGAATCGACGTGGCAGGTTGGTTATGTTATTCCGCAGAAGTGGGGAATTGATAATTATCTTAATCTCGCAAACACCGACTTCTGGAAATGGTATCTGAACACATTTATCATGGGTGTTTGCGTGGCAATTCTGCAGACTATCATCGTTTTGTGCATGAGTTATACACTCTCACGCTTCCGCTTCAAAATGCGTAAGCCGCTGATGCAGTTCATGCTGATCCTCGGAATGTTCCCGGGCATGCTCGCGATGATCATTCTGTACCGTGTTTTGAAGGACCTTGGTCTTACACAGGCAAATGCAGTTCCCGGCTTGATCCTTGTATATGTAGCTTCATCCGGTATGGGATATTATGTATCAAAGGGCTTCTTTGATACGATTCCGAAATCTTTGGACGAGGCAGCCCGCGTAGACGGTGCTACCCGTGCGCAGGTCCTGTACAAAATCATCATGCCGCTGGCAAAGCCGATTGTCATTTATACAATCCTGACTGCATTTATGGGCCCCTGGGGTGACTTCGTGCTTGCGCGCTACATTTCATTCGGCGCTTCTGCCGGTATGAACGTGGCTGTTGGTTTGAACAACTGGTTGACTCCTGACCAGATCGGGCAGAATTATACAATGTTCTGCGCCGGCGGCGTAATTGTTGCCATACCGGTATTGATTCTGTTCATGTGTCTGCAAAAGTACTATGTCGAAGGCGTCACCGGTGGCGCAGTCAAGGGCTGATCCCGAGAAACTTTGGAAAAGGAGTAAATCATTATGGCAAGCGTCAAATTGACTAATGTAAAGAAAATATACGATAACAAGGTTGTTGCCGTACAGGACTTCAACCTGGAAATCAAAGATAAGGAGTTTGTCGTCTTTGTCGGACCGTCCGGTTGCGGCAAGTCCACCACGTTGCGTATGGTTGCCGGACTTGAAGATATTTCCGAAGGGACGGTGGAGATCGACGGTGAAGTTGTCAACGATCTGCAGCCGAAGGACAGAAATATCGCGATGGTTTTCCAGAATTACGCGCTCTATCCGCATATGTCCGTGTACGACAATATCGCATTCTCACTGCGTCTCCAGAAGATGCCCGAGGACGTGATCTATAACAAGGTTACCAATGCAGCTGAAATTCTCGGCATTACCGATTATCTGATGCGTAAACCGCGCGCACTGTCCGGTGGCCAGCGGCAGCGTGTTGCAATCGGCCGCGCAATGGTCCGTGATTCAAAAGTGTTCCTGATGGACGAACCGCTTTCCAACCTGGACGCGAAACTGCGCAACCAGATGCGTGCTGAGATCATCCTGCTCCGGCAGAAACTCAATACAACGTTCATTTATGTTACACATGACCAGACCGAAGCTATGACGCTTGGGGACCGGATCGTCATCATGAAAGACGGTTATATCATGCAGGTCGGTACTCCGACGGAAGTATTCGAAATGCCGGAAAACCTGTTCGTGGCTGAGTTTATCGGCGCACCGAAGATGAACATTCTCAAGACGAATCTCATCAAAGAAGGCGACAGGTATTATGTCACACCGTTCGGCGCGAAAATTGAAGTTGACGGTGAAAAAGGAAAGCTGCTTCTGGAGAAGGATATCCAGAGCGGAGAAGTTCTCCTCGGCGTTCGTCCGGAGCATATTGTCCTTGCGAAAGAGCCCGGCGAACATGCGATTCCTGTTACGCTGGAAGTCAATGAAATGATGGGCTCTGAGCTGCATCTGCATGTCTATACGGAAGATGGAACGCGTTTGATCGTCCGTGTACCTACGATTGACCTTGAAAAGGATCAGCGTGAAGGTCTGGTTAACGGTGCGAAACTCTTTATTACGTTCGAGGGAAAGGTTATGCATTTCTTCGATGCAGAAACGGAGAAGAATCTGATCTATTGAAAAATGGGTTGAAAAACTGAACGAACTAAAGCGAAAGACTCCCGAATCCGGGGGTCTTTTCTTTGACCATGCTGTACAAACAATGATGATAATTGAGTTGCCTTTTCACAATACTGTCACAAAAATTAAATGTAAAAGGTGATATACTATTATATATAATGGGTGAATAGGAGCAGTTTTTAAGATGATATCCCGATACAGCGTCAAAAAACCTTTTACCGTTCTCGTTGCGGTTATATTGATCATTGTTTTGGGCGTGGTATCTGTGACCAAAATGACTCCTGATCTGCTTCCGGAAATGAGCTTTCCATACATTGTTTTATTTACAAGTTATGTCGGAGCAACCCCGGAGGAAGTGGAGCAGACGGTAACCAGACCTCTTGAGCAGACACTGGCAGCACTGGATGATCTGAAAGAGATATCTTCTTCAAGCTCTGAAAACTTTTCAGTTGTTTATCTGACCTTTGAGGATTCTGTGAATACGGACAGGGCTATGCTGGATATTCAGCAGGTCGTGGCAAAATTACAGAGCGGATGGCCGGATGCGGTGGGAACCCCTTCTGTTCTTGAACTTTCCACGGACCTGATTCCAACTGTCGTTGCTGCCGTGCATTATCAGGGAAAAGATTCCATCGAACTTTCATCCTTCGTAAATAATCAGTTGCTCCCCATACTGGAAGGTACAAACGGCGTAGCCTCTGTGACACCGAGCGGCTTGGTTGTGGAACAGATCGAAGTTGAGCTGAACACAGATAAAATTGACAAACTGAATCAGAAACTTTTCGGTTCAATTGACGATTCCGCACAGGGAGCGTTTGATGAACTGGAAGAGGCAAGGCAGAAAATCGTTGAAGGCCGTGAAGAATTGGAATCAGCCAAGGAAGAACTTGAAAAGGGTGAATCCGAAATTAGCAAGGGCAAAGGACGCGCCGCATACGAGTATAATCAGGCAAAGAAAAAACTGGATGACGCGAAAAAAGAACTGACAAAAACAATCAATGATCTTGAAGCT
This sequence comes from Clostridia bacterium, assembly GCA_017514685.1. Lineage (GTDB taxonomy): Bacteria > Bacillota > Clostridia > Christensenellales > CAG-138 > UBA3792. The sequence continues at coordinate 11,871 of JAFWJN010000053.1, forward strand.
CAGAGAAAACCGCTGGCTGCCCAGATGGAAGAGGCAAGGCCTCAGAGGACATTGCTGACTGCTGCTCAGCAGTCGCTGAACCTCCTCGAGAGCCGAAAAAATGCGGTGCTGAATACAATTTCCGAGATAGAGAATAATCCTGATCTTACAGAAGAGGAAAAACAGGAAGCTCTTGTGAATCCAAGGGCGGAGCTTCAGGGAATTGAACAGGGAATCTCGACAATAGAAAATGAGCTAAACAGCCGTGGAATCTCCAGAGATCAGATTCCGGAAATCCTTGCACAGATTGATCAGTTGGAAGAAGGATTGAATCTTCTGGATCAGGGTATTGCAAAGGCAAAAGCCGGCATGGCTGAAATAGAAAAAGGCTATAGTGAATTAGAGAAAGGCAAGAACCAGGCTAACAGCGCAATCAAGACGGCGGAGAAAAAGCTGGAAGAAGGAAGAGAGCAGCTGGAAGCAGGCGCTGCGGAGCTGGATGAAGGGGAAAAACAACTGGATGATGCGTTTCAGATGGCCCAGGATCAGCTGGCTTCTACGAAAGAAGCTGCGGACCTGCATGGAATTGTGACGAAGGAACTGGTTGCTCAGCTTTTACAGGCACAGAATTTTGAAATGCCGGCAGGGTTTGTTTCCGAAGGGGATATCAGCTGGATTGTAAATGTCGGAGATAAGGTAAAAGGCGTGGAGGCGCTGGAAAACCTGGCGTTGATCTCCCTTGGATTTGATGATCTTGACGTGGTAAGACTGAGGGATGTCGCAGATGTACACGTGATCGACAACAGCGGAACGACCTATGCCAGGATCAACGGAGAGAACGGAATTCTGCTGTCTTTTACGAAACAGGCATCCTACGCGACTGCGACGGTCGCGGACAGCATCACGGCAAATTTCCGGGAATTGGAACAGCAGTATCCCAGACTTCGCTTTGTTTCTTTGATGGATCAGGGAGATTACATTTACATGGCAATCTCATCAGTTGTGCAGAGTCTGCTGATCGGAGGCGCTCTGGCAATCATCATCCTGTTTCTCTTCCTGAGAGATATCCGGCCAACTCTGGCTGTCAGTATATCAATTCCGGTTTCTGTTCTGTTTGCGCTGGTGCTGATGTACTTCTCCGGAGTCACGATGAATATTATTTCTATGGCCGGACTTGCAATCGGGATCGGGATGCTTGTAGACAATTCGATTGTTGTTATTGAGAACATTTACCGGTTGAGGGCTACCGGCCTGCCTGCAAAGGAAGCTGCAACAAAAGGCGCGAAGGAAGTTATGGGAGCGATCACAGCTTCCACGCTGACAACGATTTGTGTTTTCCTTCCAATTTTGTTCGTAGAAGGATTAACCCGCCAGATTTTTATGGATATGATTCTGACGATTGCTTATTCTTTGCTGGCGAGCCTGATCGTTGCGCTTACGGTTATCCCTGCCATTTCTCAGGGATTGCTGGTGAGAGAAGTCAAGCCAATGGGCAAGTTTGAGAGAAAACTTCTCTTGGGATTTGAGAAAACAGTGAGGTTCGCTGTAGGGCATAGGGCGATTGCACTGCTGCTGGCATTCGCATTGCTTGGGGGAACGGCATATTATTCTCTGAGAAAAGGATTTGAATATTTTCCGGAAAGCGGAGGAATGCAGATCTCTGTAACAGTGAGGATGCCAAAGGAATATTCTTTTGAAGAAAGCTGCGAGCTGGCAGACAGAATGATCAATGCAATCGAACAGGTACCGAATCTTTCCGATGTCGGTGGAATGATTAACGGAGGAATCATCAGTGTTATCGGGATCGCGGCTTCGGATGAAAACAATGAGTTGACGATTTATGCGCTTGTGGATGAGAACAGCGGCCAGTCCAGCATCGAAGTATCCCAAAATGTCAAGGAAGCGCTGAAACCGTTTGAAGATGAGGTTGAATATAATGTTGCGGGAATGTCGACCATGAGTTACAGCTCTGTTCTTTCCGGTGATGGTTTTACGATGAACATTTATTCAAATGATCTGAACGACCTCAGGACAGCGGCGGACAAAGTGAAGGAGCGCCTGATGACGGTAGAAGGACTGGGAGAAATCAGCGGAGGAGCCGGAGAGACAACGCCTGCCCTGCACATTACGGTCGATAAGGAAAAAGCAATCGAGTATAATCTGACAACTGCACAGGTCTATCTCGCAATTGTTGAAGAACTTACCAACTCCGTATCTGCAACCGAAGTATCTACAAATTCCACTTCGCTTTCCGCCACCATTTATTCCGAAAACGGGAGTTCCAACCGGGAGCGTCTCGAGGAGATGACAATTAATGCAACCCTGCGGGACGGAACAAGCGAATCTGTGCCGCTGAAAAAAATCGCGACAATTGAAGAAGCCGAGACTCTTTCTGCAATCAGACGCTCGGAACAGCGCAGATATGTATCGGTTTCTGCCTCGATCGCGGACGGCTATAACGTGACGCTGGTTTCGAATGAAGCCAGAAAAGCGCTTGCAGGGCTCGATCTGCCTGCGGGATGCCAGGTGGAATATGCAGGACAGAACGAAACGATCATGGACGCAATGAGCGATCTCCTGTGGATGATGCTTTTGGGTATTCTGATTATTTATCTGATTATGGTAGCTCAGTTCCAGTCACTTCTTTCCCCGTTTATCGTGATTCTTACAGTTCCGCTCTCTTTCGCGGGCGGATTTATCGGACTGCTTGCAGCAGGATTTGAAGTCAGCATCGTCGCCATGATCGGAATGATCATGCTGGTTGGTATTGTGGTCAACAATGGTATAGTGCTGGTAGATTGTGCCAATCAGCTTCGGGAAAACGAGGGACTCGGCAAAAGAGAAGCTGTTATTAAGGCTACGACCATGCGTATCAGACCGGTGCTGATGACGGCACTGACCACGATTCTGGGACTGCTGCCGCTGGCGATCGGACTTGGAACAGGAGCTGAAATCATTCAGCCCGTTGCGATCGTGTGTATCGGAGGACTGAGCTATGCGACCCTGATGACGGTTTATATCGTACCGGTCTTATATGATCTGCTTCGGAGAGATAAAAAACCAAAGACCGATCAGAACGCGGAGCAGGAAACAGCTCAGATTGGGGAAGCCGAACCGCTAAACGCATAGCATCCAACAGAGAAACAGGTAGAATCAAAAGGAAGGACTGCCGTGTACGGCAGCCCTTCCGTCTTTTTGTATTAATTTTTGATCAAGAAAAAACGCCGTTTTCAGGAAGGATCTTCAATCCATCGGAGATGAGAATCGGCAGCCGCGTCTTCAAAAACCTGGTTCAACCGGTCGGCATACTCGCCGAGATTGTTCCTCATTGCGTCAGCGTTGCGAAGGATCAGGATCATGTCGGGACAGTATTCCGTCAGGCAATCATACAGAGCATCCAGATTCCGTCCGTAATAGGCAGGGAAGCGAAGCTGGCGGGCAATATAAAGATGCGCTTCGCGGATGGTAGTCATTTGTGCACCGTCCAGTGTGATAATCTGCATGGTTTATTCCTCCCCGTATAGCAAAGTGAAGGATTCATAGTGATCGCCGGTATAGTAGATCAGCCCGTCAGAGGACCATACAATCCGTTTGGAGCCTCTGGAACGTGCACCGAGTGTATCGATGTCACATTCATAGTAAGCTCGGCCTTTTTTGACAGGAAGCAGCTTCTCATAATTGCCGAACCGATCTCCGCCGATGCATTTTCCGGGCGCGTATTCTTCCAAAGAACCTCCCGGCCAGCCCAGATCCTGAGCGCTTTTCTTGGTAATATAGTTGAAAGGAAGATGACCGAAAAGATGAAGATACAGAGCAACGTCCTCTTTGGAATCATAGATTCCGTCTTCTGTTACCGGAGATTCTGTCGGACCGGGCTTTGGAGCATCGGTCGGGACATCTGTTAAAACAGAAGTTTGCTCCGAGGCAGATGAAGGCGCCGGAACGGGAGTTTTTTCTGCAGGTGCAGCTGTCCATACATCAAGGCTGCTTTGGAAAGCGGTTGCAGATGGATTTTGAGAACCTTCCGGCTGAAAAATTGAAGGACGGAAGATTGCAATAGCGGCAATCAGCAATACTGCAACTGCAAGAAAGATTAGGGCTTGTTTTTTCTTTTTCATGTTTTTATTCTCCTGCGCTTCAGTATATCACAATGAGAAGCAGAAAAAAAGAGAAAAAAGATCCGGCAGAGCCGGATCGGAGAATGATCGATTTAATATACGGGAGCGGCTGTCGGATCTGCTTTGATGCCGATCCTGGTCTGCTTTGAAATCGGTTCATACGTTGTTGTTGCAGAATAAACCGTCTTGACAAAAGAGCCGTTTACATACATGTCGATAAATGTATTGACGGTACTTCCGTCCCTGCCTTCCCGCTCCACAATGGGAGCATCGCTGACATACATGGTCTTGTCTTTGATGGTCTCTTCCTTGAACGGAAGAATCTCGACCAGCTCAGACCGCTTTTTATATACGGTTCCATCAGGGAATGCCGTGCCGTAGACCTCAACATGAATGTCTTTTTTACGGGAACTGCTTTTGTTTTTCGTAATATAGCAGAAAACGTAGAGGGTATCATTGGTGTTATTTGTAAACTTAAAATCGATATGGCCGTCATCTACAGTGGCATCCCATCCGTCGTCCACATAATCAACCGGTATGGAGTGATTCCGGCGCGCGGAAATTTTAATGTTCGCCATCAGAAGAGCGTTGTACATTGTTGTAGAGAGCTGGCATACCCCGCCGCCGGGCTCGGGCCGATGCGAACCCTGATAGATCGCATTGGCAAGTGCCCATCCGTTCTTTTCTGTGCGGCTTCCGGTTGCTTTATTGTAACTGAATGTTTTGCCGGGAGCCAGTTGGATGACCTTCATGAGATCGACTGCTTTGGAAATGTTGATATCGCGGCTTTCACAATTCAGTTTGGAAGCCTCATCCATCCCGCTTGTTCCACGGAACCGGTAAGTTGTTGTAAATGAGGACAGCAAGGTGGTCCGTTTCTTTAGGATCGCCGTTGTAACGGCAGGCTCGGAGATGATGACATTCGGTTGAATCTGCGCATCAAATCTGCCCTCAGCCAGCGCATTCTCCACAAGACGGATCACTTCATCGGTATCGACCGCCATACCATTTACGCCGTCTGTGTATTTAAAGACCGGTTGCAGGTAATTTGTATCATCCACTTTGTTGGTTTTCCAACGAATTTCCGCAACCGCATTTGTTGCATGGTTTGGAATCTGATCGTTCAGCTCGGCAAGTGATTCGCGGAGAAGATCTTCACTGTGATTCAGCGGAACGGAATAATCCGCCTTTCCGCTTGCCTGTGCTGCCTGCTCAAGAATGTCTTCCAGAGCGTCTTCGTCATAAGACATTCCGAGCTTCTCGGAGGTGAGAACCATGGAATATTGATTGTAAGCGACGGTCAGATTGACGTTGGCAATCTGATTCTCTAACTGCTGCTTAACCAGTTCCCGGGCTTGTGCAACCGTTTTTCCGTTCAGAGAAACACCATTGACCGTAACTTTTTCCCAAATGACCGATGCGTCGGTAATTGCTTCCGGCGTGGGCTCAGGTGATGGCGAAGGGGAAGCAAAAATGGAATGCTCTGAGCATGAATTCCCGTTTTTTGAATTGACGGTGACAAAGATAATAGCGGAAACAGCGAGTAAAAGAGAGAACGCCAGAAACAGCACCGCAATCGTCAGCTTACGGCGCTGTTCTTTCTGCCTTTTCGTCAGATGATGTTTGGCCCCTGTTGTCGAAGAAGCATGCACTGAAGATGCTTTTTTGCGGACAGTTTTGGATGTACCGGAGGAGCTCGGTTTTACGGAAGCAGCTTTGGAAGAACTGCTGTGAGATGTGCTGCTGACAGAAGAGGATCCGGCAGCTTTATGGACCGTAGAGTGGGAAGGCTCCTTCTTTACAGCATGAGGACTGTCATGCAGAAAATCAGTGGAATCACTTCGACGGGAACGATTGTTTTCCGTCTCGTTTGCCATAGCCGTATTATAACAAATCAGGTATGGATGGACAACTCTTTTTCCAAGTTTTGCATTTTTGTTACAAATATGATACATTAATACAGACGGAGGAAAAACTATGCTGCATATCGTTTTGGTGGAACCGGAAATCCCGAGCAATACGGGCAATATATCGCGGACATGCGCAATTACAGGCACAGCCCTGCATCTGGTCCGGCCGCTCGGCTTCTCAACGGACGACAAGTATTTAAAACGTGCCGGACTGGACTACTGGCAATATTTGGACCTGTATTATCATGACAGCATCGAGGACGTATGGAAACAGTATCCGGATGCCCGTTTCTTCTACTGTTCAACACATGCGAAGAATAGATATGATGAAGTCACTTTTATGGACGGGGATTTTTTAGTATTCGGAAAAGAGACCGCAGGTCTCCCGAAGCCTCTTTTGGCGACCCATGAGAAGGAGGCAATCCGAATTCCGATGGGTGACGGACAGCGTTCTTTGAACCTTTCAAACGCAGCAGCGATAATTTTATATGAAGCTCTTCGTCAAAATTCATTTTTTGGTATGAAATAAAGTGAAAAAAACTCTTGCAATGTCTGCAATCCTGTGATAATATTGCAATGTTCGAGTTTTAGCAAGGAGGTGGACTGAATGGGTAAGTTCTGTGAAGTCTGCAAGAAAGGCGTCATGTCCGGTAATTTGGTCAGCCATTCCAACCGCAAGACAAAGCGGAGTTGGGCACCGAATATCCAGACCGTGCATGTGGTCGTAGACGGTAAGCCGCAGAAGATGAGCGTCTGCACGCGCTGCCTGCGTTCCGGCAAGGTTGTTCGCGGAAACTGATTTAAACCGATTTGCATGAAACCACCATCAGGTGGTTTTTTGTCATACAGAAAGTTATGATTATCACATCAAGAGCAAACGAAACGATCAAAGCAGTAAAGGCACTGCAGCAGCATAAAGAACGCGAACGAACAGGACAGCATCTGATCGAGGGCGATAAACTGGTCCATGATGCGGCTCTTTCCGGAGCGGATCTAGTTGCCGTATATGCAACGGAAGGAACGGAAGTTCCTGCTTTCGCTCCGACAGTTTATGTTTCCGAGTCGGTCATGGAGAGCATCAGTTCCCAGAAAACGCCTCAGCATCTTTGTGCGGTTGTACGGACACCGGATACCGGTTGCCCGGCGGTTTATCCGACCGGGCTGATTGTTGCGCTGGACCGGTTGCAGGATCCGGGAAATCTCGGAACAATCCTGAGAACTGCTGACGCGTTGGGAGCTTCCGGAATTCTTCTTTCCGAGGACTCGGTAGATCCTTTTTCTCCGAAAGCACTTCGAGCGGCAATGGGTTCCACGTATCATCTGCCGATATGGATCGGTTCTTTACCGGAACAGCTCAAAATATGCAAAGAACAGGGATTTATTTGTATCTGCGGACATTTGAAAGGTAATTCAACATTACCTGAACACAGGGAAAAATGTGTGCTTGTGGTAGGAAATGAAGGAAATGGTGTGTCAGATGAAGTCACAGAGATCTGCATGCCATACCGCCTTCCGATGCGGGGAAAAGCAGAATCTTTGAATGCAGCAGTGTTTGCCGCTCTTCTGATGCAGAAATTGCTTGAGGAATAACACAATGATAAAGGGCTTTGGATCTGATGTTCCGCCCTTGTCAAGTAGACATAGGAAATAATTAAAACCTTGTATACTGCACCTTGTTCCACGTGAGCGAGGTGCTTTTCTTTACAATCCGTAGAATGAACGGAGCGTAGCGGAGTTCAGAATACGGATTGCTGC
>JAFWJN010000054.1 GCA_017514685.1 Clostridia bacterium
CTGTCCGCTCTGCGAAAGCGCCATCGTGATCGCCGCTGTCAGAGTCGTCTTGCCGTGGTCTACGTGTCCGATCGTGCCGATGTTTACATGCGGCTTCGTACGTTCGAATTTTTGCTTTGCCATTCTTGTTTCTCCTTAAATCATTTTTATAATATGGTTTTTGTCTTTTTTAGAATCGATAGTTATATCTTCCAAGTATCTTGTCCTGGATACTTTCTGGAACTTGTTCATACCGTTTGAACTGCATAACGAAGGTTCCTCTGCCCTGTGTACGGGACCGCAGATCGGTTGCATATCCGAACATTTCGGAAAGCGGACAGATTGCCCTGACATTCGATCCGCTCTGGGTCGTTTCCATACCCGTAACTTTCCCGCGCTTTGAGTTCAGGTTTCCTACGATATCGCCGAGATACTCATCCGGAACAGAGACTTCCACATCCATCATCGGTTCCAGCAAAACGCCGTTATCGCGTGTCAGACCTTCTTTGACCGACAGGGATCCTGCAATTCGGAACGCCATGTCGCTTGAGTCTACTTCGTGGGCGGAACCGTCTACTAACGTTGCGCGGATATCGATCAGCTCGTATCCTCCGAGCGGACCGGACATCAATGCGTCTTTAATGCCGCTCTCAACAGCAGGAATGTATTCTTTCGGAATGACTCCGCCGACGATCTTATTGACAAATTCAAATCCCGTTCCGGGTTCTGCAGGTTCAAACTCGACTATGCAATGTGCAAACTGACCGTGTCCACCGGTCTGCCGGACATAGCGGGTTTCCTGACGCACGGCATGCGCAATGGTCTCCTTATAACTGACCTGCGGTTTACCAACCGTAGCTTCAACGCGGAATTCACGGATCAGTCGGTCAACGATGATCTCAAGATGCAGCTCACCCATTCCCGCGATGATGGTCTGTCCCGTTTCCTGATCGGTATAGGTCCGGAAAGTCGGGTCTTCCTCGCTCATTTTCTGGAGCGCGGCCATCATCTTTTCCTGCCCTGCCTTGGTTTTCGGTTCAATTGCGACCTGAATGACAGGCATCGGGAAAACCATGCTTTCCAAAAGCATCTGGTGGTTCTCTGTTGTCAGAGTCTCGCCGGTCGTTGTTTCTCTGAGACCAACCAGCGCACAGATATCGCCTGCATGTGCTTCTTGGACTTCGGTACGTGCATTTGCATGCATCAGCAAGATCTTGCTGACGCGTTCACGCTTCTGCTTGTTAACATTGTAGACGTACGAACCTTCCTTCAGCGTTCCGCTGTAAACGCGGATAAACGCCAGTTTTCCATACGGATCTGCAACGATTTTAAAAGCAAGCGCCGCAAACGGGGCCGAATCATCCGGTTTTGCTTCGATCTCCCCCTCACCGTAGCGGTCCGTTCCTTTTGCAGGCGGAACATCCAGCGGCGACGGCAGATAATCGACAATTGCATTCAGCAGGGGCTGCACACCCTTATTCCGATAGGATGTACCGCAGCAAACCGGGACTGCAGCAAGCGATATTGTGGCTTTACGGATACATTGGATCAGTTCCTCTACGGTGAGTTCCTCGCCTTCGAGATACTTCTCCATCAGGTCTTCGTCTTGTTCAACGACCGCTTCGATCAGCTCGGCACGGTATTTTTCGGCATCCTCCAGCATATCCTCCGGAATCTCTTCCTCCCGGATATCGGTGCCGTCATCGTTGTAGTAGACCTCAGCGCGCATCGTAACCAGGTCGACGATGCCCCTGAAACCGGCTTCCGCTCCGATCGGGAGCTGAACCGGGACCGGATTTGCATGAAGGCGTTCGCGCATCATGTCCATCACGCGGTAAAAATCTGCACCGGTGATGTCCATTTTATTGACATACGCAATACACGGAACCCCGTATTTGCTGGCCTGACGCCAAACGGTTTCCGATTGTGGCTCGACCCCACCTTTCGCGCAGAATACCGCAACTGCACCATCAAGCACGCGAAGGCTTCGTTCGACTTCTACAGTAAAGTCCACATGACCCGGAGTGTCGATGATATTGATGCGATGTCCGCGCCAGTATGCAGTCGTCGCAGCGGAGCAGATCGTGATCCCGCGTTCCTGCTCCTGAACCATGAAGTCCATGGTTGCTGCGCCTTCATGCACTTCCCCGACTTTATGGATTTTGCCTGTATAGAACAGAATCCTTTCGGTCGTGGTGGTCTTTCCGGCATCAATATGTGCCATGATGCCAATATTGCGCGTCAGCGCAAGCGCTGTGTCCCTCATTACCAGCGATAGTGAGCAAACGCCTTGTTGGCCTCTGCCATCCTGTGGGTATCTTCCTTCTTCTTGACTGCATTGCCCTGTTCGTTGCATGCATCAAGAATCTCACCCGCAAGACGCTCTGCCATCGTACGCTCGCTGCGTGAACGGGCATAGCTGACCAGCCAGCGGAGACCCAGGGTCTGCCGACGGTCTGCACGGATCTCGATCGGGACCTGATAGGTCGAACCGCCGACTCTACGTGCTTTGACTTCAAGCACCGGCATGATGTTGTTCATTGCCTGCTCGAATGCTTCCAGCGCATCTTTGCCGCTCTTTGCTGCGATCATTTCGAACGCATCGTAAACAGCCTTCTGCGCAACACCGCGCTTGCCATCCAGCATGACCTGATTGATCAGCTTCGTAACAACGGTGCTCTTATAGATCGGGTCCGCGAGGACTTCTCTCTTGGGAATAAAACCTCTTCTAGGCATATTGTAAATCCTCCCTTATTTCTTCGGGCGCTTTGCGCCATAGAGCGAACGGCTCTGCTTGCGGTTCGCCACACCTGCGGTATCCAAAGCACCGCGGATGATGTGATAACGAACACCCGGGAGATCCTTGACACGGCCGCCGCGGATCAGAACGACGGAGTGCTCCTGGAGATTGTGACCGATACCGGGAATATACGCGGTACCTTCAAGACCGTCTGTCAGACGGACACGAGCGATTTTACGCAGTGCGGAGTTCGGCTTTTTCGGCGTCATCGTACGGACTGCCGTGCAGACACCGCGGCGCTGCGGGCACTGCTTCAGGATAGGCGCGGTGGATTTGTATTCTACCTGCTGTCTACCTTTGCGAACCAACTGGTTAATGGTCGGCATTTGGGAATGTTCCTCCTAAATAAAATTTAATATTTTTTAATAATGTATCTATCAATCCCTCTGCAACCCTTGTAGAGGATATTGTCCGAATGAAAGCGTTTTTTCAAAACGCAAATATGGCGTACGAAACATACGCGCCGCCAAAATCAAATTTTAACAGCAAAAATCAATCTTGTCAATCAGCTTTTTCTCTGTTTTCGGGGTTTTTACGGAGATAAGCGGAACTTCTGGCATTTCCGAGCCCGTATACGATCCGCTTTTTCGTAAATACCGGTGTTACAGTTCGTTTCTCTTCAAAGAGCGGAAACCATCCTTTTGCAATCAGTTCCTGCGTGACCGGATGCTCCATCAGATTCCAGTACATCAGGCCGGAGAAGCGTTTTTTCAAGCTCTTCACCAGGAGCTTTCCTGCCAGATAGCCGATTCCGATTGCCGCGACAGCCAGTACCAGCGGGAACCAGCTCGCAACGGCGCGCAGATTCTGCATCCAGTGCGGATTCACGAAAAACGGAATCAGCGGGGTCAGCCCAATAATCACTCCGAGCGCCGGAAGATACTCAAGAAGAAGGATCCGTCTTCTGCATTTGCCGCAGCATGCAAACTGCAGCGGAAGCATGAACCCGACCCTGTTCTTCTGGAACAGTTTTCTCATCTGGAGGTCTTCCGGTTCGTTGTGTCCGAAATCGATGATGGCAAAAGTCGAACATTTTCCTTTCGGTTCTGTTTTGCACAGCGTGCATTCGCTGCTCTCAAACAGTCTTGCAACCCCGTCTTCAGGGAGAAGCGATTCAAACAGATCGAGATAATTCGCAACCGTCTTCGATGCTTTCGTCCCTTCCGTCTGCGCAGCCGGGCAGTTTTCGCATGACTGTGCATTCAGGATCGCGCACGCCCTGGTTTCATACAGGGCGCACGCGGTATTGGTTTTGAAAACACGATTATCCATAGATTACCGAATCAAAGTGTCGATGGGAGCATTGGCTTCCGTCACGGTTACATTGCGATATCTGCGCAATCCGATACCTGCCGGAATCTGTTTTCCGATGATAACGTTCTCCTTGAGTCCGACGAGCGGGTCGACCTTGCCCTTGATTGCAGCTTCGGTCAGTACACGCGTCGTCTCCTGGAAGGATGCGGCGGACAGGAAGGAATCCGTAGCCAGAGCAGCCTTTGTGATTCCGAGCAGCTTGCGCTTTGCTTTTGCGAGCGTCGGCTCTTCGGGTTCTTCCGTGCCTTCTTCCTGCGCCTTCTGGAGCGCTTCTTCGTAAGCGTTGATCAGCTTCTCGTTCTCTTCCTCGAAACGGAAGATGTCGCACAGTTCGCCGGGCAGCAGACCTGTATCGCCCGCGTCCTCAACCTGGACTTTGCGGAGCATCTGGCGGATGATGACTTCGATATGCTTATCGGAGATCTCAACACCCTGCAGACGGTAAACGCTCTGAACTTCTTTCAGAAGATATGCCTGAACGCCCTTGACACCCTTGATCTTCAGGATATCGTTCGGGTTCACGGAACCTTCCGTCAGTTCGTCGCCGGCTTCCACATGGTCGCCGTCCTTGACTTTCAGCTTGGAACCAAACGGGATCAGGTAGCTTTCCGTATCTCCGTCCGCCCCGGTAATGAACGCTTTCTTCTTGTCATCGGAAAGCTTGACTTCACCGGAGATTTCCGTGATCGTCGCAAGTCCTTTCGGCTTTCTCGCTTCAAACAGCTCCTCAACACGGGGAAGACCCTGTGTGATGTCTTCTGCGGAAGCAACACCGCCGGTATGGAACGTACGCATCGTCAGCTGGGTACCGGGTTCGCCGATTGCCTGCGCAGCGATGATTCCGACCGCTTCGCCGATATCCACATAGGAACCGGTTGCCTGGTTCGCACCGTAGCACTTGCAGCAAACGCCGTGCTCGCAGCGGCAGGTAAAGACCGAACGGCAGAGCACTTCTTCGATGCCGGCCGCCTCAATGGCCTTTGCTTCTTCGAGAGTGATCATATGATCGCCTTCGCAGAGCATCTCGCCCGTAACCGGGTGGAAAACGGGATCGATCGCATAACGGCCTTCGATTCTTGCAGCCAGCGTTTCGATCATCTTGTTTCCTTCGCTGATTGCGGAGATCCACATTCCCTTCGGCGTATCGCCGCGGGATGCGAAGCAGTCTTCCTCGCGGATGATAACTTCCTGGGATACATCCACCAGACGGCGGGTCAGGTAACCGGAGTCTGCGGTACGCAGAGCCGTATCGGCCAGACCTTTTCTGGCGCCGTGGGAGGATACGAAGAATTCAAGAACAGTCAGGCCTTCACGGAAGTTCGCGCGAATCGGAACCTCGATGATCTGGCCGGACGGGTCAGCCATCAGTCCGCGCATACCGGCAAGCTGACGGATCTGCGCCTTGCTACCACGCGCTCCGGAGTCTGCCATCATGTAGATTGGATTGTACTGATCCAATGAATCCATCAGGACTTTGGTGACGTCTTCCGTTGTCTTTTCCCAGATCTCTATGACGCGCTGACGGCGCTCTGCGTTGGAAAGAAGACCCATGCGGAAGTAGTTGTCAATTTCAACAACCTTCTGTTCCGCTTCATGAATGAGCGTCTTTTTCTCTTCCGGAACCTGAATGTCCTGGAAACCAACGGTGATACCGCCTCGTGTGGAGAACGAATAACCGAGGGATTTGATGCGGTCCAGCACTTCGCTCGTGATCGTCGGACCATGCTTGCGGTAGCACGCATCGACGATCGTTCCGAGATCTTTCTTCTTGACCAGATGATCGACCTCAAGCTGGAACATATCGTCCGGCGTATCACGCTTGACAAATCCGAGGTCCTGCGGGATCGCGTTGTTGAAGATCACTCTGCCGACGGATGTGTCGACAACCTTGCGGTAGGTCTGTCCTTCAAACTCTCTGGAAAGACGGATCTTGACTTTCGCATGGAGGGAAACCTCTCCGGTCTGATAAGCCATGATCGCTTCATCTTCTGAAGTAAACGCCTTGCCTTCACCTTTCACGCCGTCACGCTGCTGTGTCAGATAGTAGCAGCCCATGACCATGTCCTGCGTCGGAATAACAACAGGTTTTCCGTCCTGCGGCTTCAGAATATTGTTGGAAGCCAGCATCAGGAAACGCGCTTCTGCCTGTGCCTCTACGGAAAGCGGCACATGGACAGCCATCTGGTCTCCGTCGAAGTCCGCGTTGAAAGCGGTACATACGAGCGGATGCAGACGGATCGCTCTGCCCTCGACCAGCACCGGCTCAAAAGCCTGGATGCCGAGGCGGTGAAGCGTAGGAGCACGGTTCAGCATAACGGGATGATCCTTGATGACCTTCTCCAGTACACCGAACACTTCGGTCGCGCTGCGCTCAACCATGCGCTTTGCGCCTTTTACGTTCTGAGCGAGACCGCCCTTGACAAGCTCTTTCATGACAAAGGGCTTGAACAGCTCCAGCGCCATTTCCTTGGGCAGACCGCACTGATACATCTTCAGGTCCGGACCGACAACGATAACCGAACGGCCGGAATAGTCAACACGCTTACCGAGCAGGTTCTGACGGAAACGTCCCTGCTTGCCGCGCAGCATGTCGGACAGAGATTTGAGCGGACGGTTGCCGGGGCCGGTGACCGGACGGGAACGGCGTCCGTTATCGATCAGAGAATCGACTGCTTCCTGCAGCATGCGCTTCTCATTGCGGACAATGATGTCAGGCGCGCGCAGTTCAAGAAGTCTTTTCAGACGGTTGTTGCGGTTGATGACTCTGCGATATAAATCGTTCAGGTCGCTTGTTGCGAAACGTCCGCCATCCAGCTGTACCATCGGGCGGAGTTCCGGCGGAAGGACCGGCAGAACCGTCAGAATAATCCATTCAGGGCGGTTTCCGCTCTTGAGGAACGCTTCTACGACTTCCAGACGCTTGACAGCATTTGCACGCTTCTGTCCGCCGGAATGCGCAATCTCTTCCCTCAGCTCATGATCGAGCTGCTCAAGGTCGATCTCTTCCAGCAGTTCACGGATTGCTTCGGCACCCATGCCCGCTTTGAAGGACTTGGCACCGAACTGTTCCTGATATTCACGGTATTCCTTTTCGGTCAGGACCTGCTTTTTCTGCAGGGTCGTCTCACCGGGATCCGTTACAACATAAGCTGCAAAGTAGAGCACGCTCTCAAGATCACCGGGTTTCATGTCCAGCAGCATCTTCATGCGGCACGGAATGCCCTTGAAATACCAGATATGGGAAACGGGGACGGCAAGTTCGATGTGTCCCATACGTTCACGGCGGACTTTCGCCCTCGTGACCTCGACGCCGCACTTGTCGCAGACGATTCCTTTATAACGGCCGCGCTTATAGCGTCCGCAATGGCACTCCCAGTCTTTTGTCGGTCCGAAAATACGTTCGCAGTACAGACCGTCTTTTTCAGGCTTCAAAGTGCGGTAATTGATTGTTTCCGGCTTTTTGACTTCACCGTGAGACCATTCCAGAATCTTTTCCGGTGAGGCAAGTCCGATCTGCAAAGCATCAAAATCAGTTAAATCAAACATTCTCTATGCTTCTCCTTCCGCACATTACTCAATAGGGTCGTCATCATCCGAGTCACTGAAATCAAAGTCAAAATCGGGGTCATAGCCGAGATCATCATCCAGCATATCTTCCGCGCCTTCGACTTCTCCTTCGTCATCGCTGCCGTCAAACAGCGAATCGCCGAATGAATCGAAATCATCTTCATCGTCCAGAGGCTCTTCATCCTCTTCAACAGGATAGTTGTTCGGAATGTCTTCCGGTCCGTCAATCTTGATGTTGTCCGTGAAGCGGGTTTCTTCGTCTTCGTCCTCTGCCAGCTCGATCTCTTCGCGTGCTTCGTTCAGAACACGGATATCGAGACCCAGAGACTGCAGTTCCTTGACCAGAACCTTGAAGGATTCCGGAACACCGCTGGGTTTGACATTCTCACCCTTGACGATGCTCTCGTAGGTCTTGACGCGACCTACAACGTCGTCGGACTTGACGGTCAGGATTTCCTGCAGCGTATTGGCCGCGCCGTACGCTTCCAGTGCCCAGACTTCCATCTCACCGAAACGCTGTCCGCCGAACTGGGCTTTTCCGCCGAGCGGCTGCTGCGTAACAAGGCTGTACGGTCCTGTTGAACGCGCGTGGATCTTATCGTCAACCAGATGATGCAGTTTCAGATAATACATATATCCGACGCTGATCCGGTTCTCAAACGGCTCACCGGTACGGCCGTCATACAGAACGGTCTTACCGTCTTCGGACCATCCGGACTTGACCAGAAGTTCCTTGATATCCTCTTCGCTTGCGCCGTCAAAGACCGGCGTTGCGATCTCGATGCCGAGACGTTTGCACGCCATGCCGAGATGCAGCTCTAGGATCTGACCGATGTTCATACGCGACGGAACGCCCATCGGGTTCAGAACGATCTGCAGCGGTGTGCCATCCGGCAGGAACGGCATGTCTTCTTCCGGCAGTATGCGGGAAACGACACCCTTGTTGCCGTGGCGACCGGCCATCTTGTCACCCACGGAGATCTTACGCTTCTGGGCAATATAGACGCGGACAGCCATATTGACGCCCGGGCTCAGTTCGTCTTTGTTCTCACGGGTAAAGACTTTGACGTCCACAACGACGCCGCCTTCCCCATGCGGTACACGCAGGGAAGTATCACGGACGTCGCGCGCTTTTTCACCGAAAATAGCGCG
Organism: Clostridia bacterium; assembly: GCA_017514685.1. Lineage (GTDB taxonomy): Bacteria > Bacillota > Clostridia > Christensenellales > CAG-138 > UBA3792. Next base: position 8,813 of record JAFWJN010000054.1, read on the forward strand.
GAGCAGGCGCTCTTCACTCGTCAGTTCGGTTTCTCCCTTCGGAGTTACTTTTCCGACCAGAATATCGCCGGAACGGACTTCTGCGCCGGGACGGATGATACCGTTCTCATCCAGCTGGGACAGTGCGTCTTCACCGATATTCGGAATATCACGCGTGATCTCTTCCGGTCCGAGTTTTGTCTCGCGGGCTTCGATCTCATGCTCTTCGATGTGAATCGAAGTATAGGCGTCTTCCTTAACCAGTTTCTCGGAAATCAGAACTGCGTCCTCATAGTTGTAACCTTCCCAGGTCATGAACCCGATCAGGATGTTGCGTCCGAGTGCGATCTCGCCGCCCTGCGTCGAAGCGCCGTCTGCAATGATATCGCCCTTCCTGACATGCTCACCCTTTTCAACGATCGGGCGCTGATTCAAGCAGGTTCCCTGGTTCGAACGACGGAACTTGAGCAGTTTGAACGTGTGCGGAACACCCGTTTCACTCTCAATGATGATCGTGTCGGCGGAAACGTATGTGCAGACGCCGTCACAGTCCGAACGGACCGTGATGCCGGAGTCCGCAGCTGCTTTGTGCTCCATTCCGGTCGCTACAACAGGTGCTTCCGGTTTGAGGAGCGGAACAGCCTGACGCTGCATGTTGGAACCCATCAACGCACGGTTTGCGTCGTCGTTCTCGAGGAACGGAATCATTGCTGTTGCGACGGAAACCAGCTGTTTGGGAGAAACGTCAATATAATCAACTTCATTGCTCTTGACTTCAATAATCTGATCGAGACGGCGTGCTACCAGTCGGTCTTTGACGAACCAGTGGGTCGCGGGATCGATCGGTTCATTCGCCTGCGCGATAACCGAACCTTCCTCTTCGTCCGCCGTCAGATAAACGATCTCATCCGTAACAATGCGGTTTTCACGATCGATCAGACGGTAGGGAGCTTCGATGAATCCGTACTCGTTGATTCTCGCATAGGTGGACAGCGAGTTGATCAGACCGATGTTCGGACCTTCAGGCGTCTCGATCGGGCACATTCTGCCGTAGTGCGAGTAGTGAACGTCACGGACTTCGAATGTCGCGCGGTCACGGTTCAGACCGCCGGGGCCCAGAGCTGAAAGTCTGCGCTTGTGAGTAAGTTCCGACAGCGGGTTGGTCTGATCCATGAACTGAGACAGCTGGGAGGATCCAAAGAACTCCTTGATTGCGGCTGTCACAGGGCGGATATTGATCAGGCTGGACGGCATAACCACATCCATGTCCTGAAGACCCATACGCTCACGGACCACACGTTCAAGGCGGGTCAGTCCGACGCGGATCTGATTCTGAAGCAGTTCGCCGACCGAACGGATACGGCGGTTGCCCAGATGGTCAATATCATCGGTCTTGCCGATGCCGTAAGGCAGATTGATCAGGTAGGAAATCGAAGCTACCATGTCATCCGGCACAATGTGGTGCGGGATCAGGTCATTGTAATGACCGCGGAGGAATTCTTTCAGTTCCTCAGGATCCATCTCACCCGCTTCCTGCAGAAGTGCATTCAGTGTCGGGATGTGAACATCCTCGTTGAGGCCGGCTTCGATCGGATCAAACGGGAGGAATCCTGCGGCGCTTGCGAAATTGTTTCCGACAACCTTCACTCTGCCGTGTTCTTCCGTATTGACCCACACCGAGTTGATGCCTGCGTTCTGGATCGCTTCGGCGGTTTTCTTGTCGATTACTTTGCCTTCCTCGACGAAAATCTCACCGGTGGTCTCGGAAACAACTGTTTCATCTGCGATCTGGTTTGCAATACGTGCTTTCAGAGCAAGCTTCTTATTATATTTATAGCGTCCTACACGGGCAAGGTCATACCGGTTATCAAAGAACAGCGCGTTCATGAGATTGCGCGCGCTCTCCTCTGTCGGCGGCTCACCGGGGCGCTGACGGCGGTAAATTTCAACCAGTCCGTCAAACACCGTTTTGTTCGGATCCTTGGCAAGGGTCAGTTCCAAACGCTCGTCATTGCCCAGAAGGTCAATGATTTCCGAATTCGTGCCGTAGCCGATTGCACGGAGCAGAGCAGTGATATAGATCTTGCGCTGACGGTCAATCTTGACGTAAAGAAGTTTGTTGGAATCGGTTTCATATTCCAGCCATGCGCCTCTGTTCGGGATCACCTGGCTTGAAAACAGCTGATTGCCCAGTTTATCGGTCGCTACGGAATAATATGCACCCGGCGAACGAACCAGCTGGGAAACGATAACTCGTTCTGCGCCGTTGATAATAAAAGTCCCCTGGGGCGTCATCAACGGAAAATCGCCCATAAATACTTCCTGCTGCTTGACTTCTCCGGTCTCGCGGTTGATCAGGCGGACCGTTACACGCAGCGGAGCAGCATAGTTGACATCACGGTTTTTGCTCTCTTCAATGGAATACTTGGGTTTATCGAGATCAATCCGATAATCCACAAATTCCAAAACGAGTTTTCCGGAGAAATCAACAATAGGAGAGATGTCATGAAAGACTTCTTTGAGATCTTCTTTCAAAAAACGATAATAGGAATTCTTCTGCACCTCAATGAGATCGGGCATTTCCAGAACTTCTGAGATACGGGAGAAGCTCTTTCTTGTCCGTTTTCCCATCTTTACGTCATGCATCATCGCGTTCACTCCTTGCCATGCTTTCGCATCAATTAATTTCGGGCGTTGTCCTCCGCCCGGGAGGCGCATTCTCAATTTACTGCACCGTCAAGTCCGCAATATGCCCCTTTCCCCAGCCGAAATCGGCTGTAGAGGGCACTTTTGGGCATAATAGCACAGTTTATCTATCATAATGCAGTTTAGCATGATAACACAAATAAAAAGCCGTGTCAAGCATATTTTTTTATAACTTTACGTACATTTTTCCATGTTTTTCCATAATCTTTCCAGCCCTGATTGTAAAACAACTCCGCTCCAGGCAATCGGTTTTCATCCGGAGCGGTTTCCATGCCGTTGTTGTTTTTTCCGCGAAAATATACTCTCTGCTTCTCTTGACTTTTTCCGATAAAACGTGCAAACTGATAACGATTCGTTAAACATTAATAAAAAAGGAAAGAATTGCCGATGCTGGAACTGAAAAACCTGTCTTTCACTGTCGAGGGCGAAAAAGAAATCCTCAGCGGGATTGATCTTACCATTCCCGAAAACAAGTTTGTTGTCATTACAGGCCCGAACGGAGGAGGAAAATCAACGCTTGCGAAAATCATTGCAGGTGTCATTCAGCCAACAGCCGGAACGATTGAACTGGACGGTGAAGATATCACAGGCTGGAATGTGACGCAGCGCGCACGTCATGGAATCGCATATGCTTTCCAGCAGCCGGTACGCTTCAAGGGAATCCGTGTTCTGGATCTTCTTCGAATTGCATCCGGAAAAGACCTGTCAGTCGCTTCCGCTTGCAGTTATCTGTCTGAGGTCGGTCTCTGTGCAAGAGACTATATCAACCGCGAGGTCAACGCATCTCTTTCCGGTGGAGAACTGAAGAGGATTGAGATCGCGACCGTGATTGCACGGAAAGCCCGCCTGACGGTATTTGATGAGCCGGAAGCCGGTATTGATCTGTGGAGTTTTCAGAATCTGATCAAAATCTTTGAAAACCTTCGAAAAGAGATTCAGGACAGTTCCGTGGTCATCATCTCTCATCAGGAACGCATCCTGAAGATCGCAGATGAGATTGTTGTGCTGGAAAATGGCAGAATCAAACATTCCGGAGAAGGATCGGAAGTTCTTCCCCTGATTATGGGTACTGAAGCCGCCGCAACTGCATGTGCCAGACTGAATCAATAAGGAGCCGTAAGTACATGATCAAAATGGATGAAATACAAAAGAGAATCCTTCAGGAAGTCGCGGATCTGCATGAGACTCCCATCGGCGCATATAATTTCCGTGTGAACGGTAAATCAATCGGCCGGAACAGTACCAGTCAGATCGAGATCATTCCGAAGGAAAACGGGTCCGGACTCGATATCAAAATTCAACCCGGTACGAAGAACCAAAGTGTGCATATCCCTGTTGTAATCAGCCAAAGCGGTCTGAATGAAACTGTTTACAACGACTTTTATATTGGAGAAAACAGTGATGTCTTGATTGTTGCCGGCTGCGGAATCGACAACTGCGGATCACACAACTCCCAGCATGACGGAATCCATCGGTTCTTTGTGGAAAAGAACGCAAAAGTACGTTATGTTGAAAAGCATTACGGTTCCGGGGATGGGCTCGGAAAACGCATCCTTAATCCTGTCACGGAGATACATCTTGCAGAGAACAGTTCCGCAGAACTGGAGATGGTTCAGATCAAAGGAGTTGACTCCACCGAACGCAGAACCACCGCTGATCTGAAAGAAGGCGCTCATCTGGTAGTTCGCGAACGTCTCATGACGCACGGAGAACAGTTTGCCATCAGCCATTATGATGTCTCGCTGGATGGCGACCATTCCAGTGCCGACGTTGTTTCCCGCGGCGTCGCGCGTGGCAAATCCTATCAGGAACTCAATCTGAAAATTTCCGGCAACGCGATCTGCAGCGGTCATACAGAGTGCGATTCTATTATCATGGATGAGGGCAGAATCCTTGCCATTCCTTCCCTGGAAGCAAACAGTGTGGAAGCAATGCTGGTTCATGAGGCAGCAATCGGAAAGATTGCGGGGGAACAGCTCACGAAGCTGATGACGCTCGGACTCACGGAGCAGGAGGCCGAAGAGCAGATCATCAATGGATTCCTCCGGTAAACAGATCCTCCCAAATAATCGAACGGTGCAGTTCATATGAAACTGCACCGTTTTTCTTTAGCCCTGTCTGTTATTCACTTTTTGTTTCGGACGCTTTGTTCTGCGGCTTATGAGTGCGGCGCCGTTTGCGGTTGCGCTTGGACGCCCCGCCGCCTTGTTTCTGTCCGTCTGGTTGCTTTTTGCTTTCCTGTTCCTCCGGTTGTTTTTGATTCACATCCTTTGGCTTATTGGAATGCTTTTGAGGTTTCCCTTTCTGCTGGGGATTGCCTGCTTTTTGTTCCTGCGGATTTTTATCAGATTTTCTATCGGAACCGTTCTTTGCATTTTCCTTCTGCGCTTTCGGAGCGTTTGCATTCCCCTGTTTCTCAGAAGGGACAGGATTCCGCTTCTCACGGGGATCGCTTTTCCGCTGCTCAGGCTTTTTCTCCGCGTCTTCAGCAGAGTCTTTCTTGGGTTCAGCGGGAACATTCTCCTTTTCCCGTTTCTTACTGTTCTTTCCGGTAAAAGCAGGTTTCGGTGTCACTGCAGGATCTTTTGCCGCTTGCTCTTCCTGCTTCTTTTTTTCTGTAGCTTCCTGAGGAAGCGGCTCACCGACGGGTCCCAGATGAGTATACGGATATTCCCGGATGTCAATCGTTCCGTCTTCCATCGTCAGTTTCACTTTTGTTTTTTCCGTGATGGCATTGTTTTCGACAACAACACCTGTTCCATCTACGGTATTGATTTCTTTTCCGACTTTCGGCATGAGTTTTTTCATCTCATCATAAACGCACTGCTCATACTGCAGGCAGCACATCAATCTCCCGCAAAGCCCGGAAATTTTAGTCGGGCTCAGAGAAAGATTCTGCTCTTTTGCCATTTTAATGGAAACAGGCCGGAAATCATCCAAAAAAGCTTTGCAGCAGATCGGTCTTCCACAAGGACCGAGTCCTCCGAGCATTTTTGCTTCATCCCGGACACCAATCTGCCGAAGCTCGATCCTCGTGCGAAGCAGATAGGCAAGATCCTTGACCAGATCTCTAAAATCCACACGCTCATCCGCAGTAAAGTAAAAGACGATTTTACTCCCGTTAAAGATATATTCAGCATCGACCAGTTTCATATCCAGCCCATGCTCTTTGATTTTTTCTTCGCAGATTGCCATTGCTTCGGGTTCTTTGGCTCTGTACATTTCCCGCATCTGCTTATCTTCTTCTGTCGCGATGCGAAGCACTGGCTTCAGCGGAGCAACAATCTCGCTTTCCTCCACTTCCTTGGGATCGCACGTGACTTCTCCGAATTCAATACCGCGGGATGTTTCCACAATTGCTCCGTCACCCGCATGAAACGGAAGATCCAACGGATCAAAATAATAGATGCGACAGCTTGTTTTAAATTTGATTCCTATAACTTTAACCATATATGATAATCCTTATGGCATCTTTGCAAGGACCCAGTCCAGCGTAAGAGACGCCGTTGCTCGATAAGATAATTGCTTCTTTCCTTCCAAAATCGTACTAATCATACCTTGAATCTGGCCGATTGTAAAGTTATCAGCAAGATTCTTTACAAGCGGTTTGCAATCGGAATTATCCGGATCCCTCCATCCGGTATGCATTTTCAATGCATCCGCTAATAGTTCCAGCCAGATATCAAAGAATCGGTCTGCCAGTTCCGTGCTGACCCTTGTCTTCTTCTTTCCGTCCCCGTTCTCATCCTGCTCGCTTCTTGTACAGATTACCGCTGCTTCCGGAATAGGCCGGACTCCTTTCAGATATTTCTGCATAGCATCGATCGCGTTTTTCCGGAAAGACAGTTCTTCCTCCTGAGCAAAGATTCTTGCTCTGCCGTACACTCCCCCCGCACGTCTGGCACAGTGTTCAGCTGCTGTCTGATCGATGCCTTCCTCAATCAGTTTCCGGTAAATGGTTTCCCATGCTTCCGTTTCCGCCCGAATAATCATACATCTCGACAAAATCGTCGGAAGGATACCGGATTCTACCCCCGTCAGAAGCAGAAGTGTATCAGCAGGCGGCTCTTCCAAAGTTTTCAGCAGAACATTCTGCACCAGTTGTGTCATCTTGTGCGCATTCAACAGGACGATACACCGTCTTCCCCGTTCAAAAGCTTCTGCATTCAGCAGCTGCAGAGCATTGCGAATCGATTCAATGGAGTAGTCGGATACCTCCATATAAAATGGCAGTGATGATAAACGCGAAACTTCTTCCGAATGAAGAAGATACCTGGCTGCCGCTCTTCTGGCAAAGTCCTCCTGATTGCTTTCAGGCGGTCCGGCAAGCAGGATCGCATGCGGGCAGTCACCTGCCTCGATATGTTTCAGTCTTGTTTCATTATCCATTGATTGACTCCAAGATCAAATTCCTTAAATGATCGCTTGCAGAAAGGCAGATTACGCGAATCCCGCTCTCTGCCTGATAATACACGCAGAAGGATTCTGAACGCCTCCCGACATATGTCTTTCCATCAGACAGAGCATGATTCTGTGCGTCCCATTTCCCTGCTTTTACAATCTGCTTCAAAGGGATTGCAGCGCAGATCGTATCTTTGCTTCCTACGGTCCTGAACACCATCAATTCTTCACTGGTCAGCGTATAGCGGTAACTGACGAGCAAAAACCGATATACCGCGTATCCCGCTCCCAGCAATAACGCGTAAAGAACGATCTGGATAGGAAGTCGCATCGTTCCGAATCGATTGGAGAGAATCCTCGAAAGAACAATGCATCCAATTGCTCCCGCCAAAAGCAGCAGATAAAGAACACCGTCATTTCGAATCACTTTTCTAACGGGTTCTGATTTCTCTGTATGAATATATGTTGATACTTGCTCTGCCATGAGGTCATTGTACACCAAATAATTTTTTCCGTCAATCAAACTAAAGCAATTTAAAGATATTGCATGATTTAAAGAGATATTTAATATTATTTGCATATAATCATTCATATTTGTCTTTGCAAATCATCTTTTGAACAGTTAAAATAATCTCCGCATCTTGCGAATAGCATTTGCATATTCCTCAGTAGCTCAATGGCAGAGCATTCGGCTGTTAACCGAAGGGTTGTAGGTTCGAGTCCTACCTGGGGAGCCACTAAAAAAGTCCGAGATTATCGGACTTTTTTCTTATCTTGTATAATCTTATTCTAACAAATTTAGTGCCCGTTTTATCATTTACTGTATTTTGGTTATATCCTACCTAGAAAGTATCTCCTTTTTGCAGCAATGATTCTTTTTCTTCACCGATTCTTCTCCACATCCTGCCAGTTGGCATTATGGACTTGATATACAGAAATCCGGCAATTCCGGCACCTGCTGAAGCGATTATTACAACAAGCAATACAATCAGCAGCTTTTTCATTTCATCTAGTTATCGGGCAGGATACCCCGACTTCAACTCCGTAAGTCGGGGAGGAATGCCCGCTTTCGCGGTCCCCTCCTTCCTGCCACTCCTTTCTTTGCTTTTTGTTTATCTATTCTAAGTTCTGTCTTTTCTCTTGCTTTTGATCCCATTATATGATAATATTATCTCATAAAGGAGATCCCCTGTATGCTGCAAACAGTCACAGCAAAACTGAAGATCGTAGTGAGTGATTCTCAAAAACAGATCCTTCTGGATACCATGAAGGCTTATTCCAATGCCTGCAATATGGTATCGGAGTATGTTTTCGAGAACCATGACCTGAAG
>JAFWJN010000055.1 GCA_017514685.1 Clostridia bacterium
CACTTGGATTACTCGTCAAAAGTTGCTTCGGCAAACGCGATTATCGGCTATTTTCCGGGGAATGAAGCGGAACATGAGCAAACGCAAAGGATTCCAGCGACCTCCGGACCGACCTCCAAAGGTCTGAAAAAGCCCGATATTGCTGAGAAAACGAAGAGTCAAAAATCCTGAAACGCATGAAATGACAACGGCAGACGCAACGGATTCGGATGACTGAAATGGGGTCCCAAAAAGCTTGAAACCCCAGTAAATACTGGGGTTTCTGGTGCCGGAAGTGGGACTCGAACCCACACGGGGTATTAGCCCAGCGGATTTTGAGTCCGCCACGTCTGCCAATTCCATCATTCCGGCAAATTTGATGTTTCAAAAACGATTTCTCGGAAATCGGAGGTCGATTTGGAGGTCGATTTTGGAAAATCTCAGTTATTCATTTTTCAAAAAGCCCTATTTTACTGGGTTTTTTGGCACTCGGACGGCAGAGAGCGAATATGATTTTGAGTCCGTCACGTCTGCCAATTCCATCACACCGGCAAAACGGTTATCGGTAAACCGTACCGTTTATTTATATCATAAAGGCAACTAAAAAGCAAGATAAAAATGCTTAATTGCGGTTAAATAAGCGATTGCTTTCACGCTCCGGTTCACATGTGCAGTTTAATCCCAAATGACGATAAGTTTCGATGTCAACCCGTGAAAGGATAACGCTTGCATGCGCTTCACACCCGCGAAGCTTTGGAAGCTGCTTTAATGCCAGTTCCGCCATAGGATTGGTCGCAGCGCAGATGGAAAGAGCATATAGAAACTCATCGCTGTGCAGACGCGGGTTTTCACTTCCAAAGTGATTAATTTTTAAGGCGCGGATTGGCTGAAGAACAAGGGGCGCGATCAAATCGATCTCGTCTGGAATGTCTGCCAGTGCTTTCAAAGCATTAGCAAGGGCTCCTGCAGCAGCGCCTACCATACTGCCTGTTTTACCGGTGATCATTCTCCCGTCGGTCAGTTCGATAGCCATAGCGGGAGCTCCGGTCTCCTTTGCACGGGCACGTGCGGCTACGGCGACCTTTCTGTCTTCCACTGTAAGTCCGGAACGGTTCATAATCATTTCGGCTTTATAAACCTGATCCTTGTTCAACTGGCCGCGCTTATAAGCGCAAGCGGCATGGAAATACCTGCGAATAATCTCCTGGTTTGCAGCTTCGCATACAACATCATTGTCAGAGATACAGAATCCGACCATGTTGACACCCATATCGGTCGGAGATTTATAAGGGGACTCTCCGTATATGCGGTTGAACATGGAATTCAAAACAGGGAAGGCTTCTACGTCACGGTTGTAGTTTACCGTGGTGATTCCATAGGCTTCAAGATGGAATGGGTCAATCATATTGACATCATCGAGATCTGTCGTAGCTGCTTCATAGGCAAGATTGACCGGATGCTGCAGGGGAAGATTCCAGATCGGGAAGGTTTCGAACTTTGCGTAACCTGCACGGACTCCACGACGGAATTCCTGATAGACTTGCGAGAGACAAACCGCAAGTTTTCCGCTTCCGGGACCGGGGGCAGTTACAACAACCAGCGGCCTGGTCGTTTCGACAAATTCATTTTTACCGAAGCCGTCTTCAGACACGATCAGCTGGGGGTTCTGAGGATATCCTTCAATCGGGTAATGACGGTAAACATGAATACCGAGGTTTTCAAGACGCTCAGCAAAAGCATCAACAGAAGCCTGACCACGGTAACGAGTGACGACAACACCCGAAACCAAAAGACCTTTGTTGCGGAACGCATCAATGAGACGAAGAACTTCACGATCGTAAGCAATATCAAGATCGTTACGAATCTTATTCCTTTCAATATCACCGGCATGAATTGCAATGATAATCTCAGTGCTGTCTTTCAACTGAACCAGCATGTTGATTTTGGTGTCAGGCAGAAAGCCCGGCAGTACACGGGAGGCATGATAATCATCAAACAGCTTCCCGCCAAATTCCAAATACAGTTTGTCTCCAAATTGAGCGATCCGTTCTCTGATCCTCTTTGACTGCATTTCAATATACTTGTTGTTATCAAATCCTAGTTTAGCCATATTTCCCCCAACATATAATATCTGAATACTTTAATTCCTATTGTTTATCAGTATGGAACCGTCCAATCTGTCACACGCATTTTTGCGGTTAAGATTCGGAATACACTTTCATTGATCCTTTCATCTGTTAGAATTCCGTTTTCATACGCGGAGTACAGCCCGGCAAGGATCGTTTTCTGATAGTTATGATTTGCTCCGCAAAGAATCATATCCCCTCCTGCAAGCAGAAACTGCACAGCGGCCTTATCCAGGGAAGCCTGCTTGCGAAGGCCGGCCATCCGGAAGTCGTCACACATGACAATTCCATCATACGCATATTCCTCGCGGAGCTGCTTTTGAATCAGAATCTCCGATAATGTGGCAATATTGGAATCATCAATTGCGGTATACAGAATATGAGCAACCATGACGCCATCGGCTCCGTTCTGGATCGCTGCCCGGAACGGGACGAAATCATATCCTCTCAGCGAATCAATCGATTTCTCAACAACCGGAGTTTTATCGTGAGAATCCGTATTTGCGGCTCCATGCCCCGGGTAGTGTTTTACAACAGAAAGAACACCTGCTTCATGAAGCCCTTCAATACATGCTATGCCGATATCGGCAACAGCCTGCGCATCGGAAGAAATGATCCGTTTCCCCAGAAAATGTTCACCCGGCTCTTTCGTGACATCCAGAACAGGTGCAAGGTCCACATTGATTCCCGCGGATAAAAGTCCTTCACCGATATATGCAAACTGCTCTTTTGCAAGTTCGGTATCATACTTGGATCCCAGCGTACGGGCGCTGGAAAGCGATTTCCCCCAATGGAACCGAGTGACATTGCCGCCTTCCACATCAGTGCTGATTAACAGAGGAATATCAATCGGACTGGCGGCGCGGATGCTGTCTGTCAATCGAAGACAACGCGCAAAACCGCCATCTTTATCACCGCGTTCGATATTCTGACCATACAGAATCACATTTCCAATGTGATAGGTATTCATCAACTCGGCAAATTCGGAACTGACCTTGGATGTTCCAGAGAAACCGAACATGCAAAGCTGCCCGATCCGGTCCTCCAAACTCATCCCTGCAATATATGCATGAAGGCGTTCCTCTTCCGACGGCTCCGGCGTAGGAGATGCGGTTGGCTCCGCGGTTGGGGTCTCTGTTGGAACGGGAGAAGGGACTTCGGTCGGATCTGGTGTTGAGGAAACAACAGGAACAGCAGTCGCTTCCACAATTACATTTGGCTTCTGAACGGGTGGAGCAGTGTTGATCTGACAACCGATCAGCATGAACCCGAACAGCAGCATTCCGAATGCCAATCTTTTCATAGCATAAAGTATAACATAAAAAACAGCAATAGAAAACGTGATATTTTGTGAATTGTATGGAAAAAAGATTCCCTCTGAAAAACTGCAGGGACTGCTCAAGAAGGAAAAAGGTTGGAAAGATGGGAATGTTGCTAACGGATGTTTGACAGTATCTATTATAACTTGTATAATATCTGCCAAAATCACAGGAGATGGCATCAATGGATTCCTTGGAAACGGCGAGAAACGCAATCAATGAAATAGACGAGAAAATGGCGGAGCTTTTCAAACAGCGGATGCTGGCAGTGCGCGATATAGCAGCATATAAGAAAGAACGCGGTATGGCGATTTTTGATGCGGAACGTGAAAAGACAGTGATTGCACGGAATGTAGGAATCTATCCCGACAATGAAACGCGCGTGTTTTATTCGTCTTTTCTGCAGGATGTGATGAATGTCTCAAAACGCTATCAGCGCAGTCTCATGGAAGGTATGCGGGTAGCCTACAGCGGTGTGGAGGGAGCTTTTGCAGATATTGCCGCCAAGCGTATTTTTCCGGACGCATTGCATGTCGGATATCCGGATTTTTCCGCAGCTTATCAGTCGGTCGAGAACGGGGAGTGCGAATGTGCTGTCCTGCCAATTGAAAACAGCTATGCTGGTGTCGTAGGTCAAGTTATGGATCTGATGTTCGAAGGGGATCTGTATGTGAATGGTGTTTACACGTTGCCGGTTGTACAGAACCTGCTGGGTTTGCCCGGAGTCAATATAAAAGAGATTAAAACAATAATCAGCCATCCTCAGGCTCTTGCACAATGCGGTGAATATATCCGATCACATGGCTGGACGACAGTGTCCGCCGCCAATACTGCAATTGCCGCACAGGAGGTTGTTCAGCGCGGGGATAAGACAATTGCAGCGATCGCAAGCTTCGAGACGGCTGCCCTGTACGGATTGGAAGTCCTGGATCATGATATCAATGAAAGCAATGCAAACTCGACCAAGTTTGCAGCGTTTTCCCGTGTAGAACAGCATCCGGACACAGGGAACAGTAAATTTCTGCTCCTGTTTACAGTGAACGATGTTGCCGGCGCATTGGCAAAAGCAATCAATGTAATCTCTGCTTATGGGTTTAACATGAAGGTTCTTCGCAGTCGCCCTGTGCGCTCCCGTGATTGGCAATACTATTTCTATGTTGAAGCTGAGGGAGATGAAACCACCGAGGATGGCAGAAAAATGCTCGGCGAACTTGCAGAACAATGCGAAACGATGAAGATCGCGGGTCATTACACTGTGGAGATCAGCTTAAGAAAAAATTAGGGTTAGGTTTTCACCAATAACAATTGGAACACTATTTTATCGAAATCAAAAAAAGGCCTGCAGGTTGTTTCCTGCAGGCCTTTTGATAATTGAACAGTCTTTGCGGATTAAGCCTTTCCATTGCAGCCGAGAACATTAACGAGCTTGTGCTGAACCATCTTCTTGATGGCTTCACGGCCGGGCTTGAGATATTGGCGAGGATCGAAATGATCCGGATGTTCAGCAAAGTGCTGGCGGATGGATGCGGTCATTGCAAGACGGAGATCTGAGTCGATATTGATCTTGCAGACAGCCATCTTTGCAGCCTCACGGAGCTGAGATTCCGGAATACCGACTGCATCCGGCATTTTGCCGCCATACTGGTTGATGAGTTTGACAAACTCCTGAGGAACGGAAGAAGAACCGTGAAGAACGATCGGGAATCCGGGTAGACGCTTCTCAACTTCCTTCAGAATGTCGAAGCGGAGAGGTGGGGGAACCAGGATACCGTTCTCGTCACGGGTGCACTGTGCGGCAGTGAACTTGTAGGCACCGTGGCTGGTTCCGATAGCGATTGCGAGGGAATCGCATCCAGTACGCTCAACAAATTCCTGAACATCTTCCGGACGGGTATAGGAAGAATCTTCGGCAGAGACCTTAACTTCGTCTTCAACGCCGGCAAGGGTTCCGAGCTCTGCTTCGACCACAACACCGTGATCGTGTGCATACTCGACGACCTGCTTTGTGATGGCAATATTTTCATCGAACGGAAGACCGGATTTATCGATCATGACGGAAGAGAAACCACCATCAATGCAGCTCTTGCAAAGTTCGAAAGAATCGCCGTGATCCAGATGGACCGCTATCGGAAGATCGAAACCGGCATTCTCCTGCGCATCTTCAATTGCTGCTTCAATCAGCTTCATCAGATAGATATGATTTGCATATGCACGGGCGCCTTTGGAAACCTGAAGGATCAGAGGAGCATGCTCTTCAATCGCCGCAGCGGTGATGCCCTGGATGATTTCCATGTTATTGACATTGAATGCGCCGATTGCGTAACCGCCGTTATAGGCTTTTGCGAACATGTCTTTAGTGGTAACAATGGCCATATATACAATCTCCTTTTGTGGAATTTTTTCATAATAATTATAAACTCTGCGATTCGGAATTGCAATAATAAGTTTACAAGGGTATAATCCAATTAAAGTAAAAATGACTGAGAGGACTGAGCGTTATGCAGCCGAAAATGCTGTCTCTGATCATACCGGTTTACTATGAGGAGGAAGTACTTCCGAAGTCATATGAGAGAATGGACGCAGTGATGCGTTCCATCGGGATGCCTTATGAACTGATCTATGTCAATGACGGAAGCCGCGACGGCACGATGTCGTTTCTGAGAAAGCTGGCAGCGGAGCATCCGGAGGTCAAAGTGTTCTCCTTTTCCAGAAACTTCGGGCACCAGCTGGCGGTAACCTGCGGAATGGATCATGCCAAAGGTGATGCATTGGTCATCATTGACGCAGACCTGCAGGATCCGCCGGAACTGATTCCCGATATGGTAAAAATGTGGCAGGACGGGGCAGATATTGTATATGGAAAACGGACCAAAAGAAAAGGGGAGACGTTTTTTAAAAAACTGACCGCATCGGTTTATTACAGAGTCCTTTCTTCCATGAGCGCTTATCCCATTCCGCTTGATACGGGAGATTTCCGTCTGATTGACCGAAAGGTTGCAGATGTTTTCCTGAAAATGAGGGAGAAAGCACGATTCCTCAGAGGCATGTCAGCATGGATGGGTTTTGAAGCCGTACCGATTGAATATGTGCGGGAGGAACGGGCTGCCGGACATACCAAATATACTCTGAAAAAGATGCTTTCCTTGGCGGCGGATGGAATCCTGAATTTTTCAGCGACTCCGTTGGAATTGCCGCTGTTCTTCGGGATCGCACTCGGAATATTAGGAGTTCTCGGGCTGATTGCGATGATTGTCTGCACGGCCGTTTTCGGGGGCGGGTGCCCTCAGTGGCTTTGGCTGGCAGTCGGCTTTTCCCTGCTTCTCGCTGTCCTTTTCTGCTTTCAGGGAATCCAGGGATTTTATCTCGGAAGAATGTATGATGAACTGAAAGACCGTCCGCTGTATATTGTAGCGGAAGCTTTGAACGAAGAACCGGTACAAAAATAATGATATTCGAACCGTGAAAAGGATTCCGCAAGGAATCTTTTTTCTTTTTGGATTCTATGATATACTGACCGCATGGACCGAAAAGAACAGTTGATGAAATGGTATGAAAGCGCTAAAAGGGACCTTCCCTGGCGCAAAACAAAGGATCCGTACCGGATTTGGATCAGCGAAATCATGCTTCAGCAGACACGCGTTGCGGCAGTGATTCCGTATTATGAGCGTTTTCTGGAAGAACTGCCCTCGGTGAAAGATCTTTCCGAGGTGGAGGAGGATCGTCTGATGAAACTCTGGCAGGGTCTGGGATATTATTCCAGAGCCCGGAACCTGAAACGGGCCGCCATTGAAATCGTCGATAGATTTTCCGGAAGGCTTCCCGAAACATACAGAGAATTGCTGAGCCTTCCCGGCATCGGTCCGTATACTGCGGCGGCAATTGCATCCATTGCTTTTTCGGAACCTGTTCCGGCAGTGGACGGAAATGTTCTGAGAGTTCTGGCAAGGGTGAATGATGATGAAAGGGATATCGCGGATCCTAGGACCAAAGAAGCGGTATTCCATCAGCTTTCTGAAAGTATGCCGGATGATGCCGGGACGTTCAATCAGGCGATGATGGAACTTGGAGCAACGGTGTGTGTTCCAAACGGAGCACCCCTTTGTGAACACTGTCCTCTAAAGGAAAACTGCCTTGCAAGAAAGAACGGAACGATCGGGGAACGCCCTGTGAAAACAAAGAAGGCAAAGAGGGAAGCGGAAAGAAAAACCGTCTTTGTTCTGAAAAACGGGGAACGGTATCTGATTCGAAAACGACCTGACAAGGGACTCCTTGCCGGATTATATGAACTTCCCAATACGGAGGGATTTCTGACGCAGAAAGAAACTGAAACGTTCCTAAGTAGGCTTGGCGTACGGCCTGTCGGGACAATTGCAAAGTATGAGAGGGTTCATATCTTCACGCACAGGGAATGGCACATGCAGGTTTATGCCGTTGAGATCGCGGAGGCGGATCCCGCAGAGTATATCTGGTATGACGGAACCCAGTCTCTTCCGACAGCATTCGCTGTCTGCCTTTCATAACAAACAGAAACAGGACAGTCCATCCGGACTGTCCTGTTGCATGATTGACTCATTTACGCTTTGCTGATGATGCGATGAAAGACCTTTTTTCCCTTGCGGATTTTCACGCCGGCATTGATGGAGTCCTTTGAAACCATCTGATAGGTGTCTGTGACTTTTTCGCCGTCGAGCACAACACCGCCGCCCTGAATCAGCCTTCTTGCATCTCCTTTGCTGGAAGCCAGTTTGCAGGCAACCAGAAGATCAATGATACAGATTCCCTCTTCGGGGACGCTGTCAAGTTCAGTCGTCGGCATATTGCTGTCATCTCCTTCACCGGAGAACAGAGCACGGGCGGCAGCCTGGGCTTTATCCGCTTCTTCTTTTCCGTGCACCATCATTGTCAGCTCATAGGCCAGGAGCTCTTTCTTTTCATTGATGCGGCTTGGCTCCCAGAGTTCAATTCTCTCGATCTCTTCAATCGGAATGAAGGTAAGCATACGGATGCACTTCATTACATCGGCATCATCCACGTTGCGCCAGTACTGATAGAACTCGAACGGGCTGGTCTTGTTCGGATCGAGCCAGACAGCATTGCCGGCTGTCTTTCCCATTTTTTTGCCCTGCGAATCGGTCAGAAGCGTGATGGTCATTGCGTATGCGTCCTTGCCGAGTTTGCGCCGGATCAGCTCGGTGCCGCCAAGCATGTTCGACCACTGATCGTCACCGCCGAACTGCATGTTGCAGCCGTGGTTCTGATAGAGATAATAGAAGTCATAGGACTGCATGATCATATAGTTGAATTCCAGGAAGGACAGTCCTTTTTCCATGCGCTGCTTATAGCATTCGGCACGAAGCATGTTATTTACGGAAAAATGAGGACCGACTTCACGAAGAAGTTCAATGTAATTGAGGTTTAAAAGCCAGTCGGCGTTGTTGACCATTTCCGCCTTGCCTTCACCGAATTCAATGAATCGTTCCATCTGGCGTTTGAAGCACATTGCGTTATGATCGATATCTTCCTTGGTCAGCATTTTACGCATGTCCGTACGGCCGGACGGATCTCCGATCATGGTGGTGCCGCCGCCGATCAGCGCGACCGGACGGTTGCCCGCCATCTGGAGCCGCTTCATAAGCGTCAGTGCCATGAAATGCCCCGCAGTCAGACTGTCTGCCGTACAGTCGAATCCAATATAGAATTTTGCACCGCCATGATTGATCAATTCACGGATCTGGGGTTCATCCGTGACCTGGGCAATCAGTCCGCGAGCCTTTAATTCTTCAAAAATCTGCATCTCTTTCTCCCTTGATAAAAGCCGGACAAGGTCATCTTATCCGGCTGATGTTTTGTTCTGTCGCCGATGAAAACCGGCCGAGCTTTTCAGGTATGCTGCGCATACCGCCCGATATGCGGCTATTATAGTATAGGGCGTGAACGTTTGTCAAGCAAAGCAAAAAGAAAAAGGCCCTCGGAAAGGGCCTTTGGACTGGTTCAAAGAACCTGTTTGAGCATTTCTTCAATCAATGCCTTCGGACGTGCTCCCGCAGCCTGATCCACAACCATGCCGTCCTGGAACAGGACCAGATTCGGAATGGACATGACCTGATACCGCTGAGCAAGAGCGGGTTCTTCATCTACATCGACTTTCACGAATGTGATACGGTCGCTGTATTCTTCTGCAAGCTGATCGACAAGGGGGGAGACCATGCGGCACGGACCGCACCAGGTTGCCCAGAAATCCACGAATACCGGCTTATCGCCGTTGAGAATCGTGTCAAAGTTTTGAGTAGTTCCGATTGTGATGTTTGCCATATGACTGTTCTCCTTGTGTTTATTTTTCGAAATCAGTAACCGCGATATGTAATTCGCGCAACTGCTTTTCATCTACCGGATCCGGGGCGTTTGTCAGCGGACAGGAAGCATTCTGCACTTTCGGGAAAGCAATGACATCACGGATGCTTGCGGTTCCGCAGATCAGCATTGCCAAACGGTCCAGACCGTAGGCCAGACCGCCATGAGGCGGAGTTCCGTATTTAAGAGCTTCAAGCAGGAATTTGAAGCGGGCTTCCGCCTGTTCTTTGGTAAGGCCGATAACTTCGAACATCTTGCTCTGAAGTTCACTGGAATGGATACGAATCGAACCGCCGCCGATTTCATTTCCGTTCAGAACGATGTCGTATGCTTTTGCGCGGACAGCGCCGGGATTCGTATCAAGCAGAGGAATATCCTCGTCCATAGGGCTGGTGAAAGGATGATGCATTGCTACGAAGCGGTTTTCCTCCTCGCTCCATTCAAGCTGCGGAAATTCGGTGACCCAGAGCAGGTTATATTTACCTTCCGGAATCAGGTGCAGCTTGTCTGCGAGTTTCAGACGAAGCGCGCCGAGAGCCTGCCAGACAACATCGTTCTTGTCGGCAACGATAAACAGAACGTCACCCTGACGGAAATCCGCTGCTTCCGAAATTGCATGGATTTCATCTTCACTGAGGAACTTGGCAATCGGGGACTGCAGCCCTTCCTCTTTCCAGTTCATCCAGGCGAGACCTTTTGCCCGGTAGGTCTTGACAAATTCTCCGAGAGCGTCGATTTCTTTGCGGGAGAACTCTTTCGTTGCGCCTTTGGCTACGATACCGCGGACGCTTCCTCCGGCTGCGAACGCATTCTGGAAAACGGAAAAACCGGAATTTTTAACGGCTTCTGACAAATCTTTCAGCTCCATGTCAAAGCGGGTATCCGGCTTATCGGAACCATAGCGGTTCATGGCATCGATCCACTTTATGCGGGGAAGCGGCAGCTGCACGTCATAGTCCAGCGTTTCTTTGAACAGACGCTTTAAGAAGCCTTCATTGACGTTCATAACGTCATCCTCTTCCACAAACGACATTTCCAGGTCGATCTGCGTAAAGTCGGGCTGGCGGTCGGCACGAAGGTCTTCATCACGGAAGCAGCGCGCGATCTGGATATAGCGGTCGAAGCCGGAGAGCATCAGAAGCTGCTTGAACAGCTGAGGGCTCTGCGGAAGCGCATAGAAGGAACCGGGATGTACTCTGCTCGGGACCAGGTAGTCACGTGCGCCTTCCGGCGTGCTCTTGGTCAGAACAGGGGTTTCGATATCGATAAATCCGTTCTCGTGAAAATACTCGCGGGCAATATGCGCGATCCGGCTGCGCATGATCAGATTCTTCTGCATGCACGGGCGTCTGAGGTCGAGATAACGGTATTTCAATCTTAATAATTCACTTGCGTTGCAGTTGTCACTTGTATCGATCGGGGGAGTTTCTGCATCCGAAAGGATTTTGAACTCCTTGACGATGACTTCCAGTTCGCCGGTTTCCATATTCGGATTGACCATGTTTCCGGTTCTAAGCGCAAGCGTTCCGCGGACAGCGAGAACAAATTCGGAACGAATGGAGCTTGCTTTTTCAAAATCAGCTTTGCTCAGAACATTCGAGTCAAAAACGATCTGCATCAGACCGGAACGGTCACGCAGCTGCACAAAGATCAGAGCGCCAAGGTCACGGCGGACATTCGTCCATCCCATCAAAGTGATTTCTTTACCGACATCGGACTTTTTCGGTTCGGTGCAGTAACATGTGCGTTTCCAACCGTTTAAAAATTCACCCATTATTTTATCCTCTCAGTTTCTGTACTATCTCTTCGGGAAGCAGAGATGTTTCAATCTGCGCTCCCGTTTTCATGTTTTTAATCAGTGCTTTGTTTTCGGAAATTTCGTTATCTCCGAGCACCAGAACATTCGCAGCGCCAACTTTATCAGCGTATTTCATCTGGGCTTTTACGCTTCTGCCGACATGATCAGTATCAGCGCAGATGCCAAGTGCACGGAGTTTTTGGCAGAGAACAAAAGCAAGTTTTTTACCTTCGTCTCCCATCCCCAGAAGCATCAGTTCATACCGCAACGGCTTCTCGACTGTAACACCGAGCTGGTCCATGATCAAAAGAAGACGTTCCATTCCAAGTCCGAAACCGACAGCGGGCATATCAGGACCGCCGAGTTCTTTGATCAGACCATCATACCGTCCGCCGCCGCAGAGCGTACCCTGCGCGCCGGGCATGCCGGAAACGATTTCAAAGACCGTTTTGGTATAATAATCCAATCCGCGCACAAGCATGGGATCCAGCTCATAGCGGATACCGATTGCATCCAGCAGAGATGTCAGCTGATCCATATGGTTCCGGCAGTCATCGCAAACATAGTCCATCGTGTGAGGGGCTTCCTTAACGATCTCCTTGCAATGATCGACTTTGCAGTCCAGAATTCTCAGCGGATTGGTTTCAAACCGTGACTTGCAATCGGGACAAAGCTCGTCATACCGGCCTTTCAGATACTCTCTCAGTGCATTCTGATAGTTTCCGCGGCACTTTGGACAGCCGATACTGTTCAGCTTGATGGTCAGATCGCGAACGCCGATCGTTTCAAACAACTCAGAAGCGATGGCAATGACCTCTGCGTCGGCAGAAGCATCCGGAGCGCCGAACACTTCAACCCCAAACTGATGATGTTCGCGGAGACGACCTGCTTGCGGTCGTTCATATCGGAATACGGGGCAATACAGATAGAACATTTTTGTCGGCTGCGCTTCCGAAAACAGACCGTTTTCAACAAACATGCGTACGGCGCCTGCGGTGCCTTCCGGCTTCAGCGTGATGCTGCGGTCGCCTTTGTCTGTGAAGGTATACATCTCCTTCTGTACGATATCGGTCGTATTGCCGACGCCACGCAAAAACAGCTCAGTATGCTCAATACACGGGGTGCGCGCTTCCAGAAGACCGTATTTGCGCACGACAGAGCGCATGGTCTGTTCAAGATACTGCCATCTGTAACTCTCTTCCGGGAGAACATCTTTTGTGCCTTTCGGTGCTTTATATGCCATATTGACTCCTATCATATATCTATTTGAATACTGTGTGGCTGACCAAGGGAAAATAAAACGCGGTCCTTCCATCAATAAGGGACGGAAAGCCCGCGGTGCCACCCTGCTTCGTGATGAAAAATCACGCACTTTTTTCCGATAACGCAGAAAACGCGGCATGCCTTTTGCACATGCGGCTTGCGGGTGTCGTTCTCCGTCTGTTCGGTGCACATCTTTCAGCCTGGGATGCACTCTCTGGGAGCGAAACGATACGGGTACTCTTCCGGTCAGCGCCTTTCCTAAAAGTATATCTGCAACCTGTTCTTCTGTCAAGATAAACTTGGAAAGAAAGGGGCAGGAGAGTGTAGGTTTGTCAATGATATGTGACAAAGTCAGGAAAAGAAAGAAGCGTATCCAAAGGCGAGTGCCAAAGCAAAGGACGCATGGGAAAATCATTGTATTGCTTCTGCCGGATAGCAAGCTGGTGCCGGAAGTCATCGAGGG
>JAFWJN010000014.1 GCA_017514685.1 Clostridia bacterium
ATTCACCTGTTCGGTGATCTTGACGATAAAGCTTCTTTTGCGGCGATGAGCGACTTTGCCATGTCACAGGATGAAGTCCGCAAGCTTGCAATGGAAGAGAAGCTCTCGGAATCGAAGCAGGCATTCTCTGCCATTGAAGATAAGGAATGGATGACGGGACTGACGCTGGACAAGAAGGGAAAGATTGAAAACAACCTTCATAACCTCTGTCTCATCATGGAGAACGATCCATTTATGAAACACATCGTTTTCAACCAGCTGGCAGACGGGATGGAAATCGCTGGGGAAATACCCTGGGAGCATCCTTCCCGTTTCTGGCGTGACGCTGATGATGCGCAGCTGATCTGTTACGTGGAAGAAACCTACGGAACCTTCTCGCAGCGGAATTACAACATTGCGGTGACCAAGTGCGTTGACGATCGCAGCTACCATCCAATAAAGGACTACTTCAACAGTCTTCCGGAGTGGGATGGCGTTAAGAGGGTAGATACAGTTCTGATCGATTATCTCGGTGCAGAAGACAATCCATATGTCCGTGCGGTTACCCGAAAAGCACTCTGCGCTGCATATTCCCGCATATATCATCCCGGAATTAAATTTGACTATATCACAGTTTTGAACGGACTCCAGGGGATAGGTAAAAGTACGCTGATTTCTAAGCTCGGAATGGAGTGGTTTTCCGACAGTCTCAGCATCTCCGACATGAATGACAAGACCGCGGCGGAGAAGCTGCAGGGTTACTGGATTCATGAGATCGGAGAAATGGCCGGCATGAAAAAAGCTGACCTCGAAAAGGTCAAAGCCTTTGTATCCCGGCAGGATGACAAGTACCGCGCAAGCTTCGGAAGGCGGGTTTCTCCTCATCCGAGGCAGTGCATTTTCTTCGGCACCACCAACAGCGAAAACGGATATCTTCGGGATATCACGGGAAACCGGCGGTACTGGAATGTTAAAGTGTCCGGAAAAGGAAAATGGATGCCTTGGGATCTGACGCAGGAAATCGTTGATCAGATCTGGGCAGAAACCATCCTGATAGCCAAGGCAGGCGAACAGCTTTTCTTACCTCATGATCTGGAAGAATACGCTAAGCAGGAACAGGCAGAAGCGATGGAGCGGGATGACCGTGAAGGACTTGTCATGCGGTATCTTGACCTTCTCCTGCCTGAAAACTGGAACGAGATGGGTATTCATGATCGCAGGGATTATGTTACCAATCCGGGCGGGCTTCTCAACATTCCGGGTACGGTTCGCCGCGAGACAGTTTCCAATATCGAAATCTGGTGTGAGTGCTTCGGGAAGCCAAAAGAAGACTTGAAGCCGGCAGACAGTTACCAAATCACAGCAATTATGGTCCGCATCGGCGGATGGGAAAAGGCAGGCTCCGAGAGGCTCCCCATATACGGGAAACAGCGCGTTTACAGGTGGAACAAGTAGGTGGAACAAGTGTGGAACAAGTCCGAAAAATGGCTGACTTGTTCCATCTGGAACAACCTCGTTCCATTTTGGAACAAGAATTCGTGAACTTGTTCCGCCAGAAAACCGCATAGCAATGCGGAAAATGACGATTTTGGAACAACTGGAACAAGATTTTCTATGGGTAGATTAAAATCATTGATTTTAAAGTAAACCGCACCTGCACCCGCGTTTGCGTATACACGCGTAAGAAATCTCTGTTCCACTTGTTCCACTCAATAGAAATGGAGATATGAGATGTTAAAAAACAACAGACCTTATTCCGTTGAAAACGGATATATCGATGATGCGTTAATCACTGATCACAGCATCTGGGAGATCAATGAAGTTATGAAATGGATCAAGGAGAATGTACGCCGAAGCAGGAAGATTCTTTATGGGAGGACCAGCTATGGCATCAAGCATAAGCTTCAGCATGATACCGGAATCTACCTCACGAACAATGAGTTCAAGGACGCAATGATGCATATGGGATATTACCCGGTAAATCCGGATGAACTGAACTGGCGTTATCGGATTGTCCTTACGAAAGAAATAAATGATAACCCGAATCCTTTCTTCAAGTGGGCAAAACAGTTCGAGGGACAGGACAGCAACTGGGGTGATTTCGCGGATGATATGATCAACGACTTTGAGTTTCCGATGATAGCGAATTCTGAGGTGATCGAGCGGTATCTGGAATGGACCGGAGCGTGCAGGGACGCAATTCTGACATTTGAGGAAATGTGGGATGCCTATGCGGGAGAAGACGATTGAACAGTATCTCGTAAGGAAAACAAGGGAGAAAGGCGGTCAGGCATTGAAATTCGTCAGTCCGGGAACGGCAGGAGTACCTGATCGCCTGATCCTGTTTCCCATTGCAAGGGTGGCTTTTGTTGAATTGAAAGCACCCGGAGAAAAGATGCGGCCATTGCAGGTGAGGAGAAAAGCACAGCTTGAACGGCTAGGCTTCCGAGTTTACTGCATTGACGGCATTGAGCAGATAGAGGAGGTATTAAATGAGATACGTACCGCATAAATATCAGGAACATGCAGCAAATTATATTCTGACCCATGAGAAGGCAGCAGTTTTTTTGGAGTGCGGGCTTGGGAAAACGGTGATAACCCTGACAGCTCTGTTATCTCTGTGTCTGGACCAGTTTGTTATCCGTAAGGTTCTGATCATTGCGCCTCTCCGAGTTGCACGGGATACCTGGCCTGCAGAAATAGAGAAATGGGATCATCTGAAATGCCTGACCTATTCCGTTGTCGTCGGATCGGAGAAGGAAAGAATGGTCGCCCTGATGAAGACAGCAGATCTGTATATCATCAACAGGGAAAATCTTGACTGGCTGGTGAATAAATCCGGTGCTTCGCTTGATTTCGATATGGTGGTGATTGATGAGCTGTCTTCCTTCAAATCCGGAACAACAAGGCGGTTCAAATCACTTCTGAAATTAAGACCTTATCTGAAGAGAATCGTAGGTCTTACCGGAACTCCAGCCTCAAATAATCTTCTGGATTTATGGGCGGAATACAGGGTGCTGGACCTTGGAGAGAGGCTGGGAAGATATATCACCAATTACAGAAATACTTACTTCCAGCCAGATAAAAGGAGCCGTGATGTGATCTTTTCGTATAAGCCTCTGCCTGGTGTGGAAGAAAAGATATATGAGCGGATCAGTGATATGACCATTTCCATGAAATCCTGCGATTACCTGAAACTTCCGGAATGTATCTATAACACCGTAACAGTCCATATGGATCAGGATGAAACAAAGGTGTATGAGGAATTTCGGAAAGAAATGGTGACCAGCATTGAAGGGAAAGAGATCGATGCGGCCAATGCGGCGGTTCTGACTGGAAAACTGCTTCAGATGGCAAACGGGGCAATATATGACGACGACGGGAATTATGTGCGGATTCATGACCGAAAGCTAGATGCGCTTGAGGATCTGATCGAAGCAGCCAATGGAAAAAGCATCTTGGTCGCCTATGCATTCAAACATGATCTGGAACGAATAAAAGAGCGGTTTGAAGTACGGGAAATCAAAACCTCTCAGGATATACAGGATTGGAATGCTGGGAAGATCCCTGTAGGACTGGTGCACCCAGCATCAGCTGGTCACGGACTGAACTTGCAATCCGGTGGATCGACGCTTGTCTGGTTTGGTCTTACATGGTCTTTGGAGCTTTACATGCAGACCTGTAAACGGTTGGATCGGCAGGGACAGAAGAATACGGTTGTCATTCACCATATTGTTACTGCCGGGACAATGGACGAAAGAGTTCTGACGGCGCTGCAGAAAAAAGATGTTGTACAGACCGCGCTGATAGATGCGGTAAAAGCAGTACTGTCATGACTGATGATATCCGTCCATATAAAGCGCTTGCCTGTGCCATGGTAAAACAGGCGGTCGAGGATTACAGGGATGCAGTCCATGATTTGAAATACTGTAAGCACAAGAAGAAGAGAGAAGCCGCCGCTCAGATGAAGGAAGAGTGTCTGCAGTTCTTCCGGAGTGACAGGTTTCATATCCTGGTTGATATTGATCCGGAAGATATTATTGAACAGCTGGAATCGGAGGAGAAGTATGACTATTAAAGAATACCTGTCCCAGGCATATAACCTTGACCTTCTCATAAGAAGCGATCTTGAAGAGTATTGTGAACTGAGAACAATGATTGTCTCATTGCGGTCTCCGTCCTTTGAAGAGAATCTGAATACAATGCGGAATACGGAAGCTCCGTTTATGAAAGGTCTGTTCAAGCTGATGGAATTGGAAGAAACGATCCGGCAGGAGATTGCGGAATATACGGAAACATGCATACATATTCGTAATCTTATAGGGAGTGTGGATAATTCCAAATACCGTGCGGTTCTGCATTACCGGTACCTTAATAAAATGACATGGGAGGATATTGCGGATAAGATGCGGGTAAATCAGAGTTCCGTGCGCCGTTGGCATGAAGAAGCCATAAATCAGATAGAAATTCCGTCGATGAGCAGTTTTGAGCAACCCTGAGCAATAAGCGTCTGTATTATATTAAACTTGCAAGAATATAACGGGAGAGAAGGACAGAACTGTAAATGGTTCCGTCCTTTTTCTGTGTGAGGGATGAGGGATTCTTGTGGGCAAAAAGGAGTAAAAATGACAGAAATAAAACGAATGCAGGTATGGTTTGCGGATCTCGGCACGCATGACGGCAAATGCCTGCAGGAAGGAGAAAGGCCGGTGCTGATCATCAGTAATGATCGTGCAAACAGGAATTGTCCGGCCGTGACGGTGATCCCGATGACGTCAAAGATAAAGAAACTGCACCTGCCGAGTCATATCGTTATCGGAGAACACAACATCAAGAAAGCAACCGACCGGCCGTTCCGGGAAGCACTGCTTCTATTGGAACAGATTACTACTATCGATAAAAAATCACTTATTGCGTATATGGGAAAAGTAAACAGTCCGGTGGCGGAGATGTCGATCGGATTGGCAATCAAAGCTCAGCTGGGCATGGAGGGAATATGAACATTATTACTTGCGAGCAGGTCAGTGCTGGGCACCCGGATAAAATATGCGATCAGGTTAGTGACGCGATTGTCACAGAATGTCTGCGGTACGATAAAGACAGTCGTGTAGCGATCGAATGCCTCTGCAAGAATGATCAACTTGTCATTGCCGGAGAACTTACCAGTAAACACACTCCAGACTACCAGCAGATAGCGAACGAAGTATATGACAGAATCGGCATGGGATTCCATCCTGTTGTAAAGGAATTAGTGAGCGTTCAGAGCTCTGATATCGCTATAGGAGTGGATACTGGCGGCGCTGGCGATCAGGGAATGATGTATGGTTATGCGACAGGGGAAACGCCGGAGTTGTTACCAATGCCGTATGTGCTGGCGACAGAATTCCTGCGGTTGCTGAAAGAAAAGAACTGCCCGTTCCTGAAAAGTGATATGAAAAGCCAGGTGTCGTTCGATTATGCGTCATGGACTATATCTGCATTCCTGTGTTCCGTCCAGCATGA
>JAFWJN010000056.1 GCA_017514685.1 Clostridia bacterium
ATATCCAGCAGTTTTGTGATAAAATCTTCGTAGAGCATAAGTCACCTCTTGCAGATGTTTGGTGGTACTTTCATTCTACAAGCTTTTTGTGATTTGTGCTCTATCTTTTTTTATTTTACCCCAATGTTTAGTATAGAACCAGAAAAGCGGGGAAATCCGCTCTTTTTGTTTCACAAAAATTTCTCCTTCAAAAGCAAAGACCTGCCTGCGGAACCGGGGATCGGCATGAACACGGACATAAAGTAATAATTGGGAATTGGTCTTGTAAGAAAATTGATTGTTTGTTATACTAACTATATGTATACATTTATGGACAGAATCAAAAATGAGCTTGAAAAGCTCGGTGTAAAAGAGAATATTCCGTTGTCTGAACTGACAAGTTTTCGGATCGGCGGAAACGCTGAATTTGTGCTTGATGCGGATTCATATGAGAAGATCAAACAGGCTGTAGCCTTGTGTATCAGGGAAGGAATCCCTTATGTTTTGCTGGGAAAAGGAACGAATATCCTTGCACCGGATGCTGGTTACAATGGGCTTGTAATAGTATTTTCTCACCCGATCCATCCGCCTGTATGGTTGGAGAACAAAGTAATAGCCTGTGCCGGAACATCATTGACTTCACTTGCCAAGGAGAGTGTCGCGAAAGGCTATAGAGGCATGGAGGGGCTATGCGGAATTCCCGGAAGCGTAGGCGGCGCCTGTGCGATGAACGCGGGTGCGTACAATATGGAGATGAAGCAGATTCTAAAGCGTGTCAGAGTTCTCCGAAATGGAGCCGATCAATGGATCGATGTCAAGCCGGAATCTCTCGGATACAGAAGAAGTGAGTTCTCTTTTCCGAAATGCATTGTCCTTGAAGCTGAAATTGAATTGACAGAAGATGACGGATTTGCAAAGGAAAGAATGCTGGAGTTCGGCAAAAGACGTTCTGAAAAGCAGCCACTGGAATATCCGTCCGCGGGGAGCGCATTCAAACGTCCGACAGGATATTATGCTGGGGCGCTGATTGAGCAGTGCGGGTTGAAAGGAAAGTCTGTAGGCGGCGCTCAGATCAGTCCGAAGCATGCAGGTTTTATTATCAATACAGGCGGCGCAACAGAAAGTGATGTTTCAGATCTGATTGAGCTGGTCCGAAATACGGTTTTTGAGCAAACAGGAGTCATGCTGGAACCGGAAATCAAAAGAATGGGGGAGAAAGGATGTATCTGCTGATCGTTACGGGAATGAGCGGGGCAGGAAAAACGCTTGCACTCAGAAGCATGGAAGAACTGGGATTCTATTGTGTGGATAATCTCCCTTCTCCGATGCTTGCTGAATTTGTCAAAATGTGCGAGAGCGCGGTTCCTCCAATCGAAAAAGCAGCGGTCACCATTGATTCCAGAGAAAGTCTGCTTTCGCATAATTCCCGTTCCGTTGTCGCGGAGATCAAGAAACTGAAAATTCCCTACGATGTACTCTTTTTAGATGCAAGGAAAGATGTGCTGAAAAAAAGGTACAATGAAACGCGAAGACGGCATCCCCTTGGCGTTGCTGGAGAAGCAGATTCCGGTGTTGATTCCGAAGTTGTATACTTGGGGGATCTCAGAGATATTGCAACAAGAACAATTGATACGAGTGATATCTCATCCAGGGATTTTTCCAAAATGATGGTCAAAATCCTTCCGGAGTTTTCGGAAAAAGAAATGTCGCTGATCGTTTCGAGCTTCGGCTTTAAGCGCGGAGTTCCGGTAGACGCGGATTTCGTAATCGATATGCGATTCTGTGATAACCCGTTCTATTACGAAGATATGAGACCTTTATCCGGATTGGATAAGAAAGTGTTTGATTTCGTCATGGAACAGCCTTTTGTAAAAGAGTATCTGGACGGACTGAGAACCAACATACTGAAAATGATCCCTCTGTTTGAACAGCAGGAAAAGCATATTTTGAGAATTTGCTTTGGGTGCACAGGCGGCAGACATCGCTCCGTGGCAGCGGCAGAAGCTTTTGCCGAAAGCATGCGCCGGGCAGGACAGGCCGTTCGTGTTTTTCACAGGGACCTGATCACAGAAGAAGAGGATATTTCCGCAAGGTTTCATAAAGAATCATGAGTTTCGCTGAAAACTGCAGAGGTGAATTAATTCGGATTCGCCTTCATAAACAAGAAATACGGCTGGCGCAGCTTGCCGGACTTACAATAACAGCAGGCGGAATCCGCCTGTTTCAGAAACCGGCTGTTTTTTACCAGACGGAAAGCCTTTCTGTTGCTCAGCATATCATGTCACTTTCCATGAGTGATTATGATCTGGACAGCGTGATTGAACAGAAAGATCGTGAATTCCACAGAAAACCGATTTACGTGGTGAATCTGTCCGGCAAAGATATCGATCGGTATCTAAGTGAAACCGGCGCATTGACTTGCGGTGACGACGGGATGCACATTCTTTCGGACATTCCAAAGGAAGTTTTTTCTTCGGATGAGGCAAAACGCGCGTTCCTCAGAGGATGCTTCTTAGGCGGTGGAACTTGTGTGGACCCCAAAAGGAGTTATCATCTTGAACTGATTTGCCGGACGGAATCTGTTGCTCATACAATATTCAGTCTGATTCAGGAATATAGAATCACGGCGCGGATATTCACAAGAAAAGAGCGATTTGTCGTATATCTGAAAGAAGCTGATGAGGTTATGGGATTTCTGGCGCTGATCGGCGCGGATTCCGCAGCAATCGGATTTGCGAATGTCCGAGTTGAAAAGGATATGCGCAATTATATTAACCGCAAGAATAACTGTGAGACCGCGAACATCGATAAGCAGATTGTCGCTTCCCTGAAACAGCAGGCTGCGATCAGAAAAATCCTTGCGAACATGCCGGAAGATGCGCTGCCGGATTCATTGCGTGAAGCTGCCGAATTAAGAATGAACTATCCGGACGCGACACTTACGGAACTTGCCGAACTTGCAGGCATCCAGAAATCAGGGATGAACCATCGGCTCGCAAGGCTGATCCGTATGGCGGAGGAATTAAAAGAATGAGCGGAAATCAGTACGGCGAATTTGCCCATTCCTATGATCTCATGATGAACAGTGTTGACTACCGGAAGTGGGTTGTTTATCTGGAATCGTTCCTCAGAGAGCACGGAGCGCAGACAGTGCTGGATGCCGCCTGCGGGACGGGAAAGATCACGGTCGCGCTTGCACGGGATGGATTTAAAGTGACAGGCAGTGATCTCAGTGAGGATATGCTGATGGAAGCCCGCGCACATGCTTTGGAAAGCGGACAGAGATTGATACCGTTTGTTTGTCAGAATATGACGGACATTTCAGTTCATCGCCCGGTTGATGCTGTCATTTCAACTTGCGACGGAGTCAACTATCTGACTTCATTGGAAGAGGTCGAACGTTTCTTTCAAAGTGCATTCCGATGCTTGAAACCAGGCGGACTGCTGTTGTTTGATATCTCTTCTGATTATAAACTGGAGCGTATTCTCGGGAATGAAACTTTTACGGAAGTAACGGATGATTACGCATATATCTGGTACAATTCATTCGATTCGGAAAGACGTTTAATTGAAATGGATCTGACCTTCTTTGTGAAGAGAGGCGGGACATATTCCAGATTTCAGGAAGAGCATGTTCAGCGTGCTCATTCCATACATGAGATTGTGAAGCTGCTGAATCAGACGGGTTTTTCAGCGGAAGGTATTTATGATGCCTTTACGAGGGAACCGGTAAGGCCGGAAAGCGAAAGGATTCAGTTTGCAGCAATCAGACAAGAGGAAAAAGATAATGGATAAAATGATACATGGAATGCTTTGCGGACAGACGATTCGGTTCTGTCTGATTTCAGGAAAGGAAATGGTTCAGACGGCACAGTCAATCCATGGCTTGTCCCGTGTCGCTACCGCCGCTTTGGGAAGGCAGCTGCTGATGACAAGCGTACTGGCTTCTCAGATGAAGAACCAGACCGATACCGTTACAACGGTCATTGCCGGAAACGGACCTTCCGGAAACCTGGTTTGTGTGGGCAGAGGGGCTGGACTGGTAAAAGGATACGCCACGGAACCTGACATAGAACTTCCTCCTCGTGAGGATGGTAAACTGGATGTCGGAGGTTATGTCGGAAGACGGGGAAAGCTGACCATTATCAGGGACCTCGGACTGAAAGAACCGTATGTCGGGATGTGCAACCTTGTATCCGGTGAAATCGCGGAAGATTTTGCCCAATATTTCACAGCCAGTGAACAGCAGCCATCTTTGGTTTATCTCGGAGTCCGGGAGGAAGCGGAGAGCGGTAAAGTAATAGGCGCGGGAGGAATACTGATTCAGCCTATGCCCGGCTGTCCGGAAGAGCAGATAGCAAGGGTGGAAGCAGCCGCGCAGCACATGACGAAACTGACGCAGTTTTTATCGGAAGGCATGGATCTTTCGGATGCTGTTACCGAATTTCTGGGAACATTGGAACCGGAGATTACAGCGGAATTTGTGCCTGCATTCTCATGCGATTGCACGCGGGACAGGCTTGAGCGAGCGCTATTGTCAATCGGCGAGAAAGAATTGACCGATATTCTGGAAAATGAGGGAGAAGCAGAATTGACCTGTCAGTTCTGTCTCAAAAAATATCATTTCGACAGAGAAGATCTGACCGGTCTGTTGAATTCGGCAAAATCAGGGAGAGCGGATGGAGAATAAGGAAGAAAACGGCATCGTAGTGCCTTTCACTCAGAATGCTGAGTTTTATTACCGAAGGGCATGCCGTTATCTGGAAGAGAATAATGAATTACTGGCTGTTCAGTATGCGCGGAGAGCTTATTCAATGGATCCGCATGATGTGGAATACGCCATAACGCTTGCGGAAACATTGAATCAGATCCATCGGTATGATGATAGCATCAGGGTACTTCTGACGGCATGTCCTGTCAACGAGATGCCTTCGGATGCTCTGTTTGGTCTTGCGTCCAATTTCATGGGGCTTGAAGAGTTTCAGGCTGCGGGACAGTGCGCTGAAATTTGTCTGCAAAAAGAGAAAAACGGACCATATGCGGATCGCGCTATGGACCTGCTGGATCTTTTGGATGACAGGGAAGACCTGGAATATCAGATCGGGCTTGCGGAAGGCGAGGATATTAACCTTCTTGAACAGATTCGATATGCGAAAGCAATGCAGTTTTCTGAGAATGCGGATAAGGCGATCTCGTTGCTGGAGAAACTGACCGATCAGTATCCGGAATCGGATATTCTGGATATGGAAATAGCGATGGCAATGTTTTCCACCCAGGAGTACCAGCCGGCAGAGCAAAGATTATTCCGTATTTTTCAAAGAAACAGCAGGCATATCCGCGCCCATCTGTTAATGGCGCTGCTGTATCATGCGGAAGGAAGAAATCAGGAAGCCGAAGAGGAGCTGAGCAGAACCGTGATCGATCCGGATGCTTCACCGGAAGAACTCGGATATGCCGGAGCGGTTTTTATTGAGTTTGACAAGATTGACAGGGCAGTGGATTCGCTGGAACGTTTACGGAAGTTTCTCCCCTATGACAAGGATATGCTGCATGAACTGGCATTCTGCTATCTGCGGCAAAACAAGAGAGAACTTGCGGAAGAAACGTACAGGATTCTCTTCATGTCGGATGAATCCGATACGGTAGCGCGGTACTACGAGAATGCAATCCGAACGGAAGAGGAAGATGCATTTTTAAACAGTTGGTCTCTCCATTATGACGTTCCGATCAATGAATTTCTGAGACGGCAGGCTTTCATTCTGGATATCGCCAAAGAGGGGGCGGATGGGATTAAAAAAGCATGGGAGAATGATTCCGAGTTTAAAGAACTTCTTCAATGGGCTCTTTTCAGCCATCTGGTAACTTTTAAAAAAGCGGTTATTCAGATTCTGAGTCTGATCAATGACGATGAAACAGAGAGAATGCTGAGACAGTTTATCATAGCGTTTGATCAAAATGATCAGGATAAACAGTTCGCATTCGGTTCATTGCTCTCAAGAGAGGCAAAACCGCCTTTTGCGGTGAATATCGGGGGCAAATGGCAGTATGGATCGGTAAGCCCGGTTTCCATACCGGAAAGGCTGCCGAAATCCTATGAATACATTCTGATGAATATCCGCAGCCTGAAAGAGAAGGCGAAAAGCGTTTCTGAAAATCAGGCCGCCATGATACCGAATCAAGCGGAGGAAATCGGAACTCAGATCTTCATGCTCTATCTCAATACCCTTGAGGGAAGGTATCCTGTGCTGACTCCGATGCAAAGGGAAGCGATGAGCGCGGCATTTGTGCTTCTTGCCGTCAATTCCATGAATTCGGATGTTGAGATACCGCCGGAAATGATTTGCGGCTGGTATGGAGTCAGCAGACTCAGGCTGGAGAATGCTCTGGAGAGGATCTTCAGCCATCTGCAGGGAGGAGAAAAATAAGCGTTATGCGTTTTGTAGCAACCTGTAAGCTGGGGTTGGAATCCACGGTAGGAATCTCTCTCCGGAAGATGGGAATTGAATCATATGAGACCCTTGATGCGCGAGTGTTGTTTGATGGAGATTTTTCCGATATGGCCAGGGCGCTGCTTTGGCTCAGGACGGCGGAGAGACTTCTTCTGACGGTAGGAACGTTCAAAGCCACTTCCTTCGATGAACTGTTTGAGAAAACAAAAGCACTGGACTGGAAACCTTATTTACGGCCTTCCAATAAGATTCATGTCAATGGGAAAAGCGCAAAAAGCACGTTGTTTTCTGTTTCCGACTGCCAGAGCATCGTAAAGAAAGCAATCGTGGAGAATCTGAAGTCGGCATACAGAACAGATACGATTCCCGAGAATGGTCCGGAAGTGATCGTGGAAGTCGGCATATTAAAGGACGAAGTGACGATTGCGCTGGATTGCTGCGGCGCAGGGCTTTCCAGAAGAGGATACCGGACTTACAATGTGGCAGCTCCGCTTTCGGAAACGCTTGGAGCGGGAATGGTGATGCTTTCCCGGTTTTTCCCGGACACTCCGCTGATTGATCCCATGTGCGGGTCAGGGACGATCCCGATCGAGGCAGCCATGATCGCAAATCATATTGCGCCCTCCAGAGGCCGAAGTTTTGCTTCCGAGAACTGGCAGTTTCTGCCAAAGGATGTTTTTCAGATCGCGCGTGAACAGGCAAGAGATGAAGAAAAACATGAAAAACTACTGATTCTGGGATCGGACATCGATGCAAGATGTATCGATCTCTGCAAAAAGCATGCTAAAAAAGCAGGCGTTATGCTGCAGTGGAAGATCTGCGATCTGAAAGATTTTTCGACGGACTGGGAGAAAGGCGTTATTCTCTGCAATCCTCCTTACGGAGAGAGATTGCTGGAACAGAAGGAAGTGAACAGGCTTTATCATCTGATGAGGCAGAAATTCGACCAGTATCCTGACTGGGAGAAAAACATTATCACAGCAAGGAAAGATTTTGAAGCCGTATATGGCAAAAAAGCGGACAAGCGGAGAAAACTTTCCAACGGCGGAATGACTTGTACGGTTTACCGCTATTTTGCGCAGAGGGAAAAGACCTTTGCTGAGAAAGATGCATCCGGCGGTGTATCTTCTGATAACGAACTGTAAAGGATTTGATAACAAAATGCTTATTGGTAATTTATCTCAACTGTTCAGTAATCCGGGCGCTGTATTGATGCAGCTTGCGTATACGATCCCGGTAATTCTGATCAGTCTGACCCTTCATGAATGGGCACATGCATATGCTGCGTTCCGTTGCGGTGATCCGACCGCCAGAAATCTGGGGCGTATGACGCTGAATCCAATCGCGCATATTGACCCCATCGGCTTTTTAAGCTTATTGCTTTTAGGATTCGGCTGGGCGAAACCGGTGCCCGTCAACAGCAGAAATTTCACAAATTATAAAGTCGGAGAGACAGTTGTCTCTCTGGCAGGCGTGACGATGAACTTTTTACTGGTTCTGCTTGCAGGAACAGCGCTCGTTATAATCGGCAGAGTGTATCCGATGGCGTTTTTGAATACTGCGCTTATCACAATTCTGGTGTATGTGATTTCTTTGAATGTCACATTGATGGTGTTCAATTTGTTTCCGGTCTATCCTTTGGATGGATATCATATTTTTGAGCTTCTTTTCGCAAAAGTGCTCCCGGTGAGATTCTTTATGTTTATGCATCGATACGGATACTGGATTCTGATCGTGCTGCTGCTCCTGTTCAACCGTCTCGGATTCTCGCCAATCAGTGTGGTCCGTGGATGGGTGTTTGAAATCATTAACAAATTGATTGCGATCTGATATGGAAGAGTACAGAGTTTCCTTGTCTCAGTTTGAAGGACCGCTTGACCTGCTCCTTCATCTGATAGAAAAGGCTGAATTGAATATAGAGGATATCTTTGTATCCGAGATCACATCACAGTATCTGGCTTTAATGGGAGATCTTTCTGACGTGGATATGGATAAGGCAAGTGCGTTTTTATCTGTTGCCGCACAGTTGCTGTTTATAAAATCCAGGAGCTTGCTGCCAAGAACGGCTGCAACCGAGGAACAGGAAGAAGATCCGGAACAGCAGTTGATTCGGCAGCTGCGTGAATATAAGGCTTTCAAAGAAGTCAGCGAAGGTCTTTCAGAGCGTTTTGAGGAAGCAAAAAAAGAGTATGCGCGCTTGCCGGAAGATATTATTCTTCCTCCGCAGAAAGTAGATTTGGAAAACGCAACCATTGATAATTTATTTCAGGCATTTTTGCAGATTCTGAATCGTACTGAGGAAGAGAAAAAACCGGAAACGGTAAGGCGAGTCCGACCGGACGCATTTACGGTACGGGATAGAGTGAATCATCTGAGAAAAAAACTCGCATCCGGAAGAGTTGCTTTTAAAGATCTTTTCACGGATACGAGTTCCAGAATGGAAAAGATTGTAACTTTTATGGCACTTTTGGAAATGCTCGCTCACGGCGAAGTCCGCGTGACACAGGGAGCAACATTTGCGCCGATTTATATCCGGGCGAAAAATTTGAATACAGACGACTCGGATTATACCTATATGGATGAGGATGAAGAATGATGGACAAGGAAAAAGCAGCAATCGCAGAATGCATGCTCTTTGTAGCGGGAGAACCGGTTCTGATCACAGAGATCGCCCGTGCGATGGAACTGGAGACGGCTGCGGTAAAGACTTTGCTGTATGAGATGGAAACATCTTACAGAGATGAAGGAAGAGGAATTATTCTTTTGGTAACGGAAGATACGGCGCAGTTGGTTTCCAACCGTAAATATGTGGAATATGTAGAACGGCTGCTCCAGCCGGAACAGAAGAAGAATGTATCGCAGTCCATGCTGGAGACTTTGGCGATTGTTGCATACCGGCAGCCGGTAACGCGCGCTGAAATTGAAGGTGTACGCGGAGTACGGTGTGAATATGCGATCACCCAGCTGCAGAAACTGGGGCTGATCAGTGCCGTCGGAAGAAAGGATGTCATCGGTAAACCGATGCTGTATGCAACGACAGACAGCTTCCTTAGAAAATTCGGGATGCATAACCTGTCTGAACTTCCGTCTCTTCCGGACTTTGAAGATGTACAGGAAAGCGAGGAACAACCGGTATGAAGCAATGCTCAATCGGCGGTCAGGCTGTTATGGAAGGCGTAATGATGCGTTCTGAACGCGGAACAGCAATTGTGGTAAGGCGCCCCGATGGTTCGCTTGTAAAAGAATACAGAAAGAAAACCAAGCGATATAAAAAAGGTTCCTTTCCAACTTGGCCTTTTGTAAGAGGGGTCTATTCTCTGATTGATTCATTGTCAAGCGGAATGGATATTATTACAAGATCGGCTGAGATGCTGGGGGATGAAGAGGAAGAAACTCCGAACAAATTTGAGACATGGCTTTCTGAAACGATGCATATTCCTGTTATGAAAGTGGTGAAAGTTGTGGCAGTCATCCTGGCAATCGCGCTTGCAATCGGCCTCTTCTTTCTGCTCCCGATCGGTCTGGTTCAGGGTCTGGAAGGACTTGGAAAACTGCTTAAGTGGGATGCACTCGGCAACATGAGCCTGACTTTCAGCACAATTCTTCAGGGCGTATTCCGACTGGCAATCTTTCTTCTTTATCTGTTTCTCATTTCAAGAATGAAAGAAATCGGAAGAGTATTCATGTATCACGGTGCAGAGCATAAGACAATCGCGTGCTACGAAAATGAACTCGAACTGACTCCGGAAAATGCGAAAAAGTGCTCAAGATTTCATCCAAGATGCGGAACAAACTATATGTTCCTTGTCATGGCTGTTTCTATTATCCTCACCACTGTTTTTACTGCGTTGATGAATCTGGTACCGGGATTTGTCGAATGGCAGCAAAGTGGAATGAACCGCTTTTTATTCCGGCTTTTAAGGATCCTGCTGATCCCGATTATTGCCGGAGTTTCCTATGAAATTTTGAAAGCAGCAGCAAACAGTGACGGCATCATCGCCAGAATCGCCCGTGCACCAGGACTGGCGCTGCAGAGAATT
The DNA here is from genome assembly GCA_017514685.1 of Clostridia bacterium. GTDB lineage: Bacteria > Bacillota > Clostridia > Christensenellales > CAG-138 > UBA3792. The sequence continues at coordinate 10,469 of JAFWJN010000056.1, forward strand.
ACCACCCGCGAGCCGGACACTGATATGCTGGAAGTTGCAATTGAATCATTTCAATTGGTATTGAATCCTCTGGATCATGATCTGATCCCGGATTTGGAAACGAAAGAATCAATGAATGAACAGGCTTGAAAAACGGAAAAACATTGCGTCCAGGTTGCAGCCCGTTGCAGGAGAAGATGCTTTTTTAGAAGCCGGGTTTCTTATGGATTTCTGTGATAAGAACCCGGAAGCAGATGAGAGCAGACTGATCGAAAGGCGCTTAACCGGAGAACCGATCCAGTATGTACTGGGAGAGTGGGACTTTATGGGACTGACATTCCATACGGACAAGCGTGCGCTGATACCTCGTCCGGATACGGAAACAGTCTGTGAAACTGCTCTGGCCAGAATGAAAGACGGTGACCGGGTTCTTGATATGTGCTGCGGCAGCGGATGCATCGGGATATCCATCGCGAAAAGAAAGAAGATCTCTCTTACAGCAGCGGACTTAAGTCCTTCGGCGATCGAACTGACGGAAGAAAATGCAGAAATGCATGGGATTGTGCTGGAGACGGTTCAGTCCGATCTGTTTGACCGGATTCATGGGAGATTTGACTGCATCGTCTGCAATCCACCGTATCTCAATGAACGGGAGATGCTCGAAATGGATCCTTCTCTCCGGTATGAGCCGAGTATGGCGCTTGACGGCGGAGAAGACGGACTTGTTTTTTACAGAAGAATCAGAGATACCTACGACCGCTTCTTAAACCCGGGCGGCTGGCTGATTATGGAAATCGGATGTTTCCAGGAAGAGGCGATGAAAGAACTCTTTCCGGGCTCCGAGGTGATAAAAGACTATGGAGGACGGCCGAGATGTGCCGTTATACAGAAGAATGATCGATAAACTGAAAAAATGCAAAGAACGGTATCTGGAACTGACGGAGGATCTTTCCCGCCAGGACGCTATGAACGATATGGCCGCATGGAAAAAGAAGGTCCAGGAGCATTCCGCACTGGAAGAGATCGTTCATGAGTATGATGCCTATCTGAAAGATATCGAAGAGCGGGACAACTGCAGGGAAATGCTTTCGGAACATCTGGAGCCGGAACTGAAAACTCTTGTTCAGGAAGAGCTTGAACTGATTGAACAGAATCTGAAAAAACGCGAAGAAACGCTCAAAGAACTCCTGCTCCCGAAGGATGTAAATGATGATAAGAATATCATACTGGAGATACGTGCAGGAACAGGCGGGGATGAAGCATCCCTGTTCGGAGCGGATCTTCTGCGCATGTATCTTCGCTACGCGGAGCGTCATGGTTATAAAGTGGAGATCTTATCGGAGAACATGACGGAACTTGGCGGAGTCAAAGAAATCGTTCTCTCGCTGTCCGGCAGGCATGGGGTTTATTCCCGTCTGAAATTTGAGAGCGGTGTGCACCGTGTCCAGCGTGTTCCTGAAACAGAAGCGCAGGGAAGGATTCACACAAGTGCGGCAACCGTTGCGGTGCTTCCGGAAGTTGATGACATTGAGATCGAACTGAAAGACAGTGATCTGAGAATCGACACCTACCGCTCAAGCGGCGCGGGAGGTCAGCATGTTAATAAAACATCTTCAGCCATTCGGATTACACACCTTCCCACAGGAATCGTGGTGGCATGTCAGAATGAGCGCAGCCAGCTTCAGAATAAAGAACAAGCGATGAGAATGCTGAAAAGCAAACTTTATGAGCATTTTGCTTCTCAGCAGCATGCGGAAATGGCAGACAGAAAGAAAAGTCTGGTTGGCTCAGGAGACAGAAGCGAGCGCATCAGAACCTATAATTTTCCGCAAAGCCGGATTACGGATCACAGAATCGGTCTGACACTCTATAAACTTGAAACTTTCCTGGACGGAGACATGGATGAATTGATTGATGCACTGATCGTCGCAGAACGGGCAGCGCAGTTATCGGGAGAACAGCAGGATGGAATTTGAGACCAAAGTCATCTCAGCCGACAGGCAGGAAGAAGCGGGAACAACGCTTGGCGCTTCCATTATCCGAAGTGGCGGAATCGTTGCTTTTCCGACAGAAACAGTATACGGTCTTGGCGCAAACGGCCTGGACGGGGAGGCTGTCAATAAAATCTTTGAAGCAAAAGGTCGCCCGAATGACAACCCGCTGATCCTTCATATTTCCAAAAAGAGCGATTTGAAAAAACTTTGGGCACATGTACCGGATCGTGCAATTCCTTTGATCGAAACATTTTGGCCGGGGCCGCTCACTTTGATTTTCCATAAAGCGGATATCGTTCCGTATGAAGTTACAGCGGGGCTGGACACCGTTGCCGTGCGTATGCCCTCGGATAAAACAGCCAGACTGCTGATTTCAAAATCAGGCGTTCCAATCGCTGCACCCAGCGCGAACCGGTCCGGAAAACCGAGCCCGACTTCTGCTGAGCATGTTCTTGAGGATATGGACGGTAAAATTCCTCTGATTCTGGATGGCGGTAGATGCAAATACGGCGTTGAGTCCACTGTGCTGTCGTTGATCGGCGAACCTACCATTCTGAGACCGGGCGCGATTACGAGGGAGATGCTTGAGGCTGTAATCGGACCGGTCAGACTCGCTCCCAGTATTTTAAAACCGCTTCGGGAGGGAGAGGTGGCCGCATCCCCGGGAATGAAATATAAACATTATGCCCCTGATGCTCAGGTTGTTGTAATTGATGGAACACCGGAGAATATTTCAAGGTGCGTGATCTCCCTGTACTATGAGAAGGTAGAGAGCGGGCTGTCCGTGGAAGTTCTTTCAACACGTCAGACCCGTTCAAGATACCGCGGAATTCCAAACACGTTAATCGGCGACCGGGAAAATCCGGAAACCATGTGTGCGAATCTGTTCCGGCTATTGAGAGAAATCGGTGCGGATTGCGACATGATTCTGGCTGAAGGCATAGGAACTTCCGAGGAGGGACTGGCGTATATGAACCGTCTCCTCCGTGCGGCAGGATTTGAGCGGATTGATGCTGATGAATATGTGAAAAAAATCGATTGAAAAGCAAAAGATGATTTGATTTACAACAGCAAGTTTATATGATAAAATAAAGAAACGGCATAATGCCGCATTGAGGCATCTTGAACGGAGGACTCCATGAGTACAATGTTGGAACGTATTGCTGAAGCAGAACAGCAGGCGGACAAGATAATTGAAGAAGCAAACATAAAGGCACGTGAGCAGATTGCAAGCGCAAAAGCAGAAGCTGAGGCGGCAGTTGCTCAGGAATTGGATGCGGAACGCAGAAAAACTGTTCAGTCAATGGCAAACGCTGAAGAACGCGGTAAAGAACTGCGGGATGAAATTATTGCTGCAGTCCGTGCGGAGATCTCTGAAGCAAGGACTGCTGCGGAAAACAAGCTGCCGGAGACCGTCAGCTATCTCATGGAAAGGATTGAGTCAGAACTATGATCGTACCGATGAAGCGCCTATCCTTGATGGCACTGCAATCCGACGAGGAAAAACTGCTGGAAGCACTGCAGCGCATAGGATCGGTTGAGATTCTTAACATATCGGAAACCGATCTTGTTAGCGATAAGCTTGATGCTGCGCAGGACAGAATTCAGAGACTCAATGATTCGATTGAGGCAGTCAAACCCTATGCGGAGAAGAAAAGCTTTCTTTCCCCCCAAAAGAGAGAAGCCTCTCTGGGCGGGATCCGCGAGGATTCGGTAAAAGCTGAATCTGTGGCAGAACAGATTGAGACGCTTCTGCGCAAGAAATCAAGCCTGAACAGTGAAAGGGAAAAGCTGATTTCTCAGATAGAGGATCTTCGCCCGTGGGAAGAATTGCATGCACCCATGAGCAGCGTTCATAATACCAAAAGGGTTACCTATATCATAGGGTTCTGCGCACAGAAAGATCAGCCGGCTTTAGAAAGCCAGGATTATCTTGAGACTCAGTTTCTCAGTACCGGCACGGAAATTCCGACGATCGTTGCATGTAAAAACGAAGATGCAAAAGTAACCCAGAATTTCCTGAAAGGAATTGAGTGGACGGATTACATGTTCCCGAAAAGCGATGATACTCCGTCTCAGGCAATCAGGAAGATGGAAAACCGCATCGCGGAAATTGAAAAGGAACAGGCAGAGATTGAATCGGATATTACAAAATTCAGTTCCGAATTGGATCTCTTGGAAAATGCAGCTGATGCAGCGGTAATTGAGAGAGACTTATACAGCGCTGAATCAGGCCTTGCAAAAACAAAAACTGCATTTGTGCTTGAAGGCTGGGTACGCGAAGACCAGGTAGAGCAGACAGAGGCTGCGGTAAAAAGCGTGACAGAGGCTTACAGCTTTGAGATTCGCGACCCTGAAAAAGATGAAATTCCGCCGTCAGTCGTTAAGAACAACAAGATTGTAACTCCGTTTGAAGAGGTACAGACACTGTATTCCCGCCCGGATCCGTATGGCATGGACGGAACGCCTTATATGACGCCGTTCTATATTCTGCTGTTTGGATTGATGCTGTCAGATACCGGATACGGGCTTCTTCTGATGCTCGGAGCGCTCGCATATATCAAGATCAAGAAACCGACGGGAATGAGCGGCGGTATTTCGCGTGTTCTCGCATGGGGCGGACTTTCCACGATGGTCTGGGGCGTTTTTGTCGGATCGTTTTTCGGTATTTCCAGAACGCCTGCTTCCGGAGCGATTTTTGACTATGTGTCGGCATTCTTTGATAAACTGGGCATTTTCCCGGTTTGGCTTGATCCGATGACTGATTCCATGGAAATGCTTGCTCTGTGCATGGGACTTGGAGTTCTGCATCTTGTAAGCGGATATCTGATCAATGCTGCGGAATGTTTTAAAAAAGGAGACTGGCAGAGCGCTGTCTTTGATCAGATCTCATGGGTCATGATTCTACTCGGCCTGGTGATTGGATTCCTGCCGAATATTGCTTCTATGGCAGGTATGACGGTGAACATGCCGGCATCCGTGACCGGACCTGCTCAGATTTGTGCACTTGTCGGCGCTGGTCTGATTTTGATATTTAAAGGTCGTAACAGTCCGAAATTCTTTGGAAAAATCACAGGAGGACTCGGAGAACTGTACAACATCACAGGAGTCCTTTCGGATATTCTTTCTTATGCCCGTCTTTTCGCACTTGGTATCGCAACAGGTGTTATCGGACAGGTGTTCAACACTCTTTGCGCAATGCTGATGCAGGGAAAGAGCCTGCCGATGCAGATCTTGGGCGGATTGTTGTCAATCGTGCTCCTGATCCTGCTCCATACCTTCAACCTTGCAATCAATACGCTTGGCGCATTCGTTCATTGCGCAAGACTCCAGTATGTGGAGTTTTATGGTAAGTTTTATGAAGCAGGAGGAAGAGCTTTCCAACCGCTTTCATATAATACAAAACATGTTCAAGTCACAAAACAATAGGAGGATTTTAGAATGAACTGGGGAACTATTTTCGCAACTGCCGGAGCAGTTATAGCAGCATTATTTGCCGGATTCGGCTCGGCGATCGGTGTAGGAATGGCCGGTCAGGCAGCAGCGGGTGTCGTTTCTGAAGATCCGGACCGTTTCGGTTCTTGCCTTTTGATGCAGCTTCTGCCTGGTACACAGGGTATTTACGGAATGCTGATTGCAATCGTTATTGCGTCTAAATCCGGACTGATGAGTGCAGGCGCAGCCGCTATTTCAACCGATCTTGGACTTCGCTTCCTGATCGCAGCGCTCCCGATCGCATTTGGCGGATTCCTTTCTGCTATTTATCAGGGAAAGGTAGCCTGTGCAGGCATCAACATGATCGCGAAAAAGCCGAATGAAAGCGGTAAAGGCATGCTGATGGCCATCATGGTCGAGACCTATGCTGTTCTGGCATTGCTCATCTCCTTCCTGCTGGTTAACGGTATCGGCTAAGAGAGGCAGTTATGGCGAACGCAAGCGCGGACAATCTCATAGAGAGAATTCTGTCGGAAGCTCGCGATACAGCAGCCCATATCCTTGCGGAAGCAGAAAAGCAATGCAATGATATCCGTTCTGAACAGGAAAAACGCATTGCGCAGAATGCAGAGTCACTTTCCAAGACCCGCGCCATTCAGGTCAAGGAGATTCTGGACGGTGCAGAAACACGTGCCAGACTCGAAGGTCAGAAAGAGGCTTTGGCAGATAAACGCGATCTGCTTGATAAGGCTTTTGCATCCGCGTATGAAGCGCTGTGCAATCAGTCTTCCGAAGAATTATCTCAATTGTTTGCTTCTGTTTTGAAGAAAGAAGCAGAAAAAGGAGACATGGTATTTGCCGCTGAAAAGGACAAAGCTACAGTTGAAAAAGCTGTCAAGATGTCCGGCGCGGATGTTATCATGGCGGATGAATGCGCCTCGTGTGAGCGTGGTTTCATTCTTCGTGGGAAAAGTTATGAAAAGAACTGCTCCTTAAAAGCGGTTCTGGATGTATTGCGCGACAGTGAGGAAACGAAGGTCGCAGAGATTCTGTTTTCAAAGCAGTAGGAGGAACGGCGTATGCCACAACCGAGTTATACGTATGCAAGCGCCAGGCTTAGCGCTCTTTCCAAGCGTCTCGTGGAACCGCAGTCTGTTAAAAGAATGGCGGACGGAACGCTGGAAGATGCACTGCGCACTTTGCAGGATATACGGTATGGCGGCTCATCAGAGATAAACGAGACCAACATTGAGCAGGTAATCGCATCTGAGTTGAAAGAGACAATGGAAGAAATCCGTGCTCTTTCACCGGATCCTTCAAAAACAGATTTGTTTTTACTGAAAGCGGATGTGCAGAACTTAAAAGCAATGCTGAAAGCACGGCTGCTCGGTGACAGTGAATACCCGTTTACGGAAGGTGGCCTGTACTCAAAAGAGGTGCTTGCTTCTGCGGTGAAGGATCATCATTATGAAATGCTTCCCAAGCCCCTGACTGATGCCATGACGGCACTGGAGAAGCAGGTTCAGATTTTTGTGGATCCTCAACAGCTATCTGTTGAGCTGGATCGTGCTTATCTGAAACATGCCATGCGAACTGCAGAAAAAGATCCGGTTTTGAACAGTTATTTTAAGGCAACTGCTGATTTCAACAATATCCTGACATTCCTTCGAGTCCGTGCGATGGGCGGATATAAGGAAATGCTTGATGATTTGCTTTTGCCGGAAGGCGGTATTCCTCAGGTAAAACTGAAGGATACTTTTGACCTTTCTTATGAAAGCCTGAACAAGATATTGGATTTAAGTGTCTGCAGGAGCGCTCTGCTCGCGGGTTTGAATGCGATGCAGCGGACAGGCAATATCGGAGAGGTGGAGAAGGCAAGGGATAATTATCTGATTTCGCTGTTCACGCCTCATAAATATGAAACGGACAGTATTTATCCGATTATCGGGTATTATCTGGCAAAAGAACGGGAGAGCAGGGCAATCCGTCTGATCGTTACAGCAAAACGGAACCGCCTGCCGGATTCCGTTATCTCGGAAAGGCTGGTGACATTGTATGGCGAACGGTAAATGTGCCGTTATTGGCGACAGAGACTCGATACTGATTTTTAAAGCAGTCGGTATCGAAGTTTATCCGGAGTCTGACGGAGAACATGCTAACTTTACGATGCACAAACTGGGCCGAGCTGGTTATGCAGTGATTTATGTCACCGAATCTATGTATCCACTTTGCGCGGAAGCAATTGCTGAATTTGCAGGGGAACCTTATCCTGCAATTATTCCGATCCCTGATGCTTTAGGAACACAGGGAATAGGGCTGAAGGCGTTGAAAGAGAATGTGGAAAAAGCAGTCGGTGTAGATATTTTGAGTAATTCTTGAGCAGGAGAAACAATATGCAAGGAACAATTGTAAAAGTATCCGGTCCCTTAATCGTGGCAAGCGGCATGGCGGACGTACAGATGTTCGACGTGGTGCGTGTTTCAGAGAAGCATCTTATCGGAGAAGTAATCGAACTTCGAGGCGATAAGGCTTCCATACAGGTTTATGAAGAGACCGGCGGAATCGGACCGGGTGAACCAGTCGTTTCCACTGGCGCTCCGCTTTCTGTAGAGCTTGCTCCCGGATTGATCGAATCAATATATGACGGAATTCAGCGTCCGCTTTCCGAAATCAGGAAACTTGCGGGTGATCGAATCACGCGTGGTATCGATGTTCATTCGCTGGATTATGAAAAACTTTGGAATTTCGTTCCATGCGCCAAGATCGGTGATGAACTGAAGGGCGGAGATGTGCTGGGTACAGTGCAGGAGACCGAAGCAGTATTGCATAAAATCATGGTACCTCCGAATGTTTCCGGAACACTTACGTGGATCTTTGAGGGCGAAGCAAATATCGTCACACCGATTGCGAAGCTGGAGAAGAACGGAAAGACCATTGAGCTGCCGATGCTCCAGAAATGGCCTGTCCGAAAGGGACGTCCATACGCTGAAAAACTTGCTCCGAATGAGCCGATGATTACAGGTCAGCGCGTCATTGATACTTTGTTCCCCGTATCAAAAGGCGGCGTAGCAGCTGTTCCCGGACCGTTCGGAAGCGGCAAAACGGTTGTACAGCATCAGCTGGCCAAGTGGGCGGATGCAGATATCATCGTTTATGTAGGCTGCGGTGAGCGTGGAAACGAAATGACCGATGTTCTGATGGAATTCCCTGCATTGAAAGATCCAAGGACAGGACTTTCCCTGATGAAACGTACCGTGCTGATCGCCAACACGTCGGATATGCCAGTTGCGGCGCGTGAAGCTTCCATCTACACAGGCATTACGATCGCGGAATACTTCCGTGACATGGGATATAAAGTCGCCATTATGGCAGACTCGACAAGCCGCTGGGCGGAAGCGCTCCGTGAAATGAGCGGACGATTGGAAGAAATGCCGGGCGAGGAAGGATATCCTGCTTATCTGTCTTCCCGCCTTGCTGAGTTCTATGAGCGGGCAGGCGTGGTCAAGGCCATCGGAAGCGAAGGCAGGACCGGCGCCGTTACTGCAATCGGTGCTGTATCACCTCCGGGCGGCGATATCTCTGAGCCTGTTTCTCAGGCAACACTCCGTATCGTCAAGGTTTACTGGGGGTTGTCTGCGAAACTTGCATATGCACGTCATTTCCCCGCGATCGACTGGCTGCAGTCTTATTCCCTGTATCAGGACAGACTTTCAGACTGGTTTAACCGTGAGGTCAATCCGGATTGGTCGTCGCTGGTATCGCGTACAATGCATCTTTTGCAGGTGGAGAGTGAACTGGATGAAATCGTCCGGCTGGTCGGTATCGATGCACTGTCGTTTAAAGACCGTCTGACGCTTGAAGCAGCAAGAAGTATCCGTGAAGACTATCTGCACCAGAATGCTTTCCATGAGACGGATACCTATACATCTCCAAAGAAACAATACATGATGCTGCATACCATCCTGTTCAACTATGAAAAGTGTCTGGAAGCCCTTGAACATGATGCGTTGTTCTCGAAATTGATGACCATGCCGGTTCTGGAAAGAATCGGAAGGTTAAAGTATGTTCCGGAAGAAGAAGTAGAAAAGGAATACAAAGAGATCCTGAATGATATCAAAACCCAGACTGAAACATTATCTGAAGGAGGAACAATCTGATGCGTAAAGAATACCGTACAATCAGCGAAGTCGTCGGTCCTCTGATGATGGTTAAAGATGTCGAGGGAGTAAAGTATGACGAGCTTGTTGAGATCGAACAGGCAGATGGAACGATACGCAGAGGCCGTGTTCTGGAAATCAATGGTGATAAAGCAATGGTTCAGCTGTTCGAAGGATCACAGGGACTTCGTATTACAGACAGCAAAGCAAGATTCTTGGGACATTCCATCCAGCTTGCAGTTGCTCCGGATATGCTCGGACGTATCTTCAACGGAATGGGAGAACCAAAGGATGGAGGTCCGAAACTGATTCCAGAGAAATATCTGGATATCAACGGCGTGGCAATGAATCCCGCAGCACGCGATTATCCTTCCGAGTTCATTCAGACCGGTATTTCCGCAATCGATGGATTGAATACACTTGTTCGCGGCCAGAAACTTCCCGTGTTCTCCGGAAGCGGTTTGCCGCATGCAAACCTTGCAGCACAGATAGCGCGACAGGCGAGAGTTCTGGGATCCGATGAAAAGTTCGCCGTTGTGTTTGCCGCAGTCGGTATTACATTTGAGGAAGCGGATTTCTTTATCAATGATTTCCGCAGAACCGGTGCGATCGAACGTACTGTAACGTTCATCAACCTAGCGAACGACCCGGCAATCGAGCGTATCAATACACCGCGTATGGCAATTACTGCTGCGGAGTATCTTGCATATGACCTGGGAATGCACGTTCTCGTTATCATAACGGATATCACGAACTATGCTGAAGCATTGCGTGAGGTTTCTGCAGCACGTAAAGAAGTTCCAGGACGACGCGGATATCCCGGTTACATGTATACGGACCTTGCGACAATGTATGAGCGCGCAGGACGTATTCGCGGAAACAAAGGCTCTATTACGATGATTCCGATCCTCTCCATGCCGGAAGATGATGTAACGCATCCGATTCCTGACCTGACAGGATACATCACGGAAGGTCAGATTATCCTTTCACGTGAACTGTACAGAAAAGGAATTACCCCTCCGATTAACGTTCTGCCTTCCTTGTCCCGTTTGAAAGACAAAGGTATCGGCAAGGGTAAAACAAGAGAGGACCATGCGGATACTATGAATCAGCTGTTCGCAGCCTATTCGAGAGGAAAAGATGCGAAAGAACTGGCTGTTATTTTAGGTGATGCCGCTCTTTCAGATACAGATAAACTGTATGCAAAGTTCTCGGATGCTTTTGAAACGGAATATGTATCGCAGGGATATTATACGAACCGTTCTATTGAGGAAACACTGAACCTTGGATGGAAACTTCTTTCAATTCTGCCGAAGTCTGAATTGAAACGTATTCGTGATGAATACATCAATAAATACTATCCCGAGGAGGAGTAACAGTGGCGCTGCAGTATAAGCCCACCCGAATGGAGCTTTCCAACCTGAAAAAAAGAAGGCAGGTAGCTATCCGCGGTCATAAGATGATGAAAGACAAGCGCGACGAGCTTGTACGTAGATTTATCGTATATGCCCGCAGGAACCAGCAGCTCCGGAGGGAGACGGAAGAAAAACTGAATAAGGCGATGCAGAGCTTTGTCCTTGCAAGGGCAATGATGTCCGGCGATGAGATTGAAGAAGCTCTGCTCTATCCGGCACGGTCGATTGCAATCGATAAATCGGTTCAGAATGTGCTTTCGATTCCTGTGCCTAAGCTGACTCTTGAAACACGTCAGGAAGAATTTGTCTATCCATATGGCTTTTCTTCAACAGGTGCTGATCTGGATACGGCTGTGCAGGCACTCGCAGAGATACTGCCGCTGATGCTGGAACTTGCAGAAGTAGAGAAGGTGACCAGCCGTTTGGCTGACGAGATTGAGAAGACCCGTCGCCGCGTCAATGCACTGGAATATGTTATGATCCCGCAGTTTGATGAAGCGATACATGATATCCAGATGAAACTTGAGGAGAATGAACGCGGAAACACTTCCAGACTGATGAAAACAAAGGAAATGCTGGCAAAGGAGACGGAATGAATCTCCAGTTATTGGGCAGAGAGTACGGTTTTTCAGAAACATTTCTGCTTCCAAATGCTCCATATGAAGATTGGGCGCGTCATCATAAAGGTGGCGCGTTTCATTCAAATACCGACGCATTAACGGATGATCCTATCGGGACTTACCCTTGGGCGAATGCGTGTATGATTTGTGTCAGAGCATACGAACCTTTTGAGGATCCCGATATAGTCGATGCATATTATCTGGCAAGCAATTCCGCCTACCATGCGATGAAGCAGCTCTTGGACAGGCTGAAGCAGGAAGGAATACGTGCGGAGAGAGCTGATACCCCGTTCAGAACGCAGTTGCTTCAGGCAGGTATCGGAAGCTGTATGGATAACAGATTGTGGTATTATCCTCCCTATGGAACTTATGTGCATCTTGAAGGAGCGATGCTGCAATTGCCGGAACCGGTCGAATACAGCAGGCCGCAGCACAACGAACAGATTTGTGATCATTGCTCTCTTTGTGAGAAAGCATGCTTCGGCGCGTTGCATGAAGGTTCTTTTGATTGGAAGAAATGCATTCGGGCTTACATGGAGAATCTCCCGATGCCGGAAGAATTTCTGCCAAAGCAAAATGCATTCTTAGGATGCAGCAGATGTCAGAGGGCATGTCCGAAAAACCCGTTGAAGAGGATTCCTGTTCCGGATCATGTCAGAAAAGCATTTGATCCCCTTCGGATCATTCAGGGGGAGTATAGTGAAGCAATTCAACTTGCAGGAAAAAATATGAAAAATAAACTGATCCGGCAGGCAATCATTCTTTGCGCAAACAATAATCTAACCGAGACTCTGCCGCACTTGTTGAAATTGAAAGAGACTTCCGGGGAGAAGTACGCGAAGGAACTCCAATACGCTATTTTGTGCTTGCAAAATAAAAAGAATGTGATAAAATGACAATATCGCACTAAGCGGGGAGTTAGCGGTGCCCTGAACTCGCAATCCGCTATAGCGAGGCCGAATTCCCATTCAGAGGCAGTTTGTTGTAAGGTCGATCTCAATACAGGGGTGTTGATAGGCGGGTCCTGTGCAATCGCACGCTGTGAACCGTGTCAGGTCCTGACGGAAGCAGCACTAAGCAGAAAGTACGGTGTGCCGCGGGATAACCTGCAAGGAGCTACCGATTGGGCCACCACTTGTAGCAAAATGTCGAAGAACGGGTGTGCGATTTTCATAAAAATTTAAGCGGTTGGGCACTGATTGATGCCTGACCGCCTCTTTTTTGGAGAGAAATATGGAAAATTTTTCAGTATTTGATATTGTAGGACCGAGAATGACCGGACCGTCCTCCAGTCATACTGCAGGTGCGGCTAAAATTGCTCTCATCGCAAGAAGAATCATCAACAGGCCTGTAAAGGAAGTACGTTTTACCTTATATGGTTCTTTCGCAGAGACCGGAAGAGGTCATGGTACTGATAAAGCACTGATTGGAGGGATATTGGGATTTGAACCTGATGATCCCCGAATTCGTGAAGCATATAAGTATGCGAAAAGCAGGGGTGTTTTAGTGAATATCATTATGTCGGATGAGCCGACAAGACATCCGAATACGGTTAAGATTGAAGCATGTGATGAGAACGATCGATGGACGGAAGTAAAAGGCGAATCGATTGGTGGCGGTAATATCCTGATTACGGAGATCGATCATCTTGAGGTTGAACTTTCCGGTGATTATCCAACGTTAATAATCCGCCACCATGATGAACCGGGGGTTATTGCTGAAGTATCACACGTTCTTGCACAAATGCGCTTGAACATCGCATTTATGAAGGTTTTCCGCCATGGAAAAGGGGAGGATGCATATATGTGCATCGAAACTGATACTGAAGTAAACGAAGGAATGCAGGCAATCTTGCTTCAGCTGTGCAAATGCATTCGTCAGCTGATAGTGGTATGAGGAGGGCAAGATGATTTCACTAACAGATGCTTTTGAGTCCGGCAGTAAACTTTGTTCTTTCTGTGCACAGGAAAAGATTACTCTCGCTGAGGCTATGATCCGGAGAGAAATCGCAAGAGGAGAAATGACTCGTGAGGAGATTCTGGAAGAAATGAAAAAGAATCTTCTCGTAATGAGGGAATCTGTCAGAAGCGGGCTGGAGGACTATATTGAATCAGTCAGTCATTTGTCCGGCGGCGCGGCTATGAGGTTGTTCCGATATGCCAAATATGATCCGTTTTGTGGTTCCAACACCTGCAGAGTCGCTGCTAGTGCTATGGCGGTAGTAGAAGTAAATGCTTCAATGGGACAGATTGTCGCGGCCCCGACAGCAGGAGCCAGCGGAATCCTACCGGGGGTCCTTCTTGAATGCGGAATTGAAAGAAATTGGACGGATGAACAGTTAATTCAGGGGTTGTTCTGTGCAGGCGCGGTAGGTCTGCTGTTTGCGGAAAATGCAACCATCTCCGGAGCGGACGGAGGATGCCAGGCGGAAACCGGCGTAGGAAGTGCGATGGCTGCTGCCGCATTGGTGGAATTATCTGGCGGAACACCGGAAGATGCACTGAATGCCGCGGCGATGACGATCAAAAATATTCTTGGCCTGGTTTGCGATCCTGTCGCAGGACTTGTGGAATGCCCATGCATCAAGCGCAATGCTCTTGGAGCTGCGAATGCCCTTTTATGCGCAGATATGACATTGTGCGGAATCAACAGTCTGATCCCCTTTGATGAAGTGGTGGCAACGATGCTGACTGTGGGCCGTGACATGAGAAAAGAATACCGCGAGACCGCAATGGGAGGCCTTGCTGTAACACCGACCGGAAAACAGATCGCAGAAAAAGTAAAGCATTTTCAGGAAATTGAAAGAAGAAATGAAACCTTTTAACCTGTTGTCAGGTATTATTGTTAGAAAATGAGAGGAGCTACTGAAAATGAAAAAGAGATTTTTATATTTTATAATTGCAGTAATCATTGCGATTTCTTGCATTGCTTGCTCTGGCAACTCGGGAAAAGCCAATTATACGGCAGCGTATGATTCGGATTATTATTATGAGCCTGCAGCAGCGGAAATGGCTTATGACGAAGAAGCACGGACCGGCGGATTTGGAATCAACAGTTCTGCCCAAAATGCAAAAGCTGCTTCTACTTCAAACAGTACGAATAATATGCCGGATGAAAGTGCGAGAAAACTGATCCGGGATGCAAATCTGACAGTAGAAACAAAAGAGTTTGACGATTTGATCAATAGTCTGGAAGGGCAGATCCGTTCTTTTGGAGGATACATCGAATCCATGTCGCAGAGCGGAAACAGCTATTCTTACAGTAGCTATTCAAAAACCAGCCACCGTTATGCGAATGTGCATGCCAGGATTCCCGCTGATCAGCTGGATGCTTTTCTGAGTGTCATGGATGGAATGGGAAATGTCACGCATAAAGGCCTTTCTACGCGAGATGTCACCAGCACCTATGTCGATATTGAGAGCAGACTGAAGGTACTGAATACTGAAAAAGACAGCCTTGAGAGAATAATGGCTTCTGCTGAGAATACGACAGAAATGCTTGAGGTTCAATCCCGGTTATATGATGTGATTGAAGAGATTGAATCGTATGAGGCTAGAAAAAGAACTTACGACAGTCTGATTTCCTACAGTTCTGTAGATATCAGTATTGAAGAAGTTGTCGAATTGACTCCCGTCAAGGAAGAGACAAGATGGGAAGAACTTACTAGAAGATTCACATCCAGTCTCGGCGATCTGGGAGATGCTGTTGTTGAACTCGGAATCGGTTTAGTGGTTGCATTACCTTGGCTGCTTGTATTTGGCGGTATCACGACCG
The DNA here is from genome assembly GCA_017514685.1 of Clostridia bacterium. Taxonomy (GTDB): domain Bacteria; phylum Bacillota; class Clostridia; order Christensenellales; family CAG-138; genus UBA3792. The sequence continues at coordinate 25,843 of JAFWJN010000056.1, forward strand.
GTATCGTTCTTGCAATTGTTCTTCCGATTCGCGCAAAGAATAGAAAGCGTCGTGCAAAGCAGAAAAAGGAAGCAGAAGAGAAGGCGCTTCAGCAGAAATAACGATATAGTGGAATGAAAAACTTCCGAATGACTGGGGTCATTCGGAAGTTTTATTATTCTCTGTTTGAATTTTGTTCAGCGTTTCATCTCGGATAGCCTCTCTTAATGATTTTAAATAAGAGGAAAACTGAACTTTATCATATGCATAAGTAAGCTGAAGCTCGTATTCGTTGGGAAGCCATGTTGAGATGTCGGACTCATTGTGAGCAATTACGGCTTCCAGTCCATCCAATGCTTTATACAATTTTGCCTCAGGTGTTTTTCGCTCTATCATTTCATCGTACAGGGCGCGCATTTCTTCACAAAAAGGCTCCGGCAGGGAAGAGACCCAATTGAGGAGAAGATCTTCTTCATGAGACTCATCTGTTTTCTTTTTAAGAAATACTGGAATATCGCCCGTAAATGCTTCACCAAGATCATGGATAAGACACATGCGGATTACTTTATCCATATCCAGATCTGGGAATTCATCTGATATCCAGTAAGCCATCAATGCAAGACGCCAACTGTGCTCGGCAACACTTTCATGCCGTCCGGAGGAAGTATAACAATGACGGGTGGTGTTTTTTAAACGTTCTGCAAGGTGCAGCTGAGCTAATAGAATCTCTGGTTTCATTTATGTCTCCTTATAAAAGCGGTGAAACAATTTGCTGGATTTTTTCAGCTATCGCTTCGATACTCTCAAGCTGCCCGTTTTTCATGCAGGGAACGAATACAATACTGTTGAGACGGCGTGAATACTCCTGATATTTTTTTCTGGCACGGAGCTGGATAGAATCAATGCTTTCGTAGACATCTTTTGTATCGCCGACATAATCGCGGAAGCCCTTTTTTGTGACATTTTCAGATGCCTCTTCCAGATCCATATCCAGAACAAGGTTCAGATCAGGCCGGGGAATTTTAAAATGATCATGTTCCAACTCAAGACAGAAATCAAGGAGGTCAGGCTTTCCGAGATCGATATCACGAATGCTTTGATAGACAGCATTGGAAAGGACATATCGATTGATCAGGAGAAAATCATAGGACGAATAATCAAGATCTTTGAATGCTTCAAAACGATCCAGCGCAAACCATAAGGCCATGCTTTTTCCATCAACAGCACTTGCAGGAATTCCATCTTTCGCAGTCAGATATCTTCCGACAATGGAACCGAAAAAACTCTCATATACCGGGAAGGAGAGTTCCATTACTTTCTTTCCTTTGGATGATAAATAAGCAGAAAGCTGCTTCATCTGAACGGTTTTTCCTGTTCCGTCGATTCCTTCAAAAGCAATTATCTTTGTCATATTGTATTTTTCTCCCCAAATACGAATCTGAATTGATATATACGGTTGTTTAGTGCATTATAACATAGAGGCAGAAAGTGGGCAAGAGCATAGGAGCTTTCAGAATAGGATTACACAATCATGGTTGTTTGACAGGCATAAAATGTCATGATAGAATAAGCTCGCTCATAAAGACATATATCAGATCTGTTCCTTTAATGCATAGGGACGGTATAAGAAACTCTCTGATCTGAAACGATAGAGAAAGGAAGAGATAATGCGTAAAACAATTATCATCATATTTGCGATCATTTTGCTCCTGATGGCCGGCTGCACAACTCAGCCGGAAGCAATTTCAACGCAGGAATCAGCTGAAACTGAGTCGCAGGAAATAAAGGTGGTCATAGAATATACGGATGATGCTTCTTCCATACCGCAGTTGACAGAATTGCCCAAAACTCCGGTTCCAACTCCGGAAACAACAGAAACCCCAATGTCAACTGCTGAACCGACATCGACACCGGAACCTACCCCTGCTCCGATTACCTATGTAGCTCCGGAAGGCGTATACACGATTGCCTGGATCAGCGATCCGCAGCATTATTCTGCTAAATTTCCGGAACTGTATGATTCCATGACTCTGTTCTTACGGGATAAACGTGATGAACTCAATTTGCAATATGTGATTCACACCGGCGATCTCGTGAATGACTCTGCTGATAAAAAACAATGGGAAGTAGCTCAAAAAGCACAGTCATACATTGATGACATACCGAATGGTGTACTTGCCGGAAATCATGACTGCCTGAAATCGGATTATACACTATACTGCAAGTATTTTGGAAAAGCAAAATACAATAAGAATCCATGGTATGGGGACGCTTATAAAGATAATATCGGCCATCATGATCTGCTGACTATCGGGAATACAGATTACTTATTCGTCTATATGAGCTATGGACTGGATGATAAATGCATTAAGTGGATCAATAGTGTCTTTGAAAAATATCCTGACCGTGTTGGATTCTTAATGCTACATGAGTATTTCACAAATGATTATGAACGTGCGCCGATAGGGGAAAAGATTTATAAAAAAGTAGTTCTGAAAAATCCGAATCTGTACTATGTGCTTTGCGGCCATAGATATGGTGCATATCATCAGGCGGATGTGATCGATGATAATCAGGATGGCGTACCGGACAGAACCGTTCATCAGATGATGTTCAATTACCAGGCGGCTGGGAAAGTAGGCGGGGAAGGTTATCTGAGACTTCTTCAGATTGATGAAAAACAGAGATTAATGCATGTTATGACTTACTCTCCAAACCTGGATGATTTCAACCGATTCAACGATCCGGAGAATAGAGAAAAGCATTACGAAATCGATGAAACATCTGAAGACTTCATTCTGGAACTTCCGTGGATGAAATAAAAAATCAAAAAAGCGAGCCGGCATTAAAGCCGGCTCGTTGTCGTCTATACAGAGGAGCACATCAATAAAACGGTTTGCGATTAAAAGAGAAAGAAATTTCGGCATACGCGGAAGAATTTGTTCCAATAGATATAACGGGTAATACCAGAAGCACGCTCGATCCTTTTGAACAACCGATCCAATTCTTTACGACTCATCAAACTCATCTCCTCATATCTTTCATCAATAGCATTATAAAAAAGAAATATGTCAAAACCATCATGAATCTATGAAAGGAAAAACAATAATCCCTTCTTAAATTATGAACAAAGGTTGTATTAAATATGAACAAGGTGTAAAATATAATGGGTTATTATATGAATTTTTGAAATTAACCAGTGTAATAATGACATAAAAAGAGTGCCGGTCGTTAAGATCGGCACTGTAATTGAATTCAGTTTAATCGGAGGATAGTTCTATCTTCTTTTTGAAAGGCCAACTGCTGTTGTAAAAGGGGGCTGGAATTTTCTTCGCGAGGAAGGTTCCGATGATACCGCTTAAAACTCCGACTATAATACCCGCAACAACATCTGAAGCAAAATGAACGACCAGATAGATTCTGGAGATAGCCATCAAAATGGCGAAGATGAATGCAATCCAGCAAATTCGTTTTCGTCCGGAAAGAAAGACAGCGGTCATGGTTGCAAAAGCAGCAGTTGTGTGACCGGAAGGAAAGGATTTGTCGCTTTCAACCTGCTGCCCGACGGTCATCCATAATTTCTGATAAAGATCGCTGTTAAAAAAGACTTTTGTCTCTTCTGAATAAGGCCTTGCGCGCGCAATCAGAACTTTCAGCGCGCAATTAGTGATCAATGCTCCTATTCCTAAGGAAAGCAGCATGGCAGCGCCGAATCTTCTGGTCTTTTGAAAAATCAGAAGAATCAATGAAATGATGATCAAGGGGATACCATCATGCCCGAAAAAGGAGATAAAATTAAAAAATGGAGTGAAAAAAGAACCTCCGATATTGTAGAGCTGATGAATCCAGGAAGCCATCCACTGATCAAATCCGGCAAATGTTTCGTTTAGCCAAATGGCCAGAGAATTCAATTCCATAAATAACCTCGGGAGAAAAATTCAAAAATTTGAACCGGTTTATACTTTTGGAAATAAGGAATGAATGAAAAGCGAGGTAAGGGAAAACCGGTAAACTGCTTATTAATTTAATTTTATTCTATCATAAAACAGGATGAAACAGAAGAGTTTTTTTTGCGAAGCCCAGGATATGAAGATATCAGCAAACGAATAATCGTATATGCATGTGCTGAAGACTTGAAAATAATCATCAGGCTCGATAGAATAATGCTAAGTTGCAGGGAGGAACAGTATCTTGGTATATAAAATCGACCCGAATGAGCGAAAAATCTATATGGCAATATGCCAAAGTGAGAATGGTATTAAAGCAAGAGATATCGCAGTGATGACCGGAACGGATCATCGTACGGTGAATCATTTTCTGTATGCGTCACCATTAATGAAAGAACTGTGCTGGCAGGACCAAGATTATCTCTGGCATGGAATCATCCCGCAGACAAAACCGCATTATGGATTGGCGGAGTTTTCCGGCTATTATTCCACCGTGAAAGAGTTTCTGTCCTTGAACGAAAGCAGATGGCTTGAACTGCTGAAGATGGGATGTGAAAATATAGGCCGGAACCTGAATGATACCAGAGGTCTTTTCCATTCTTTTGCGGACACTAGATCCACGTTGATTCAGCTGTTCAGGGATCTGGATGATTTCGGTTATCCAAAGGAACTCTATCAGAAATGGGAGATAGTATTTGAACTTCGAATCAAAAAATCCAGACATATCCGGATCTATGCGGATGTGCTTCTTATTACGAAGCGCTTCGTTTTTTCAATGGAATTCAAGATGAAAGAAACGATCGAACCGGAAGAAGTGACGCAATGCGCGAAATACTGTGATTATCTGGATGTCATTTTCGGGGATGAATATGAAATCGTGCCGGTCCTTGTACTGACAAAAGCGCATGATCTGTTTGAATATTCTCAAATTGAAGGCACTGACGCTGCAGTGCAATCGGTTTCCGGCGATATGCTCTATAATGTGCTGGATTATTATCTTGGATTCATCAAGTGATCTGATTATGATATGAGCAGAGGGAACTGCCTGGTTATAATCTTGTGAAGGCTTTTTGCAATGGGAAAGCTGATGGCTAGAACAGTGGCATCTGCGAAGAATGCGGGAAGATTTGCATAGAACCGGACTGAAAAAGGAAGACCGGAAAGAATACTCTCATAAAAAGACTTGACCAGAAGCATTCCAACAGCAGTTGATACAATTGCCGTGATAATGATTGGTATCATCCGGATCCATTCGGAGCGGATTTTTCGAGTCATTTTGCAGACTGACCCTACAGCAACGCCAATAACAATGTTTCCGAGAGCCCATCCGATCATGCCACCGAAGGAACTGAAGATCGTACAATAAAACAGGACGCCGACAACTCCCACAAGAGTTCCAGAGAGAATTCCAAAGTAATAGCAGTAAATGCCCATAACAACGTAACCGAGACAGAGATAAAAACGTTGAAAAACGGGAATCCGAAGCGCAATTGAAAAAACTACAAACAGAGCGATTCCAAGCGCAGTAACTGCGATCCATTGCGCACGCTGCTTCATAACGATCCTCCCAATTGAATGAAATTGAAAGAAGGCACTCGCTTCTGCAAGTGCCTTCTTTTTAGATGGTCGAGGCGACTGGATTTGAACCAGCGGCCTTTTGGTCCCGAACCAAACGCGCTACCAAACTGCGCTACGCCTCGAACATGGAGCCAAAGAGGGGACTCGGACCCCTGACCTACGCATTACGAGTGCGTCGCTCTACCGGCTGAGCTACTTTGGCGTGCCTAATTATTATAGGCAAAAGGCACCATTCTGTCAAGCATAAAAATTTATGCTTTTCAAATTAGTAGAGCGACAAACTAAGGCGAATAAAGGCAAATGAATTAATTAATCAATATCGCGTATCACTTGTGTCGGGGGTTCATCCAGCTGATGCGGATTACGTATATAATTCCGCATCAGTTTGAAAGCGGATGCAAAATAGAATCCGTCACAGATACGTTCATCACATACAACAGTGAAGTCGATATACTTGTGAGTTTGGACGGTTCCATCAGGTCGAACTTCATTTTGCTTCCTTTTTGCACCGAATGACATAAATGCAGGAATGTTTCCGAAGTCATAAAGGTGATGATACACCGGCGGAATACCGAGAGAACCCATTGACGTGATAAAGAAAGAACCATGAAATGGGCTGACTTCCAGAAGGGAAGCGGGAAGAAGTCCAAAGTAATCGATCAGTTTTAAGAACCAGATAGAGAATTTCAACAGAACGCCGGGAATATGGGAGATAATACTAGCTGTTTTGTCAAAGTCGGTGTCAGCAGATTCAGCCCGGGATTCCTGCAGAAGTTTGTTGATTTTCTCATATACCTGATCCGCGGTATCGGTAGGGGTAAAGTGCATTTTAATGATGGTTTCTTCTGCTTCCAGAGTCATTTCTCTTTTGATTGTAAGCAGAACCTGAATATCATCATCACGCGCAAACAGTTTCTGACCGGAGAGAAAACGGTTGACAGCAGGCCTCTGGGAGATAACACGTACATAGGAGGCAAGAATAACATGCATCATGCCAAAGCCTTTTAATCCCTGTTTTCTCTTTTTATTGATATAATTTTCAACTTCCGTGATTTCAAAAGAATCATGAAAATAGACGCTTGCGCCGGACCGGTCTGGCATGATATACAACGCAACACGGTTCATAGGGGCGAGTGAGCGAATAAGACGGCCGTCTTTTCGGTCTCCGCGGCGGCGTTTCTTTTTTTCAGTGCTGATGGCACCGGAAGCAGCAGATTCGTTGGAAGCCGAAGCACCCATGACAGACGCTGAATTACTATTGTCAGCAGATACGTTCTGTTCAGCAAGCTGCTCGTCGATTTTTGTTTCCATCTTGAAGTCCTTTGTTAAATACAATTATCTATTTAAGTATAATCAGCAAAAACACTTCTTGCAAGAGATTTTTTAGTTGCATATAATATAGAAAAAATAACCGAGGAAAGAATGATAGAATTGAATTCTAATTTACAGACGAATCAAAGGAATGCTTCGCGGCAAAACATGTTTATTCCGGAGATACTGGCGCCTGTGGGGTCTCAGGACGCATTGATTGCGGCAGTCAGAAGCGGAGCGGATGCTGTTTACTTTGGGACAGGAGAATGCAATGCAAGAAGAAGCGCCGGTAAATTTGAAGGAGATGAATTAGTCAGCGCCGTAAATTATTGCCATGCGAGAAATGTGCGCGTTTATCTTACGGTGAATACGCTTCTATGGGATGATGAACTGACCGCCGCAAAGAAAACAATTGAAGCAATTGCGGAAAGCGGAGCTGATGGGATGATCATTCAGGATCTGGCAGTGGCAAAACTTGCAAGAGAGATTTGTCCGTCGGTCGGCAGGCACGCTTCCACGCAGATGGCAGTACACAACGCACAGGGAGTGATAGAACTTGCGGAACATGGTTTCTCAAGAGTTGTTCTTGCCAGGGAACTTACCGGGAAAGAAATACAGCTGATACGCAAGGAGACCGATGTCGAACTGGAAGTGTTTATCCATGGAGCTCTCTGCATGAGTGCATCCGGTATGTGTTACCTTTCTTCCAGCCTGGGGGAACGGAGCGGAAACCGTGGAACGTGCGCTCAACCGTGCAGGCTGCCGTTCAACTGCCGTGGTGCGGAATACTGCATGTCTCTGAAAGATATGTCGCATTTGCAATATCTCGGAGAACTTTCCCAGGCAGGAATCAATTCTCTGAAGATAGAAGGACGTCTGAAGCGCCCTGAATATGTAGCGGCCGCAGTAAATGCTGCAAGGAAGGCTTTAGCCGGTGAGCCATATAGAACAGATGAGCTGCAGTCAGTGTTTTCCAGAAGTGGCTTTACCGATGGATATTATGCGGGGAAACGTGATCGCAGAATGTTTGGAACCCGGACACAGGAAGATGCGGCTCGTACAAAAGAAGCAGCCGGCGGGTTTAAAGAACTTTATCGTGCAGAAAGAAATGCAGTACCTTTTCAGGCATCGTTTGTCGCGCATAGGGATGAACCGGTGAAACTGATTGTTTCAGATGGTATCAGAACAGTATCCTCTTTTGGAAAAATCCCCGAGCCTGCTTTGAATTCCGAAGCCTCGAAAGAATCCGTTCAAAAAAGCATAGCTAAATCGGGCGGGACTCCTTTTTATCTTTCAGATTTTACATGTGATCTGGATGAAGGATTGATGATTCCTTCTTCGGAACTGAACCGGATGAGAAGAGAAGCGTTGGAGAAACTTCTGCGCGAGCGTGAAAGAACCGTTCCGCACCCGGTTAAGAATTATATTCTGCCTGCAGCACAGCGAAAGACAGAGAAAAACGAGAAACAGTTCCGGTGCCGTTTTCTCAGAGCCGAACAGGTCTTTTCAGATTCGAGAATGTCCGCATTTTCGCTGCCCGTTTCTGAACTCAAACGCTTTCCGGAAATGATTAATGACCGGACGCAGGCTGAAATTCCTGAATTGGTTTATCCGTTCGATGAAAACAAATTAATCGAGGATCTTCTCGAACTCAAAGAAAAAGGCCTGCGCTCCGTATTGGCAAACAATTACGGCGCGATCAGGATGGCACAAGCTGTAGGATTGGAGGTCCATGGCGGATACGGCTTTAATGTTACGAATTCGCTTGCCTCTCGGGAACTAAAAGAATTCGGCGTAAAGGATCTTACTCTATCTTTCGAATTGCCTTTTTCAAAGATGAAACTTCTGAGCAGCCCTGTGCCGACGGGATGTATCATCTGCGGCAAACTTCCTTTGATGCAACTGCGGTCATGCCCGGGAAGAGGAATAAAAGGTTGCGGAGATTGCAACGGCGCACCGTTGATAGAAGACAGGATGAAAAAGCAATTTGAGCTTGTCTGCCATGACAGAAAGTATTCCACGTTGCTGAATAGTGTTCTGTATTACACGGCGGATAAAGTACTTCCGCCAATGGACTTTTATGTGCTCTACTTTTCCCTGGAGACGAAGGAAAAAGCGCGTTCCCTGTTTCATTCTGCAGTGCTTGGAGAAAAATGTGAAGAGGAAAGAACAACCGGAGCAAGTTTTCGTGTTTTGCTGTAAAGCAACTTTGCGCAAGTTTCAGTTCGATCGGTCTGATCTTTGGAATTCCGGACGGTGTTGCGTTTTTTGCGAATAGATGGTATACTGATTTCAGAAAAGATTCATTAAGGAGGTTTCAATCAGATGGAATATAAACCTGTCAATAACGCCAATGAAACGGGCGGAAAAGTCGTTTTTGCCGAGGATGTTGTTGCTACGATTGCTTCACTGGCGGCATCTGAAGTCGAAGGCGTATATGGAATGAGCGGTTCTACCTTTGAAGGACTTGGCGAAAAACTTGGAAAGAAAAACTATACCAAAGGAATCAAGGTTGAAGTCGGAACGGTGGAATGTGCTGTTGACATGACATTGATCGTAAAGTATGGTTACCGTATTCAGGAAGTATGCCAGAATGTTCAGCAGGCAGTTAAGAATGCAATTGAAAACATGACCGGTCTGAATGTTGTGGAAGTGAATATTTCTGTCAATTCTGTTGTTTTTGCAGAAGAAAAGAAAGTTGAGGAAGCCCCGAAACCTGTTGAGCAGCCGAACCGTGTCAAATAATTTACCTCTTTCTGTATGATTGAATCAGAAAGATTAGCAAAAAGAGGTTAAAAGTATGAAAATACTGGATAAAATATTGATTGGAATATTATCTGTATTTGCTGCGGCATTTGGAATCGCATTGATTTCAGCGGCGATCGGATGGCCAATCAGTTCGGCTGTTCTTCAGAGAATGATTGAGGGACTCCAAAATTTTTGGATTTCCGTTCTGGTATGCGTTTGCGCACTGATTATCATAGCGATTGCAGTAAGATTGTTAATTGCTTTGTTCCGGAAAGATTCCAATCGGCCTAACAAGGTGACTGTCTTGAAATCAGACACAGGTGAGTCATTTATGACGGTATCTGCTTTGAATTCAATTGTAGGCAGAATCGTAAGGGGAAACCCGTCGGTGAGGGATTTTAAAACCTATGTGAAAACAAATGGGGAAACAGTTGACATTAAGGCAATGGTTACTGCCTTGTCCGGTGTGCAGATTCCGGTATTGACGGAGCAACTGCAGGGAGCAATTAGGAACTCTGTAGAAAACTATACAGGTGTGAAGGTGGAGCACGTTGAAGTTGTCGTATCCGCAACAGAAAATGAGCCGGAAAAAGCAAAAACACGTGTTGCATAGGAGAATATATGGAAAGTATTAAAGAATTACTGAAAAAAAACAAGTGGGCAATTGTATTCGGTGTTGCTGCGATAATTGTTATTCTGTTGTTTGTCTGGCTTCGCTGGTGGGCTCTTCTTGTAATCATTGGAATAGCAGTAGCAACTTTAGTAGGTCACCTGATGGATAAAGGCGGAGTAGAAGAAGTAAAAGATTTCTTCGCACGGTTGTTTTCCAAGAAATAAGATAGATTTCGGTTAAGGAAGAAAAGAAGACATGGATCGTACTTTGGCAAGAGAGATAGCAATGACATTGCTGTATGCCGGGACAGTTGGCGGTGAAGATACTGTACTGGATGCCCTTGAACAGTCAGAGCAAGAGGATTTGCTCGATGAAAAAGGGCGCATATTTGCAGAAGAACTTTATCGCGGCACGATTGAGAACCGTGAGGAGATTGATAAGACGATAGCAGAGTTTTCTATTGATTGGTCGATCGACAGAATAGCGAAAGTTGATCTTTCCATTCTGCGTCTTGCCACGTATGAGATACTCTATTGCGATGATATCCCTGCCGGGGCATCAATTAATGAAGCTGTAGAACTCGGGAAAAAATTTGGAGGAGAAAAGTCCGCTAAATTCATTAACGGAGTTTTGGGAGCTATCGCCAAATCGAAAGGATAAGGCATGGAGCGCGATTATTGCCTCGGAATTGACACAAGTTGCTATACGACATCTATCGCGTGTGTTTCGAAACAAGGCATCGTCTTTTCAGAAAGGACGATGCTTTCTGTCCCTTTTGGACAGAGGGGGTTAAGACAATCAGATGGCCTGTTTCAGCATACGAGACAGCTGGCACCGCTTGTTGAACATTTGTTTGAAAACGTAGACAGAAGAAGGATAGGCGCGATCTGTGTCAGTTCAAAACCGATCGATGAGCAAAACAGTTACATGCCTGTATTCTTAGCTGGTTATATGACCGCAAGAAGCATAGCGGCATCTATGGGCGTTCCATTAATCGAGACGGCTCATCAGAACGGCCATTTCCGTGCAGCTCTTGTTGGAAATGAGGATCTTGCTGAAAACTGTGTATATGGATTACATATCAGCGGGGGAACGACGGATCTTCTCAAAATCAGACTGAACAGGCTGGCTCCTTATCAGATCGATTTCCTTGGAACTTCGACTGACCTTCATGCAGGACAGTTCGTGGACCGTGTGGGGGTTGCGTTAGGTTTGCCGTTCCCTGCAGGAAAGCACCTGGAAGAAATGGCAGTAAAAGCCGAAACCAAGAATTTGAAAATTGCTTCTTCCGTATCCGATACAAACTGTTCTTTTTCCGGAGCGGAAACGGCTGCGATCAGAATGATTCAAAGCGGAAACGGGAAAAATGAGATTGCATATGCGGTTTATGATTGTCTCGCAAGGACAATAACCAAACTGTTAAAAAATGCGGAAGATAAAAACGGATCATTGCCTGTTCTGATATGCGGAGGTGTTGCATCCAGCGCGCTGCTGCGGGAGATGCTTCTACAGAAATGCAGGCAGGAATTGCACTTCGGAAAGAAAGAATTATCTGCAGATAATGCGGTTGGTGTTGCTTATATCGGATTGGATCGGAGAGAGCAATGGAGCTATTAAAGCCGGTTTTTACCGTGCATGAATTAAACGAATATGTCGATCTGATGCTTGGTCATGATCCAAATCTGAAAAGCCTCACGGTAGAAGGAGAACTTTCAGGGTGTAAAAGACATACCAGCGGACATCTTTATTTTTCCTTAAAAGATGATACTGCTTCGGTGTCATGCGTCATGTGGAAGCAGTCGGTGATGAGTCTCAGATTTATTCCAAGAGATGGCATGAAGGTTCGGCTTACGGGTTCAGCATCTCTTTACGCCCGTGACGGACGGTTTCAGGTGTATGCCAGAACAATGTCAAAGCAGGGTGAAGGAGACCTCTATGCAGCTTTCTGCCGTTACCGCGATGAACTGAAAGCTCTTGGCTGGTTTGAGCAGGATATGAAAAAGCAAATCCCGAAACTGCCGGTCTGCGTAGGTGTTGTAACAAGCAGCTCTGGGGCAGCCCTTCAGGATATAAAGAATGTAATCGGTAGAAGGTTCCCCACAATGCCGATTCGTTTGTATCCGGCGGCGGTGCAGGGTGAAACTGCAGCCAAAGAGATTGCTGCTGCGATCAAAAGAGCAGATGCAGATCATGTTTGTGATGTATTGATCGTTGGAAGAGGCGGCGGAAGCATGGAAGATTTATGGGCTTTTAATGAATCTCCGGTTGCAGAAGCTGTTCACGCTTGTTCAATCCCTGTCATTTCCGCTGTCGGACATGAAACTGATTTTTCAATATGCGATTTTGTTGCTGATATGCGGGCACCTACACCATCCGCTGCTGCGGAACTGGCTGTTCCGGAAAAGAAGGAACTTGATTCAAGATTGAGTGAAGCCGGGAAGCGGCTTGCGCTATCAATTAAGAACGGGATCAGGAAAAAGCGTGATCGGCTGGATTTGCTGTGGTCAGATGGGATTTCCGTAAAAGCACAGTTGAGAATCAACAAAACAAGACAAAAACTGGAAGACGATTGGGATACAATCGATCAAACGGGCAAGGAGATACTGAAACAGGAGAAGGACATTCTGACCCATTTGCATGAAAAATTAAAAGCATATAGCCCTCAAAAGACTCTTCAAAGAGGATTCAGCTTATTATATAATGATCGGAATCAGCTGATCATGTCATATAATGAAGTTAATCCGGGCGATAAGATTTCGGTAAGGGTGGCAGATGGAAGAATCGGAGCGATAGTTACAGAGCGACAGGGAGAATCAGTATGAACGAAGAAAAAACCTTTGAACAAAAACAGGAAGAACTTGAGAAGATCGTCTCCAGACTGGAGAATGGAAATGTTCCGCTGGAAGAAATGATCCAACTGTATGAACAGGGAATTGCTTTATATAAAGAATGCGCGGAAACACTGGATCAGTATGAAAAAAGACTTGCGTCTTTCTCAGAGGAGAAGATATAATGTTCGAATGTTATCGGAACATCATTGAGGATTCCTTAATAAAACTGTTAAGGCGGGCAAACCTCTCTCCGATTCTTTGCGAAAGCATGGAATATAGTCTGATCGGCGGGGGAAAGAGAATTCGTCCTTGCCTTATGCTCAGCGTGACGGAAATGCTGGGAGGAGATTTAGAAAAAGCGATTCCTTTCGCATGTGCATTGGAAATGATTCATTCCTACTCACTGGTTCATGATGATTTGCCTGCAATGGACAACGATGATTATCGCCGCGGAAAACTAAGCTGCCATAAGAAATACGGAGAAGCGAACGGGATACTTGCCGGAGATGGATTGCTGACTGAAGCTGCACTGATACTTGCAGAACAGGAAGGATATGATGATGCAAAAGCTTCAATCTTGAATTCTGCCCTTATCATGGTGAGCGGACAAAGCTATGATTTAAATGAATCCGCATGGTCGGAGGAATTGCTGCATTTACTGCATCTGCAAAAAACCGGGGCGTTATTTTGCGCGGCGACAACAGCCGGCGCATATCTGGCCGGCAGACCGGAACTTGTTCCCTCTTTCGCAGAACTGGGAAAGGCCATCGGCTTGATTTTTCAGATTACCGATGACTTTCTTGATGCTGAGAAAGATGCTTTGTCTAAAAAATTGACTTTCTATACTTATTATGGGAAAGAGAAAAGCCTGAATTATATGAAAGATCAGGAAGCTGCAGCGCTGAAAATTATTGAACCATTCCAGAATGCAGCCTCAGAGGAATTACAAAAATTGATTCGCAGCCTTGCGGATCGTAAGGAATAAAATGGGAGAAACATTATTAGAGACAATCAACAGCACAGCCGATTTGAAGAAAATCAAAGAAGATGATCTTCCAAAGCTTTGTGAAGAGATTCGTTCTTTTATGATAGAGTCGGTTTCAAGAACTGGAGGTCATCTGGCATCCAGTCTTGGTGCAGTGGAACTGATTGTCGCAATTCATTATGTATTTAACAGTCCGGAAGACAAGATCGTTTTTGATGTCGGACATCAGTCATATGCGCATAAGATTCTGACCGGCAGAAGAGAACAGTTTTCAACCTTGCGGCAGGATGGTGGCATTTCAGGATTCCCAAAAAGAGAAGAAAGCGAGCATGATGCGTTTAATACCGGACATGCAAGCACCGCTGTCTCAGCTGCTTTGGGGTTTGCCCGCGCCATGCGTATTGAAGGAAAAAAAGGGATGGCGGTTGCCCTGGTGGGAGATGGGTCGATGACCGGAGGCCTGACTTTTGAGGCAATGGATGATGCAGGCAATGATGGTATTCCTTTCTTAATCGTTTTGAATGACAATGAAATGTCTATTTCGCAGAATGTAGGCGGAGTAACCAGAAATTTCGCGAAGCTGCGCACAGGGAGAATGTACAATGCTTTCAAACGATCACTCGCCAACAGCCTTGATACAACACGGTACGGGAGATGGCTCGGAAGGCACATGTCTTCTTTCAAGAACAGGATCAAGCATTTTCTGATTCCAAATCTTCCTTTCGAGGAAATCGGTTTTACCTATATCGGTCCGATCAACGGCCATGACATCAAAACAATCATTAAGTATCTCAGAAGAGTGCAGGAACTGAAGCGTCCTGTGATTTTGCATGCGATAACGCAAAAGGGGCGAGGGTACTCATATGCGTTGGAAAATCCTGAGAAGTTCCACGGTATCGCTCCGTTTTCTATTGAGACAGGAGAGGTTAATAGCAATAAACGGAAAAGCTGCTCGGAGGTTTTCGGATCAACACTGATAAAGCTTGCCGAAAAAGATAAGCGCATAGTTGCAATTACAGCTGCAATGCCGACCGGAACAGGATTAGCATCTTTTGCTGAACAATTCAAGGAACGGTTTTTTGATGTCGGCATAGCGGAAGAGCACGCAGTTACAATGGCAGCCGGATTCGCTGCGGAAGGCATGCGCCCGGTTGTTGCCGTCTATTCTTCGTTCTTACAAAGAGCGTACGACGAATTGCTCCATGATGTTTGTCTTCAGAATCTTCCGGTAGTGATTGCTCTTGACCGGGCGGGATTGGTAGGAGAAGATGGAGAAACCCATCAGGGAATCTATGATCCCGCTTTTCTTCAGACAATGCCGAATCTTGTGGTTTATTCTCCCGCGTCGATGGAAGATCTTTCGGAAATGCTTGCAATGGCATTGGACAGAAAGGAACCATCCGTTATTCGGTATAATCGAGGAACACTGCCGGATCGGATCGGTGAATCACCGATCGAGTTCGGTAAATGGGAAATCATGCTGCCTCCTCAAAAGGTCACTTTGTTTGCGACAGGCACGTTGCTTCCAATAGCGGAAAAGATCGCCAGGGAAAATCATACAGGACTTGTATCCATGAGATTTTTGAAACCGATAGACCGGCAGGTCATATCACAGTGTGCCGAAGCAGGAACAAAAATGCTTGTCTTGGAAGAGAACATCGCTGCAGTTGCACCGCTTATGGCGATGTACGCAAATCCAGCAGTCGTAAGATCTGCGGCAATTCCGAACATGCCGGTATCACATGCTACGGTTGACCAGCAAAGAAAACGCTACGGACTGACGGAAGATCATATTGTACAGATGATCAAAGAGCTGGAGGAAATGTGAGTAAAGTTCGTCTGGATGTCGAAATGGTAAAAAGAGGCCTTTCTCCAAGCAGAGAAAAGGCTCGCGCAGAAATCATGGCGGGCGAAGTACGCGTGAACGGAGTTCGTGCAGAGAAAGCTGGCCAGGAGATTCCTGAGGAAGCAGAGATCGTGGTAGTCGGTGAAGCAATTCCTTTTGTGAGCCGGGGCGGATTAAAGCTTGATAAAGCAGTGAAAGTATTTTCCATTAATCTGGAAGGACGCGTCTGTGCAGATATCGGAGCTTCCACCGGCGGTTTTACGGATGTTATGCTTCAAAACGGGGCATCGCATGTTTATGCGATTGATGTCGGATATGGTCAGCTTGACTGGAAGCTTCGCAATGATGACCGCGTTACTGTGATGGAGAGAACAAATGCTCGAAATATGGCTCCTGACTGGTTTGATCAAAAGGTTACTTTCGCTTCAATTGATGTTTCATTTATTTCTTTGAAATTGATTCTTCCTCCTCTTTATCAGTGCCTGGAAGAGGAAGGGGAAGTGGTTGCTTTGATCAAACCTCAGTTCGAAGCAGGCAGAAATGAGGTAGGAAAAAACGGAGTTATAAGAGATTGCTCTGTTCATGCACGTATTTGCGAAGAAATTATGAGGTTTGCTTCAAATAGCGGTTATGCAGTGAAAGACTTATCTTATTCACCTATCACGGGACCGAAAGGGAATATTGAGTTTCTTTTATACATGCAAAAAAGCAGTACCAAAAATATCCCAGATGAGCCTGATTTTCAGCTCTTAGCCCAAAAAACGGCGGAATCTGCCCATAAAACTGACGCCTTTCTTAAAAGTTAATTCATAAAATCCTTGCATATTTAAAAAACAAAATGTATAATATGGGAGCAATATTCACCAGCAGGGGGAACGTATCGTGCATCTTGTGCTAGCGTCTAACCCGAAACGTCCTGAAACGGAAAGTGTCCGTGAGCGGGTTGCGTTCATGGCAAAAAAAGCCGGCTTCTCGTATTCCTTTTATGAAGGTACTGATGAATCTGTTCCTGAAAATACTGACTTGTTCGTAGTTTTGGGAGGAGATGGAAGCCTGATCCGGATTGCACACACCGCTTCAAGACTGAACATTCCGCTGATTGGCGTTCATTGCGGACGCGTCGGTTTCCTGACGGAACTGACGGAAGAAGAAATTCCGGAAGTGTTCGAACGGGTAAAAACAGGTGATTACATTGTTTGCGAGAGGGCTATGCTTGAAGTCCGGATTGACGGAGGCGAACCATATAACTGTCTGAATGATGTGCTCGTATTCAAAAATTCTTTTTCGGGCGTATCTCAGTTGGGAATCTCGGTTGATCGCTGTTCCGCGGGAACGGTGTTCGGTGATGGCATAGTAGTTGCTACACCGACAGGTGCGACAGGATATTCGCTGTCAGCAGGAGGTCCGATCGTTGCAGATGGACTGGATGCGATGCTTATCACACCGATCTGCCCGCATACTCTTCACATTCGTCCGATTGTAACATCCCTTGACTCGGTCGTGAAACTCTATGCATACGATGATTGCGCCGTCGCTGTGGACGGGGACTTGGTAGCTGAAATCCAGAAAGGAAGTGCAGTTACAGCTACCCGCTCACAATATGTAACCAAATTATTGACTTTCGGAGATCGGAATCCTTTCCGGCTTATCTCGGAAAAACTTAGGTAATACCATAGAGGTTTTATTATGAAAAGCAAACGCCACTCAATGATTTTAAAGCTTGTCGCTTCTGAAAATATCGAAACACAGGAAGAACTCGCGGGACTTTTGAAAGTTCAGGGATTTGAAGTTACACAGGCAACTGTTTCCAGAGACATCAAGGAACTCCGGCTGATCAAAGTCCTGACCGGTGAAGGAAAATATAAGTACGCAACGGTAGAACGTGCTGAATCTGATCTTCAGGAACGTTTTATCAGCCTGTTCAGCAATTGCGTGATTTCCATTACTTCCGCGGGAAATATCATTGTAATTAAAACAATGGCGGCAAGTGCATCTGCTGCAGCAGAAGCGATCGATTCTTTAAAGTGGCCTGAAATCGCAGGCTGTATTGCCGGAGATAATACGATCTTTGTGGCGATCCGCGATGGCAAGAGCATTTCTGATGTGATTAAGAAGTTTCAGAAGATGATCAAATAACGGAGGGCAATCCGTGCTCACTCGTTTAAAAATTTCCAATATTGCTTTGATTGATAAGTCCGATATCGTTTTCGATGCGGGCTTTTCTGCATTGACAGGAGAAACAGGCGCCGGTAAGTCAATATTGATCGAATCCGTTAGTTTCGTACTGGGCGATCGTTCAAGCAGGGATAGCATACGAACAGGCGCTTCAAAAGCTTCCGCTGAAGCAGATTTTGTTTTGAATAACGATTCCCCTGCTTTGCGTTATCTGACAGAGCATGAACTGGATGATCAGAACAACTTGAATGTATACAGGGAATTGTCTTTATCCGGAAGAAATGTGTGCAGGATCAACGGTACTCCGGTAACTGCATCAGAACTGAAGGAACTGGGGAATCTGCTTGTGGATATGCACGGACAGCATGCGCATCAGTCGCTGCTGGATAATACGACACATCTTCAGCTGATAGATGCGTTTTCAAAGGATGATGATGGTCTGCTTGCCGCTATGCAGGAAAAGAGGGAAACAGCAATTCGCTTACTCCATGAATGGAATCTGTTGAAAACGAATCTTTCAGAAAGAATGCGGAAAATAGATATGTTTGAGTTCCAACTGAAAGAGATTGACAGAGTTTCTCCGATAGCGGGAGAAGAACAGGATCTTGAATCACGAAGAAACCTTTTGCGAAATGCAGAGACGATAACAGAAGGACTCAATACTGCATATGAGGCGCTCTTTGGTGAAGATGGTGCGCTGACAAAAATATCGGAAGCGAAAAGCAGCTTATCCAGAATAGAACATTTTGATTCGGAATATCATAATCTTGCGGAGCATACGGAAGAATCCTATTATGCGCTTGAGGATGTGGCATATACTCTTCGCGATGCAAAAGACAGTCTGGTTTTTGATCCGGACGAACTTGAGCAGATAGAAGGAAGGCTTGCATCGCTTCAGAATCTGAAAAGAAAATATGGGGCAACGATTGAAGAAGTAATTGAATACAGAGATCGGATCGCGGAAGAACTGAATATTTTGACCGACAGTGATAATCAATCGGATGCCAAAGAACAGGCATACAGGAAGGCGCTGGAATCGTTTGAAAATGCCGCCGTTCAATTATCCAAAAGACGTAAAAAAACAGCGAAAATCCTCTGTGAGAACGCTAAAAAGCAACTTTACGACATGGGTATGCCGAATGCTGAATTTGAAGCGATGTTTACCGAGATTCCGGCAGACGTTCTTTCTGAAAACGGGATCGATCAAGTGGAATTCATGCTTTCAGCAAATAAAGGCGAGCCGCTTAAACCCCTCACAAAAGTGGCAAGCGGAGGCGAAATTTCGAGAATTATGCTGGCTTTGAAAATCGCTTTATCAGATGCCGATCAGATTGAAACACTCATTTTCGATGAGATTGACACCGGAATATCCGGAATGGTAGCAAATGCCGTTGCAAAAAAAATGAGGGAGTTGTCCAAGAGACATCAGATCCTTTGCGTGACACATCTTCCGCAGATCGCCGCAGCCGCAGATCATCATTATGTTGCGAGCAAGGAATCAGATGACAGTTCCACGCGCAGCAATACAAGGATGCTGAATGAGGAGGAGCGCGCGGAAGAACTGGCGCGAATTATGGGAAGCACAGCAGAGGATAAGGTTGCTATCGAACATGCTAAAAAATTACTTTCAGAGGGAAGGTAATTCATCTTATCAGTTATGAAAACGGCTCAGTTTGCACTGAGCCGTTTACGCTTATTGTATGTATTTTTAGAAAGATAATTTCTGAATCAGATGCAGCTGATTCTTGCTGATGATGGATTTTGCCGCATCTACTTCTTTTTGATTGTCAAGAGCGGAAGGCTTATGTGCATCTGCTCCGATAATCACATCATTACCGACGCTTCCGGCAATTTCCCAGAAAATAGGATTCGGATACCAGCGCCGGTCGGCAATCCCGAGCAGATTGATTTCAAGTGGAATGCTCAGTTCTTTTGCGGATTCACATAGTTTTTGCATTTGTTCATGATAAACATCGGAATGAGTATCGTTGAAACGAATGAGATCAGGATGTGCAAGATAAATATAGGTTCCGGTTTTTAATCCTTCAATGGTCTGATCAACATACTTTTTAAGGATAGATTCATCATCGGTTGCTGTTCCTGCATAGATTTCAGGATAATCATTCCCTACAAAATGCTGACCCAGAATAAAGTAGTCAAACGGATAGGGTTCAACCATGTGCAGCCATTTCTCGAAAAATCCGGGATAATACTCCGCTTCAAGTGCAAGATAGATCCGGATATCTGATTGATACTCTTCTTTGAGATTGAGAACAGAAGTCACATAACCCTCAAGTTTATCAGATGTCATTCTCAGATGCGGATTGTGATGCTCAGGAAAAGGGTAAGGCGTATGATCGGAAAAACCGATTTCCGAATAACCGCATTGAATGGCTTTTTCAACAAAATCACGATCTGATCCAGAAGCGTGACCGCATCTGGTAGTGTGCATATGATAATTGATTGTAAGACTCATTTTATGCTTCCTTACTGATTATCCTTTTCATCATCGAATTCAAATGCAGACTGGGGAAGGACGGCTCCGCTTTGAATTGCTTTTGCCTTGGCGGCTTTTTCTTTATCGGTGAATTTATTCATGATAACGAAAAGCAATATGACAAGACCAATCGCTAATCCCATTGTAACCCAGGTGATAATCTGAGAAAGACGATAAGATATCGCATTGCGCAGCTTCTGATAGGTTACGTTCTGATTGGGTTCTGACTCACCGGCACCGATATAGAGGTTATTTCCTTTTTCATCTGTGGCAGGTTCCGCATAACTGGGATTGGTTCCTTCAGGAACATTGGAAGGAGCAGGCAGATTGCCGAAAACTGAACTCATCACGGTATAGCTGTAGGTTCCGTCAACATTGCAGGATGTTCCCTTTATATTTCCTTTGGAGTCGATGCTTTCGGAATAATATGTCTTGAAATCATCCGTGAACCGGTAGCACATTTCCGAATAAACGACGTTTTGGAACAATGACGTAAGAGCCATCAGAAGAAGCAGTAATCCAAGCCCTAAATATAAAGGACGAAGGATTTTTTTAAATAAGGGAATCAGCTCCTCTTTGATATTATCAACAGCAAAAAGTCTGCCTTTTGCGACAACGGCGCTGTAAAGAACATAGCCGGCAATGATAAACAGAACCAAAGTAAAGATATAATTCATATAAGAGCTCCTATAAAATTATGACAGTTTTTTCAGCTTAGGACCTTGTGCAGAATCTTCGACTGCAAAGCCCATCTCTTTCAGAGAAGCACGGATAGCATCTGCTTTTGCCCAGTCTTTTGCTTTACGTGCCGCAGTGCGTTGTTCCAGAAGAGCAAGCGCTTCTGCGGGGAAATCATCGGCGGCAGTATCATGGATAAGAAGGCCGAGTATATTTGCTAGTTCAAGATAAAGCTTTGAAACAGACTCGATTTCCTTGGTGCTGTGGCTGCTGGTTGCAAAAATATTGACGAAGCGGGCGAAATCGAACAGAACACCGAGTGCATCCGCAGTGTTAAGATCATCGTCCATCGCTTCGTTGAAGCGTGTGCGGAAATCATTCAGCGTGTTTTCCAATTCAGCTGAAGTGTTCGCCTCGCAGACTTCAGTTTCGCTGAGACGCTTCCTGGCAGTGCGAAGACGTGTTAAGGAAGTGACAGCCTGCTCCATTAAGTCGCGGGAGAAATTCAAAGGATTACGGTAGTTTGCACCCAGCATGAACATACGGACAGCTTCAGGATCATAATCTTTCAGAATATCTCTCACACGGAAAAAATTGCCGAGTGATTTGGACATCTTCTGGTTATCAATATTGATATAACCATTGTGCATCCAGTAATGAACAAAAGGCTTTCCGGTAGCGGCCTCACTTTGGGCAATTTCATTTTCATGATGGGGAAATACAAGATCGGCACCGCCGCCATGGATATCGAATGTTGGTCCAAGAATCTTCATGCTCATAGCAGAGCATTCGATATGCCAGCCGGGACGGCCATCACCCCAGGGAGAAGGCCAGCTTGGTTCGCCGGGCTTTGCACCCTTCCAGAGAGCAAAATCCAAAGGATCTTTTTTGATATCATTCGGATCGATGCGGACACCGTTTTCCATATCATTAATATCCTGACCCTTCAGCTTTCCGTAACCGGGATAACTGCGGACGGAAAAATAGACGTCTCCGTTTTCAGTAGGATAAGCGTGCCCTTTGTCAATGAGAGTCTGAACCAGTTCGATGATATCTTCGATATGCTCAGTTGCTCTTGGATTGACAGAGGACCTTTTGATCCCAAGTGCATCTGCATCCCTGTAATACTCAGCGATATATTTTTCAGCGAGCGCGGGAACCGTTGTGTTTTCCGCATTTGCGCGGCGGATCAGTTTATCATCGATATCTGTGAAATTTTGTACATAGGTAACCTGATAACCTCTGTATTCAAGATATCTGCGAAATGTATCAAATACGATCAGGGGACGCGCGTTGCCGATATGAATAAAGTCGTACACTGTCGGTCCGCATACATACATGGATACCTGTCCCTCATGAATCGGAACAAAATCTTCTTTTTTGTGTGTCATTGTATTAAAAATCTGCATAATAACACCTCCGAAAAATAAGTATAACATAAGAAGGAATTAATTGGAATATATTTTTTTATGCGGGAAGAACAACGCAAAATTAGATAAAAACAGAAATTTGACGAATAATGGGTTTTGCGCTATACTTATCAGTAAATCTGATGGGGAAGGAGGAATCATAGTTGAGAATCCGAGTTTTATCCGTGTTCATCGCTGTTTTAATGATGTTGACACTTGTACCTGCGATTTCTGCCGCAGAAAATGAATCAGTCTTATTGTATACCGATTCCAAGCAGGTTCTAGTAGATCAGTCGCTGCATTTGACAGTTTATATCAGAACCGATCTTCCCGAAGGAGAAAACCTAAACACATTAAGATGCACGATTGAATATGATCCCGAGATTATGTCTTATTCCGGCTATCTTCTTGAAAATGAGGCTACAAGGGAAAAGTCAGTTGCAATTGATGCAATATGGGGAGTTAACGTTCAGACGGCCGGAAAGATTGAAATAGCATTTGCAAATGCATACGGCATATCTTCAGATGGTTATTTGATTTCAATTCTGTTTTTGACACGAAAAGAAGGTGTATCGCCGGTTTCTGTTAAGAACAGCGTATACAGTACATATCGTGCATCAGACGAATCAGTTGATTCGAAATCCATGCAGGATGCAGAGATTGCTCAGATTTCAGTATTTACGGTGCTGCCGACAGACACTCCTACTCCATCGCCGTCCGACACACCGGAACCAACAGACACTCCGGAACCAACAGACACCCCGGAACCGACTGTCGAGCCTACAGCTACTCCAACGGCAAAGCCGACGGAAGAACCCGAAGAGACGGATGAGCCGACAGAGAAACCGACCAAAAAGCCCACGGCTACACCGACAAAGAAACCCACGGCAACGCCGACATTAAGACCGACAGCAACGCCGACCGCCGTACCAACAGCGGCACCGACATTCACTCCTCAGCCGACTCAGGCCACCACTGCAACCCCAACTGTCGTTCCTTCTCCGACGGGGAAGACGGGCAGGACGATTACGGATGGCGAGGGAGGATGTTCATCCATAAGCAATTCTACCATCGGTATATGGATACTGGATATCGGAATTGCATTTATTGCAATCCAGATTATTATAGTCGTATTGATTATTTACAGAAAGCGAAGAAACAAATAAACATATTAAAGGGTCTGTTGAAAAGCAGACCTTTTTTATGTAAAAAATTGTTTTCGCACAGATAAAAAACTGATTGACCGGCAAATGATGCCATGTTGCATATGCCAGGAGGATTCGTTATAATATTGGCAAGTAATCGAGAAATGTGAGGAAAAATCGATGTTATTATTAAAGGGGTCAGCTGCAAAGGAACTGATCGAGCAGGAAGTGAGAGAACACCTGAATCTGATTCACGATCGAGATGAAAAGGTGACGATCGCTTTGTTCCGGGTTGGGGAAAAACCGGATGACTGCAGATATGAAAGTACAATTCTGAAAGCATGTTCACGGCTTGGCATTGATACGGAATCTTTTGTTTTTCCGGAAGATGTGGATGAAAATGAACTATATCAGAAATTAAATGCAGCATCGGAAAATAAACTTATTGACGGAATTCTTCTGTTCAGACCTCTTCCGATGCATCTTCGGACAGAAAAAATCCGCACTGCAATTCCCGCAGAAAAAGACATAGACGGAACGCTTTTAGAAGACAGCGATTTTCTCCCTTGCACACCGGAAGGTGTTATGTATCTGTTGAAAGCGTATCAGATCGACGTAAAGGATAAGAAATGTGTTGTTGTCGGAAGGAGCGCGGTTGTCGGAAAACCTCTTGCAGAGCTGCTAAGGAATGCAGGAGCTAAGGTGGAAGTATGTCATACTCAGACACCGGATGTACCTGCAGTGACAAAAACAGCGGAAATTCTCTTTGCAGCCTGCGGAAGACCACAAATGATTGACCGTAATTATTTGAGCAAAGGGCAGATAATCATAGACATCGGATTCCATGCGGTTGACGGTGTTCTTTGCGGAGATGTGAATGCGGAAGACGCAAAAGAGGTGGCAGATGCTTATACACCGGTTCCGGGAGGAACAGGTGCAGTAACGTTATCCGTTTTATTACTGCATGCGGTCAGAGCTCATGAAAGGAATCGCTTATGATCCGGCTGATAGCACTTGATATCGATGATACGCTTGTATTATCCGGGAAACCTGTTTCCGAGCGCAATTGCAGGGCGATTGCAAAAGCGAGGGAAGCCGGTATCAAGATTATTATTGCGACGGGAAGAGGATTTGCCGGTTCCGCCCCGATCAGAGAACAGCTTCATCTCAATGAGCCGGTAATCAATTACGGAGGCGCGCTCGTATCGGATGGAAATACGGGTAAACCGCTGTTTACGCATTATCTGTCGGAAGAAGAGATCAGAGCCTGTTTTGCTGCGGCAGATCATTACGGAATTCATGCCCAAATCTATGATGGCGATATTGTAGTATTCCGCGAATGGAATTTATTTACGGAAAGATATACGGAAGTAATGCATCTTCCTTACCGGATAGAGCCAGATCTGCTGAAGGGCAAATTGCTGGGAACACCGAAGGTGCTGATGTACACTGAGCCTTCCAGTGTTCCAGAGATGATTGTAAAGATAGGAAATCTGCTTCCAAAATCATTGCATGTACTGACAAGTAAACCGGGATTTCTGGAAATCGGTTCGGTCACAACAGACAAAGCTACAGCTTTGAAATGGATCGCCGGTTATTATGGACTGAAAAGGGAAGAAGTTGCCGCAATCGGTGATAATACGCTTGATCAGTCAATGATAGAATGGGCGGGAACCGGATGCTGCGTGGAAAATGGAGGGGACAGTGTAAAAGCCGTCTCAGATATGATTCTTCCGAGCTGCGCTGATGATGGGGTAGCCTGGTATATTGAGAATGTGGCATTAAATCAGAGCACTACCTGATTGGAGAATGGGGGTGTGTATTCGGGGCGGGCGCTGTCAAGACCCTGACAGAATACGTCCGTAAAGCCAAGCTGAATACAGTATTCCACAGCAGAATGATATTCTTGTTTTGTGAGCCGTCTTGTAAGAGGCGGCTCTTTGCATGTAGAAACAGGAGTATACTGAGACATCAGGGAAAGCGGCATATCTTTACCGAAGACTTCAACAATCTGGTCCAGAATTGCTCGGGTATCAAACACGCATCCGGGGAGCACCAGATGACGGATGCGGACTCCTTTGACAGCGATTCCGGAAGAATCAGTTTGCATAGGACCGACCTGCCTGACCATTTCCTTAATAGCTTCTATTGCGATACCATTGTAGTTTGGAGCATGCGAGAAACGAAGGGCAAGTGTTTCATTATGATATTTCAGATCAGGCAGATAAATATCAATCAGTCCTTCAAAGGCACGAATGGTTTCCGCGGTTTCGTAAGAACCTGTGTTATAGACAACCGGAATAGACAGACCTTGAGATTTTGCCAGATGAAGCGCCGGAATCAGAATATCTCTATGGGGAGTGGGAGTCACAAGATTTATATTATGAGCACCGAGAGACTGGAGTTTCAGCATTGTCTGAGAAAGACGCTCCAAAGAAAACAGTTCTCCGAGAGTACCATCCTGCAAAACCATATTCTGGCAAAAAATACATTTCAGATTGCAACCTGAGAAAAAGATCGTACCGCTTCCGCGGTTTCCGCTGATGGAAGGTTCTTCATCAAAATGTAAAGCCGCGCGCGCAACACGAGGTACAAAAGAACAGCCGCAAAAACCATTTGCAGCTGTACGGTCGATATTACAGTTTCTTGGACAAATATTGCAGCTCATCCGAACACACGCCTGCCACATACAAAATTGCGAACCCAGTATCCGGTAAGATAACTGCGGACGACCATTCCCTTGGAAGAACTGGCATGAATAAATCCGGTTCCGCCCAGAGAAATGCCCACATGGCTGACTCTGTCTGAAGTATCGCTCTTCCAAAAAATCAGGTCGCCACGTTTCAGGTCGCTGATGTTTTCAATGAGTTTCCAACTGGATTTTTTGGCATAACTGGCAGCGGATGTTCTGGAAACAGACGCTCCTGCTTTTTTCAGACAGAAGTACACAAATCCGGAGCAATCAAAGGAATCAGGACCTTCGTCCCCATAGACGTAAGGATATCCAAGATGAGCTTCTGCACAGGCAATCATACCGCTGACGCCGGAGCCATATGATCCGCCGCCTCCGCCGGATGGCTTTCTGGTGGGGGTGGGATTGGAGCCGGGTTTGCTCGTAGTAGTGGAACCGGGTTTTTTAGTTGTGCCCGGTTTCCTTGTTGTTGCTGAAGTAGGATCAGGCGTCGGAGTGGGAACAGGTGTAGGAGTTACAAGCCAGACGGCTTCATCCGAATAAAGAATATTGAATACGTTCCGATCAATCTTACCGTCAACATCCAGCTTGTTTTTTGCCTGAAAAATACTGACAGCCAGCTCCGTCTGAGGACCATAATACCCGGAAACCTTATCCGTATAATATCC
The DNA here is from genome assembly GCA_017514685.1 of Clostridia bacterium. Taxonomy (GTDB): domain Bacteria; phylum Bacillota; class Clostridia; order Christensenellales; family CAG-138; genus UBA3792. The sequence goes on from JAFWJN010000056.1 coordinate 52,945, forward strand.
CATTTCATAAAGGCGCAGCTGGGCACTCCTGATATCGGCACCATCGTCATTTATTTTTGCAAGATAAGGCTGAGCGCTTGTATCATACAGGAGCTCCTGAAGTTCATTGGTTGCAATTCCGGTCTGAACAAGATCATTGGCTCTCTGAAACAGTTTTACGGCATTTTCCGTCGAATTGGTATAATCCGAGGAAATATCATCATAGTCCATGTATCCGAGTTCCATTAATTTGGAATTCAATGCAGCGACATCGGAATTACTGTCCCCGAATTGTAAAGTAGCGTATTTTGCAATTTCTATACGCAGACTATCCGTTGGGGCGGAAGTTACTTCTTCAGTGGGCTCGGCTGTAGGGGCAAGAGTTGGGACGCTGTCATCAAAATCAGCATCAATCATGACCTGCTCTTCCGTGAGGTATTCAGAATTCTCATTGGCATTTTTGACCAGAGAAAAATGACCGAGTTTCATGGTAAAGGAGAATATTATTATGACGGCAAACATGCCTACGATACCGACCAACAGAATAAAAACGCCCAAGGGAATACGTCGGTTCGCATTATTCCGAAAAAGACCCATAAATACCTCCTTCTACTTTTTATTGTAATACTTTCTATTTTTTTATTATAACAGAAGAGAAGAGTATAAATTCCACGGAAATTTGAAATTTTTATGAATAATATTATCTGGTTCCAAATGAAATCGAACTGTGATATACTTTACTATATATGGCTATTTTACGGGTTGACAAACTTCAGAAATCATTTGGCTTTAGAACGTTGTTTTCGGATGTTTCTTTCGAGGTACAGCCTTCCGAACATGTAGGGCTTATCGGAGTAAACGGAAGCGGAAAAACAACGTTGATTTCGATTCTTTTGGGAAAAGACACCTCGGATAGCGGAACTGTCGCAATTGCTTCCGGTGCACGATTTTCCTATGTGGAGCAGTCGCCGCGGTTAGAAGAGAATACGGATCTTTATCATTTTACTGTCCAGGCTTTTCAAGATGTAATCAATATTGAAAAGCAAATGGAAACAGTTGCAAAGCGCATTGAAACGGGTGACGGAGACGTTGATCGTTTGATCGAACGCCAGGATGAGTTGATTAACCGGTTTCATCGTATGGACGGTAATACCTATCAGGCGCGAACGCGGTCTGCACTGATGGGGCTGGGCTTTTCCGAAGAAGATTTATCAAGATCGATTCTTCAATTCTCAGGCGGACAGGTCTCAAAGGCCGCTCTCGCAAGAGCGATTCTGAGAGACAGCGATATCCTGATCCTGGACGAACCGACCAACAACCTGGATATTGTTGCAATCCGATGGCTGGAAGATTATCTCAAGCAGTTTAAAGGTGCGGTATTGATGGTTTCTCATGACCGTGCATTTTTAGACGCAACTGTCACTAAAATTGTTGAGCTTTCGCATAACACATCTCACTGGTCACAGGGCAATTACTCCCGTTATCAGGAACTGAAAATGACGGATAAGGAACTTGCTCAAAAACGATACCTTCGGCAGATGAAGGAAATCAAGCGCATAGAGGGGATTATCGAACAGCAAAGACGCTGGAATCAGGAACGGAATTATATCACGATTGCTTCAAAACAAAAGCAAATCGAACGGATCAGAGCAGAAATGATTCCTCCGGAAAAGGAGGAAAAGAGTGTAGTGTTCCGGTTCCCGGAACCTAAGCCGTCCGGAAACGAGATATTCTCATTAAAAAACCTTGGGAAAAAGTATGAAAAGCAGGTCTTCGCGAATCTGAATCTGCTTGTGAGAAAGGGAGAATGTGTTTGCATTATCGGGCAGAACGGATGCGGAAAGTCAACGCTTCTGCGCATTCTCGCGAAACAGGAAGAGCAATCCGAGGGGACGTTCAAGGTCGGCGAAGGGGTTCAGATCGGATATTACGCACAGCATTCAAGAGATCTTGACGATAGAAAAACTGTCATAGAAGAAATGTATGATTCATTTCCGCTGATGACGCCGAATGAATTGCGCGGTTACCTGGGAATGTTTCTGTTCCGGGGAGATGATATTGAGAAGAAAATCGGGAATCTGTCCGGCGGGGAGCGTGCGAGAATTCAGCTCTTGAAACTTGTTTTATCAGGCGCAAATGTTCTGCTGCTGGATGAACCGACAAACCATCTGGATATAGCTTCCGCAGAAGTACTTGAGCATGCTCTGGAGCAATTTGCAGGAACGGTTATTATCGTTTCACATGACAGATATCTGGTAAAAAGACTCGCTGATCGCGTTCTGCTTATGGATGAAGACGGTTTTGTCGAACAGAGAGATGAAGAGGAAGACATGTTCGAAAAGATTCATCCTGTCCGAAAGGTACAGATGACGGAACATAAAAAATCGGACAGTAACCTGTACCTTAAGAGGAAAGAGAAAAAAACTGCGATAATGTCCGCGAAACAGCGTATCGCAAAAACAGAACAGTCGATAGAGAGCATTGAAAAAGAGTATGAAACATTCAGGGAACAGATGACAGAGGCATCGAATAAAGGTGATTTTAAATTACTGGATGAGATCTGTAACAGAATGACAGAGCTGCAAGAACGGGAGAATACTCTTTATGAACAGCTGAACGAGGCTGAAACTGCGCTGAAACAGCTTGAAACGGAGGAATTGTTATGATTTGGAATTATTTTCCGGTGGGGATGAGCTATCCTGTGGATGATTTTTCGGATGAGATCAAGAAGCAGTGCTGGGAAAGTACGCTTTCAGCGCTGGTTGCGTCTGAAAAGGAAAACTGGATAGAAACGGAACTGTATGATTTTTGCGCAACGAATTACCCGGGAAGTTCAGAGAAAGAATATGTCTGCATTCTGAATCAGAGGCACGTGACTCAAACCAGAGTTACGGTTCCTATGTTCAAGAAAATGGATGTTCTGAGATCGCAATTGAGCTTGCATTTTCCATTCTACAGTGCGAATGCATTAGATGATTTCGGCCCGTATATCCAGTTGGGATATATTGATAAAGATGGTGCTTATTCAATTGCAGAGGAAGGAAAAGGAGTTCTCCCTGAAACACTTCCTGCACCAATGAAAAAATGCACAGGCGATCGTGTCCTGATTGCTATGAATGCAGTTTTGACCCCAAAGGGCTATTCGGAGCATCTGAGAACGGTGGCATCGAATGCAACTAAGCGGGGAATGCAAATTGACTATTGTCCGATTGCCAGCGGATCAATCGGAACAGCATATGCCGTGACATATGCAAAAGAAGGAAGATTTGAATGGCTGAAAGGACGTAAAATTTCATCTTATCTCAATCGGATTCTTCTTGGAATTCTCCCCGGTCATACGGTTATCTGGGATTGCGCTGCGTTGAATTCAATCTCCGGACAACCGGATGGAACGGACCTTTTTGATGAAACCGTTAAGGCGATTCTGGATTTAGGCTACCGCAATATTATATTTGCTGCGGATGGTTACAGCGATCAGGGAAGGGTTTCATCGTTACTTCGTGATAAGGAAGATATCCGGCTGAAGGACTGCAACTTTACCGTTCTGACTTCCAATTCGGCCTTAATTAATGGGGATATTGTTGCAAAAGGCAATATCTTTGAACTGATCCGTATGGGCGCTTCTCTCTGCTATGCGCCTGATTATGTTTCAGAAGTGCTGCATTTACGGGAACGCGGCAGAACCGCAGACAGAATTCTTCTGGAAAAAGACGATGTTCCCGGTGTTACAGATTCGTTTCAGGATATATTTGATGAGCGGAAATGCAAGTTGATTTCCTGGCCGATGGAAGAGACTGAAATTGACCGGCTTTTTGAGTGACTCAAAAAGCAAAAACGAATGGAGGAGAGTTATGAGAGCGGTTGATTTGATCGAGAAAAAAGTTAATGGAGAAGAACTAACATCGCAGGAGATCGCTTTTTTAGTCCGTCATTTTTCGGACGGTTCAATACCTGATTATCAAATGTCCGCTTTACAGATGGCAATTCGTTTCCAGGGAATGACAGACAGGGAAACATCCGATCTGACGATGGAAATGATGCATTCCGGAGATGTGGTCGATTTATCCGATGTAAAGGGCGTTAAAGTTGATAAGCACTCTACCGGAGGTGTCGGGGATACTACTACACTGGTCATCGCGCCGCTTGTTGCTGCCTGTGGCGGAACGGTAGCAAAAATGAGCGGAAGAGGGCTTGGACATACCGGAGGAACGATTGATAAACTCGAATCGATTCCCGGTACACAGGTTGAAATACCGATTGAGCGTTTTAAAGAGATCGTGAATGAAATCGGCGTGTCAGTAATCGGACAATCAAGTAATCTTGTTCCTGCGGATAAGAAAATGTATGCACTCCGGGATGTTACGGCAACGGTACGCAGTATTCCTTTGATCGCTTCCAGTATTATGTCGAAAAAACTTGCCGCTGGAACGGATGCGATCGTTCTGGACGTCAAGGTCGGAACAGGTGCTTTCATGACTACGGTCGAAGAGGCGAAAGAATTATCAACGCTTATGGTTAATATCGGGAACATGCTGAACCGCAAGGTCGTAGCTTTGATCACTGATATGAACCAGCCGCTCGGAATGGCAGTCGGAAATGCGCTTGAAGTCAGGGAAGCGGTTGAACTGCTTTCAGGTAAGATCCCTGAGGGAGATCCTCTTTATGAGGTCTGCATGACTCTTGCGAGCTATATGCTGATTCTTTCAAACCTTGCAAAAACAAAAGAAGATGCACGGAAAATGCTCGCAAAAGCTCTTTACAGCGGGGAGGGCCTGACTAAATTACAGCAGATGATTTCAGCACAGGGAGGGGATGCATCCTATCTTTGTCTGGACCGTATCGATGAACTCTGCCAAACGAAAATCATTAAGCCTGTGTATTCGCTGAAGGAAGGTTTTATTACAGCGATTGAAGCACAGAAAATTGGCACAGCGGCACAGATGCTTGGCGCGGGCCGTGCGACAAAAGCCGATAAGATCGATCCGGCTGTAGGTCTTGTCATGCAGAAACGCGTTGGTGATTATGTGAAACTTGATGAGCCGCTCTGTATCATGTACATCAATGACGCATCCAAGGCGAAAGCTGCGGAAGAAGAATTCCTGAGTGCGTTTACACTGTCTGATGATAAGCCCGCTCCTGCCCCGATGATTTATGAAATTATTGGAGGGTAACCTCTTGGAAAAGCAGTCAGAACAAAATAATCTCCTTTTGGCAATCGATGGTAACAGTCTGCTTTATCAGGCTTATTACGCGTTTTTTAAAGTAAATCTGACGACGCGAGACGGATTCCCGACCGGAGCATTGAAAGGTTTTTTTACTAAGCTTATGGAGCTTTTAAAGTATAATCCCTCCCATTTACTGGTCGCTTTTGATGTCCATGCTCCTACCTTTCGGCATGAACGGTATGCTGATTATAAGGCCGGGAGAAAACCTCCGACAGAGGATCTTCTGATGCAGATGAAAGAAATCCGCCCCCTTCTGAACAAGATGGGAATCCGGGTTATTGAGTGCCAGGGATTTGAGGCGGATGATATTTTGGGCACCTTTTCGCGGAAAGCCGAGGCGGAAGGAATGGAGACCCTGATTGTTACGGGCGACCGGGATTCTTTCCAGCTGATTACAGATCATACAAAGATTTATTATACCAAGGATAACACCATTATTACGCGGTCCGAACTTGAAAAGCGATACGGGTTAGAGCCAGAACAAATGCGTGATCTGAAAGCGCTTATGGGGGATTCCTCCGATAATATCCCCGGGATTGCCGGTGTCGGGGAAAAGACTGCACTGAATCTGCTTGCCCGGTACGGGAGCCTGAACGGCGTCCTTGAACACGGGAATGAGATAACGGGAAAGTTAGGGGAGAGAGTCCGGGAAGGAACGGAAGATGCGCAGTTTTCATACTGGCTCGGCACAATTGTATGCGATGCGCCGGTGAAAGAAACAATCGATGACTGCAGATTTGATATTTCCGAAATGGCAAACGGCAGACCGCGTTTGATGGAACTGGAATTGCAGTCCATTGCCGGAAAACTGCCGGAACAGAAAGAGACTGATTGTTTCGGTCGGAATTTTTCCCCGGAAGTGATATCGGTTCATAATTCCGAAGAATTAGCAGCTGTTCTGAATAAACATGCTTCTGATCATGAAATTGCGGTTCTGAGTGAACCAGCGTTAAGTTTTGCGTTTGATTCAGACCGGGCCTATGTTTTATCAGCCGGTGAAACGCTGTTCGATATTCCTATGGATGAAACGGACGCGTATCGTGAACTTCGTCAGTTTATACTTTCCAACAGGAATATTAAAATTCTTGCATATGAAGCAAAGAACCTTCTTCATAGGATGTTTGAAGAAGATGATACGCTGCCTTGTATTGGATTTGATGCCAAAATTGCTGATTACCTGCTGTCAAGCAACAGACCGACAGAGAATATCAACGTGTTTTGCAATACGTATTTGCAGACGGAACATCCCAATGCGGCTGCACTCTTTGTTGTTCGCTCAATGATGGAAGAGTCTTTGGAGACAGCGGGGATGACTTCTCTGTACAGAGATATGGAAATGCCGTTGCAGCTTGTTCTGTTTGACATGGAGAGAACTGGAATCCGGGTTGATCGGAAGATTCTGGAAGATTTGCATTCTCAGTTTCATTCATCGGCCGAATCATTGGAGCAGTCAATCTATCAGCGTGCGGGCGAAACGTTCAATATCCTTTCTCCGAAGCAGCTGGGATCGATTCTGTTTGAAAAGATGGGATTGCCTGCGAAAAAAAAGAACAAGACGGGTTACTCTACCGATGCGGACGCTTTGGAAGCAATTGCTCATCTCGATCCTATCGTTGAAAATGTTTTACAATATCGTTTTCTGACAAAGCTGGACAGTACTTTTATAGAAGGATTGCTGAAGCAGCAGTCAGACGACGAGAGAGTGCATACAAGGTTTATGCAGTGTGTGACAGCGACCGGCAGAATCTCGAGCGTGGAACCGAATTTACAGAATATTCCGGTTAGAACACCTGAAGGAAGAGAGATTCGGAAAGCTTTTGTTCCGAGTGAAGGAAACGTATTTGTCGGAGCGGATTATTCTCAGATTGAATTAAGGCTTTTGGCTCATATCAGCAACGACGCAGCTTTTATCAATGCCTTTAATTCCGGAGAGGATATTCATTCCAGAACCGCTTCAGAGGTATTTCACGTTTCTCCGGAACAGGTGACGGGAGAACTTCGGAGTGCGGCGAAAGCTGTAAATTTCGGCATCGTATACGGGATATCAGACTTTGGACTTGCAAAAAATATCGGGGTTCCGGTTAAAACTGCTGCCTCATATATCCGGAGTTATTTTGAACGTTATCCCGATGTTGAAAAATATCTGAAGGACAGCGTGGAAAACGGAAAAGAAAAGGGCTATGCTGTAACGCTTTTCGGCCGTCGCAGACCGCTTCCGGAATTAAAAAGCAGCAATTATAATGTAAGGCAGTTTGGAGAGCGGGTCGCGATGAACATGCCGATTCAGGGAAGTGCTGCTGACATCATAAAGCTCGCAATGGTGGAAGTCAGCGGAAAACTGCGCGAGAAAGGTTTGAAAGCGAAGCTGGTGCTTCAGATTCATGATGAACTGATCGTAGATTGCCCAAAGGAAGAAGCGGAAACTGTTTCGATGCTGATGCAAAGCTGCATGGAGAATGTTGTGAAGCTGAAAGTCAAGCTTGTAGCTGACGCAAAGATCGGGAATAGCTGGTTTGAAACAAAATGACGGATCATCATATCATTATCGGATTAACAGGCGGAATCGGTTCCGGAAAAAGTTCTGCCGCACACGTTTTTGCAAAGAAGGATATTCCTGTTCTGGATGCGGACTTTTTTTCAAGGAATGCTCTTGAAACAGGAACCGACTGCTATTATAAAACGGTTGATTTGTTCGGAAAAGAATGCTTGAATCCTGATGAAAGCATTAACAGAAAATATGTAGCGGAGCTCGTTTTCTCCGATCTATCCCTAAGAGAGCAGTTAAACGCAATCATTCATCCATTCGTTCAAACCATGCTGATTAATGAAACAAAAAAACTGAGTTCTCGGTTTGTGGTTTGGGAAGTTCCGCTTCTTTTTGAAAGCGGGTTTGATCAGAAGTGTGATGTGACAGTTGCTGTTCTTTGCAGTGAAAAGATTCGGATCAGAAGAATCATGGAAAGAGACCATGTGAGCAGAAAACAGGCCAAGTCGAGGATCGATGCGCAATTGACAGATCGGCAGAGAAAAGAGAAAGCGGATTATACGATTCGAAATGAAGGCGATCTGGAACAACTGGAAAAAAAGGTGATTTCTCTGCTTGAGCAACTGGAGGCACAGTATGAGTAAGAAACAAAAAACGATACTCATTACGTGCGTTTGCATTGCCGTGACGCTGGTTATAGTTTTAGTATTGGTTCTGCTGATCATACCGGGAATTTTAAAGCACGTTTTTGTCCTGTCATTTGCGGACCTGATTGAGCAGTACAGTTATGAGAACGAAGTGGATCCTTATCTGACGGCTGCTGTAATCTTTTGCGAGAGTAAATATGACCCGGATGCAGTAAGCAGGGCAGGAGCCCGCGGGTTGATGCAGATCATGCCCGCCACAGGTCAGGAGATAGCAGAAACTCTTGGAGTCCCTTATGGCGATGATACGCTTTTTGATCCGGAAACATCCATTCGGTTCGGGACCTATTACCTGAGATACCTGTTGAATCGGTTTGACAACCGGATACCGGTTGCGGTTGCTGCCTACAATGCCGGCCCGGGAAAAGCGAGCCAGTGGCTGAATGAATACGGGTTAAACGAAGAAGGTGCAATACGGTATATCCCTTACGGTGAGACTGACAGATACGTGACCAAAGTATTGAAGGTCAAAAAAATATATGAAATTCTTTATCGGAACGTTTTCTCAGCGCCCGATAAAACACAGGAGACGATTTATGTTGCTGATAATTACAGCGCTTGTGGTCCTCGTTCTTGACCAGGCATCCAAATATGGTATTTTCTACGGCTTTGTCGTTGACCGCCTTGGGTATCAGGGGGCGGCAAATGACCTTGCTGCACTGAAGACGTTCCTGTCCGGAGTCACAAACTTAAACAGCATTCCAAAGGATGGGAATTTTATTGTAATCAGTTTTACGGCGAACGACGCCGCACTTTTCGGAATAGGAAATGGAAACGAGTGGGCGGTACGCTTGCTGTCTGCCCTGACTGCGGTGTTCTTGGCTTTGCTTTTGTTCTTCGCAATCAGAACAGCTAAGAAACAAAATAAACTGGATGCAATTGTCTTCGGGCTCATCATCGGGGGGTCAATAGGAAACCTGTATGACAGAATCCTACTCGGTTACGTCAGAGACATGATCTATGTCAAAATAATAGACTTTCCGATTTTTAACATAGCGGATTCTGCTATCTGCATTGCTATCGGGCTGCTCGTTATTGAAGCTTTGTTTATCAAAAAAGATGGGGTCTTCGAACTGATAGAAGATGATGTCAGATGGCTTTTCCATCTGAAGACCCGTCAGGAAGCGGAAGCTTTGGAAAAGGAAAGAAAAAAGAAACATCTTTCCAGATTTGAAGAAGAGATACCGGAAGAAGAACAAACAGGATCAGAAGAGGATCATCTAAAGGAGAAGGACCCGGAATGAGCGCGGAAACACGCATATGGGTAGCGGAGGCGTCCGGTGCGAGAGCGGATGCGTATCTTGCGTCTATCTCAGATTACACAAGATCTCAGATACAGAAGTGGATCAAAAACGGTGCGCTTCTGGTAAATGGAATTGCCGTAAAGCCAAATACCATAATCAAAAAAGACGATCTGATCAAATTAACGGTCCCCGAAACAGAACAATTGGAAGTTGTTCCGCAGGATATTCCGATAGATATCGTTTATGAAGATGAAGCTCTTTGCGTCATCAATAAACCAAAAGGACTTGTAGTGCATCCGGCAGCAGGCAATCCCGACGGGACCCTTGTAAACGCTCTTTTATATCATTTTTCAAGTTTGAGCACAATCGGAGGAGCGATTCGTCCCGGGATTGTTCATCGGATCGATAAGGATACATCAGGCTTGCTTGTTGTTGCGAAGAATGATTTCGCACATGAGAAACTTGCAAAACAATTTGCGGACCATTCCGCAAGAAGAACCTATCTGTGCATTGTGCATGGCAATCTGAAAGAAGATTTTGGCACGGTGGATGCACCGATCGGAAGGCATCCGACGGACAGAAAAAAGATGGCTGTTGTCAAAGACGGAAGGGAAGCGGTTACTCATTGGCAAGTCATAGCCAGATACGGCGATATGACTTTTTTACGGGTAAAACTTGAAACCGGAAGAACACATCAGATACGCGTTCACATGGCGTATATAAAGCATCCGATTGCAGGCGATCCGCTGTACGGGTCAAAAGCTCCAAGACTCGGCCTTGAGTCACAGGCACTTCATGGCTACAGGCTCGATTTGATACATCCAATTTCAGATAAGCATATGACGTTTTATGCTCCATTACCGGAAGATATGACCACTGCATTAAAAAGATTGTCTCCGGACGGGATACTTCCGACATGGGAAGAGGATTAAATTATGATAAAGATAATAAGAAATATAATATTACTTACTCTGGCAGCGGTTCTTTTTCTGTCTTCATTCGGATGTGCTTATACGATTCTAGGATGCACGGCATTGAGCTGTGTTCCGGATGAAGTAAAGGATAAAGTGGAAGAAGTTGTAAAAGAAGAGTTTACATCAAATATTCCTCAAGTGATTTCTTCGCTGAATACTCCTGAAACAACACAAAGCCCATCCGATAAAACAGGAGGAAACGAAGCGGCTAATACGGCTTTCCAATCTTTGGACCGGGAGATTTTTACCTGGTATGTTACATCGGATATCATAACTCTTGACCAGTATTGCTATGATCCGGCGTCTTTCGGAATTGATGAAAAATCTGTTCCGGTCACACTGGGAGACTTTACCGAGGAATACATGAATCAATGGATCGCTGACTGCAAAAGATGGCTCGACCGTCTGCAGAAGTTGGATTATGAGAATCTGAGTGAACAATATCAGTTCGCGTATGATAATTACGTACGGTATTTTACAAATGAAATCTCTTATGACGGTCTCTTCTATTACCAGGAACCGCTTGATGAGTATGTTGGACTTCAGGTAAACCTTCCGCTGACTTTCGGATTATATGAGTTCCGCGAAAAACAGGATGTTGAGAATTATCTTGTGCTGCTGGCGGATGTTCCCAGATATTTCGGGCAGGTACTGAAACAACAGCAAAAACGTGCGGAAATGGGACTCTTTATGACGGAACCGATGCTGGATTCCGTTCTCAAAGATATTAAAAACATCGTGGATGGAAGAGAATCCAATTATTTGTATAATACATTTCGGGAAGAACTGGACTCGGTCGGCTGGCTGACAGATAACGAAAAAGCAGAGTACTATGATCAGAATGATCAATTGGTGCATGATACTTTTACAGACGCATATGTTATGCTAGGGAAAGGCCTGGAAGCTCTTCGTCCCTACTGCAGGGCAAATACCGGGGCGAAGCAGGTAAGTGAGGACGCGCTGAAATATTTTACTTTGGAAATGAATGTTCAGTCTGCATCGAACTTTACGCTTCAGGAGGCATCTGACTTTTTGGAACAGATTTCATCCGAACTGTATCAGGAACTCACTTATGCTTACAGAAAAGCATCGGGAAAGGAACTTGAGATTACAACCGGAACAATTGAAGGAGACGAAAGGTATCTTAAAACAATCATTACGGACATTGTTCCTCCGATGCCTGCTGTTCAGGTGAAATATAAGAATATTCCGGAAGAACTGCAGGAAGGATTCAGCCCGGCTGCATATCTGATTCCTGCGCTCGATCACTATCAGGAAAATACAATACTGATTAATCCGAGTGTCAATACAGATCTCCTGACACTGGCTCATGAAGGCTATCCGGGACATATGTTTCAGTATACTTATCAGTACAATTTAGGAACGGTCCCGCTGTTCCAGATGGCAATTGAACCTGTCGGTTATGCGGAAGGATGGGCGACAAGTGCGGAATACAGCGTTGCCAAAAGAGCAGACATGTTTGGTGCATACGACTGCATTACATCTGTTCTCAATGATAATCTGACAAGTCTGATTATAGCAAAATGCTCCATACTTGCGAATGGATTCGGTTATTCGAAAGATCAGATCCAGGCATATCTTATGGAATGGGGGCTGGAAAACTATGCGGACGAGATTTATCAGATGTCCATGGATATGCCTGTCTACCGTTTTAAATATGTGATGGGCTTTTGCTATCAGTATAAAATAACGGCAAAGTGCAAAAAAGAACGTAATATTCAGGATAAAGATATTTATACCGAATACTTATCCTGGGGCCCCGGATATTTTGATTTGCTCGAAGACAGAATGCAGTCATGGGCGGAAGGTTTATCCTGATATAGTGATTTCTAGTTGTAAACCATGGCAATTTTGTCTTGACAAGACAGTTATTTATGTTAAAATTCAATCAAATGCTGAGAAAAAGAGGAGTACGGAGATTCATCCGCCAGAGATACCGTTCCATAGGCTGGAAGGACGGTTCGGGAATTGAAATCCGGAAGGTCGCTTTGGAGCAGGTTCGTTGAACAACAGTAGATGGATCCGTTTTGCTGCGTTATAAGCTAAAGAGAGAGGCTGTAAAAACAGCCTAACAAAGGTGGTACCGCGAACGTCCCTTTCGTCCTTTGACGAATGGGGCGTTTTATATATGTACGGAGGATTTTGATTATGCAAAATGAGATGCCGAAAACTTATGATCATCTTTCGGTGGAGCAGTCTTGGTATGAAAAATGGGAAAAGAACGGGTATTTTCACGCCGAACCCAACCCGGATAAAACACCGTATACCATTGTGATTCCCCCACCCAATATCACCGGAAAACTTCACATGGGACATGCGATGGACAACACGCTGCAGGATACATTGATTCGTTACAAGCGGATGAGTGGATACGAAACGCTGTGGATGCCCGGAACGGACCATGCCTCCATTGCGACAGAGGTCAAAATTGTAGAGGCAATGGCGAAGGAAGGAATCACCAAAAGAGATATAGGACGTGAAAAATTCCTTGAAAGAGCCTGGGAATGGAGAAACCAATATGGTTCGACTATTGTAAAACAGCTCCGAAAGATGGGATCTTCCTGCGATTGGGAGAGAGAACGGTTTACAATGGATGAAGGCTGCAACCGCGCAGTTCTGAAAGTATTCAAGAAGTTATATGACAAAGGGCTGATCTATCGCGGTGACAGGATCATTAACTGGTGTCCTTCCTGCAAAACCGCGTTAAGCGATGCGGAGGTGGAATATGAGGAACAGGCATCGCACCTTTGGCATATTCGCTATGATGCGCCTGATAAATCTTACTCCATTACAGTTGCGACGACCAGGCCGGAAACAATGCTTGGCGATACTGCGATAGCCGTCAATCCGAACGATGAACGTTACACCGATCTGATAGGGAAGACTGTTGTGATACCCGTTGTCGGACGCGAGATACCGATCGTGGGCGATGATTATTGCGAAATGGAATTCGGAACCGGTGCTGTGAAAATTACTCCAGGTCATGATCCGAATGACTTTGAGGTGGGTAAACGCTGCAATCTGCCAGTAATACGCGTGTTCACAGATGATGGACATATCAATGAATTGGGTGGAAAATTTGTTGGTATGGATCGGTTTGAATGCAGGGAAGCATTGTGCAAGGAACTGATCGAAACGGGAAATATGGTCCGCATTGAAGATTATAAGCATAATGTCGGAACATGCTACCGTTGCCATACGACCATCGAAACTCTCGTTTCAAAACAGTGGTTCGTAAGCATGAAAGAACTGGCTCAGCCCGCGATTGAAGCGGTTAAAAGCGGAGCTGTTCGTTTTGTGCCTGAAAGATTCTCAAAGACTTATTTCAACTGGATGGATAATATTCGTGACTGGTGTATTTCAAGACAGTTATGGTGGGGGCACAGAATACCTGCTTACTACTGCGATGACTGTGGCGAGATGACTGTCTCAGAAACAGCTCCGGCTGCATGCCCGCATTGCGGAGGAAAGCTCCATCAGGATGAAGATGTGCTGGACACCTGGTTCTCATCCGGTATGTGGCCTTTCTCAACGATGGGGTACCCGGATGAAACCCCGGAACTCAAATATTTCTATCCGACCAATACTCTTTGCACGGGCTATGATATTATCTTTTTCTGGGTTGCCCGAATGATCGTGTTCGGATGTGAAGTCATGGGCAAACCTCCTTTCGATACGGTTTATATCCATGGGCTTGTACGTGATTCCCTTGGAAGAAAGATGTCAAAGTCACTCGGAAATGGAATTGACCCTCTGGATGTCATAGAAAAATACGGAGCCGACTCGTTGAGATTCTCACTTGTAACCGGAAACGCAGCAGGTAACGACATGCGCTTCTACTGGGAAAAAGTTGAATCGGCAAGGAATTTCTGCAACAAGGTTTACAATGCTTCCAGATTCGTTCTTATGAATTTGGATCAGGACGTTGACGGAACGATCGACTCTTCGGAACTGTCGATCGCAGATAAGTGGATCTTGACCAAATTGAACAGCACCATCAGCGAGGTAACCAAAAATCTGGACGCGTTTGAGCTGAATATCGCTGCGGAAAAGATCTACGACTTTATCTGGGGAGCATTTTGCGATTGGTACATAGAGATAGCAAAATCTTCGCTTTACAGCGAAAATGCGGATGAAAAGAAGAGAGTATCACTTGTTCTTCAAAAGGTGCTCTCAACTTCCATGCAGCTGCTTCATCCGTTCATGCCGTTTATCACGGAAGAATTGTATCAGAGATTGCCAAATCATCAGGAAACAATTATGCTCACGAGCTGGCCGAAGGAGGAAGACATTCCTTCTTATCCCATGGAAGCGGAAGCTATGGAATCATTGATGGAATTGGTGCGGTCGATTCGAAATGTTCGCGCGGAGCGCAAGGTGCCGCTTGGACAGAAAATCGATGTTCATCTGGTTGTGACGAATCCGGAACTGTACAAAAGCGCAGATCTGTTTTTAAAGAAACTGATTGGCGCGGGAACCATTACAATCTCGGATGAGCGTATTGAAGCCAAGAAAACAGATATTCATATCGTCTGTGAAGGCGCGGAAGCATTTGTACCGCTTGCTTCTCTTGTGGATATTGAAAAAGAAAAAGAAAGACTGGACAAAGAGATTGAGAAAATGCAGTCCGAATTGGCAAGGGCAGACGGGAAGCTGGCTAATGAGAAGTTTATCTCCAAAGCTCCGGAAGCAGTGGTAAATGAAGAACGCAGAAAGCGTTTGGTGATTGCTGATATGCTGGAAACTCTTAAGAAAAGACGGATTGACCTTGATTAAGTTTGTTTAGCGGAAAGGATCCGGAGGAATCTGCCGGGTCCTTTTTATGTTCTGAAAGGTTCACAAAGATTTACAGAAATGTTGCATCAATCGCTTTCTTTTTAACTTGTGTCATGATAGAATAAAACAAAATAAAACGAAAAAGTGATCAAGGTTTATGCAAAATAAGCTGGGATTAAAAAAATATTTGATGATACTGCTTGCGCTTTTGATGGTGATTCCTCAAACTGCGTGCAGTTTTTTTGCGATGGCTGCAGATTCTGTTTCTTCGCCATCTGTAGTGATTAATGAAGTTGTTTCAAGCAACGGACAGTCTTTGCTGAATGATGTTTACGGATCACCTGACTGGATCGAATTGAAAAACGTCGGGAAAGCATCTGTTTCGCTGCTCGGAATGCGGATAACAGACAATATTCAGAATACTGATAAAGCATATGTACTTCCGGATGTAACACTGGAACCGGGTGCATTCCTGATTCTGTTTGCAAATAAAGAGGAAACTGATTTTCTTGCTTATGAAAGCGGACCTATATGTATCGGTTTCTCTTTAAAACTTGCGGGAGAAAACCTTGCGCTGGAGGATGCTAACATGCAGCTGGTTCAGGAACTGACAGTCCCTGAACTGATGCGAGATGTTTCTTATGCCAGAAAGGACGACGGAACGTATGGATACTGTGCGGAGCCGACACCCGGGATAGAGAATTCAACAACGATCTATGCGTCACTATCTGAAGTTCCTGTTGAAGTCGATGACTCGGCTTTGACACAGTTTACACCGCAGGAAGGAATTGTTTTTTCTGAAATCTCAGCGAGGAATAATGAGGCGATCATTTGCGCCGGATGTGCGGGATGTGACTGGGTGGAATTATATAACTACACAGATAGCCCCATTTCTCTAGATCGCTTTGTTTTAACCGATGATGAAGATGATTTCGATAAACCGAATTTGGATCAAGTTGTCATCCCTGCATATGGTTATCTTGTCATCCAGTGCTGTAAAGATGACTGTATAAAAGACGACGGGCATCTTTGCGTAAATCTGGGAATCAGCAGATATGGAGATCATCTGTATCTGTTTGATGCTCACGGACTTTTATGCGCCGAGATTGAGATTCCGGAAACCCCAGTGAAAGAAATGACATATTCAAGAAATGAAAATGGCTTATTTGCTTTCACAACAACTCCGACTCCGAATTCTTCAAACATTTTTACGGAATATGTGGAGGAGCCTGAACCTACCGACGAGCCGGAGCCTGAGTTTACCGGCCTTTCAAGTCCTGTTATTATCAGCGAAGCGCTTCCAAATAATAAATACAGTATCGCTGACATAGATGGTGACAGAAGCGATTGGGTGGAACTTTACAACACAACAGATAATGCAATCCGGATGAAGGGGTATTATCTGACAGACAGTAAGGATCTCTTCAAGTTTGAATTCCCTGATGTCGTTATTCCTGCACACGGCTATCTGCTTGTCTTTTTAAGCGGGAAAGAAAGCAATGCATCTGAACTGCATGCGGGCTTTTCCTTGTCAAAGGGAGAAACACTGGTTTTATATAACTCTATCGATAATCAATATGACCAGTTAATGATAGCCTCTGTCAGCAGTAATGTTTCCATTGGCAGAGATGAGAACGGAACGATTGTTTATTACGGTGAACCGACACCGCTTTCTCCCAATGGACATGCCCGTTCAGAAGCCGATTCAGTCGGCTTTTTTCAATCTGATGGACTTTTCATTTCTGAAGTCTGTGCCATCCATGACCGCGGCAGTAATGAAGATGACTGGATCGAACTTTATAACGGAGGGGAAGACCCCGTACAGCTGGATGGATATTATCTAACCGATGATCTGGACAAACCGACATTATATAAAATCAAGAATCTGACCATCAATGCCGGTGATTATGGCTCGGTCAGTGTATCTCAATATGATGGATCTTTCAGCATATCTCCATCCGGTGAAACGATTTATCTGTTTGCACAGGATGGAAGGACCGTCTTGGATGTTTTTGATACAGGAGTTCAGAGGCTGGGAATGTCTTCCGGCAGAATAGAAAACGATCCTTCCGTCCGGAGAGTATTTTTTAATAAACCTTCGAAAGATAAGAAGAACAGTTCAAGTTACGAAACAGGATATACATCCAATCCTGTGTTTTCGGAAACCGCGCTATATCAAACAACATCTTTTGCTCTGACGATTTCAAGTCTGCAGAATAATGCGATCATTTACTATACGACTGACGGAAGTGAACCTACCAGGGCGTCAAAACGTTACAGCGGTCCGATTTCTATTTCCAAGAATACCGTCATCCGAGCGTTCGCTGTTTCGGATGGACTAATGGATAGCGAAATTATTACTTATACCTTTTTATTCGAGAAACCGCATACGGTTCCTGTTGTCTGCCTTTCGATGAATCCAGATGATTTTAAAAAAGTCAACAGTGTACGGGAGCATAATAAGATCGTTGAGCGGAAGGGATTTGCAAGCTTTTACGAAGCAGACGGTTTGATCGGCACTTCTTTTATGTGTGATGTCAAAGCAAAAGGAAGAGGAACATTGACCTATTCGCAAAAGTCTTTTACTTTCGGATTAAGAGCGGCATACGGTCAGAAGACGGTAAAATATCCGTTTTATCCGGGATATAGTGTTGATGAATTCGGAGCATTTGCTTTGAGAAATGCCGGTCAGGATTATGATATGGCAAGAATTCGTGACGCATATGTATCAAGAGCATGTCTGCCGTTAAATGTTGACTGCGCCAATTCCCGACCAGTTGTTTTGTATGTGAACGGCAGCTATCACGGCTTATATGATTTTAATGAAGAATTGAATTCGAAGTATCTGGAAAATCATTTCGGTGTTGATTCTGACACGGTGAACACGATTATGCGAAATGGTTCAATTGCGATGAAAGGGACCAACAAGGACTTCAAGACGATCTTCAATTACGCTAAAAATGCCAAACTTTCCGATGATGCGAAATATCGCGATTTTTTGGAACAGGTGGATGAGGATTATTTCATCGATTATGTTATTTGCAGAACATTCATGCTGGAAACAGATACATTTAATCAGAAGTACTGGCGTACTACAGATTACAAGATCAAATGGAGACCGATCCTGTATGATCTGGATTATTGCTTCATGAGCGGAGCTACGCGTGATATCATGCATCTCTATTTCAAAAAAGAAGGGCAGGCGGCAGCTCACGGATCATTGACGTATTTCTACTTCACTGTTGCGCTTAGAAGAAATGCACAGTTCAGCAGGAAATTTGTAGAGCGATATGTGGAGGTGGTAATGACAGAGTTTACCTCTGAAAAACTCCTTGCTTTATTTGATCAGGTGGTTTCCGAATATGAGCCTGAGATGCAAAGACATATCGCCAGATGGGGACATCCGAAATCTTATTCCACCTGGCAGAAGGAAATCACATCACTCCGTAATAAAATCGCTCAGAGACCATCCGTTGTATTGGAGCAGATTCGAAAAGAGTTTAATTATTCAAAAGATGAAATGAATCAGCTGATTGAAAAATACAGATAAAAAAGAAAGGCCCGAATCTTCAAACAGATTTGGGCCATATTTGTATTTTGAATTAAGAGCGGAGACATCTGATCATATCCGAGGGATCAGACGCTTTGAACACGGCGCTTCCTGCAACGAGGACAGTTGCGCCCGCTTCTATACAGGCACGAGCCGTTTCAGGATTAATTCCACCGTCAATTTCAATATCTGTATTCAGGTTTCTGGCTTGGATCGCTTTTTTTAGGATCCGAATCTTTTCCAGGGTCTCAGGGATAAATTTCTGTCCACCGAAGCCTGGATTCACGCTCATAAGCAGAACAAGATCACAATCACCGAGAAGATGAATACAGGACTCTATCGGCGTGGCAGGGCAGAGAACAACACCGCCTTTCAATCCGGCAGCGTGGATTTGCTGAAGAACACTGTGTAAGTGGTGATCTGCAGATTCCACATGAAACGTTATGATATCCGCTCCGGCATTTTTAAAAGGAATGATCCATTCAGAAGGGTGCTCCACCATCAAGTGAACATCTATCGGCAGATCTGAGTAAGGCCGGACTGCTGAGCACATGGAAGGACCGAAGGTAATATTCGGCACGAAATGACCATCCATGACATCAAAATGAATCCAGTCAGCTCCCCAGTTTTTTAAATTCGAAACGGCTTCTCCCATTTTTGAAAAATCCGCGGATAAAATGGACGGAGCAATTTTAATCATATCTATGTTTCCTCCTGTTTTTATGTTCATTGGCGATGATAAGATAACGCTCATATCTGTTTTTTGAAATTCCTCCCGATTCAAGAAGTGCTTTTACCCCGCAATCAGGTTCGGAATCATGCATACAGCCGGGATAGCGGCAACGGAATGGAATCGATTGAAACTCCGGATAGCATGCATCGAGTTCATTCTGTTCAAGAACTTCTGTATCGAACAGGGAGAACCCCGGAGTGTCAAGCACTGCTCCGTTGTGAAACGGAAGAAGTTCTGCATGTCTGGTGGTATGACGTCCCCGTTCAGTCTTTTCTGACAAATCACCGGTAGCCAGGTTCAGATTCGGAAATAATGAATTTAGAATTGAACTTTTCCCTACAGCAGATTGTCCTGCAAGACAGGTTACAGCCCCAACCATCTTTTCACGAAGAGAATCAAGGCCGTCTCCGGATTTTGCACTGACACATAATGGAGCGAAAACCCTGTAATCGGATAAAAACTGCTGCAGAACAGAGATATCGGCATCTTCCGTTTTGTTCATAACGGGAATCGGAATGATACCTAGTTTCTTAGCCTGGATAATCATCTGATCCATAAGTAACCAGTCCGGTTCTGGAACAGTCGCAGCAACAACAATAAAAATACGGTCTATATTCGCAACAGGCGGACGTACCAGTATATTCTTACGCGGCAGGATTTCCTTCAGCAGTGCGTATCCCTGCGGTTGAGGTTCCACTCTTACATGATCGCCTATGGTCGGAGTAAGACCATGTTTACGAAAAACTCCTCGTGCTTTGCAAGTGATTTTCTTTTCATCGGCAGTGAGAACTTCATAGAAACTGCCGATTCCCTTTATCAGAATTCCTTCTATCATAAAAACACTATTTCGTAAATGTTACAGACTGAGATGCAATATCAACATTATTGATGACAAGAATCAACTGACGGGTAACAGGGTCATAGCAGTTGACCGTAGCGGCAATGGTAGCATCAGTACTTTCGTAAGGTCTTTCAGCGGAAAAAACAACGACCCGGTACGGAATATCAAGATAATTTGTAGATTCATAGACAATCTTGATGTTATATTCCTGACTTTCCTCTGTAGGTGAATATGTGAAAGAAACATCAGCATGATAACTGCCGATAGAGTTCCGATAAATGATCAGATCGCTTCTTTTTGCGCCGGTCGTTTCATCAATAATGGAATCTGTCTGCGAAATAACCGTGTTAGCGGTACTTCCGGACGGAGCTACCGTCGAGAAAGTGATGTAAATGCTTTCATACCCTGCATTGTGCAGATGAATCAGAGCATCATCAAGGGTTAGATCAAGCACATTGGAAGTATGCTTTGGCACGGCAGATGCCTCCGGTTCCTTGGTAGGTTCAGGTGTAGGCTCTGTATAAACTTCAGCAACCGATGGGGAAGAGGAGGCTTCCGCAGGAGTGGAGGGAGTTTTAGTTGTATAGATCAGAAGCCCGATGACGATCGCAGCTACAGGAATGAAAACACCAAGTGCAATCAGCAGATAAATGGAAATGCTCTTTCCCGGAGGAACAACTGCGTTGTTGGTACGGTCCCGTGCAAAAGATCCGTTTGGATTTCCTATTGAGCGCACCAGATCTGAACGCATCGCACGAGCAGTTTCATACCGGTCGGAAGGTTCTTTTTCCAGAGCACGCATGACAATATCATTTAATGCAATCGGAATGGAAGGATTGAGTTCGATGGGGGGAACTGGTTTATCCTGAATATGCATTAAAGCAATCGATACAGCAGAATCGGAAGTAAAAGGGACCTTGCCTGTCAGCATTTCATACAGAGTGATCCCGACAGAATATAAATCGCTCTCTTCTGTAGCAATTGCATTTTTGGCCTGTTCCGGAGAGATATAGTGCACAGAGCCGAGGACCTTTTTACCGTTGAAGGTTGAAGTGGTCGCCTTTGCTTCCCGTGCAATTCCGAAGTCTGTGAGTTTTGTTATACCGCGATCCGTAACGATGACATTCTGCGGCTTGACATCTCTATGAATGATGCCATTCTCATGTGCAACCGTCAGAGCATCCAATATTTGGCATGTAATACCGATAGCAGTACGGACGGGGAGCGGACCATTCTGATCAATCAGGTCTTTTAATGTATGTCCCTCTACATATTCCATAACGATATATGGAAGATCCTGATATTTACCGACATCATAAGCCCGTACGATATTTTCATGGTTCAAATTCAGAACAGTACCAGCTTCGCGTGAAAAACGGCGAAGGAATTCGGCATCATCTTTATACTCTTCTTTGAGCATTTTGATCGCAACAATCTTGCGGTTAGTCATATTAACCGCTTTATAGACATGCGCCATACCGCCGGAGCCGACTTCCTCGAGAATCTGATATTTACGATCCAGAATCGTTCCAATCATAATTCATCCTCCGCGTTTTTCGCAAGAACAACGGTAATGTTATCAGAACTCCCAAGATCGTAAGCCTGTTGAATCAGATCTGAACAGATTGAATCCAGATCATTCTTGGCCGAAAGGAATGACGCAATATCGGAATCATCCATTACCCCGGTCAAACCGTCAGAACACAGAAGAAGGATATCGTCTTTTTCCCATTCACATTGGAAAAGATCAACTTTCAGTTTGGACTCAACACCAATCGCCCGGGTGATGATATTGCGGCGGGGATGTGTTTTTGCTTCCGCCGAGGTGATAAGATTCCGACGTACAAGTTCCTCGACATAAGAATGATCATGGGACACCTGGCGTATAACCCCATCATGATAGAGATACAATCTGGAATCACCGACATTCGCCGCCAGAAATTCATCAGGAAAAAGAACAGCGCAGACGAGTGTAGCACCCATTCCGCTCAGACTTTCATTTTCGGATGCTTCTTTTAAAACAGACGCATTCGCCTGCTGAAAAGCAGATTGCAAAGTTCCTGCGGATACCGGGTCATTCGACTGAAGAAGGATGGAAGATAAAGTTTCAATGCAGATCCGGCTGGCAGTTTCGCCCGCAGCGTGACCGCCCATACCGTCAGAGACAGCTGTAAAGCTGAGCGTGGGCGTATTGCTAACACAGAAAGAGTCTTCGTTATTGTTTCTGCGCCCGACAAATGTTTTACCTGCTAAGATCATTTAGGACCCTCCTTCTCAATTGTCCGCAAGCACCGTCAATATCCGTTCCCATTTCGCGGCGAACGGTTGCGGAAATATGTTCGTTATTCAGCCAATTGCAAAACTCATATGCATGCTCTCTGGAAACACCCTTCAGCCCACGTTCCTTGACGGGATTCAAAGGTATCAGATTCACATGACACATAATTCCTTTCAGTTTTTTGGCGAGCAAAAGAGCATCTTTGTGAGAATCATTTGTTTCACCGATTAAGGCATATTCAAAGACAACTCGTCGTCCGGTCCGATCCGCATAAGTATGTGCTGCTTCGATCAGTTTATCTATGGAATAAACTTTGTTGATCGGCATTAACGCGGAACGGGTTTCGTCGTTATGTGCGTGCAGTGAAATCGATAAGGTTACATGTGGAGCATCATCAATAAATTGATAAATCTTCGGGACGATGCCACAGGTTGAAACGGAAATATTGCGGGGGCTGATGTGCGGTCCGTCAGGAGAAGTAACTCGCTTCAGAAAAGTTACCACATTATCATAGTTATCCAGCGGTTCTCCGCTTCCCATAAGAACTATGTTCGTCACAGTTCGCTTTTTATCATCTTCAGAAGGTTCATCGCGTTCAATTTCAGCAAGAAAAGAAAGCATCTCTCCGGGAGTAAGATTACGGATACATCCTTCCAATGTTGAAGCGCAGAACTTACATCCCATTTTACAACCGATCTGGGTAGAAAGGCAAACAGTATTTCCATAAGAGTAACGCATTAACACACCTTCGACGATATTCCCGTCTTCGAGTGAAAATAAATATTTGATCGTTCCATCTCTTTGGGAAACATATTTCTGAAAGATAGAAGCTCCTCCGAAAGGAATGGAAGCCATCTGCTCCCGAAGTGACTTTGGCAGATTGGACATATCAGCAGGACGAACACCTCTTTTCAGCCATTCCATAACCTGCTTTGTACGAAAAGAAGGCGCACCAAAGGAGGAGAGCGTTTCGCTGATCTGTTGTTCTGTCATATTCATCCAGTCCATTTGTTAACTCCGCTTCATGACAGCATAATAAAAACCATCTATTCCATCAACCATTGGAAGAAATTGCTTCTGTTCCAACAAAGTGTAATCCGGTCTGCTATTCAAAAAATGACTAATTTGGTTCTCGTTTTCCCGCTTTGAAATTGTACAGGTTGAATAAACCAATTTTCCCCCCGGCTTCACATAATCGCAGCAAGAAAAAAGTATTCTGGACTGCGTCTCACTGAGTGAAACAATGTCAGATAGACTCTTATTATAACGCAAGTCAGGTTTATCGGAAAACAAGCCGAATCCGCTGCAAGGAACATCAAGCAAAACGGCATCAAAACAACTAATAAATTCCGAATGAGGTACTGAAGCATCCAATTGCTGTGTAGATGCATTGACATGGAGACGTTTGAAAGCCGTATCCATAAGCTCTTTCCGATGGCTGTGGATTTCCCAGCATGTCAGGTGTATGTTTCCGGAGTGAAGAGACGAAAGATAAGCGCTTTTACCGCCGGGAGCGGCGCATGCATCCAGCACATTTGCGTTTTCCAGATTTTCCAAACTTCTGCAGATCATCATAGAAGCTTCATTCTGAACAGCTATTTTACCAGATTGAAATAGTTCGTTTGAATCAAGATTCAAAGCTTCATCAAGGTACAGACAGTTTGGATCACTCTTTCCCTGAACAACTGAACAGGGGAGGGACTTCAATAAATCAGCAGTGGTGAAAGGGTATTGTGCTCGCACCTGCATTTTGGAAGAACGTTTTGAAACGATGGCTTCCGCACCGTTTATTCCATAAGAGGCGATCCATTCTGACGCGATAAACTCAGGACAACCATAAAGAACTGAGAGCCGTTTAGATGGATCTTCGGGTAAAGAAGGAAGAGAGCCTCTTTCTTTATCCAAACGGCGTAAAATGGCATTTACAAGGCCGCAGGATGAATTCTTTCCAAGAGAACGCGTCAACTCAACAGCTTCATTGATTGCTGCGTGAGGCGGAGTGCTTAGAAAAAGAAGCTCTGCTGCGGATAAAAGAAGAACAGTACGAACGACTTTTTTCTGACGCTTACAATAATGAGAGAGAATATACTCGACATAACTTCTGTGCTCAAGCGCGTTATACACAAGAGCATATAGAAATGCCGTTTCCGATGAAGAAACCGATTTGGCAGCTTCTTTTAGAGCAAGATTCGAATAAGCTCCTTGCTCAATCACAGAAAGGAGCACTTCATATGCAATTCGCCGCGTACTCATTTCAGAATGATCCCATCGACAGAGTAACCGCATAAAAATGCAGCAGCATCCATACGCTTTTTTCCGGGAACCTGAACGGACAGAACTTCAAGAGGACCGTCGGAACAGAAAACATACAGACGATTATTATCTGCAATCAGTGTTCCGGGAACGCCGGAAGCAGTAATGTCCGGGATCCTTGTCTCCCAGATTTTAAAGATTTCATCATTTAAGAAACAGGAGGAACATGGCCAGGGATTCATTGCCCGAACCCGATTATGGACGGAAAGACGCGATTGATTGAAATCGAGGATTCCATCTGTTTTTGAAATCATATGACAAATAGTTGCCTCACTGTCATTTTGCGGTATACGAATCAGTGATCCCTTTTCCAGCTGATCTAAAGTTTGAGCAAGTACTTCGGCTCCAATAACGGAAAGACGATCGGAGAGCATACCGTATGTTTCATTGATGTCGATAGGAGTTGACTTTGAAAGAAGGATATCTCCCGTATCCATTCCTACATCGGTAAACATTGTCGTAATTCCTGTTACGGTATCACCATTTAAAATAGCAGCCTGTATCGGAGAAGCACCACGGTACTTAGGAAGAAGAGATCCGTGCACATTGATGGTACCGTATTTCGGAATTGCAAGATTTGCAGAACTGAGGAGCTGCCCGAATGCTACAGTAATCATCAAATCAGGATGAAAGGATTGAAGCGCCTGAAGCCCTTCCGGGGAACGTATTCTTTCAAACTGATATACGGGAATATCATATTTGAGAGCGAGTTCCTTAACGGGAGGAGGAGTGAGGATCGCTTTTCTGCCAACCGGCCGGTCAGGCTGAGTAAAGACAGCAAGATCGTTCTGACGATCGATTAACAACTGTAATGATGGTAGAGAGAACGAAGGCGTTCCCAAAAAAGCAATCTTCATACTATTCCTCTGCACTCTCAGGAGGATCCGTCACAAGGCGAAGATAAACTTTTCCATCCAGATGGTCGCACTCATGAAAAACTGCACGGGCGAACAGCTCTTCCCCTTCGTATTCATATAAATCACCGTGGCGGTCATATGCTTCGACCTTTACATAATTCGGACGAATAACATATCCGCTCTGTCCGGGAAAACTGAGACACCCTTCCATACCGCCTTGTTCGCCGGAAGATTCCATAATAACAGGATTGACCATCTCGATTGGGCCATCACCTATATCGATCACAACGACTCTTTTTAAGACACCAACCTGAGGAGCGGCAAGACCGACACCATCAGCGGCGTGCATCGTCTCAATCATGTCATCAATCAGTATCGAGAGCCTTTCGTCAAATTTCTTGACTTCACGGCATTTAATGTACAAACAAGGATCTTTTTCTTTTCTTATTGTTCTGACTGCCATTCTTTCCTCCGAAGATATAAAATAGCAAACTATACTTCATTAAATTATACTAAAAACATTGACCGTTGTAAATATTAACAGTAAAATTAAGTCATTCAACCGGAAGTGGAGAGTCTTGCAGACGAATTCAACTAATATGGTAGAATGACTCAACTGACAGGTTGTTGAGTTTTTAGCTCGGAAACCGTATGCTCTGAGTGTAAAACAAATACGGAGGTCAATCAAATGGAACAGCAAATGACAATTGGAAAGCGGATCGCCATGCTCCGAAAAAATCATGGATGGACGCAGGAGCAGCTGGGTGAAAAAGTCGGTGTATCCGCACAGGCAGTCAGTAAGTGGGAAAATGATCAGGCATGTCCTGATATTACAATCATTCCGCTTCTTTCCAATCTTTTCGGAGTAACAACTGACGAACTTCTCGGCGTTAAACCGGTCGATCCTCATGTTGTGATCATAGATAAAGATAAAGAAAAAAGAGATGATGATATTGAAAAACGCGGATTCGAATTCCGATATGTCGATCAATGGGCAGGGATCATAACGTGTATCACAGCGATTTTGGTATGTGTAATGCTTATCATTCGTTCGACCACTCCGCTGTTTAATAACCCCGAATATACAACATGGAGCTATATCTGGCCGATTCTGGTATTTGGCCTGGGCTTGATTTCTTTAAGAAAAAACATAGTATTCGGAATCGCAGCAATGATAATCGGAATTTACGAGTTTATCTGGTTCGGATGGGGAGTCCCGTTTGAGGTAAAATGGTATGTCATACTGTTAATTCTGGCAATTGCATATCTCTTGCATCTCTTGTTGAGAAAAATGGGAATCATTAAAAAACACTTTTTCCCGATAGTAAAAATCAATGGTAACAAGCCTGAAGTGTCCGAATACACGGTGGAAGATTATAATTTAATTGCCGATCTATCGTTCGGCAGCAATCATATTGTATATGAATACGACACATTAAAGGGAATGAAGATAGATACGAATTTTGGAGAACATCAGATCGATCTCAGAAATGTTAAATATTTTTTGAATAATCCGGTATTAGATGTAGACGTAAATTTCGGAAATGTCGTTATATTGCTTCCTCAAAATGTGAAGATTTACAAAAATTCAGACACAGCTTTTGCTGCAATGAAAATCAATGGTGAACCTTCTCCGGATGCTGATCAGGTGGCATATTTAAAGGGCGATGTGAACTTCGGTAATCTTGAGATCAGATATTCTGCGTTATAATAACTGAATAGCAAAAATGGCAGGAAGCATCGAAAGATGCTTCTTGCTTTTGGTGAAGAACAGTGATACGCTCTAATCGGAAAGCGAGGGATCGAATTCATGAAACAGATTACGAAAATTGTAATGACAGGCGGTCCGGCAGGCGGTAAAACAACTTTGACGACCAGACTTGTTAAGGAATTAACAGAAAGAGGATACCGGGTTCTGATTGTCCCGGAAGCAGCGACTGAATTGATTTCCGGATTCGGAATCAAACCTTTCGGGAATTGCCTCTCCATGTATGATTTTCAGTATTTTGTAATTGATTCACAGCTTCAGAAGGAAAAAATGGCTGCAAAAGCGGCACAGCTGGTTCCGGAGGAAAGAATACTTATCATATGCGATCGCGGTGTGCTCGACAATAAAGCATATGTCTCACAAAAAGAATTCAATCAGATTTTGGGATCATTTTCACTTACAGAAGATATGGTTTTAAAATCCTATGATGCTGTGATTCATCTGGTATCGTCTTCGAATGGAGCCGAATACGCCTATAGTTATAATAATGCTGCCAGATATGAAACCCTTGAGCAGGCGAGAGAAAAGGAAGAACAGGCGCTGAAAAGCTGGCAGAAACATCCTAATCGCGTCATTATCGGTAATTCCTATAATTTTGACAATAAGATTCGGAAAGCAATGAATGAAATCTATAAAGTGCTTGGCGAAATACCTCCGACACAGAGTGAACGGAAATATTTGATTAAGAATCCTTCTCAGGAACTTTTGGATAAACTTCAGCCTGTGGAACAGATTATCACGCAATCCTACCTTATCAGCAGAAAGGACGGAACAGAGAGAAGATCCAGAAAAGTTCAGAATAATGGAAGTATCGGATATTATTATATTGAGAAGCAGCAGATTTCCCCGGTTGAAAGAATCGAAACGGAAAGAATGCTGACTCAGAAAGAATATGTTCGGTTAATGGATGAGGTTAATCCGGATTATGGTACAATTGTAAAGCGCCGCTATAGTTTCCATTATCTGGATCATTATATGACGATTGATACCTATGCAAGTTCCCCTTCGCTTGCCATATTAGATGTGCAGGTTGCGAATAAAGACGATAAGGTTGAACTTCCGGAAGAATTGACCTTGATAAGAGAAGTAACAGAGGAAATTCGTTATCAAGGGCACATGATTGCAAAAGCACAAGGTGTGCTTGCGGAATGAGATTTCAGAAAGCAAGAGCAGCACGGTGATTGCCGTGCTGCTTTTTAGAATTTGGAGTTTAAGACTCTTTAGGGACTGCGTTTTCTTCCGGAACGGAATCAATCAGATCGGAGGGCGGAGCAACGGGAGCAGATGAATCCGGCGACTGAGCAGCCGGGGCGGAGGAAAGGCTGTCATGTGGCGAAACCTGCGCTGAGACAGCATCGGCACCGATTAAGGAAGCCGCATGTTCGGAAGCCTGTTTCATATTATCCTGCATGACTTTAGCGTGTTCCTCAGCAAGACGAACTTTTTCAGCAGATTTTTCCGAAGCGATTCTTGCCTGTTCTTCCGCGGCGGCTGCCTTTCTTTGCGCTGCGCGCTGCTCTTTATCGGCTTTCTTCAAATCAGAAATATGCTGCTTGATCTCTCCGTATTCCTGGACATAATCGCTGATGGAATATCCATAGGCGCTTGCTTTTTTCTTAAAGGATGACCTGGCGACAAGAAGAATAATGACGCCTATAATGAAAAGCGCACCGCAGATGACAGCGTTTATTACCCATTTATTGTTGTAGGATACTTGAAATGTAATGACAATATACGCGACAATCAGCAAAACAAGTAAAATGGGAATGCACCAAAGTAAACGTTTAGCAGCTTTGCTTGCACGCTCTTCCATTTTCAAAAGGCGGCGCTGCTCATCAGGCATTGCTTTTAAGAATCCCTTTTTGCGCGCTTTCGTTTGCTTGATTTTGGTTTTAATTTCTTCCAATGCCGACAACTCCTTTCCGTGTTATTATTTTACATTCTCGTTTGCAGCAGTTGTTCAAGTGCGGAGTGACGGAGACAGAGACAAAGGATCTCAGTCGCTTGGCGAAGCTCTTCCAACGAGGGAAGAGAAGGGGCGATACGAATATTACTGTCAAAAGGATCAATGCCATAAGGATATGTCGCTCCGGCTCCTGTCATTGTAACGCCTGCTTTTGCACAAAGTTCCAACGTCCGTTTAGCAGTGCCGTGCATTGCATATAAACTGATGAAATAGCCGCCCTTCGGATTAGTCCAATGTGCTATTTCAAGAGGCTTGATTTCCGATTCAAGAATGGATTCAACGAGTTCAAAATGCGGGCGCAGGACCTCGGCATGCTTTTTCATCAGCTCGAGAACATGAGCTTTGTCTTTGAGAAACAGGACATGGCGAAGCTGGTTCAGTTTATCGTAACTGATGATTTGAACGGAAATCAGTTTCGTCATATAATCAATGTTTTCTTCAGAGGAAGCCATACAAGAGATGCCTGCCCCGGGGAAAGTGATTTTTGAAGTTGACGTAAACTCATATACCATATCACGGTTTCCGTTTTCTGCACAAAGAGACAGAATATCGGGGAATGGGACATAATCTCCATCAAATTCATGTACGCAGTATGCATTATCCCAGATAACAGTAAAATCCGGAGCAGCAGGATGAAGCGATGCTATCCGTTTAATTGTTTCATTACTGTAGATAATACCGTCAGGATTGGAATATTTTGGACAGCACCACATACCAAGGACACTGGGGTCTTTGATCCACTGCTCGACGGTATCCATATCCGGTCCTAATGGAGTCATGGAGACGGGGATCAATTCCATTCCGAAAGATTGTGAAATTTTAAAATGACGGTCATACCCCGGGGAAGGGCAAAGAAATCTGACGGTCCCGCGCATTGCCCAGGGAGCAGGACTATGAAGCAAGCCATGAGTATATGCTTTGGATATAAGGTCATACATCAGCTGAAGACTTGCATTTCCACCGACAAAAACTTGAGATGGAGAAACATCGAGGATATCGGCAAACAAAGCTCTCGCGGAAGGAAGCCCCGCTAAGACACCATAATTGCGGGCATCGATTGAGCCGTCGAAACATTGATCCGCTTCAGAAACAGAAGTCAGAAGACCCGAGGAAAGAAGCAGCTGTTCCTTTCCGGGCTTGCCTCGCGACATGTCAAGTTTGATATTCTGTTTAATTTTCTCTTCGAGAAGAAGCTTTACTTCATTTAACTCATTCTCAAGAGAAGTTCTATCCATTTCCAGATAAGAATTCATAAAAAGGGGTCTCCGAAAAAATAAAATACAAGAATTATAGGGCTTCGATACGTTGCGTTAATTCGTCAAGCCAGTTTCCTTCATAGAGTTCAATCATTCCTGCGTCACAGGCAGCAGCAAGCTTTGGTTCTATCGGAATGCGGCAAACAGTATCAATGTGATACTCTTTTGCAATTTCTTCAATATGACTGTCGCCAAACAAACTATGACGGTGACCGCATTCAGGACAGAGAAAATAAGAGTAGTTCTCAATAATGCCAAGCACAGGTATGTTCATCATATTTGCCATGTTAACAGCTTTTTTTACGATCATACCTACAAGTTCCTGCGGTGACGCAACAACAACGATTCCGTCGATTGGAAGCGACTGGAAGACGGTAAGAGGGACATCACCTGTTCCAGGAGGCATATCGACATACATGTAATCGACATCTTTCCAAATAACATCAGACCAGAATTGTTTTACTGTGCCTGCCAGAATCGGACCACGCCAGACAACAGGGTCTGTTTCATTTTCCAATAAAAGATTGATTGACATCAGATCAATGCCAAGCTTGGTAGCAACAGGAAGAATGCCAAAGTCATTTCCAAGTGCCTTTTCGTGAACTCCAAAGGCATTTGGAATGGAAGGGCCGGTTATGTCAGCATCCAGAATTGCGGCATGATAACCGTTGCGCATGGAGTTGACCGCAAGCATCGATGTGACAAGAGATTTTCCTACACCGCCTTTGCCGGACACAACAGCGATGACCTTTTTAACCGAGGACAGGTCATTCAACTTTTCATGAAAATCCGTTTTCCGTTCTGAACAGGATTGTGAGCAGGTACTGCAGTCATGGGTACAATCGCTCATAATATTATCGTTTCCTTTCTGTATTTATTGCTTGCTTGCAATAAAGTTGATTGCATGAGGATTCAAGGGGCGCGAATGAGATATGAATCCTCAAAAAACCATTATAACGCGCTATGAAAGAAAGTCAATCCAGAATAAAGGATAGTGCTTCGCCGATTCGTTCATGAACACATAAGGTAGCCTCACGGTCCCGTGGAGTCGCTGAGAGATTGATTACAATTAATGAATCACCACGGAAATAGTCTATCAGACCGGCTGCGGGGTATACTGCAAGGGATGTACCACCCACAATCATGGTGTCCGCCTCCCGAATGGCACGGACAGAATCAGAAAGAACTTTGTTGTCAAGACTTTCACCGTATAAAACAACATCGGGCTTTATAATACCACCGCAATCACAAGTGGGAATGCCTTTCATTGACATAATCTGATCAAGAGAATAAAACTTACGGCATTTTGTACAATGATTGCGGTAAATGCTGCCATGCAGTTCATACACGTTTTTACTTCCGGCTTTTTGGTGAAGACCATCAATGTTTTGTGTAATAACAGCATTCAGCTTTCCACAAGACTCAAGCTTTGCAAGAGCTTTATGTGCGTTATTTGGCTGAGCATCGGGATAGATCAGGAACTTTTTATAATAATCATAAAAAATCTCAGGATAATCTTCAAAGAAATCGATTGAAAGGAGAGTTTCGGGTGGAACCCCATACGCCTTTACGGCTTTGAAAACACCGTCACTGGAACGAAAATCAGGAATGCCGCTTTCCGTGCTTAGCCCTGCGCCACCAAGGAAAGCGATGCGTTTGGACTTCTCAATTATGGTTTGTAAAGCAGTATTCATAGTAGCTCCTTTTCAATATTATGATTGAATAAAAAGATGAGAATAAAAAAAAGAAGAGCAGATCAAAAATGATCTGCTCGTTACAGATTATTTTCTGAGGAATGCAGGGATATCAAGTTTGTTTGCGGGACGATCGGTATAATCACGGCGCAAACCTGCAGATGGATCTATACGAACAGGCTCTTCGGCAGGCTTCGATTCAACAGGCTCGGACGCTTGGGATACAGGTTCACTGTAGGAACGTGAGAAAGCATTCCCTGACGGGGCAGGTCTCTTGGAAGAGAAGATGAAGGATGGTTCAGACACAGGACCTGCAGGAGACGGACGGCGTGGTTGTGTGGACCCAAGCTGGAGATCATCCGCGGTTTTGGCAGCTTCAGACTCAAAACCTGTCGCGATAACAGTGATCCTCAATGCATCGCCCATACTCTCATCAATATCAGCACCGAAGATGATATTGGCTTCCGGATCAGCTTTTTCAGCAACTATACCGGCGGCTTCATTTACTTCGAGCAGGCTGAGATCGGTTCCGCCGGTGATGTTCATCAAAATACCTTTGGCACCGTTGATAGAGGTCTCAAGAAGCGGACTCTCAACTGCCTGTTTGGCGGCTTCGGTAGCACGTGTTTCACCAACCGCGGATCCGATACCCATATGGGCAAGACCTTTATCTTTCATGATGGTCTTCACATCCGCGAAATCAAGATTGATCATGGCGGGAACAGCAATCAGATCAGAGATACCCTGGATACCTTGACGGAGAACATCGTCAGCAACACGAAGAGCATCGGGAAGGCTTGCTTTACCGACAAGAGAAATCAGTTTGTCATTCGGAATGGTGATGAGAGTATCGACAGCAGGCTTTAACGCAGCAATACCGGCTTCTGCATTACGCATACGGACTCTTCCTTCGAAGGTGAAAGGCTTTGTTACAACACCAACTGTAAGAATGCCCATGTCCTTCGCGCATTTTGCGATGACTGCCGCTGCACCGGTGCCGGTACCGCCGCCCATACCGCAAGTGATAAATGCCATATCAGTTCCGCGAAGAGCTTCTTCAATCAGTTCAAGACTTTCTTCTGCAGCCTTTTTACCGATTTCAGGATCTGCACCGGCACCCAGGCCTTTTGTCAGTTTTTCACCAATCTGAATCTTCTTCTGTCCGGCGCTCATAGAAAGAGCTTGCTTATCAGTATTGACGGCAATGAATTCTACACCGCGCAGCCCGTATTGAACCATGCGGTTAACGGCATTACAGCCTGCGCCGCCGATACCGATGACACGAATCTGAGCAAAATTGGTATTGTCTAAGTCTTGTTCGAACATGGTAAATCCCCCTAAAAAGTTATTTGGTAAAGAAGTTTTTGAGTTTTATTAAGAATGATTCTCCATCATTATTACTGGATTTACGAGGAGTTTCATCTCTAAGCCTGTTTTCATGTAATACAAAGTATAACGCACCAAAAGCGCTGCAGTAATTAGGAGAACTGAGCCGCGGCGTCCACGGCATATCCCGCTTAATCTGCATGTTGAGCCTTTTCTTCAGAAAATCCAATGAGCCACGCATCATCAGCAAACCACCGCCGGAAAGATACACAATAGGTTTCGCCTCTATATTAACAGAAAGCTTCACCATTTCGTCATAAATCAAATCAGCCAGCTCCGCAGCACGAGCTTCAATAATATAGGCGATCGTACTGTTAGGAACACGCTTTGATTCAGTATCTGTACGAAGGATTTCTGTTTTATCGCCATAATCAAGTGAAAAAACAAATCTCCGCTTCGCTTGCTCAGCAGATTCCCTTGTTACATCCAATCCGAATGCAAGATCAGAAGCGAACTGATAACCTCCAACCGGAATGGAGGAGAGTGCTGTAAGAGCGTTTCCTTCTATAATACAGATATCAGTCTGGCGATATCCGACATCAATCAGAACTGCCGGGCGAACGCGTTCATGATCGGGAATCAGCATTAGTGCTTCTCCCAACATGGAATTAACGCACATTCCAATCTCCACATTGATATCTTCCAGAATATCTTCAATCGTATTGATGTATTCTTTCTTCACAAAAGTATGGGAGATCAGAGCGGAAATTTCTTCTGTTTCAATTCCGACTGGGAGTTCTACAGAAGATGTTCCGTCTACCAGAAAGAAGATTGGAGTGCTGTGAATCAGAGAATATTCTTCAGGCTTTTCCATTTTCTGGTAGGATTTTACTATAAGTTCTTCTATATCGTCAGACTCTACGATACGGGAACGATCCCCGAAAGATAAAGTAACATCAGAAAGTTTGATCTTCAAAAATCCGGGCGGAACCGTTAAAGCTATATCACGGATCCGCATGTGTGCTTCCTGCTCAGCTTTTTGAAGCACATCAATAATCGCATCATGAAGACTCTGCTTGTCAGTGAATTCTCCGTCTAATATGGACTCACACGAAGCAGTTCCGACCCCGTGAATGATGATACCATCACGATCGGAAATGTTTCCGCACAGACAAACAACTTTTGAACTTCCTATATCTAAAACCGCAGTTGGTTTCATAAGAGCCTCCATATAATCAGAGTAATTATATCAAATGAAAAAGAGTATCGCAACTGCAATTTGAGACATAATCTGTTCTCTTTTCATATTTTAACAGAAAATATTGAACGAAATGCAACGGAAATGAGGAATATTTAAGAAATTAATAAATGAGCCACAATGATAAACAGAGAACTTATATAGATTCTTTATAATTTTGCTCGATAGTAATAACAAGCTGAAAAAGCAATAAAAATGAGATGGTCGGCTCTTGGTTTGCAATCTTTATAAATCCGTGATATCATACATCATATGGCAAAGAGTAACTCCCAAGAGAACAACAGGATATGGAAGGCTGTAAAGAAAGCAGGACTGCTGGTGCTGCTTATAATTGCTGCGAATCAGCTGATCTATGCTGCAATTGTACCTGTCATTTTTTTCCATGCAGGCTTTTCTGAAGACAGCTATAAGGTGCTTGAATCGAAAGATGATACCTCTGAAATCCACATTGCCGGACAAGATCCGGATGCGGACCTGTATGGGTGGAGAGCGGGAAAAAATG
The DNA here is from genome assembly GCA_017514685.1 of Clostridia bacterium. Lineage (GTDB taxonomy): Bacteria > Bacillota > Clostridia > Christensenellales > CAG-138 > UBA3792. Next base: position 88,695 of record JAFWJN010000056.1, read on the forward strand.
AGAAACGTATTTTGCTCTACTTTGGCGGTGATAGTGTAGACACCAGTAAATGGCTTGAAGAAGTTTATCAGTATTCAGACAGCAGTTTTTTCGAACCGTTCACTTTGCTGACTGTTGATTATCCGACATTTGGAAAAAGTCGCGGCATCATCAGTGAGAGCAAATTTTATCGAACAGCGGAAAGGCTATATAATTACGCGATAGAAAAGTATCCTGATGCGAAAATATATGCAATGGGTTACAGTATCGGGGCTTCAGCGGCGCTGCAGCTTTCTACAAATGTTTCTTTGGATGGTCTCATTCTTGTAGCACCGATGTATGATGGTACAACTATGTACTTTCCTCGAGGATCGCTTTTACATGACACTTTCGAACAAATTGCGACTGTACAGATGCAAAATGATGAATATGCAAAAAACAGTTATTCGAACTGCCTGGTGATAGCAAGCAAAACGGACCGAATGACAAAACTTGATGATATCAATGCACTTTGTGATTTGTTCCAAACGAAACCTGATATCTTCATTTTAGAAGCATGCGGACATGGGGAATATTGGAAGCAGAGCGATACATATTCTGCTGTAACAAACTATTTTGATGCCGAAACTATAGAATGATAAATGCTTGGAATTCCAGCATATCTTATAGCTTGTAGAGTGACAGAATCCTGCGGCAATTTGATAATTGACACATTGGGAAACAGCGAATATTATTATATCCTGATGTAATGATAAATTCCAAAGTAAGAAGGCTTATAAAATTATGAAATGGTTGGAAATAACGGTATACACGACAGATGAAGGAATCGAACCGGTATCAGCTGCACTTACAGGAGCCGGCATCAACGGATTGTCCATCGAGGAAAGTCATGAAGCTGCTTTTGCCTTCCTGAAAGAAGCCGCTGTTTTCTGGGACTTTGCCGACATGGATAAGATCGGTACGGATACGCCCTGCGTAAAAGGTTATGTTGCTGACTGTGAAGAGAATCTTCAGCTTGTTGAGCGGGCTAAAAAAGCAATTTCACGGCTGAGAAATATGGATTTGGGGTTCGATGTCGGATCTTTGGCGGTAACGGTTGTCTCTGTTGATGAGGAAGACTGGGCAAACAACTGGAAGAAATATTATAAACCTTTGAATATTGGGGATCGACTTCTCGTACTTCCGTCATGGGAACCTCAGCCGGTTACAGATCGCATCGTTTTAAAACTGGATCCGGGAATGGCCTTTGGGACCGGCGCACATCATACGACAAGAATGTGTCTGGAGTTTCTGGAAAAGACAGTAAAGAAAAATGATGAGATGCTTGATCTCGGTTGTGGAAGCGGGATTCTTTCAATTGCTTCTATTCTGCTTGGGGCTAAGAGTGCAATTGCGGTGGATATCGATCCGATTGCGGAGAAAATAGCTGTTGAAAATGCTGAAATGAACGATATCGACAGTAAGGTGTTTACTGTTCTGATTGGAAACATACTTTCCGATTCCAATCTGCAGAATCGAATTAAGGGAAAATATCAGATAGTTGCTGCCAATATAGTTGCGGATGTCATTATTCCAATAGCGCCGATTGCTAAACAAATGCTGGCTGAGGGAGGATGGTTTATCACTTCCGGAATAATAGACGACAGGGTAGAGGATGTAAAGCGTGCGCTTGTGAAGAACGGCTTTACAATAGAATCACATACAGCAGCCGATAGCTGGAACGCATTTCTGTGTAAATAAAAGATGCATCGTTTCTTTGTTGAACAAATAAATCCTGTTACCAAAGTTACGGGAGATGATGTAAAACATATCACCCGTGTACTTCGCTTGCAAAAAGGTGATGTGGTAACACTATGTGATGGAAAGGGATTTGAATGTCAGGCAACGTTATCGGAGTGCGACAAGAATGCTGTTATCTTTCTTTGTGATCAAATGATTCCGAGTCAAAGTGAGCCCCATACAAAGATTACCCTCTTTCAAGGCCTGCCTAAATCAGGAAAAATGGAGTTGATCATACAGAAGTGCGTTGAGCTTGGAGTATATGAAATTGTTCCGGTGCTGACAGAACGTTGTGTAGTCCAGCCAAAGGAATCTTTTTCGGGCAGAATCGAAAGATGGCAGCGAGTTTCCGAAGAAGCTGCAAAACAGAGCCGAAGGGGTTATATTCCTAAAGTTGCTGCCCTTAACAAATTGCCAGATCTGGCATTTGAAAAATATGATCTTGTCCTGGTTGCTTATGAGAATGAGACCATGACTACTTTAAAATCGGTTCTCAGATCTTTTTCCGGAAACAGCGCAGCTGTTTTGATTGGTCCGGAAGGAGGGTTCTCTGAATCTGAGATTGCTTTGCTGAAAAACCGAGGAGTTGTTTCAGTTACTCTTGGAAATCGTATTTTAAGGACCGAAACAGCAGGGATGACTCTTCTTGCACAGTTTTTATATGAGGTTGAATCATGAGGGTCGCATTTTGCACATTAGGCTGTAAAGTCAATCATTATGAATCACAGGCTATGGAAGAGCTTTTCCGAAAGGCCGGTTATACGGTTGTTCCTTTTAGCGAAGAAGCCGATATTTATATCGTAAATACTTGTACTGTTACCCAGATCAGTGATAAAAAATCCAGGCAAATGCTTTCAAGAGCACATCAAAAAGCACCGAACGCGTTGATTGTTGCTGTAGGCTGCTACGCAGAGGTAGCCAAAGAAAAAGTATCTGCACTGCAGGGCGTTTCCGTAGTAATCGGTACAGAGGGCAGAAAAGATATTGTTCAAATTTGTGAGAGAGCGTTAAAAGGACAGGCACAGCCATCATATCCTGCACCATTCCAAAGAACCGAATTCGAAGAACTGAGCGCAATTCATGACAGCAGAACCAGAGCTGTTCTGAAAATACAGGATGGCTGTACAAGTTTCTGCTCCTACTGTATCATTCCCTTCGCGAGAGGAAGATTACGTTCACGCACCATGGAGAGCTGCAGAGCAGAACTGACAAGACTTGCCGATTCGGGATATAAAGAAATTGTTCTGACCGGAATACAACTGACTGCATACGGAAAGGATCTGGAAGATCATCCAACATTAAACGACGTGATCTTATTAGCTGACAGCATACCCGGGATTGAGAGAATCCGGCTTGGATCTTTAGAACCGAGTTTTATTGATGAACGCTTTATCCAAACTGCGCTCAAATCAAAGTCACTATGCCATCAGTTTCATCTTTCGCTTCAGAGCGGCTGTGATTCCGTGCTCTTACGAATGAACAGAGGCTATACAACTGCGGACTACAGGAAAGCTGTCACACTTTTGGAACAGGCTTTTGATGATACGGCAATTACCACGGATGTGATAGCGGGTTTTGTAGGTGAAACCGAAGAAGAATTTAAACAAACCAAAACTTTTCTTTCTGAAATCGGATTTGCAAGAATACATGTGTTTCCATATTCAAAAAGGGATGGAACAAGAGCGGCAAAAATGCCTGGCCATTTGCAAAAATCGGTAAAAGAAGAACGTGCGAAAGAACTCATTGAATTAGGACATAATTTGGAAATGGAATATGTGCATTCAATGATCGGCAAAAAGGTTGATGTCCTGATGGAAGACGACGGGACTGGATATACCGGAAATTATGTTCGCGTAAAATGTGAAGGTATGCCGGGAGAGATGAAGACTGTTACAATTTATGACCAAATTGATACGATTGCACTAGGAAAATAGGAGGTAGTTATGTGCTTATTCTGCGAAATTGCGAAAGGAACTATTCCATCTAAAATTGCGTTTCAAGACGAAACGGTCGTTGCTTTTCATGATATCGCTCCCCAGGCTCCGGTTCATGTGTTGATTATTCCGAGAAAACATATAGAGAGTGCACAGGCATTGACAATGGAAGATAATGATCTGCTTTGCCATATGTTCGAAGTGGCAAGAAAGCTGGCTGCTGAACTTGGAGTTGCTGATTCAGGATACAGATTGATCACCAATATAGGGAAAGATGCAGGGCAAAGTGTTGCTCATCTTCATTTGCATCTGATTGGTGGAAAAACCCTGAATTGGAACAATTAATGAATTTATCATTGATTTCATTGCCAAGAGGAAACGGCAAATATATAATCGCTTTAGAAATTTTAATTCAAGAAGGACAGTTTGAATGACGTCATTGGATGAAGCAAAAAGGATCCACTTTGTAGGAATCGGCGGTTGCAGCATGAGCGGAATCGCAAGAATTCTGAACCAGCAGGGTCATATTATTACAGGCAGTGACCGGGAACCGACCCAGTTTACCGGAGGAATGGAAGAAGAAGGAATTACCGTATATTACGGACAGAAAGCCGAACAAGCTGCGGGATGCGATCTCCTGGTATATAGCGCGGCTATCAAGCCAAATAACCCCGAACGTGTATATGCACGCGAGCATGGTATTCCTGAAATGGAAAGAAGCGTTGCGCTCGGACAGCTCTCTTCCAGATTTCATAATGTGGTCGCAGTTGCAGGATGCCACGGAAAGACTACGATAACCTCTATGCTTGCTTTTTTGAATGAGCAATCGAATCTTGGAGCTACAGTTCATGTCGGGGGATATGTCGATTTGCTGGATGGAGGCGTTAAACTTGGTTCCGGTGACCTGTTCATAACAGAAGCGTGTGAATACGTGCGTAGTTTCTTGACGCTGAAACCAACGATCGCAGTTATAAACAATATTGATAATGATCATCTTGACTGCTATGGGGATATCAGTCATATCATTGAAGCTTTCCATGATTTTTGTGATCTTTTACCAGATGACGGTCTTCTGCTAGGCTGCATTGATGATGATAAAGTTGAATCGCTGCTGCCTGAAACCGGCAAGCCTTATCAGACATATGGTTTGGAAAACGGGGACTATCATGCTGCCAATATCACATACAATGAAGTTGGGTTTCCTTCGTTTGACCTGGTAGATCATGGACAGACGATAGGAAATGTAGTACTCTCTGTCCCGGGACAGCATAATGTGATAAATGCACTTGCCGTGTATGCAGTATCTAAGCGTTTGGGTGTTGCTTTCAGCGACTATCAGATCGCTATGAAACGCTTCGTTAACACTAAGCGCAGATTCGAATTCATGGGAGAAAAGAACGGGGTAAAGATCTATCACGATTACGGCCATCATCCGAATGAAATCGCAGCGACACTTCAGGCTGCAGTCCATGTTCCTCACAAAAGAGTATTCTGCGTCTTCCAATGCAACAGTTATACAAGAGCAAAGACACTTTTCTGTGAAGATGTAACATGCTTTACGAATGCCTATCAGGTACTGGTACCGGATATTTATCCCGGCAGAGAAGTAGATACGGGCATTGTCCATGCAAAGGATATGGTCGATGGAATCAATAAGATGACACATAACGCGATCTACTTGGCTACATTTGAGGCAATTGCCGAGTATCTTGAAGCAAATGCTGAACCGGGAGATATTGTAATCACAGTAGGCAGCGGTGATGTGTATAAGCAAACAAAAAAGCTGCTATAATAAAACTTTATAATCCCATCCAAACGGCCTGAAAGGGCCGTTTTTTAACGGCCCTTTCAGATAAAATAAAATATTTAAAAACAATATAATTAGGAAAGTTGATAAATCCGGTCTCCATCAAACTGGATTGAGGATTCAAAGAAGGCTTGACAGGCATCAATCATATAAGCCGTGTCCATTGTTCCGGCAGTCTCGTAGGATGAATGCATTGCCAGCTGGGCTAGCCCGATATCGATTGTGTTGAGTGACACTCGCGTATTGGAGATGCTGCCGAGAGTCGAACCGCCGGGAAGATCACTTCTGTTTGAAAAATGCTGTATGGGTACTGATACCTTGCTGCAGATTGTTTTGAATAATGCCTCTGATACAGCATCAGTAGTATACTTTTGATTGGCGTTGTGCTTAATTACAATACCTTCATTCATGTTCGGAACATTTTTAGCATCTGTCAGTTCGGGATGATTGGGATGCATTGCATGAGCATTATCGCATGAGAGCATGAATGAAGAAGGGAGCAGAGATGAAAGCTTTTTCGAATAAAGATTTGCAATCGCTTCCAATGTATCTCTCAGCAAATCACTGGCGGCTCCTTGCTTTGTAGCGCTTCCGACTTCTTCGTTATCAAATATAGCACATACAGGGACAGACGAATGGCACTGACTGAGCAGGAGAGCTTTTAGTGTGGAAAAAGCACATTGCTGATCATCGATTCTGGGCGCTGCAAAAAACTCATCCTTCGCACCGTAAATAATCCCTTTCATCCGATTGTAGACAAAAAGGTCATAACTGACTATGGATTGTTCTGCAATACCTGCCGAATCAGCGAGCAGGCTGAGGAGAGAAGGATGATTTTGCCAGCTTCCGTATAAAGGGAGAGTATCAACGGAAGGATTGTATTTATAACCGGAATTGATCTCACGGTTAAAATGAATACAAGTATTCGGGATGATACAAAGATCCTTTTCTAAAGTTACCGGGATGACCTGGAAGCAATTATCAATATCAGCAATTAATCTTCCGGCGACAGAAAGAGGACGATCAAACCAGCTTGAAAAAATTCCGCCCCCATATACTTCAGTATTCAGCCTGCAATACTTGTCATTAACGTTTAGCTCAAAATTGTTTTTCAGCTTGAACAAAGGAGAATCGCTGTGAGAAGCTGTAATCATAAAGCCGGAAGGTTCTTGCTCCGGTAACTGAAAAGCAATAAGTGAGGATCCGTTGCGTGTTATATAACGCTTCTCGCCGGGACAGAGCTTTCCTTTCTGCAGGTCGAATCTTTCATATCCGGCTTGTTCAAGCATTGATACCGCATTATGAATTACATGATAAGAAACGGGGCTCTTTGAAATAAAATCAATCAGCTCTTTTGTAAGTGTTATATCTCTTTCTGTCATAATGAAATCAGCCTTCCAGAATTGATTTTGAAGAGCTGGCACCGATACGGGTTGCTCCCGCACTGATCATAGCTTCAGCAGCTTCTCTTGTACGGACACCACCACTAGCTTTCACACCCATTTCGCTCCCAACAGTTTCACGCATCAGCCGGATATCTTCAACTTTTGCGCCTCCAGTTGAAAAACCTGTGCTTGTTTTCACATAATCCGCACCTGCTGCTTTTGCAGCGATACAAGCTTTGACCTTTTCATCATCAGTCAAAAGACAGGTCTCAATGATAACCTTTAAAAGAGCTTTTCCGCAGCAAACGGCTTCAACTGCAGCGATATCCTTCTCAACATAATCCCAATCACCGTCTTTTGCTTTTCCGATATTGATAACCATATCGATCTCCTGCGCGCCGGCTTCGATTGCGAAAGCTGCCTCAGCGGCTTTTGCAGCCGGGAGCATCGCACCCAGAGGAAAGCCAACAACGCAGCAGGCTTTGACATCAGAACCACTCAGTTCTTTGACGACGAGAGGTATCCGGGATGAGTTTACACATACACTTGCAGTATTATAATACTTTGCTTCAGCGCATACTTTTCGAATCGCGTCTTCTGTAGCATCGGGTTTTAATAATGTATGGTCGATGTACTTTGCAAGTTTTTCATTATTCATAATAAAACCTCCATTAAGATTTTTGATATCGAATAACACTTCCGTCTTCTTCCCATAAACGCTCCATGTTATAGTAAGAACGCTCTTCAGGATGGAAGAGATGGACAAGCGCAAACCCGTAATCCAGAACAATCCAACGTCCCTGGTCATAACCTTCTTTGCGCTTTACTTCAAGGCCGATGGCAGAAGCCTGATCTTCTAATTCATCGCAGAGGGCTTTCACATGCGGAACATTACGCCCGCTCGCAATGATAAACCAATCGGCGACGATTGTGCGATCTCCGACATGGATTGCAATAATATCGCTGGCTTTTTTGTCGTCAAGAATTTTGCAGAGATTCAAAACTTCTTGCTCTCCGAAACGTTCGGTCATTTTAATCCTCCTAAATCATTTAGTGCTCTGATGGTAGCCGGATGAACTGTCGATCCGGATTCTTCAATGTATTTTAGTGTGCGCTTTAATGCAAGCAGCACCGCATCATTTAAACATGTGATCTTTCTCAATTCTTCAACCCCTGGGTAGTTTCTGGACGGTTCAATCATATCTGCCAGATAAATTACCTTATCCAGGTCTGTCATATCTGAGTCACCGGTAGTGTGAAGCCTGATAGCCTGTAAAATTTCCGGATCTGTAACTCCGTATAATTCTGCTGCAATCTGAGCTCCGACTTCAGCATGAAGAACAGGAAGAACAGGAAATGGATCCGTTGAACGCTTCATTAATTCATCGTTTGAAAGATACTTTGCACAATCATGAAGTAAAGCGGCAAGTCTTGCTTTCTCAGGATCGACATTGTTCTCAAATGCGAGCCGGATTGCGGTTTCGACGACTCCGGCAGTATGATGCATTCTTTTATCGGGAATTGATCTTTGAAGAATATCATACATTGTCCGTATTGAGTCGGGCTGATATAAACCTCGATAATAGATTTCATGAGAAACAGAAGGTGGAACGAGTCCATTAATCGGAAGTGCTTTAAAAACACGATTACGGATTTCGGTTGAAGATAAATCGGAAACACTGTCAAGCAGTATTACATTCGTTCCATATTTCTGCTTTAACTCAAGAGCGGTCTGAGCTTCGCCACCATTTTGCCCTGCACGCTCCGTGCATACAAGGGTTGCAAGCCTGCTGATCCCCTCAGGCTTATACCAGGTTGAAAAGGATCGGAGCATATCGCTTCCCATTAAGAAGAACAATTCAGCATCCGGCATACGCTCATGCAATTCAGTTAATGTATCAAATGAATAACTTTTTCCTTCCCGGCTTAATTCCATGGTTTCCGGAACAAAGGACTCATTTCCGCTCACAGCAAGATTTAAAAGAGCGACTCGCTCATCAGTGCTGGCTCCGCCGCTGATCTCTTTATGAGGAGGAATCCGATCTATGACAAACAGTACCTTGTCTAAGGAGAGTACTTTCAGTGCATGTTCTGCCAGGAGAAGATGCCCATTATGAATTGGCTGGAAAGTGCCGCCAAAAATACCGATTCTTTTCTTAATCATATCAGTTATTATATTATATGCCGTAAGTGATAGGCAACATTTTTTTATTATGAATGTAGATTGTTCAACAAGAATATGGACATTGACGGTATATAACGGAAAACAGACCCAAAAAGATACAAAAGCGTTTTCCGATGCTGGGAACGTGTCGCTTGTTAAACGATTTGAATGATAACATCTACGGTTCCGCCGCAGATCATACCTTTGCGTGCCGCATCATCGTTCGTCATATGACACGTATACCGCTGAAATTTCTCGTCTGATTTCATCATCGCTTGTGCGTGCATACAAGCTTCATATTCACCATAACCTCCGCCGATTGAGGAAACAACTGTTCCATCACGCAAAACGATCATTCGCGCTCCTGGAGAGCGAGGAGAAGATCCTTTCTTGGAAATAAGAGTAACCATAGCATAAGGTGACTCTGAGGAGAGAATCGCATGAATCAAAGAATCATCCCATACTGTTCCTTGCGCGCCGTTGTTCTTTACAGATATCAATTCGGCGGCAATACTGATGGCTATTTCTTCAGGCGTATTGGCGCCGATATCCAGACCGATGGGAGAATGCACTCTGGAAATCAGTTCCGAGGAAAACCCCGCTTCCAGAAGCTTTTCGAAAACAAGTTTTACTTTTTTACGGCTTCCTATCATGCCGCAGTAGGTAAAGTCCTTTTTTAAGATGCTCTCAAGACATTGACGATCATCCTGATGTCCACGTGTGACAATTACATAATACGAGTTAGGAAAATCAAGGCTGAGCAGCGCTTCGTTGAACGGCTTGTTGATGATGGATAATGCTTCAGGAAAACGTTCTTTGTTTGCGAACTCGTCGCGTTCATCGACGACGACTGTTTTAAATCCGATGATATTCGCAACTTTCGCAAGCTGAACAGCGACATGTCCGCCTCCCAAAATGATCAAAAAAGGTGCGGAAACAATCCTTTCTATAAAATAATCTTCATAGACAACAGGAAGATTACACTCTGCAAACTGCTCAGGACTAAATGGAAGAGGGTCTCCACGAAGGACTCCATTTTCATAATAAGATAGTTTTCCTTTGGAATCAGGGCCGATGCCTGTAAAAAGCAGAACGGATTGATTTCTTTTCAGGATTTTGGCTATTTGAGTGTACATTTAAAGTTCTCCTTTAATAGGGAATCAATATTGGATGATTATGGAATAAACGGAAGAACAGGCTTTTAAAAGGTTGGAATTTCGAACCCGGTATCATAAAAACGGACCATCAATTGCTTGTTGTGAACAGAGCGCAGACCGTTTGCTTATGAATTAGATTAACATACGAAAAAAGAAAAGTCAAAAAGAAAAGCCTCCCGAAAGAGGCTTTAGAAGAGCTGTCAGTTTCAATTACTTGGCAACGATTTTTTTCAATTTTGCAAAACGGGGAAGACCGTTTTCGCGAGCGGGATTTACATCGCCTTTGATTAAAGGAAGCAGGTAATCAATATAAGGCTTCTCAAGACCGTTTCCTTCGGCGTTGATCCATTCCAGAGGAACTTTCTTCTCTGTGTTGGCACAGAGTGTGAGGTCTTCCAGCTTATAATTGCAAATATAATTACCTTCAGCATCATAAGAACGCTCAAAAGCAACCATCTTGTCCGTGACACCATTGACAGCATTTTCAACTGCCGCTTTTCCGGCTGCAAACGACTCATCGACATCTGTCTGAGAGGCGCAGTGGGCAGCACAGCGCTGAAGGAGAGAAAGCTCGATTCCGCGGATTTTGACATTCTCGATACGGTTCTTTACCATATCGACTAATGTGGAGGCCAGGCCGCCAAGCTGCTTGTGACCAAAGGAATCAACTTTAGCATCCGCAGCACCATATTCCGCAATCAGCTTTCCGGATGCGTCATGGATACCTTCGGAAACAGCAACGATGACTTTCCCGGTACGCTTATAAAGGTCCTCAACATCATCCAGGAACTTGTTCACATCGAAATCGACCTCAGGCAAATAAATGAAATCAGGTCCGCATCCCATATAGGTTGCCGCTGCCGAACTGGCGGCGAGCCATCCTGCATGACGTCCCATAATCTCGATGATGCAAATCATAGGAGTATCATATACACGTGCATCCTGATAAATTTCCATGCAGGAGGTTGCTACATACCGCGCTGCCGAGGGGAATCCGGGGCAGTGGTCTGTTCCGTAAAGATCGTTATCAATTGTCTTCGGAACACCCATAACGCGGCATTCATATCCTACACGCTGCATGTATTTCGAAATCTTGTTGCAGGTGTCCATTGAATCATTTCCGCCATTATAGAAAAAATAACGAACATTATACTTTTTGAAGATTTCAAGAATACGGATATAATCTGTTTCGTCCACTTCGGGATCTTTCAGTTTATATCTGCAGGAACCAAGTGCAGAAGACGGGGTATGGAGAAGAAGAGAAAGCTCATATGCGTCTTCCTGATCCATGTCGTAAAGTATATCGTCAAGGATACCGCGGATGCCATGTGCTGCTCCGTACACCTTTGTAATATACGGAGAGTCAAGCGCTGTGCGTATAACACCATACGCACTGGCATTAATGACGGAAGTTGGGCCGCCGGATTGTCCGATAATTGCACTGCCGATAAGTTGAGTCATATTCATTGCTCCATTCATTTTATTTGAAGACTATTATATCGATTTATAAAATTATTTTCAAGATGATACAATCTTTCAAAAACAATTTTACGCATATATTTCTTATCAAAAAACCGCGCTGTTCGGCGCGGTGTGTAATCGAGAAAGAACTATTGGTTGTTTCCAATCAGTATACGAGGATGTTTAATGAGAAACCATTGCAATAATGATCCGAGAATACCGCAGCATACGAATTCACCGATAAAAACAGTTCCGGCAGTCAATAACAACCCTATCCAAATCGGATAATTTGCAAAAGTCACATCGAGTCCATAGCAGAAATAGACAACAAAAGGAACGATAACCGTATTGGAAATAATAGGCGGAATGGAAGCGGCATATCGATATTTTCTCAATAAATATGTTCCGATGGCACCTAGTAACGTAGCAATAGTCCCGAATACAATATCCCAGGGAGCTGCCCCGGTTAGGATATTGGAAATCAGACAGCCTACTGTCAATCCGGGAACGGCGGAGAAAGTAAAGAAGGGGAGAACCGTCAGCGCTTCAGAAAGACGGAATTGAATCAAATTCTGTCCGGAAAGTCCGAAAACAGAACTTAAAAGAGTGAGGGCGACATACAGTGCAGCGATAATTCCGCCTTGAGCAACAGAGCGGATGGATAGCTTTTTTTCAGTGTTCATAGTAACTCCTTAGTTTTTTTTATCGTGAGGATGGTTTCGAACTCACGCGCTCGATGTGAGACTGCTTGATTATATCTGCAGATGATTAATCTGTCAATGAACTTACTTTATTTATAATATAAAGTGATTGTAAAAACGGACCGGAATCAAAATAATGAATGTGCGACAGCGCCAAAAAGGAAAACTAGAAATGTTTTTTAAAAAAACACTTGCATTTTAAAAATCTTTATTGTAATATAACGAACGTGCAGTTCGCATTTGCAGAGATGGCTGAGCTGGTCTAAGGCGCACGACTGGAAATCGTGTATACTAGGAATAGTATCAAGGGTTCGAATCCCTTTCTCTGCGCCAGAACAGGGCAGTTGCTTGTTATGAAAGCAGCGCCCTGTTTTTTGTTTCCATCAAACCGTAAAAATGCAAGCAGAGCATGCATATTCATTCTTTAAAAATGAATATTAATTTGCATCGCAACTGAACAGAAAGCGATAATTACGCTTAGAAATTAAAACCATTGCGTGCGTATATAAAAATAAAATTAATGTAAATATATGCAATATATAATAACTATCAGCAATTTGAATAATTGACAATATGAAATCACGGTGATAGACTTTATATAATATTTTAGGTTCATATAAAGACCAATTATTCCTCTTGAAGAAATGAAAGGAGACACAACAATGAGCATCTTTACTGGTTCAGCTGTTGCTTTAATTACACCGTTTCATAATGGAACAATCGATTATCAATCTCTGGGTACGATTATCGAGTTGCAGATTGCTGCGGGATCGGATGCAATTGTTGCGCTTGGTACTACAGCTGAAGCATCAACGATCTCCGGAGAAGAAAGAGAAGAACTGACAAGATACATCATAGAACGCGTAGCAAACAGAATTCCGGTTATTGTTGGAACAGGCGGTAATAATACGGAAGAAGTAATTGAAAGAAGCAGATTCGCTGAAGCTGTCGGGGCTGATGGACTGTTAATCGTTACACCTTATTATAATAAAACAACCCAAGATGGACTGGTTGCTCACTATTGCGCAATTGCTGAGCAGGTCCGCACACCAATAATTACATATAATGTTCCGTCCAGAACAGGATTGAATCTCCTTCCTGAAACAATGAGACGCATTATGGACTGTTGTGAAACAGTTGTGGGAATTAAAGAAGCGAGCGGGAATATTGAGCAGATTGTCAAACTTGCGGCTCTTTGCCCGGATTGTGATATCTATTCCGGAAATGATGATCATGTCGTTCCCATTTTATCAGTAGGAGGGAAGGGCGTTATTTCAACAGTTGCGAATATTATTCCGGAAGTGATGCATCTTATGTGCAAGGCTTTCTTTGATGGCGATATTGCAGAAGCAAGACGTCTTCAGCTTGCTCTTTTACCGATCCAGCAAGCTGCATTCTGTGAAGTCAATCCGATTCCGATCAAAACGATGATGGGTATTTTGAAACTGTGTGATCCTGAAGTACGTCTTCCATTGGTTAAACCGTCTCTTGAACATTATGAGTATATGGAAAAAGTTCTTCATGATGCAGATATGGTGTAAGGAATGATCAAGGTATTAGTTAACGGAATCAACGGCCATATGGGAAGAGCCATGATACATGCGCTTCATCAATGGACGGAAACAGTGAAAATTACGGCAGGAGTCGATTTGGATACCTCAACGGAAGGTATCCCTGTTTATTCTGACATTTACGAAGTGCAACAGGATTTTGATGTTGCATTGGATTTTTCTGTTCCTGCGGCAACGATGCGTCTGGTCGATTATTGCACTGCCCATAACAAACCGATTATAATCGGTACTACGGGATTGAATGAAGAGCATCTGAATAAAATTGCCATAGCATCGAAACAAATCCCTGTTTTTCAATCGGGTAATATGTCTCTCGGAATTAACCTGATGCAGATGCTTGTCAAACAGGCTAAAATGACGTTGGGCGACAGGTTCGACGTTGAAATCATTGAAACTCACCATAACAGAAAAATTGATGCTCCGAGTGGAACAGCTAAGATGCTGGTCGAAACCATTATTTCCGCTTCGGATCAACAGCTGAAGTGTGTTTACGGAAGAAAAGAAACGAACCACAGAAGAGAAAAGAACGAAATCGGGATCCACTCATTGCGGGGGGGAACGATTACCGGAGAGCATGAAGTAATTTTCTTGGGCGATGATGAATCGATCTCAATCAAACATCGCGCTTTCTCGAAAGATGTTTTCGCAAACGGTGCATACCAGGCAGTTCAGTTTATTTATGGAAAAGAACCCGGTTTGTACCATATGGATGATCTTCTGGCTGAACTTTTATAGTCAGAACATTCATATTATTTTAAGAATATAGAAATTTTACAGTTTTTCATTGTATTTTCTGCATTTTTTGATTGACACTTTATCTTTACAATGCTATAATTCTGCGGTAAGCCGCTTCGGAGCGGTATTTAAGTGTGCATAGATTTTGCATCACCGTATTTGAGCGAGTCTGGGAAGAAGGAGGAAGCACAACATGTACGCAATCATTCAGACCGGTGGGAAACAGTATAAAGTTGAAGTTGGTGATGAAGTTCTGGTTGAAAAGCTCGATGCTGAGATCGGAACCGAAGTCGCTTTTGATGTTCTGCTGGTAGCGGACGGCGAAACCGTTAACGTAGGTAACCCGTTCGTTGAAGGTGTAAAGGCAACAGCGCGTGTTCTGGAGCATGGCAAAGGCAAGAAAGTTATCGTCTTTAAGTACAAGCCCAAGAAGAACATTCGCACAAAGCGTGGTCATCGTCAGCCTTTTACAAAGGTTGAGATCACTGCGATCGCATAATCATTATGATTACTGTAACGTCGTTTCATGATAGGAATCATCGGATGATTGGATTTTCAGTCATGGGACACGCTGGATGCGGTGAATACGGAGAGGATTTAGTTTGTGCAGGCGTTTCCGCTATTGTTCAGACTGCGATCCTTGGAATCTCGGATGTATTACACCTGAAAGCAGACATCTCAATTAAGGAAGGAGATACCGTCTGCATCCTGAATCGGGAAGTAAGAGAATCAGATTTGCAAAACGCAGAAATCGTTTTTAAAACGATGAATGCAGGATTAGAATCGATTGCATCTGCATACCCGAAGACCCTCAAATTTCGGAGCAAGGAGGTTTAAAACAATGTTTCAGATGAATCTGCAACTGTTTGCGCATAAGAAAGGTGTTGGTTCAACCCGTAACGGCAGAGACAGCGAAAGCAAGCGTCTCGGACCGAAGCGTGCAGATGGGCAGGCAGTTCTCGCAGGCAACATTCTCGTTCGTCAGCGTGGAACGCATTTCCATCCCGGCACAAACGTCGGCATCGGCAAGGATGATACCCTCTATGCAAAGGTAAACGGAGTTGTAAAGTTTGAAACTCGTCATGAAGGCAAAAAGACCGTAAGTGTCTATGCTGTTGAAGAGTAAGTGTAAAAGTTAAGAGCCCGACTTTGTCGGGCTCTTTTTTATGCCTTAGGGGCACAGGACAACCACCAGGAAGACGGAGAATCTGTTATTATAGGTTCATCTGAAGATGGTATTACAGTTGGCTCAGGAGTAATAATAACGATCTGAGGAGATTCAACAGGAACTTCTGTAGGCGTAGGAAGAGGAGTGGGGGATGGTGTTGGAGAGGGAGAGGGTGTTACGATTTCATCACAGACGATCATCCCGGTAAAATATGTTTCCTCATTTATTACAATGGAAGCGGTACCTGCTGTATCATCAACAGAAGGCGTTTCAACCTCCAGATCGATTCGGATATAATCTTTTGAAAAATGTTCTGGAAGCATGAAATCAGGAAACAGATAGAGCGGTGCTGAATAAGAATCTTCTTCGTCCCATTCAATCCGGAATGTGGAAGACAAAATGCCGGTCAGATCAGGATCGTATTCTCTGGTAAAAGTGCGGGGAATCAAAGAATCCGGATAATCATGAAGAGAAACAGCGTACAGATCACGATCGAACGCATACTCTAACAGCTTACGCGCATCTTTATATCTCTGCACAGAATAAGAATCCTGCTTCTTCAGACTTGCTGAACTGGATGGCATGTCGCCATGCAGAAGAACAGCAATATAAACCGTGTCATTGCGCTGTGCTGCGGCGACAAGACATTTTCCGGCAGCATTGGTTTCTCCGGTTTTGATTCCGATAGCATCAGAATATAAAACTGATTCCGGTTTATATGTTGTAGACTGATAATCCCTTAAAAAGCGGTTGGAAGTTTTGACGGTAATGGCACGACCCTGCTTTGAAACCATGCGATACGATTTGCATGCGACGATTTCCCGAAAAGATTCATTTTTCATCGCATAAGCTGCAAGAATCGCCATATCACGTGCGGTTGTATAATGATCGGCATTCTGAAGACCGTTTGGATTCATAAAATGAGAATGCGCCATTCCGATTTCTGCTGCTTTTTCATTCATAAGATCAACGAAAGAGCTGACTTTACCTGAAACACCGATAGCTACAGCTACAGCAGCATCGTTTCCACTTGGAAGCATCATTCCGTATAATAAATCAATTAATTTGAACTTTTCATCTTTATGGAGTCCCATTACAGAACCCTTGACATTTTTCGAATCGGCGGATGACGGTATTTTCACATACTGATCGAGATCGCCTTTCTCTAAAGCAACGATACAAGAGAGTATTTTGGTCGTGCTTGCAGGATAACATTTTTCGTCAGCATTTTTCTCAAGGTTACAGACTGCCTGGTCAGGGCGTTCGGCATTTACTACAATAATATAATCCTCCGTAAAATCACTCAGATCCAGTTCTGCCTGATCTTCTGAGAAAGAAACAGAAGAAAAACAGAACAATAAGACCATCAGACCACAGAGGATTTTTTTAAACATAATGAAAGACCTCACTCGTAATAACGGGATTTTTGCTGTGCTTTTTTCTTTGCTGCAGCTCTGCGTCTTTTCTCCTTCCGGATTTTTTCCTTACGGAGATAAATTGCAAAAGCAACCAGAATAACAGTTAAGATAATCAGGATTACGAAAAGAAGAATCCAAAGGATCAATTGACTGGAACTGATTTTGAAATTTCCGCAATTGAAAGAATTAGATTCAGGTTCAACAACTTCTGTTCCGTTGGAAATCAAGCCGCCGGTATGAACCTGGGGTTTATCAGTGGCAGTACTGACTTGGGCCATTCCTTCTTTAACAGTTCGAGTTGCCAGCAAATCGACACTGAAGAGTGTTTCGCCGTTTAGAACATAGTTGACGCGGCCAACAACAGAACCGTCAGTGATGGGAGCATAATTGTTGGTGATATTTACTTCAGCCATTGAGGATGCATTGTCAAGAACAGCACGAAGTTTCGGCTCCATCAAGTTAATCGTATAGGAATCAGGAAGATCTGCCTTGAGGATCAAAACACCATGATTGGAATCGGTTTCGATCGCATTGGGAACTGTTATTTGAAATGTGGTTTGCAGTCCTGCATTGGTAAGATCCTTCAGGGAAACCGTCCTTTGCATCTTTGTAAAGGCGTATTCGAATAATTTAATAGCGTCCTGAAAACGATAAGCGTTGTATTTGTCTTTACGGGCATCATTCGCACCGCTGTTATAGGTAGAATCATTTAAGGTTCCGCCAAATAGAACAGCGATCAAAGTGACACCTTCCTTTTTTGCGGCAGCAATCAGACATTTACCAGCTTGGGTCGTGTCACCGGTTTTAACACCGATGGCTTCTTTGTACAAGCAGGAAATGGGATTTGGAAGTGTTTCAGTTGGCTCGGTATCGATCAGAAGACGGTTCGAATTGGTTACGGTAATTTCCCGGTTGCCGCTTTTAGTAGTATATTTTCCGGAAGAAACTATTTCGCAAAAAGTGGGATTTTTAAGCGCATAAGCTGTTAACAGCGCCATATCCCTGACAGTGGTATAATGATTGTCATTATGCTTTCCATGAACAGTAACGAAGTGAGAATGAAGCATGCCGATTTCCTGCGCTTTTGCATTCATCAAGTCAGCAAAAGAAGAAGTGCTTCCGGCAATTGCTTCTGCAATTGCAATAGCTGCGTCATTGCCGGAAGGAAGCATCATACCATACAACAGGTCAATAATAGAGAATGTATCGCCTTCTTCAAGGCCCATCAATGAGTTGCCGCGTCCAAAGTTTACCGCGTTAGCGGAAACGCTGGCAAGATCGTTCAAGGATTTTCCATTGTTTTGAATTTGCTCGATAGCAACGATACAAGTCAGAATTTTGGTCGTACTGGCAGGTTCGACTCTTAAATCTGCTTCACGCTCAATTCCGTCAAAAGAATAAGAGGGATTGTCAGCATCGACAAGAATATAATATGGTTCATAAATTGAATCCAAATCGAAAGAACTGCCTTCTGCATAAGAAAAGACAGGAAAAAAGGTTAAAAGAATAAGAACAATTAATAGCACGGAAAGTGCTTTTTTATAATTTATCATAGAAACCTCAAGGTGAATAATCTTAAATAAGTTTAATTGGATTCAATTCGAAAGTCAACGGATTAACTTTTGAGATAATGTAAACTTTCTATGCCATCAAATATGCTGTGTTTTTGGAATGTATTCTTCGGCAAACAGGATTTCAGCAGATCTAGCTTCCTCCGAAATTGTCAGGACTGCACAACTTGGTCCTTTCGACGATCTTGGAAGGGAAAGACTTCCTGGATTAATGAGAAGAATTCCGTTATGTTCTTCGATTGAGGCAATGTGGGAATGTCCGAAACAGACAATATCACAATTATTACTCTCAGCTAGGTAACAAAGTGAAAGATTTCCTGAGCAGGTATGCCCATGCAGAAGAAGAATATTATGCTGATTCCATGAAATAACCTGCGTCAGAGGAACCGGAGACCAGAAATCACAATTTCCACGAACGGAAACAAACCCTGTATTTAAAGATCTGGCAAGAAGTGAAGCATCTTCAACACAATCGCCAAGATGGAAAAGAGAATCCAGCTGACCAAGTCTTGACTTGAAAAAGGACAGATTAGAAATATGACCGTGTGTATCAGAGAAGATTCCTATCCGTGCCATCTAGTACCTCTTTCAATTTGATTAATGCGTTATGACGATGACTGACAGAGTTTTTTTCTTCCGGTGTCAGTTCTGCAAAGGATTTTTGAAAAGGAGCATACCAAAAATACGGATCATACCCGAATCCGTTGCTGCCGTGTGCTTCAAACAGAATCGTCCCTTCTACAGAACCACGAACGCAAATTGGGGGCATTCCGCGTCGTACAAGAGCAATGCAGGAAACAAAATGAGCTGTCCTTTGATCAAAAGAGCAGTCCCTTAACTTTTCAATCAGAAGGGCATTGTTATCGGCGTCATTATGTCCTTCCCCTGCAAAACGGGCTGAATACACTCCGGGAGCTCCGTTCAGGGCGTCAACGCACAAACCGCTGTCATCAGCAAGCGCAGCATCGAAACGATCGCCAACATAATCCAGGGTCTGCTGTGCCTTGATCAGAGCATTCTCTTCAAAGGTGGTTCCGTTTTCGATTGCTTCAAAGCTGACTCCGGCTTCTTTTAAGGTATAGATGTCTGTAAAGTAACTGCCGAGAATTGCTTTGATTTCCTGTGCTTTATGCGAATTGTTTGTTGCCAACAATAATTTCATTTTTTGTCTCCTTCTGTAAGATAACGATAATGCTGCAAAGCCTCAGCATCCGGAGTAACATAAACGGTGTGCTGATTGGAATAAGTTACATAGCCGGGATGAGAACCGGAAGGCTTCTTGACATATTTACGAAGAGTATAATCAACTGCTACATTAGCGGATGCAGATGATTTACTGTGAAGAGCGGCTACTTGAGCAGCAAAGAGTATGGCCTCCGCTGTAGGGGACTGGTCTTCAAGATACACGTGGCTTCCGGGACTGTCTTTTACATGAAACCAATAATATCCCGGGGATTCTGTTCTAAATAACCGGTCATTCTGATAATTGTTTTTACCGACCAGCATGACTGAACCGGAAGGGGAACGGTACTTGTATGGTTCGCTGCTGATAGGCTTGGATTTGGTTTTTTGAAGAATTTCTGCTTTTAAATATCCTTGGGAAATTAACTCTTCTTTAATCTCGGAAAGTTCATCAGAAGAGGAACATTGTTCAATTGCTACAAGAACCCCTTCTAAATAGTCTTGTTCCATCGTTAAGCTGTCAATTTGAGTTAGTGCATATTCCCGGGCAGTCTTAGCTTTGTGATAACGCTTAAAATAAAGATCCGCATTTTGTTTGAGAGAAAGTGCCCGATCAACAGGGATATTGATCAATGCCGGAGGTTCGGAATAATAATCTGTAACAGCAACAGAATCCCCCGATTTTATCAGAGAGGATAGATTTGCAAGGAGGAGTTCTCCATATTTTCTATATTGGTTTGCAGTTTCCTCGTTTCCTAAATGAAATGACTGCGTTTCTAACTTATGAACGACTCTTTTCAGAGCGTGATCGGCACATGACCGAATGGCAGAACGTTTTTTTGTCAAAACAGCTTTTTCATCTTTTAATCGGTAAAAAGCTTCCTGCGCTTCACACATTGATGAGAAACCAATGAATGCGGAATTCTTCGGCGCAAAGGGCAGAACACCGCGATCCGGAATCACAGAAGGGGAAAACGACAGATGAAACAGACTGGAAAAGACATTATAACATTCGGAACCGATTGCAGATGGAGGAGCAGAGAAACTGCATATTTGCTGAGAGCAGAGTTTGGAGATTCCGAGGAGAGTTGTCTGGATCCATTCATATGGTTGCCTCCCGTTTGCGAGCGCAGTGAATTGTGCCTCGTTTAATGAGAATGGATAAAGCCGGCCTGACTGCAGGGGAGGTTCCTGATACTGACAATTAGGAAGGCAGATCCGGATTGATTCCTCGTTAAGTCCAAAGTGCCGCATGCAGTCGAGGATTTTTTGATTGGAGTCAACCAGAAAAACATTTCCGTGTTTTCCCATAAGCTCAACAATCAGCTGCAGAGATATTTCATCTTTCAGTTCGTTTTTGTTATGAAAATCTATGGTGACGATTCGATCCATGCCAAACTGACTAATACCTGCAATTCGGGCACCAGTCAGATATTTACGCAAAATCATACAGAAGGAGGGGGGAACGGAAGGATTTTCGAACACCTGGGATGTAAGCTGAATACGGCCGTTTTCATTGTGGATATTGATCATCAGTTTCACACGACCGCAGGAGGGACCATGAAGATGCAAAATAAGCATGTCTTTATCCGGCTCTTGAATTTTATCAATCCTGGAATCGGTTAAAGACTGCAGTTCATGTATCGTTGCGAATAAAGATAATCCATCAGTTGCCATAATTATTTAAAGAAAAAATGCTGTTTGGAAAACTATTGCTGCACTGTGACAGATTTGTTATGAACAGACAGGTGAATAGTTCCTAATGCAGTTCGATAGACATTACAGTCAAAAGTGTTCAATAAGGAAAGTGTTTCGGCTTCGGCAGGATTTTTAGCTGAGTCTGTCACGATTACATATTCGGGCATGGTTACTGCGAAAAGAGCAATCAGGCTCTTATCATAAACACCGTGATGCGGAAGCTTCATAATATCACAGGTAAGATTTCGACCGCTGAAGCACAAATCCTTTAGCCAATCGTCTTCGGCATCTCCCATGAGAAGAATTGTCTTACCGTTATAATAAACTTTGGTAATAAGGGATTGTTCGTTATCATTTTTACCATTAAATGGAATAGTAGAAGTCCATATTTTAAAATCTGCCGATCCAATCGAGAAAGAATCATCTGATTGCATACGGATAATATTTGCAGAAGATTTGGAAAGCGCGGCATCAAGTTGAGCATATTGTTTGGAATCAATTTCATAATCCGGCATACGTACTTCAGAAACCGGAAGGCGGTCAAGAATCACATCTGCTCCTCCAATATGATCTTTATCATGATGAGTTAGAATCAAAAGATCGATTTTTTCAACATTCTTTGACTCAAGCTCGGTCACGATTTCCTCTCCGTCACCGTTCTCGCCGGTATCAACTAAAACATTATGACCATCAAATTGCAATAAAATCGCATCGGCTTTTCCACATGAAAAGACATATAGATCAAGCGTGGAAGCATTGCCCTCATCTGCATGGCAGCCAATGGACAGCAAGGTGAAGGCAAGAACGATTGCAAATACTATGATTTTGTAGGGACTTCTATTTTTCATATGGAAAATGTACCAAAAAAAGCAAATGAAAGCAAGCAAATGCAAAATATTTTACGGGAATGTTGAATTTCAAAGATGTTTTTGATTCGTTTATTCATGATAGGTTTTTCATTCATATCAATTGACCATTTATTTAATCGATGGTATAATTCAATGTCAGTCTGTAAATTATGATAAGGTAGGAATTCACTGTTGGATTCGATAGATTTGGAAAAGCTTTTAACAAAAGTTGAAAAACCTGCGCGCTATATCGGGCAGGAATGGAATATGATTAAGAAGAGCGATTATAATTATCGCTTTGCTTTATGCTTCCCTGATGTGTATGAGATAGGGATGTCTCACATGGGAAGCAGAATACTTTACCATACGATAAACATGCTGGATGGCGTTTATTGCGAGAGATGCTATACTCCGTGGACCGATATGGAAAAAGCACTCAGAGATGCGGACCTGCCGTTATATACAATGGAAACGAAGTCTCCGTTGAAGGACTTTGATATAGTAGGCTTTTCGCTTTTGTACGAGATGTGCTATACAAATATTCTGACGATGCTTGATCTTTCCGGGATTCCATTTCTTGCGAAGGACAGATCGGAATCGGATCCTATACTACTTGCCGGTGGCCCATGTACCGTCAATCCGGAGCCTGTTGCTGACATTTTTGATGTGATTTGCATTGGTGACGGGGAAGAACTTGACAATGAAGTCATATTAATGGCGAGGCAATGCAAAAAGGAAGGACTGAATAAAAAGGAAACTCTTCGACGGCTTGCGTCAATTGAAGGAGTGTATATACCATCTTTATATAATGTTCACACAGAAAACGGGAAATATCTGGAAACGGTACCCGCTCAGGAAGGAGTTCCGGCCAGAGTATCACGGAGAATCCTAAAGGATATTGACAGCGCTCCTTACATTGGGAATCAGGTCGTTCCAAATATGAGCATCATACATGACAGGGTTGCTGTCGAAGTGATGCGCGGATGCTCTCGAGGATGCCGCTTTTGCCAGGCAGGTTATATATACCGTCCGGTCCGGGAAAGAAATGAAGAAACACTTTTAAAGCAGGCACATGATCTGGTTGCATGTACGGGTTATGATGAAGTTTCATTGCTTTCACTTTCCACAGGTGATTATTCGCATTTAAAGACGCTTCTCCCCAAAATTATAGACAGCATGCTTGAAAAAAGAGTTTCCGTATCTCTCCCTTCCTTGAGAATTGATTCCGACCTGCGGGAAGAATTGGAGAAGATGCAATCGATCAGGAAGGGCGGTCTTACTTTCGCTCCGGAAGCCGGTACCCAACGATTAAGAGATGTCATCAATAAGAATGTTACAGAAGAAGATCTGCTGAGAGCGGTAAGGGATGCTTTTGAAGCCGGTTGGGCAGGCGTTAAATTGTATTTTATGATCGGTCTGCCGACCGAAACAGATGAAGATATACAAGGAATAGCGGACTTGGCCAGAAAAGTAAGCCAATGCTATTATTCTGTCCCGAAAGAAAAGCGAGGTCAGGGCTTCCGGTTGACCGTAAGCGCATCTACATTTGTTCCAAAGCCGTGGACAGCATTTCAATGGTGCGGACAGTGCACACTGGATGAGATTCGCAGAAAACAACAAGTGCTTAGGACTGCAATGAAGGGTGTGCGCGGTGCAGAACTTCACTGTCATCCTTCTATGCTCAGCGTGTTGGAAGCTGTTTTTTCAAGGGGAGACAGAAGACTGACATCTGTTTTGATAGATGCATATCGTAATGGGTGCAGATTTGATTCCTGGGCAGAACATTTTAAGCCGGAGGAATGGGAAAATGCATTTGAGAAAAATGGTCTGACAATGGATGAATATGCTTACAGGCAAAGAGCGTTGGAAGAAACGCTGCCATGGTCTGTAATCGACGCTGTTGTTACGGATTCGTATTTAAAACATGAATGGAAAAAAGCGCTAGAGGGCAAAACTACAAAAGACTGCCGTGAGGGTTGTAATGGATGCTTTGGTGAAAAATGTGAGAATTATTGCAGCATTTCAAAAAGATAAAGACATTTCCTATATTTCTCATTTGGATGTTCAACGAACCTTGCAGAGAGCATTTCGAAGAGCTGATTTGCCATTGGCATATACAAATGGTTATAATCCTCATCCTAAATTATCTTTTGCAACGGCTCTGGCAACCGGATTTTCGAGTGCGGCAGAATTCGTTGATATTGAATTTGAAAGAGAAATCGAACCGGATATCTTCCTTGAAAGAGTGAATGAAATGCTTCCATGCGGAATTCATTTCGTAAAAGCTTTTGTCGCAGACTCTTCGTTGGATACTCTTTCAAAACTTCTAAGCAGTGCGAAATACTCTATCTCATTTAACTGGGAAGGGGAGGTCAGTAAGACACAGGTAGAGGAAGCACTTCAGACTATTATGACCAGCACAGAAGTTGTTGTATCGAAAAAGACAAAAAGCGGAATAAAACCGACCAACATAAGGCCGGATATACTGGAGGCTCATGTAGTAGACTTAGCAGATGAATCATTTGGGATTGAACTTACAGGGAAACTGACAGCTGCCGGAGGACTTCGGATAGAAACATTTTTAAATGCTCTCTATGAAAAAATCGGAGTCTCAGGATTTGCATCGGTTCATAGGTCCGGAATGTATTTCATAGGTTCTGATCTGTTACCGCGCCTCTCATAAAGAGAAAGGTGTATAAAATTATATGAACAAGGAAATACTGGTAGATGCAAATACGTTTAATATACGCGTTGCAGTTGTTGAAGACGGTACTCCCGTAGAACTATATGTAGAGCAAGAGGGGAGTGAACGTCTGGTAGGAAATATTTATCTTGGAAAAGTGCAAAATGTTTTGCCGGGTATGCAGGCAGCTTTTGTCGACATCGGCCTTGAAAAGAATGCATTCTTATATGCAGGAGATGTTTTTTCACCGGGTGATGCATATGATGAACTTGAGAGCATACCGGAAACGAAAAAGATAGGGGACATGCTGAAACCAGGGCAATCGGTTCTTGTACAGGTTGCCAAAGATCCAATCGGAACAAAAGGGGCAAGAGTCACAACTCACCTGACATTGGCAGGTCGTTCGCTGGTGCTGATGCCTACAGTCGATTATGTGGGGGTTTCCAGGAGAATTGAAAAGGAAGAAGAAAGAAACAGACTCCGCAAGATTATTAAAGAATTAAAACCGAAGGATGTTGGAATTATTGTCAGAACTGCTTCTGCCGGCAGAACGAAAGAAGCCTTTCAGGAAGAAATCGAAAGTTTGCAGAAGTTATATTCGGAAATCCAAGCAAAAGCTAAAAAAGTAAAAGCCCCAAAACTTCTTCATGAAGAGCAAAGTCTTTTATTCCGTACGGTCCGTGACTTGCTGATGAAAGATGTAGACAGAGTATTTGTGAATGATATTCCGACGTTTGAAAAAATAAAAGAAATAGCTGACGTAATGGCCCCTAAATTGAAGCCGAGGATTCTTTACAAGGACAGCGAAGCTTTGTTTGACAGATATGATACGGAAAGCAAGATAGATAAAGCGCTTTCCAGAAAAGTCTGGCTTAAGAGCGGGGGATACCTCATAATTGACAGAGCGGAAGCATTAACTGTAATTGACGTTAATACAGGTAAGTTTGTTGGCAAAGACAACTTGGAGAAAACGATCACGGCTACCAATTGTGAGGCAGCAGAGGAGATAGCTCTGCAGCTTCGACTCCGTGACATCGGTGGAATTGTAATTATCGATTTTATCGATATGGAAACAGAAGCGCACCGGCAGCTTGTTCTGCAAACTTTGAAAAACGCGATGCATGATGACCATACTCGGTCACATGTCTTCGGGTTTACGCATCTTGGACTTGTTGAACTTACTCGTAAAAAGACGGGCAGAAGCATCGGAGACACGTTGAAAGTGACATGCCCTTGTTGCGAAGGAGAAGCAAAGGTACTTTC
Organism: Clostridia bacterium; assembly: GCA_017514685.1. Lineage (GTDB taxonomy): Bacteria > Bacillota > Clostridia > Christensenellales > CAG-138 > UBA3792. The sequence continues at coordinate 115,199 of JAFWJN010000056.1, forward strand.
TCCGTATTCTGTTTTTAACAGGCTTAGAAAGCAAACCTTGCAGATACTGAAGGGCACGAAAATTCGTCGCATGTATATCGAGGTGCATCCGTCTGTAAAAGAAGCAATGGAAAAGCTGCAGAAACGGAACGGAGTTCTCTTCCCGGAAATTGATGATGCAACATTTTATATCAGAGCGAATGAATGCATTCATCCTGAAAAATACACGGTCCGTCCCCTTCCGGATAAAAAAGTTGCAGAGTATAAAAAAGTTTGCACGGTCATGAAGTAACAGACAAGAAAGGAGATCCGCTCATGGAAGTACAGGCTTTCAATAGCAGACAGGAAGAATTGCTGCAGAAGATTCTTGATGAACAGAAAAAACAAGTTAAATATGAAAGACTGAAGTTTATATTTGCATGCTGCGGTCTTTTGATGGGGTTAATCGCGCTGACATCCGTATTGATTGGTTTTTCTTTCTTGAAAACACACATTACTGCTCTTGCGGATGAAGTTGCAGTCACAACTGCCGGAATCAATGATGTTTCTGATAAACTCAAAGAAATAGATTTTAAGGCAATCGAGGAAACCTATCAGTCTTTTGTTTCAACTGCGGAAGATACAATTGAACAGCTGAAGAATGACACGGAAGGAATCAATGAACTGATTGATCAAACAATGGATACCATGAAAGAAGCTGATTCTGTCTTTGAAAGTATTTCAAAAGTTGATTTCAGTTCGCTTAGTGAGGGAATCAAAAAATTTAATGAGGTAATAGAACCGCTTTCCAGACTGTTTGGTTCGTTCGGACGCTAATACTATTATTCCTTGTGCTTGTTTCATGCGCTGGATAGAATCATTAGCACACAGAGAAAGCCCAATTGAAAGTTTTCTGAGAAATGAGAGTTATATGATAAAAGAAGGTCATGTTGTAATTGGTATGTCGGGAGGCGTTGATAGCGCTGTTGCTGCATATCTTCTGAAAGAAGAAGGGCATAACGTGATCGGCGTCTTTATGAAGAATTGGAACGAAACGGATGAGAATGCAGTATGTACTGCAACGCAGGACTATGAAGATGTTCGGAGCGTTTGCGATACAATCGGCATCCCATATTATACTGTGAACTTTGAAGAAGAGTACAGGGACCGGGTTTTTTCTTATTTCTTGGATGAATATCGAAAAGGAAGAACCCCGAACCCGGATGTAATGTGTAACTGTGAGATTAAGTTTAAGGCGTTTTTGAATTTTGCATTACAATCCGGTGCTTCAGCAATAGCAACAGGACATTACTGCCGCCTGGATGAAAGAAAACGACTCCTGAAAGGATTGGATCAGAACAAAGATCAGTCATATTTTCTGGCTGGGTTAAAGCCTGAACAACTTGAAAGAGCTATTTTTCCAATTGGGGCCATGCAAAAGTCGGAGGTCCGTAAAATTGCAGCGAGGGAACACTTTTCCAACGCTTTGAAAAAAGACAGCACAGGGATTTGTTTTATCGGTGAAAGAAAGTTCAAAGAATTTCTCATGCAGTTTCTTCCGGCCCAAAGGGGCGAGATCGTAGACGATCATGGGAAAAAAGTCGGAATCCACGATGGCCTGATGTATTATACAATCGGTCAAAGAAGAGGCCTTGGTATTGGCGGAAGAAAAGATGGAACCGGCGAAAGCTGGTTTGTAATCGGCAAAGATTTGAAGCGAAATTTGCTTATTGTACAGCAGGGAGAACATGAAGAACTCTTTTCAACAGAGTTGACGACTGAAACCGTTAACTGGACAGAGGGCAAAGCGCCTGCAGATCGCTTCCAATGCATGGCAAAGTTCAGGTATAGACAACCTGATCAGGCGGTAACTGTTGAAAGAACCGGGGAGAATACTGCAAGAGTTGTTTTTGAACGACCGCAGAGAGCTGTTACTCCCGGTCAGTGGGCGGTTTTCTATAATGGAGATGTTTGTCTGGGAGGCGCTCCGATCAATACTGTAAAGCCGGTAAAAGCAATTCATATATGAATAATCTTTATGTTCATCTTTCTCCAAGATTGCAGAAAGCAGCCGAAATGCTCGATGGGTATCATACGGTTGCAGATATCGGGTGCGATCATGGAAGACTTTCAGCGGCGCTCTTACAAAAGAACTTGTGCAGGACGATAATCGCAACTGATATCAGTTCTGAGTCTCTCCAAAAAGCAAAACAGCTGATTACGCATATCGGTCTTGCTGACAGAGCATCATTTCGCCAGGGAAACGGGCTTGCGGTTATAGAGGATAATGAGTGCGATGCAATTGCCATTCTCGGGATGGGAGGTACGCTTATGCGTCAAATTCTGGAGAATGAAATTCTTCCGCTGAAAGGCGCGAAAGCAGCAGTTTTTCAGCCGATGAGAGCACAGGCGGAGATTCGCCGCTATCTTCATGATAACTGTTATCATATCATAGAGGATTCCATCATTCGGGAAGATAACCGATTGTATCAAATTTTTTGTGCGGAGAAAAAAGATACGATGCAATCCATTCCGGACGAATGGCCGGTTTCTTTTTTTGATATTGGTTATATGTCTTATGTGCAGAAAGATCCTAACTTGCCTTCCCTGATCCAATTGCAGATGAATCTGTATCAGTTAAAACTGACGGAAATAAAAGGAACGGAAGGCGAAGCCAGAATAATGGAGAAAATAAAAGCATTACAACAGATACAAGACAGATTGGAATAAACATATGAAACTTGAAAAATGGATCAAAATAATGGAGGAAATAGCTCCATGCAATCTGGCACAGGACTATGATAATGTCGGTCTTCTGATTGGCACGGAAAAAGAGATAGGGAAAGTACTGGTTGCACTTGATTTATCTGTTCCTGTTGCGGAAGAAGCGATTGCTGAAAAGGTTGATCTCGTCCTGACACATCATCCCGTTTTTTTTCATCCGGTCAAGCGTATGCTTCCGGATGATCCAGATACGGCTGCAGCATATAAATTAATACGAAATGGTATAGGAATGTATGCTGCACATACAAATCTGGATGCATGTGAAGGCGGGGTTAATGATGCAATTGCTGAATCATTGGGATTGGAAGAGATTTCATCATTAAGAGAAGACGGCATAGGCCGGATAGGTGTATTGAAAGAGTCCATACCGTTTTTGTCCTTTATAACTGTTTGTGAGGCAGTTTTTCATACAAAAGTATACAGCTATGGTGCGAAAGACCGTATGGTAAAAACGGTAGGGATTGTAGGCGGCGCAGGCGGTGATATGATTTCTGATGCTGCTGATAAGAAATGCGACGTATTTATAACAGGAGAAATGCGTCATCATGAAGCTGTTCAAGCAGGCTTTTACAACATGCCCTGTATTGTGGCAGGACATTATCAGACGGAAGTACTTGTTATAAAAAAATTGATTGCCCGTTTACAGGAGTATGGAAATAGTGTAAAATATATAGAATCGAGTGTAGAGAAATCTCCATTGACGATCCTATGAGGAGGAAAGACCATGAGCAAACCGGAAGCAATATTGAATTATCAGGAAGTCGATTTAGAAAGACAGCAGGTTGAAACATCGCTTCGTACGACTGAGGCAAGAGTCCGTTTCAATAAACTTGCTAAATTGTTGAAATCCCAGCAAGCGACTATAAAAAAACTCTCTGATGATCTTGAAACTATATCTGCGGCGGAGAATCGTGTAAGCAGTCAATATCAGACAGCTTTAAAAAGACTTGATCTTGAAACATCGGAATTGGATACCTTGGAAAATGACGATGAAACGACATCTGAAGAAATGACCGAGTTTCGTCATGACATTGAAAGGCTGAACCGTGAGATCAACTCAATCGAAAAAGAATTAAAGAATACATTGCTGACATTGGAACGTCAGATTGCAGAGTATCAGAAGACAAGACAAGCAGCAGTTAAAGCGAAAAAAGAATATGATCAAGTTAAGGAAATATGCCTTCAGGAGCGTGACAATGCACAGAAAGAACTTGATCAGTTTGATCTCAAATTGGTAGAGCTTGAGAAAAAAGTTGATCCCAGGCTTATGGCGAGATACAAACGTGCCAGACAGCATTATCCGATGCCGGTTGTTCCGGTTAAAGGAGGAAAGTGCAGCGGCTGCAACATGGGGCTTCCGACCTTACAGCTTTCTAAACTGTCCGGCAGCGGAGCAGTGGCTGAATGCGAAAACTGCGGGCGAATGCTATATATGGAATAATTGGTTTCACGGTGAGTAAGACAGACGATCGCGGATCCGTTAGGAGATGAGGAAAGTCCGAGCACCACAGGGCAGAGTGCCGGGTAACACCCGGTGAAGGCGACTTCAAGGAAAGTGCAACAGAAATAAACCGCCGGTTTTCCGGTAAGGATGGAAAGGCGAGGTAAGAGCTCACCGACAATATGGCGACATATTGATCCTGTAAACCCCACTCGGTGCAAGATTGAATTGGGAGCATTTAATAGTGGCCCGTTAAGCTCCTTGTAATCGCAGGAGCAATTTGGTAACAAATTGCGTAGATAGATGATCGTACATTGACAGAACTCGGCTTACGGCTTACTCACCGTGCTTTATTAGGAGATTTTTTTATGGAAGAAAAGAAGAAGACAGTATTATCAGGGATACAACCTTCCGGCAACCTTACAATCGGAAATTATCTGGGAGCACTTAGACAATGGGCAAAGATGCAGGATCAGTATATTTCTCTTTATATGGTTGCAAATCAGCATGCTATTACAGTAAGGCAGGATTCTTCGGAACTTAGGAAACGTTCTATGGAAGCATATGCACTTATAATGGCATGCGGAATAGATCCGTCAAAGTCTATTATTTTTATTCAATCGCATGTACCGGAACATGCTCAGTTGAACTGGGTCCTTGCCTGTACTACTTATATGGGCGAACTGAACCGCATGACGCAGTTTAAAGACAAAAGTGCCAAGCATGCGGATAATATCAATGCCGGCCTTTATACTTACCCTGTTCTGATGGCAAGCGATATCCTTCTTTATCAAGCTGACTATGTCCCTGTCGGAGCTGACCAAAAGCAGCATGTTGAATTAACAAGAGATATTGCGGAACGGTTTAATAAACTGTATGGGAATACATTTGTGATTCCGGAACCGTTTATTCCTAAGTTTGGCGCAAAAATAATGTCTTTGCAGGAACCGGATAAAAAGATGTCAAAGTCTGATGCAAATCCCAATGCAAGTATATTCCTGATGGATGATCCGGATACTGTTGTCAGAAAGATAAAAAGATCAGTAACAGATTGCGAAGCAACAATCGCATATGATCCTGCTTCAAGACCCGGAGTATCAAATCTCTTAACGATTTATGCCACCTGCCTGAACAAGACGATGGAAGAGACATTAAAAACTTTTGAAGGAAAAGGATACGGAGACTTGAAAGCTGGTGTAGCTGATGCTGTTTTATCTGTGCTTGAACCGATTCATGCTGACTATAAACGCTACTTGCAAGACAAGGCATATATGATCGAGTGCATGAAGAATGGAGCGGAAAAAGCAAGCATGATTGCATCAAAAACGATACGTAAGGTCTATCATAAAGTAGGCTTTGATACTGGATTAAAGTAATTTGCTTTTTGATGGCAGTTTGACTGCCATCTTTTCATTTAATAATTTTATTCAGAGAGGGAAATATGGTAATACTTGTTGGAGGAAGCAGCCATGTCGGAAAAACATTGATTTCGAACCAATTAATGCTCCGACATCATATTCCTTACCTTTCTCTTGATCACTTAAAAATGGGTTTTATCCGAACTAAAATGACAGATTTGACGGTGGAAGACGACTATGAAATGAAATACTTTATGTGGCCTTTTGTCTCCGAACTCATAAAAACAGTGATTGAGAATTCTCAGGACATTATTATTGAAGGATGTTATATTCCTGTTGAATGGCAGAATACTTTTGATGATCGGTATCTGAAAGATATTCGGAGCTTGTTTATAGTCATGTCTGAATCATATCTTAGAGGTCATTTGGAAGACGTTATTCAGCATGCTAATGAAATTGAAAAAAGGATTGATGATGAGGTTGATCTGGAACGATTGATCAGATGCAGCCATATGATTAAGGAAGATTGCATAGAATACGATTTGCCTTATCTGGAAATCGATCAGTCATTTAACTTGGATGAAATAACAAATACTGTCAGTCGGATGCTGAACCTGATTTAGCTGATATATTTTTAGTAAATAAATAATTATATTTAAGAGACTAACTATTAAAAGTCAAGACTCAGAGAGATGAAAAGCAAACTAAATTCAGTTGACCATCGCCGTCCTTGACAAACAGCCAGCAAGCGCAGGAAAACGGCAAGCGAGGGCGATGGAGGGAACAGGAAACAAGAACTCCGCTTGTCCTCGGGAGAACAAGTGTAGCGCTTGCAGGCTTCGGTTTGTCAAGGATACGCTGCGCCGGCG
>JAFWJN010000015.1 GCA_017514685.1 Clostridia bacterium
AAATGACTGTCAATGCTATCATCGATGATGTGGTTATTGCCGCCCTGTTCTTCTGCTCTGGCAGAGAAGCCGATCACCAGATTGTCGAGCAGATACAGCTTGTGAAGATTTGTCCTGCCTCTTATCATTTCCGGCAGTTCAAACAATTTGAATGTCAGTGATTCAAAATCATAATATGCCAGAATATCTGTCGTCTGTTTTTCCGGAGTATAAAGACTATTAAAAAATCCAACTGCTCCGTTCTCAGTAATCCAGGACAGGTCCGTCATGGGAGGAGACATTTGCGGCGACCAGCCGTCGCTTCGGACAATATCGGATTCTTCCGCAAACGGGATACCGGATGAATCGTTTTCCATGTACTGTTCCTTTCCGATCATCCGGACACCGTCTGCAGGCAGAGGCACTCCACTGCGAACCTGTTCGGGCCCGGCAAGCACCAGATATTCTCCATACTGATCCACCGGCATGAGGGATTCGCCGCTTTCGCGTTCTCTCCTGATGATCGATCCGCTATCAAGATCAAAACAGAAGACAGTAGGAATTTTGCTTTCCCCCTGACAGACGCCATAATAGTATACCGTGTTTCCGAGAACCCGGAATGAGCCCGTATATGGGTTGTAATAGTCTTCCGGATAACAGTCTTCGACGATGCATTCATAATCACCGGGAACGCCAGTTCTCTTTCGGTACAGTGCCTGGGCATCTATGCCTCCGGACCCGCGGTAGCCGTAAGTGTATCCGTCCGCATCTTCCCAGCGCAGGTCAAAAGGCATCCCGTTGACCGGCCGGTCACGGTCGGTCTCGCTGTATCCGCCCAGATCCTCGACGGATCCGTCCGTAAGATCGACTTTCAGGAGTAATGTTTCTTCTCCTTCTCCCCGGCTGCCTGTGATCAGGATGTGCGACTCGTCGTCCGGAATTCCCCACACAGGGGAGCCGAACAAATAATACTGCTCATCCGTCTCAATGACTGATGTGTCCTTACTTTCGGGATCTGAGAGAAACAGCCTGCTTGGGGCTGCATCCATAAACAGATCATACGCCGGGCAGCGCAGCGCCCTGCACTCCACTGTCAGGACTTTTCCGTTCCACAGGACCGGTGCGGAAGCAGTGACTCCTGAATAGGTTCTGAAATCGGGCAGGTCCAGACTGACATAAGACTCTGTCTCATAGTCGAACAGAAGAACTGAGGAATGGTTCTTCTTCGAATTCAGTGTCTCTTCTGATTCTGTCTTCCGTTCGAATGCGCAGAGCTGTTCCCCGTTATACGGAAACAACCGATTTGGCTGCGGATCCTTCTCGTTCTGCGTTCCGGAGATCTCCGGCTCATCGAACGAAATCGGAGCCGGTAGGTTCTGTTGTGTGCCGCAGGCTGATAGAACCAACGCCATTAAGACCAGCAAGCTGAGAACATGTTTCATACAGGTGTATTCTCTCTTTCTGCTTTATCAGCACAATTTCTTTTTCTTCCTGTCAATCAGGTATTCTCTCATGCGCTAAAGTGCTCCCAGGAAAACTCACCGCTCAGGAAATCTTCCTTTTTGACCATAGCAATGCCGTCTTCTTCAATGACCAGACCGTGCGTGACAAGCGGCCGCGCGAAAATCAGATAGTCTCCATATTCACCGATCATGCGGTTGTACGCAGACTTGTCGGAAGGATTTTCACTTGTTAAGAAATATATCTCCCTGACCACACCGGTCTTTAGATCGGCAACATAATAACTACTTCCCAAAAGAGACCATTCATCATCCTGATTAGTGACCATCCCTGCGTAATAAGCATAATCATCTGCGATATAGGTGTATTTAATCTGGTTGAGCACGGGCCCGCTGTACGCTATTGGGTAAAGGTCCTCTACAACAAGAGATTCGTTTCCGTCGTGGTCTCTGCACCAAAGAGACCACACATAATGATGTTTTTCTGCTTTTTCTTCACCGTGAATCCTATAGTAGTCTCCATATGAGTTTGTTCCAACATATTGTGCATTCTCAGACACACTGAGTTTGAAGACCGGATCGGTATAGCATAACTCATATTCATCTTGAACAGATGTCAGGGGATCGATTTCTAGGGTGTTCAGATTCAGGATCCAGTACTCGAAATGATCGTTCAATTCTTCCGATTCACTTGGAACCCCTTTTACCATCAATTTTGTTCCGTCCAGTGAGATCATCATATCGGAAGAGAAAGACAGGTCAACAGCAGTACTGTACTTTCTCTGACTTATCTCTCCTAAGGATATGTCAATTGTATAGACGAGATGCTCATAATCAAAGCGTTCGGCGTATAATCCTGGTCCGGAAACGTTTGTTGATACAGCATAGATCTTCTCATCTGATCGAATCAGAATCGGAAGACCAGTGTATTCAAATGGAACGAGTTCAAAGGAACGTTCTTTCCTGCTTTTAAAATCGAAATAACGGACAACAATACCTTTTTTCCCATTCTTTTCAATCTTAGAATAGCCTAAGACCGCATCATCATATACATTTGTCCATTGGAAAAGAGGCGTTTTAGACGACTGTTCGTCGATTCGTACAACGTTATATGACCCATTCCAGTAATCATCTCTTTTCACAAATACGTATTCTCTGTCTCTTATATCTGAGGTGCTGCCGTTTTCAGCCAGACAGTACCATTCACCTACAGATCCGGAAAATCCTCTGAAAAGCATGTTTAATGTTTTGCCTTCGCTTAGGGAAGAGGCTTCGGGGATTGGAGTATCGATCCACTCGCCTGAAGTCGTATCAAACCAGATGGTCCCGAACTCTCCGTCAACGGAGGTATGCCCCGGAACATAGAATTTTCCATCATGGATAAACTGTGAACTCGTGCGCCGTCCATCAGGAATGGGGCAGATTACATTTTTCTTTCCAGTCTTGTATTCATATGATTTGAGGTATCTAACGCCAGCATAGTCGCCGGAATAGTATATTTCGTTTTCACCGAAAACATACCCGGATATAGGCTCTCGGTCCTCGATTTTCAGTTCCTCGCCGAAATAAGTCGATTCGTTTTCATGTCGGCTGAGATCAAACAGAAGCGTAAGTGCCTCGCCATCCTGTTTTTCATTGTTGTTTCTTCCACTCATAAGGATGAGCATTTCTTTGGAGCAGCTGCCGAACAATGTCAAGTGTTTTTCTTCCGTCTTCATGATCAGCTCTGCTGAGCCTGATTTCAGATTGACGCAGGCAAGCCAAATCGGTTTCTCTCTTAGAGGGTCTTCCTCATTGAGAGAACAATAAATTACATCATCCTGCCGGTCGTAAACGATGGCGCTCTGGTAATAGATATGCCATATCTTTCCGGTTTGGTCTTTAATTTGATAGGTCTCGGTGACCTCCTCATAAGGCGGTGAGATGATGTTGATTCGGCTGTTTTCTTCAGTGCACGCGACAAGTCTGTCACCGGCAGAGAACAGCATGTACTGTTCCATGTAAGGCAGGAGTTGTTCTGTTCCCAGACTTTTTCTTGTCATGTTTTCCAGATCGTACCATGTCGGATAGATACCCCTGTCATCTCTTGTAATACAAAAAAATCCTGTATCTGCAGATAGGACCCAGTTGTTGGTCGTGCCAAACCCCCATTGGGACGAAACCATCTCCAACTCATGTCGGGGAGCGACGGTTGAATCTTCCTGAACAGGATCCCCATTTTCATTTGCAGCAGGAGGAGGTTCGGAAGGCTGTGTTCCGTTTGTACCGCATGCCGCCAACGCAACGATACACACGGCAGCAGCCAGTACGGTAACGATCCTTGAGGCTTTCCTGTACCGCATCACGTTCAGAATCCGCTCTTTGATGCTGCTCTCTCCGAAAGCGAGCGGGCTGGCCAGGGAGAACCGGTGACCGGTGGAAAAGGAAAGCAGCGCTGTTCCGTAATCCTTTGCGATCTCCCGGTAATGGGACAGCACATACTCGTCGCAGCTCATCTCCATGTCTTTTCCCATTTCAAAGTAGGCGATCCAGCACAGCGGATTGAACCAGTGCAGGCAGAGGAGCAGATACGAGAACAGTTTGA
>JAFWJN010000057.1 GCA_017514685.1 Clostridia bacterium
CGCCGGCGCAGCGTATCCTTGACAAACCGAAGCCTGCAAGCGCTACACTTGTTCTCCCGAGGACAAGCGGAGTTCTTGTTTCCTGTTCCCTCCATCGCCCTCGCTTGCCGTTTTCCTGCGCTTGCTGGCTGTTTGTCAAGGGCGGCGATGGATATTCAAATAATTTTCAAAACTCACCTCTTTTGGCCTTGACTTTTAATAGTTAGTCTTTCTTTCCATCCTTACACCAGCAGATCCGTTCCGATCTGTGTGCATTTCCCTTCCATCACGTTTCTGACCCACTGCAGTCCCGTACACTCTTCTCTTTTAAACCGCACAAATTCCGGTACCCACAGGCAGCAGTGAGATGTCGCTCCGTTGAACGCCACCGGCTTCCCGTTGATATCATTGAAGTTATAGTTGTACAGGAAGTAGCTGAAGGTCGGGACAGACTGTTTCAGCCGTCTGATCGTACCGGAAATAATCCGGTGCATCCGTTCTGTCGCTTCCGGAGGCCATCCCATTTCTTTTCTGGTATCAATATAGTTCTGATACCGGGTCAGTGCAAAATCTTTCATCGAAATCACATATCCGATCTTTACCCGGTCCTTCTGATGTTCATACAGATACTCCAGTCCGTCCGCTACAATATCGGAACTTTTCAGCGCATTTCCGATCGAAGCCGGTACCTGCCACAGTTCTTCAGCGCATTCCCTGAAATCAAAATCAAATGCTGCGCCGTCCACGATGCAGGTACAGTCACGGCAGTCCGGAAAACAATTTAAGATGTCATTTCCCACGAATGCCGTTCCAAATCCTCCGGCGCTGCATCCGAGAACCACCAGCTGCTCAGGATCTGGGCAGAACTGTTTGATAAAGTCGATACTGCGGTGCAGATTGATGTTGCCGTATGCGTAAAAGGTTTTTTCCCTGCCATCCGCATCCGAATAGATGAATTCACCGCTTCCGGCATGTAAATCGCCCGTTGCATACGGAAGATACAGCATGTTCCATCCGTAAAAAGGGCTTTTTTTGCATTTTTCGTGAAAAATGCTCAGCCGTGCGTACGCATTTTTGCTTGGTTTGCAGTATGCGTCATAGAATGATAATGTCCCTTCCACATACTCATCCCCGGACGGATAGGCTGCGCTGGCCTTGTCAAAGATCATACCTCCGCCGTCCAAAACGATCAGCAGCCGGTTTTCCTTCCCGGTCCGAAACAGTGCGTGATAGCGGCTGCCATCGCTTGAAATCGCCCCTTCTGGATAAAATGCATACAGATGACCCGGTTCAGCCTTTCCCGCATAGTCGTCGACTTTCTGGTACCGTTTCATATCCCGTACCAGTGCCATCCACTCAATATATTTGAATACCATACTAGCTCCTTATTCCGCACAGGCAGCGGCGAACGACCTGAAATACCCGTTCCGCTCCATCAGTTCCTCCGGAGTCCCGCAGTCCTCTACGATACCGTTGTTCATAACGATAATCTGATCCGCGCCTTCCACTGTCCGGTAGCTGTGAGCCACAATAACAGATGTCTTTCCTTTCATCAGGGCAGAGATGCTGTTTTTGATCTTCTGTTCTGTTAAGGGATCCAGATTCGCAGTCGCTTCGTCCAGAACCAGATAGTCCGGGTTTTTCAGCATTGCGCGTGCAATCGCAACCCTCTGCTGCTCTCCGCCGGAAAGTTTCTCGCCGTTTACGCCGACATTGAAATCCAACCCGCCTTCATGCGACTCAATCACATCTGAAAGGCCTGCAAGTCCGATCACGGCCTGCAATTCTTCCTCCGTTGGCTCCTTGACTCCATAGCAGATATTATCACGGATGCTTCCTTCGAACAAGGCTGCATTCTGGCTGACAATTCCGAACCGGTCGCGCCATGCGCGAAGCGATATTTCGCTGCTCTCTTCCGCTCCGATGCGAATACTTCCATTATAGTCCGGATACAGGCGGTCAATCAGCCTGAGCACGGTAGTCTTGCCGCTGCCGTTCGGCCCGATGATCGCAGTGACCTTCCCCTTCGGAATCATCATATTGATGTTCCTTACTGCATTCTGATCCGTATAACCGAAGGAAACGTTCTCCAAAGAAATATCTCCGGTTTCCGCAAGTTCGGGTCTCCCTTCATCCAGATTCTCTTCCTTCTCCTCGAAGATCGCAACCAGTTTCTTACTGCCGCCTCTGGTCATGGCGAACACGGACGGGAACTGTGCAAAGAACTGGAAGACCAGGATCAGATTGTTGCCGTAGGCATAGAAAGCGATCAGTGCCAATGTGCTCTTGACGCTGCCGTTTTTGATCATCAGGGCACCGAACAGGAATGCTGCTGTGAACAGGATGAACGTAATGAAGGTCTGCCCGAACTGCACCATTGTCAGCGCCATAGCGTTATATTTTGCCGCTTCATACCGCTCGCCGATAAACGCATTTCCGTTCTCAGTCTCCTTCTCTTCACTGTTCATCGCCTTGATGAACTTGATCCGGTTGAACCGTTCCGCGAGGAAAGCTGTCAGCGCGGCAAGTTTGGATGCCGTATAGGTTGCGCCGCGTTCACTGTATTTGGCAAATACGAACATGAGCACCATCGTTACGATAAACCCGATGATCAGGATCAGCGCCAGTGCCGGGATCGCTGCGTCTCCGACAAGAACGATTAGCAGAAACGCGACCAGGGTAAAAGTCAGCTGCAGCAGTTTATACGGCTGATAGGAGTATTCCGGGTCGGAAGTGACACGGCTGATGACCTGGTTGGGACCTTCCTTATCGAAATAACGAAGAGGCAGATGCATTGTCTTGTTCCAGACTTTTTTCCGGATCCTTGCTGCAAGATCCACAAATCCCAGGTCCGCAATAACACTGATATAGAAGAAGATATACCCGATCACGCACATCAGAGCATACACGAGGATCGGTAAAATGTCCGTGAAGTTGCCGATGGAAATCTGTGCCAGCGAGTCTGCCTGAGTCGCAATGATCAGCGTTCCGGCAACATACAGGAGAGAGCCGAGAAGCGTCCGGATCACAGGCTTTTTCACGTCCTTATACAGTTCTTTCAACGGTTTTTTCGTTTTGACCTGAATTGTTTCCCGTTCAAGGGTACTGTTCTTTTTCATGGCTCAGTCCTCCTTTCCCGCGTTCAGAAAGCTTCTGTACAGATCACACCGTATTTCAAGTTCCTGATGCGTTCCACAGTCTGCTATTTTTCCATGATCCAGTACAATGATCTGATCCGCGTTTGTGATTGTAGAAAGATCATGTGCGACAATGATCCGGGTTTTATCGGCGGCATATTCATCGATCAATTCCGATATGCGGCGCGCGCCATCCGTGTCAAGTGCGCTTGTCGCTTCATCTGCCAGAACGATCTTTGCGTCTTGCAGCAGCATTCTGGCAACCGCAAGCCGCTGCCTCTGACCTCCGGAAAGTTTCGCTGCGTTTGTTCCGACCTCATAATCCAGCCCGCCGAGCTGTCCAATGCTATCCAGCAGACCTATTTTCTGAAGGATATCCCTATATTCTTCATCTGTATGCTCCTTCTTTGCTCCATAGGCAAGCATCTCACGCACGGTTCCGGAAAACCCTGGTGCATTCTGCGGCAGGTAAGCAAACAGATTGCGGTAGGAAGATGTTTCCAATGTCGTAACATCTGTGCCGTCTAAAAGGATACTTCCTTTTTCAGGGCGGTAGAACTGTTCTATCAGATTCAGTATCGTCGATTTTCCGGAGCCGCTTTTGCCTACTATGGCTGTTTTGCTTCCCGGTTTCACGACGAAACTGACATCGGAAAGGATCTCGCTGTCACCATAGGAAAAACTGACATTCCGGAATTCGATCGTTCCCGGGTTTTCCGCTTTTCCCCCGCCTCCGCGATCCTCCTCTAACAGGAGTACTTCAGAAATCCTCTGCGTTGCGCCCTGCGCCCGCTTTGCGAGCACCCACAGGGTCAGATGCGCAGCGATATAGGTCTGATAAGTCGCGCCGAGCCCGAAATAGGTTATAAACTCCTGCGTCGTGATCGTCTTATTCAGCAGCTGAATCGCACCGATCAGCATAATGATGAGCGTCGGAACAATAAACAGAATATTGGAGATCAGCGTGTTGAATGCCGCTGCCCATGTGGTCTTTTTCTGCGCTTTCTTCATTTCATCGATCGCCGCGCCGCCCGCTTCCATCTCGTCTTCTGACTTATTGTAAGCTTTGATGGTCTCGATATTGTTCACTTTCTCCGCAAGTTTTGCGGTCAGCTGCGCTATAATCGCCTGCAGCTTGTTCTGTGCCTTATATGTCACTCTTCCGGACCAGAGCGATCCGACGATGATCACCGGAACAACCAGGATAAAGCCCAGAACGAGAGAGCCGTTTCCCATACTGGCGACCCTGACAATCGTGCTGATAATGAAATAGAGCCTTGGAATCTCATTTACCAGCAGATCGATAATGAACTCGCTGACGAATTCCGTGTCTGTTGTGATACGGGAGATAAACTCCTTTGGATCCTTCGCCTCGATATCCGCGGCTTTCAGAAGAAACGCCTTTCTGGATGCGACTTTCTGGAAATCCCGGTTCATCTGCGCCTTCGCAATATTCGTGATATACGTTGCAACCAGGCTCCCGACAAACTCGACCAGGGCGAGCGCAAACAGCGTTAAGCAGATTGAAACCGCAAGATGAACCGCATCCCCTCCGCTCTCAAGAACGATCGTCGAGATACTTCCTGTCTTTTCCGGAATCAGCAGCTGAATTGCCGCCCGTCCCAGGTTCAGCAGGAACACGATGATCAGCAGAACGAACGGCAGTTTAATTGTTTTGATCAGATGAATAAAATTGCGCCAGACTGAGGATCTGGTCTTTATTTCCTTTGCCATATTATTCCCCCCGAATCCTATACAGATGCTTCTCCTTCCCGTTTTTTAACAAGAAAAATGATCTTTTCTTATATGAAAGCATATCATAATGAAAAGATCATGTAAACTTTTCTCCGATTTTATCGGACACAATTAAAGAAATTGTTCGATATATTCAGTGCTTGTCCTCCGGCTCTGTTTGCTGCCAAAGCAGTTTCCGGTGCAGTTCCATTAATGTTTCCACACTCTCACGATAGATCGGATCATATTGAGGATTGTTCTTCAGCCGGACCAGATTCAGAAGAACTCCGAATAATCCGTATGCATGATACAGCGCCATTACATTGAGCGTCAGCTCATTCTGGCCGTTTTCCGGGGTCTGCCTTAACTCTTCCGCAAGGATTTCCTTCAGAAACGAGCCGAACTGCTGACCGAAGATACCCGCTTCCAGCAGAAGTTTCAGCTCGTCCCCGTTTTCGGTTATCAGATCGAAAAAGGTTCTGGTCAAAGGTTCCTTCCTGATTTTCTCCATTGATTCATGGCTGATCTCCGCAGCAACATCACTGAACAGATGATAATTATTATAGAAAGTCGATCTGGAGACACCCGCAGCCTTGCATAGTTCGCATACGGTGATTTCCGAATAGTCTTTTTCCTTGGAAAGTCTGATCAGTGCTTTCTTGATTGCCTCTTTTGATTTTTCGTTTCTCCTATCCATCTATGGAACCTCCCGGACAAGCGGTGATCAAGTCACGGTTGCAGATACAATTTGCGGAGGTGTTCGACCGTTTGCCGATTGCAGCCAAGTCCTTTTGACAGAAACGCAGAAAAACCTCCGTAAATTTCCTCGGTTTTCAGATAGACGGCCTCAAGATATTCTTCCTGAACAGCAAACATATAGCGCAGTGTCTTTTCCAGTTTGCTTCCGGTGATTCCCATCTGTCTTCCCACCATCTCTATCATGTTCTGCAGGTCAGCCGCAAGGAACTGATTGGTTTTCAGATAATCCTCCATAATGTCAGCTCTCGGAACTCCGAGCAATTCCTGAATGATTACGGAAGCAAAACCGGTGCGGTCTTTCCCCGCGGAACAATGCCAGAGAACTGCTTTTTTGCGCGGTTCAAGAAGGGTCTGCACAAACCGGCGGTATTGTGCAACCGAGTATTCATCTTCAACAAACACGGTATAGGCATGGATCATGAACTCTCTTGCCTGCTCCGGTTCTGCCTCCAGAACGGAAAAGGCTTTCTGCTCTGAACCTTTGTCCCTGCTGATACCCGCGGCAAGGTTTCTGATAACCGACAGATGCAGATAATCCGTTCCGGAAACGGATGGATTCGGTTTTTCCATACACTCCTGCTCCGTCCGAAGATCGATAATCAGTCCGACATGATTGGAAAGCCATTTCAGGTCCTCATCCGAAGCTGCTCCAAGTTCCCCGCTGCGGATCAGTTTCCCATGACGAATGGATAATCCGTCCTTTGTCCTCATTCCGCCCAGGTCACGGGTATTGATCAAATTCTGCAAAGAAACCTTTTGACTCATTCTCTGAACCGCCTCTCTCTCCGGTGATATCTGACTTCCGATAAAATCACATATTATTATACTGCATACGGCACGGTCTGTTGATAGTTTTTTTCAGATTCCCTGATTTAAAAGAGGATGCCGAAAATCCTCTATTCGGGTTTTCTGCATCCTCTGCTCCTTCGTTCTGTTGTTGTATTAATCATCCGACCAATTGTAGGAGAAATGGAGCGGATAGCCTTCGTTGATCAGTTCGAGAACCGCATTGTAAAGATCCATGTCACCCATTTCGAGTACGATTGTCTCGAGTTTTGTGCATCCCTTCAGATTGGGAACTGTGCTTGATTTGATCGGGCACTTGCCAAGATCCAGCTTCTTCAAAGAAGTTAATTTTCCAAAGTCGCTCAGGCTGCTCACCTTGGTATGATGCAGACGGAGATATTCCAGTTTTTTCAGCGCAGTCAACGGCTTTACATCTTTGAGTTTGCTGTTGTATCCGATATGCAGAAACGTAAGCTTTGAAAGATTAGACAGAGGCTCTACATCCTCAATTCTCTTCAGATCATAAAGATAAAGAGTGTTCAGGTTTGTCAGTTCTCCGATCGGCACCAGATCCTCGTCTGTCAGAGGGTTGTCACCGATATTCAGGAATGTCAATCTGGTGAGACCCGCAAGCACCTCCGTATCACTGATGTTGTTGTGCGCAAGATCCAGGGTCCGAAGTTGTGTCAGGTTTTCTAGCCAGCTGATATCTTCGATTGCATTCCCTTGCCCTACGCCGCAACTGGTCAAATGCAGTTTGCGAAGCTTCACCAGCTTGCCAAGAGGCGTATAATCATCCATGTAACAATAGTCGAGATTCAGCTCTTCAAGATCCGGGCACAGATTGACAAGGTCTTCCACTTCCTTCTCTGTGATGTGCTTCAGCTTGTTTTTCTTGCCGTTGATGCCCAGACTTTTGCCGTTGACCTTTGTTGCCCCGGTCTTAACTTTCTTTCCGCCGAACAAAAAGGAATCCGGCTTCGAAGTCGGTTTTGCCGTCGGTTCTTTTGTCGGTTCTGCCGTTGGTTCCGGTGTTGGCTCTTTTGTCGGTTCTGCTGTCGGCTCCGCAGTTGGTTCTGCTGTCGGCTCCGCAGTTGGTTCATCTGTCGGTTCTGCTGTCGGCCCTGCCGTCACTTCGGGTTCCGTCGATCCCGGCTGTATCTCCTGATGGTCTGGTGTCTTTGCCGGGTCGATTTCGGCAGATACTGTTCCGGACGGCAATGTGCTGACCGGATCGCTGCGGTTCGAATTTGTATACATCATCAACAGAATGATGGCAAACATGATCAGGATAATCCCGCAAAGCACAAGAACCAGCCAAAGCGGAATTGTGCGCTTCCCGGATTTCTTCCCACTGCCGGATAACTTTTCCATAGGCTCCTCCCGTTGCAATTCATATAATTTCTTCTGTTTTTACTATATCATATTAAATTGCGTTTGCAAAGAACCGTTTGCACGGAGGATTGTTTCCGGAACAGATGCTTCCTTTACAAAGCGTTGTCGGCTCCAACGGGTGAAGGATGTACGGAAGATTGGTTCCTTTGCGAAAAGTCCCGTCATGCGCTTCCAGTGCAAACAGAATTGCTTGTTTGATCATGTTGTTTTTCTCCTCCCTTCTGCATTTCCATACTATCAGGGCATGTCCGGAGAAACAACGAAGCCATACTTGTAAATCACTCCGGAATCTAAAGCAGTGCTTTATTGGGAACCCATTTTTCTCGCTTCCTCGTGATTGGTTCTCTCGGGCACCGGTTATTCAGTGAACGGAAACTTGTGTCGGAAAGTCATATGTGATAAAATACGAAATAACCTCCTATGCAAGTAATGGAAAACAGAAAGGAATTCGATTTATGAATGAATTGATAGAACTGGTGTCAGAAACCATGGGCTCGAGCGGCATGCTTACCATTGCGTATGTTTTCGTATCGATTCTCGTAGTGATTATGGCAATCGTCGCCGGTGTCATGAAGATCATTATCATGGTTCGTTATGCAAAAGCGAACAAGATGCATATTTCGTCAAACCACACCGGTGTCGAGGCCGCACGATACGTCCTTGATAAAGCAGGATATTCGAATATCACAGTGAAAAAAGCCGGTTTCTGGAGAGAGCTTATTTTCGGAAACTATTACAACGTATTGACTAAAACGATCTATCTTCGGAGCTTCCTTTTTCAAATCGATGACCGCCGTTCTGTAACAGCGACGGCAATCGCTGTACAAAAAGCTGCAATCGCCAAGCTCTGTGAAGATGGAGACCGGCAGACACTGACGCGCAACCGTCTGTCGCTCATCGGCATTTTCGGACCGTTTCTGTTCATTCCGTTGCTTTTGCTCGGCGTTGTGCTGGATTTCTTTGTTCTTCAGACATCCGGCGTCTGTTCACTTCTGTCCTTGGCTGTGGGTGGAATTCTGCTCGTTGCCGGTTTCATTGTGACACTTCTGAACATTCCGGTCGAAAAGAAAGCAAACGCGCTTGCGCTTGAAATGATGAAAGAATACGAACTTGCTAACGAGGAAGAGCTTCCCGTGATGAAGAAAGTATTCGATACCTACATTATCTCGTATGTGTGCGATTTCATTCTTGAAGTACTCCGCATCATTCAGTTTATTCTGGAAATTGCAATCAAAATCAACAAAAAATAAGATGTGGTTCTTTAGCCTAAAGCGTAGAAAAGCTTTGTGATGAAAGGCTAAGATAGATACTTCATTCCATTCTGACAAATGCGCCAAGAAACCCCGAAAGCAATGCTTTCGGGGTTTCCAATTGTTTTCGAATATGTTTCTAATGTCAGGAAAGTGTCTATTTTTTGTCCACGATGATTTCCGGCCAATTCAGGCTGCGCACCTGTCCCCACGCGTTGTTGTCCAGCATCTCCGGCATGTACAAGTCTACCAGATCCAGCAAATCCTTGCGGCGGATAAAGGCTTCCATAGTCCGGATGATTGGCCAGATTTCCTGATCCGTTTCATAGAACGGAACCTCCTTCCGCACAGCATCGTAGATATGCTGATGGAACGGCGTCAGTCCCTGTCCATGCGTATTCAGGTGACGGCGGATATCAATTGCCTGACAGGCAGTCAGAAGTTCCAGTGCCAAGACATCCAGCGTGTTCTCGACAATTGATTTTGCTTTCCTTGCGGCAGTCGTTCCCATGGAAACGATGTCCTCCTGATTTGCTGAAGACGGAATGGAATCGACCGAAGCGGGATGCGCATAGATCTTATTCTCGGAGACCATGGATGCCGCGGCATACTGAACGATCATAAAGCCGGAGTTCACGCCTGGCTGAGTTGTCAGAAACGGTGTTAATCCGTTGGAGAGGGCGGCATTGACCATTCTCTCGATACGTCGTTCAGAGATATCGGCAATCTCCGCCGCCGCAATTCCGAGCAGATCAAACGGCAAAGCCATAGGCTCGCCATGAAAATTGCCCCCGGAAACGACAGCCTCATCCTCTAAAAACAGAAGCGGGTTGTCCGTCACTGCGTTCAGTTCGATATTGACCTTCTCGATCACATACTGCAGCGCGTCCCGCACAGCACCGTGAACCTGGGGAATACAACGCAGGGAATAGGCATCCTGCACACGGTCCTGTTGGCAATTGTCCAGAATTTCAGAACCTTCCAGAAGGAGGCGCATGTTCGCAGCCACCACGATCTGTCCCTTATGGCCTCTGTACTGATGGATCCGCGGATCAAACGCATTTTTCAGGCCTGTCAGTCCTTCAAAGGTCATGGAAGCGATGATATCCGCCATCTCCGCCGCGCAGATCGAATCATAGCACGCGAGCGCTCCGGCAGAAGTCATAGCGCAGGTTCCGTTGGTCATACCGAGTCCTTCTTTGCAAAGAAGCGTTGGAACCGTCCGAATACCGGCTCTTTTCATAGCTTCTGCACCCGGAAGGACTTCACCGTTGTACTTGGCTTCCCCGAGTCCCAGAATCGGAAGCGTCATGTGTGCCAGAGGAGCCAGATCTCCGGAAGAACCGAGAGATCCTTTCTGCGGGATGACCGGCAGAACATTTTTGTTCAGCATGTCTACCATGATCTCCACCAGCAAAGGTCTTACGCCTGATACACCGACCAGCAGGTTGTTTGCCCGAAGAAGCATAATCCCGCGGACAACCTCATCGGAATAAGGCTCTCCGGTCGCGGTGCAATGGGAAAGAATCAGATTGGTGGAAAGCTGATTGGACAGTTCTTCGGGAACGGCCACATTCTGGAAATCCCCGAACCCGGTCGTGATTCCGTAAGCGACTCTGTTCTCTTTTTGAATCTTTTCGGCTAATTCCCGTGATTTGCGCATCCGTTCCAAAGCGGCTGGGTTCGCTTTTACATGTGCCCTGAACCTGGCCGCCGCAATAAATTCCTCAAAAACCAGGCTCTGACCGTCCAGGGTTACCTCTTTGATCAGTGACGGGTTGTATTTCATTTCAATAATTCCTCTTTTGCTTTCAAATTTAGAATGTTTCCTTTTTTAATAACGTTCCTGACAAGGTTCGATCCCATGCGATAGCCCAGATAGTTCAGATCCGGGGCATTCCAAAGGACCAGATCACCCTGCTTTCCGACTTCCAAGGATCCGACTTTCTCCGCTCTTCCGATCGCTGCTGCTCCGTTCAGGGTCACCGCCGTCAGCATCTCTTCCGGTGTCAGTTTGTACTTCAGGCACGCCAGATTCATTGCCAGCTGAATGTTCAGGCTCGGACAGGATCCGGGATTGAAATCAGTCGCCACGGCAACCGGAACCCCGGTGTTGACCATCTCTCTGGCCGGCGCATAGGTCGATCCCAGATAAAAACTGGTCGAAGGAAGCAGGCAGGCAACGGTCCCGCCCTTTGCCATTGCATCGATGCCGCTTTTCCGGCAAACGATCAGGTGCTCCGCCGAGATTGCCCCTACTTCGCAGGTCAGTTCCGTGCCCCCGATGGCCTCGATCTCATCTGCGTGGATCTTGGGAATCAGCCCGTGCTCTTTTCCCGCCATCAGAATCCGATAACTTTCCTTTGCCGTAAATACTCCCTTTTCACAGAAGACATCACAGAATTCAGCCAGACCCCGTTCTGCGACCATAGGGATCACCTGACTGCACAGAAAATCTATGTATCCCTCACGGTTCTTCTGATATTCTTCCGGAACGGCATGCGCGCCGAGAAAGGTCGCTGCCAGATCGACCGGATGCGTTTCGTTCAGCTTTCGGATCACTTCCAGCTGTTTGATCTCCGTATCCATGTCCAGCCCATATCCGCTTTTTGCTTCTGCCGTCGTGATTCCGAAGGACAGCATTTCATCCAGCGCGTCCCTGGCTTTCCAATACAGCTCATCCATGCCGGCGCTGCGGGTGGCGCGTACCGTAGACAGGATTCCCCCGCCTGAGGCCAGAATATCCAGATAACTTGCGCCGTGAAGTTTGAGTCCCAATTCATTCTGACGCCATCCGCCGAAGACCAGATGCGTATGGGCGTCAACAAGACCCGGGGTGACCAGGGCGCCTTTCGCATCCAGAACAGCCAGAGATTCTTTCATCTGCACACATTGAGTGAACGGATCGCCCTGTCCAATGCCTGCGATAGTTTCCCCTTCGATCAGAATCCACGCGTTTTTCAGCGTCCGGATCTTTCCCTGGTCCGGTCCCGATCTGGCGCGGGTTCCCAGCGGGGTCGCCAGTAGGCCAATGTTTGTAACGAGAAGCTTATCCATGCAGCGCATTCTCCACCAATCTGTCATCCGCCACATAGGGAAGCGTGATGTGATCTTTTCCTTTCATCTCCCGGTTATATTCTGCCGCCACTTCCATGGCATTTTCATTCCGTGCCCAATTACGGCGGGCAACACCTACCATTGTATCCCATGGCATAGCCATTTTCAGGATGGTATCCACGCGTTCGGAACCGTCCAGAACCATGCCGAAGCCTCCGTTGACGGCGTTGCCGATACCGGTGCCGCCTCCGTTATGAAGTGCGATATAACTCATGCCCCTGGCGGCGTTCCCTGCATAGCACTGAACCGCCATGTCGGCCATGATGTTGGAACCGTCCTTGATATTGGATGTTTCGCGGAACGGCGCATCGGTTCCTCCGGTATCGTGATGATCCCGTCCCAAAATGACAGGCCCGATTTCCCCATTCCTGACCATCTCATTGAATTTGAGTGCAATATTCAACCGTCCCCAGGCATCCTGATACAGAATGCGGCACTGGGTACCGACCACAAGCTTGTTTTTCTTTGCGTCCCGGACCCAGATATAGTTGTCATAATCCTGATAACGGCGGTTATGGGCAAGGATGTATTCGGCTGCCGCCCGATCGGTCTTATCCAGATCTTCCGGGTTCCGGCTCAGGCAGCACCAGCGGAAAGGTCCGTAACCGAAGTCAAACAGATTCGGTCCTAAAATGTCCTCAACATAGGACGGGAACACAAAACCGTCCAGATCGTTCTCGCCGTTCCTGCAGATGCTTTTCACTCCCGTATCATATACCGCTTTCAAGAAGCTGTTGCCGTAATCAAAGAAGTAAGTGCCTCTTTCATGAAACTTGCAGATCAGTTCATAATGATGCTGCAGGGATTTTTGAACCAAAGTGCGGAAAGTATCCGGATCGTCTCTGAGCATCCGGGTACGCTCCTCAAATGTAAGACCCTGAGGGCAGTAGCCTCCGTCATACGGAACGTGGCAGGAAGTCTGATCGGACATCAGATCCACATGGACGCCTTTCTCATACAAATACTCCAGCAGGTCCACGATGTTGCCATGATAAGCTACGGCACATGGAGCTTTGCGCTGCAGATGATCCGAGGCGATTGCCAAAGCCTCATCCAGGTCAGAAGTGCGGTGACTGACCCATCCCTGGGTATAACGGGTATCGATCCGCGAATCATCAACTTCGGCGATGATGGCGCTGGCACCCGCGATTTCAGATGCCTTTCCCTGTGCGCCGCTCATTCCCCCAAGTCCCGCGGAAACAAACAGCCTTCCTGCCAGATTTCCGTCCTTTGGAATTCCAAGCTTTAGCCGTCCTGCATTCAACAGAGTATTGAATGTTCCGTGGACGATTCCCTGCGGTCCGATATACATCCAGCCCCCGGCTGTCATCTGACCGTAATTGGCGACGCCGAGCGCCGCAGCACGGTTGAAATTGGGAAGGTCATCAAAGGTTCCGACCATCAGACCGTTGGTAATGACAACGCGGGGAGCCAGCCGGTGAGAATGGAACAGTCCCAGCGGATGTCCGGACATGACCACCAGCGTCTGATCGTCCTTCAGAATTTCTAGATATTTTTTAATGAGCCGGTACTGCATCCAGTTCTGACAAACCTGTCCGGTTTCGCCGTATGTTGTCAGCTCATAGGGATAAAGCACCACATCAAAATCCAGGTTGTTGTCAATCATAACCTGGATCGCTTTGCCCTCTATGCAGTTTCCTTTGTATTCATCGATGGGTTTTCCGTAGATCTTTCCTTCTGGACGGAAACGATAGCCGTAAATACGGCCTCTTTCTCTGAGTTCCTGAGCAAATTCTTTGGCCATCTGCTCATGATGATCCGGATGGATGTACCGGAGGGCGTTTTTGATCGCGAGCGCTTGATCCGCCTCTGACAGTCTGGACTCGCGCTTCGGTGCACGCCGGTACTTCGGATCGATGGCCGGGTACTCTGGCAGCTCATAGTCAAGTTTCACTTGCATGGCATCCGAATAATCTTGCATGGGTCAATGTCGTCCGCAGCATTCTTTGACTGCGGTTCTCCTTTCTCCCTTAGCCAGGGTATCATAGCATGAAAAAACAAACCGGTGTTTGTTTTTTGCTTTAGAAAATGCGCAATGAAAAAAGAGGGGATAATTATATATTTTAAATTCGCAGAATGGTATAGTATAATTATAATCGAGATGGACATTCAATTCAAGCGCAAAAGTGTCTTTCAGCCATCTCTTCAGGAGCACACCATGTCCACACATCGAGGACATCCGTCCAAATTCATCCATTCAAGGAGACTTTCTCTATGTCGAAAATAGTCGAATGCATTCCGAATTTCAGCGTCAGCAAAGAAAAAGATTTTTCCGCATTTCAGGCACTCGTAGATACTGCGAACAGCGTTCCCGGTTGCACTTTGTTTGATGTGCAGTCCGATGGAAACCATAACCGCTGCGTTTTTACGATTCTCGGAAGCCCGGAAGCAATCGGAGAGGCCGCTTTCCGTCTGGCAAAAAAAGCGTCTGAAGTGATTGACCTCAACAAACACCGGGGGCAGCATCCCCGTATGGGCGCGACAGATGTGATTCCGTTCGTCCCTCAGTCGAAAGAAGTGACTCTTGAGGAATGTGTTGAACTTTCCAGACAGGTTGCGAAGAGAATCTGGGATGAGCTCCGCATTCCGTCCTTTCTGTATGAGGAATCCGCAACCCGGGAGGAACGAAGAAATCTTGCGGCCTGCCGCAAGGGCGAATTTGAGGGAATGCCGGAAAAACTCCTTCAGAAAGATTGGGAACCGGACTTCGGGGAAAGGAAGATCCATCCAACTGCCGGAATCATAGCCATCGGAGCCAGAATGCCGCTGATTGCCTTCAATATCAATCTGGATACTTCGGATGTGAAGATTGCAAAAGAAATCGCCAAAGCAATCCGGGGCTCCTCCGGCGGATTCAAATACTGCAAAGCTCTCGGCATCTATCTGGAAGACCGCGGGATTGCTCAGGTCTCCATGAATATGGTCAACTATGAAGGAACGCCTCTCTACTATGTTTATGAAATGATCAAAGCGCTCGCTGACCGGTATGGCGTCCGTATTATCGGGAGCGAGTTGGTCGGAATGACGCCTGCGAAAGCTCTTGTCGACTGTGCTGAGTATTATCTGAAACTGGAAAACTTCAATTGTCACGATCAGGTCATCGAATACCATCTGATCGATGCCAATAACCCGGATGAAAAAGGCGATGCGAAGCTGAGCTCGATGAAACTCGAAGAGTTTGCAAAAGTTCTGGCTTCTGACGCTCCCGCTCCGGGTGGCGGATCTGCTTCTGCCCTGGCAGGAGCACTGGGTGCTGCCCTGGTTTCCATGGTTTCCGCATTGACCGTCGGAAAGCCGAAATATGCGGATTCTCAGGTTCTGGTCAGATCCACTATCGAAAAAGCCAACGCTCTTCAGCTGCAGCTGATAACCGCGGTTGATCAGGACACGGAAGCATTCAACAAGGTCAGCGCGGCGTTTGCCATGTCCAAAGAAACCGAAGAGGAAAAAGAATCCCGCAGTTCGGCAATCCAAAACGGCCTTGCCTGCTGCACGGAATCGGCGCTGCGCATTATGGAACTGTCCTGTGATGTTCTCAGCCTTGCAAACAATCTTACGGGGCACTTTAATACCTCCGCCTCAAGTGATTTGGGCGTATCGGCGCTGATGCTGAAATCAGCACTTTTAGGCGCTTGGTTAAACGTGAAAATCAATATCGGGAGTTTAAAGGACCGCAGCCTCGCAGTATCTTTCGAGGAAAAGGGCCTCTCGCTTCTGGACATGGCGGTCCCGATAGCGGACCGGCTTTATCAGGAAATCGAAAACAGTCTCTAAAAAAAAAGAGCTTCCACAAAAAGTGCGAAGCTCTTTTAAATATCAGCAGTTTCCCGTTTTAGACGAAAATGGAAACCGGATTGCGTTCACAGCACAGATCAGAACATCATAATCCATCAACTCTATGAGCAGCTAGTCCGCCGCTTTGGACGCAGTCCTTCCATTTGCCGGCCTATCCAAGATTCCTCCGCCTATTTCTGCTCTCATTATTCAAAAATTTGCCTATGACTCTTTCTCTATTATCCCGAGCTGTTCCTCAACAAACTGTGGTATTTCTTCCAGCAGTTCTTCCGCGCTCAGATAATCCTCTTCCTTCAAGGGTTTCAACGGTATAAACTTCCATGCCGGTTCAAAAGAAAAGTTTTTTCTGATATACGCCCGGATCTTTTCGTTTCTTTCGGGAGTCGTCTTCATTTTATCCCGGAGCATAGGAGGGATCAGAAGCCCTCCGCCGGCATGGATATTACAGCAGGTATCTTTCAGAATATGAAGGCCGAAGAGCTTGGAGTCCGGCATAAACGCATGCTTTCCCGGCTGCATATAGAGAACCGGCTTTCCGTTTTCCATCCGGTACAGATCGGGGACTCCCGCCGCGTGGATTCTCATTCCGTGAAAGCTGCATATGCAGTCCTTTACTTCTCCGTTTTCTCCTACAGCAATCCAGACATGCTCAAGATCATAGAGATGCTGAATATCATAATCCATATAGATGGCGTACTCGATCAGCATCTTCCATCCCTCTTTTTCCGGTTCCACATGTAACCCCGGGAAAGTGATGGAATCGCCCGGTCCGTCAAACACCGTAATTCCAATTTTTCGGACAGGAATCGGTTCATTCATATCCTTCATGATGATAGGAAGATAGCGGATTGCGATTTGCTTGTTTTTTTCTGAAAGCATTCCTTATTCTCCTTTTCCAAAAACAATGATTGGGTTCAAAACAGATTGCTTCTCCGGTACAGATTCTACTGAACGGTTATCCGGTAGCTGAACCTCGCGTTTTCTCCGAACCACTGAGGGAAATTCGTTCCCCACCGGTTATTGCACAGCAAAAAGGACAGTCCTTCCTCTGGGGATTCCTGCCGGTCATCAACGTCATACAGATGCCTGCCTCCGACACTGACCAGAGGAGAATCATAAGGGATCACGGAGCACGTTCCCGCCGCAGTCTGAATTTGGATTTCCTCAACTGCATGCAGTTTTCGGTTTCCTCCGCTGATCACATCCGCAGGATCAATCAGACCTCCGAGTTTTTTGAACAGGACGCGATCGTCCCCGGACGGTTTCAGATCGACCTCGAACCACAGCGCTTCCGGACTTCGGATCGGGTCTTTTCTTTTCCAGTACAGCATCACCGTGATTCCGTCCGGATCAAATTGATAAGTCACTGCCAGTTCTCTCGGACAGCCGTACGATCTGCAGCCTTCCGGTTCTCCCTCATAGTAAATTGTAATGATCGTTCCGTCAAAAGTCCATTTTACCGGTCTGACGTGGTAAAGATGATTCTGAATTTCCGGAACATATTCAAGCCCGGGTTTTCCGAAATCGCATTCCGCCCAGTGCCAGTTCTGGTCCAGGTCTCTTCCATACTCCCTGTAACATTGCTGTACGGTCTTTCCGTCGAATGTCTCATACAGGAACCTTCCGATCTGAACTTTCCGGTCCAGTTTTTTCTCTTCATTCTTAAGCCGGATCAGTGTCCCGTATTCATCAAACTCGGCTTTCCATTGGTGAGCGCTAAAACGGGGAACAACATTGCGGGTGATAATGCCTTCCAGTTTGGGAAACCGGATTTTCAATTCGGATTTCGCTTCTTTGCGAAGTTTCGGAGAGAGTGCGTCCATCGCCTTTGTCAGATACTCTCGCTGCTCAGTATGCGATTTGGCAAAATCCGAATAGGAGGAGAACGGGTTGTTTCCCCGGAACAGGAGCAGTTCTTCCTTCATTCCCTCAAAAATCTTCCGGTTATGTTCGCCATACAGATCATAGGAAGTTACATCTTTTTTTAGAGCGCGACTGAAGTCCCGCTTTGTCCAGTTTGAAAAATCCAGAAGGTATTTTTTGACATCCATTCCCCAGGTATGTTCCGCTACAAGGAGCATGTTCTCGAAAAACGTTTCGTATGCGGGTGTTCCTTCCGTCAGTTCGCCATCCCGGATCCACTTTTCTGAGAGAGAAAGGAGGCGCTTGAAATCAGAAGTCTTTACCGGATCGGAAGCAACGCCGTGGATCCAGGTGTCGCCGATCTCCTGCTCCACAACAGGCAGCGTATTCCAGACTTTTTCAATCTCATCCGAAAAATCATCCAGTGTCCCTGTAATCAGTTCCGCATTTGGATATTTTTCCCGCATTTCTTCATAGAACCGCTCCACGTCCTCTTCGGAAGGAGGACCGAAGTTGTCATGCGTATGCAGCATCTCCAGTGCTGCACCGTTTGAAAGGACAAGCGGCGTCGCATAGTCTCCGCTGTAACTCACAGCGATTTCTTCTCCGTCCTGACGCCAGCGGAAAACCGGCGGTGTCTTCGGCACCCGCGAACTGGCATTGACCCCGATATGAAGATACCGGATCCCTGCCCTGGCCATGATCGGAACGATCGCTTTTGTATGACCGGGAACATCTGTCATTTTTGCCGCGCGTGTGTGAAGCCCGAATTCCGCATCCAGTTTTTCGGCAATGGATATTCCGTACCGGAACAGTCTCTCATTCATCAGCTCAGAGTGCGTTGTAAGCGGAAGCGCATGATAACGGACGTCTCCGTTTCTGATTGCTTCCTGCAGATTCCGGGTATCTTCCGGACTTGAATGCTCCAGCGCATACCGGATCAGATAGGATCCGGCTGTCCAGACAAATTTCTTCCGGTCGGTATTCATGGACCCCGCCAGCCTGACCGCCTTCGGAATATAGTCCTTCACATACCGGTCCAGAACCGCCTGCGCATAATCCGTGAATCCGACATCAAGATGTGTTTTGGAAACGATGATTACTCTGGATACGTTTTCCTGCTTTTCTGCTTGCATATCTACTCCCCGCTTGTCATTTCACACAATCATCCCATTCCAGCAGATGATTGATTTTACAGTACCATGGTGCCGCACCATCCCCGTGACCGTACATTGCTTTTGCCAGACCGGAGCGTTGGTATATGCATTCGTAAAGCAGACGCTGTCAAGGGCGAGTGCATCAAGATTCGGAGTCACGCACGGTGACTCCGGATTCAGATAATGCATCGTATCTGCCCGCTGCTGGTCTGTTATGATCAGTACAATTGAATGCTGTTTCATTTGCCATTTTCTCCAGCTGTTTTCGGTTCCTATTCGTCGCGCATATTTTCTGCGCTTCTTTCGGGTGAAGCATCCTCAAGTCAGCGACCGGTAGCGGTTTGCAAATTTCGCTTCCCAGGTCTTTTCGATTCCTTCACGCCATGCCAGCGCTTTTTTTGTCATCTCTTCAGTCATTTCCGGAAGCGCTTCCGAAAGATTCACCGTTTCACCCGGATCCTTGCTGAGATCAGACAAGAAAACCGGCGTTTCCGGTGTCTTGAACTCACACAATCTTCCATTGATGACAAGCTTGTAATTTCCCCTCCGCATTGCGGTCTGGTCTTCCATTTCCCAGAACAATTCTTCATGCGGGGTCTTTTCACCGTTTTTGAGAACGCCGCTGATATCCTTACCGTCCAGCTCGTATTTTGAGGGATCTCCTCCCGCCATTGTTAAAAAGGTAGGAAATGCGTCCATAGCGATGCATGGTTCTGAGATCACCTGCTCCGGTGGAATATGACCCGGCCAGCTGAAAAGGCACGGAATGCGGATTCCGCCTTCATACAGACTGAATTTATGCCCCTTAAGTGACCCTGTTGTCCCTCCGTAATAAGGATCAGGTGTACCGTCCAGCCAGTTCCTGGATTCACGAGAAGGGCCGTTATCGCTCTGGAAATAAATCACCGTGTCTTCATAGATTCCGAGCTTTTTGAGTTCATCTGTAATCAGTCCGACACCGTCATCCACCGCGGAAAGCATTGCAGCCATAATCCGACGGTCCGGTGGAAGATTCGGAAAACGATCCAGGTATTTTTTCGGAGCATGCATCGGATAATGCGGCGCGTTATAGGCAACATACAGAAAGAACGGTTTATCCTCTGAATGCATTCTCTGAATCGTCTCGACTGCCTTTTCGGAAATCATCTCCGTCATGTACTTGCCGTTCTCATACAGTTCGTGCTCATTCTCCCACAAATCGTGTGTCGGATTCGTGTTTCCGTCCGCCATTGACCAATAAAAGATATGAGAATAATAATCGATGCAACCGGCCAAAAATCCATAGAAATAATCAAATCCGTTGTCATTGGGTCTGCATCCGTCTTTCAGTCCAAGATGCCATTTCCCGACTGCTGCGGTCTGATACCCGATATCTTTCAGTGCCTGCGCAATCGTAGGGGTCCCCGCATCCAGTCCTGTTGCCTTCCTGTGCCCCGCGAGAATTGCCCTGACTCCTGCATTTCCCGGATACCGTCCGGTCAGAAGAGCCGCTCTGGACGGCGAGCAGACGGGACTGCCCGAATAATAGTCCGTAAATCTGACCCCATCTTTTGCGACCGCATCCAGGTTCGGAGTCTGAAAATCCGTCTCTCCCATGCAGGACAGGTCACCATATCCCTGGTCATCCGTCAGAAACACCACAAAATTAGGCCTCTTTTTGTCCACTTTGTTCCGCCTTTCTCCCCGGTTGTTCGATATTTTCAGGAAATTTCTCAATCGCTCTGCGACTGCAAAGCTCTTTAAGCTGATTATAGCAACGGCTCATTTTACTGTAAATGTGTTTTGTATCGTTTTCGAATGCACTTTTAGTTTTAGATAGAACAAGAACGCTGCAAAACAACGTATGCAGCGTTCCTGTCATTTTAGTTTTTAACGGGTCAGAAAGGCCACAGCATGTGCGTTTCTGCCTTATATTCCTCAAATCCCGGTTTGCGGGCCTGATGCGCGTCAGCAAGAGGCACACTGACAAACAGGAACAGCAACGTATTGGCAATTGCTCCGGTCAGCAGATACCAGCTTCCTTCCAATGCAGCGACCGATGTCAAAGCCACACCCCACCACATCAGTATCTCGCCGAGATAGTTCGGATGTCGGGAATGCTTCCATAAGCCTTCACGGATGAACCCTTCGCGCTTTGCGTTCCGGAAGATGTGCAGCTGCCAGTCCGCAGTGCCCTGCAGAAGAATCGCCGCATAGGGTAGTCCGACGAACAGCAGGCATTGCCATCTCCATGGTGCCGCCTTTACAAACACCTCCACCGCAGGCAAAGTACAGGCGTAGACAATCAGCGTCGGAACAAGATGAATCCCAACGAAGTTGATGACCGGATACCATACGCCAGTCCGTTCTTTCAGCATAGTATACCGCCAGTCCTGATGTTCCAGGCTGTAAAACGTGTAAGCCCAGTTAGCGGTCAGTCTGAGTCCCCAGATCCAGACAGCGACCAGCAGAACGATCCCTACCGGGGTAAGTTTCTGCTCCAGCGCGAATGCCACCAAAATCGCAATCGGCTGCACGCTCCAGTAGGGATCATAGACCGAAGCGTTTTTGAACAGCACGCTGAAGACAAAAACAAACACGGTAGCTGCGATGTCCGCCAGTAGCAGATTCAGCCAATACGCGTACGGAAGCATGCGGTAGATGATAATTCCAAGCCATATCGCAAGTGCATAGATGATCAGGATCGTGAGGAAACTGAAAATCCGGTTTTGTCTGAGTTGTTTCATTTTATCCTCTGATTGTTCTGCTTGTATCATGAATACTACATTGATTATGATTGAGTATACCCGACGCTTCTCATCTTGTAAAGCAAAAAACAATCGTCTTCATTATCTTTGCAAAAAAGGTGCTTTGACACAAAGAATATGTTACACTGAAAAAAGAAAAATGCAGATTCCCTCAGGAGGAGACAGCCGAAGGACCGGCTGAACGCAACCGGAACAAATCACGGGAGTATTGAGCAGATCAACGGACAATGGTATATCTTCTATCACCGGAACACGAATCGCTCTGCCTTTTCCCGCCAGGCGTGCGCCGAACGGATCACATTTCTGCCGGACGGGTCGATCCCGCAGGTTGAAATCACCTCTCAGGGGTTGAACGACGGACCGCTTCTGACAGACCGTTCCTATCCCGCCGCGATCTGCTGCAACCTGACGAACGGCAGAATGCCCCATCAAGGCTGCGGCTTCATCCGGGAGGAGGTTCCCTGCATCGCGTACTCTGACGGTGATCGGATCGTTGTCGCAACCGATGGGACAGCGGTGACTTATAAGTACTTCGCGTTCACTGGGAAGGAACGGGCAGTCATTCTCTTGCTCGCCGTCCAGGGGCTGGGAACGCTGAACCTTTATTCAGATGAAACTCCGATCGGAACCATGTCTCTTTCTCCTCATGCGGGATATGAAACAGTACGCATTCCCATCAAATCGGTTACCGGTACATCCGCTCTGTCATTTTACTATCAGGGAAAGGATCCAGTTCGGTTCAGGGAATTCTCGTTTGAAACTGTCTGAACACTTTTTTGTTCCGCAGACTTGACAAGAGAGCCGCAAATCACTATCTTATTATTCACACTGAACAGGCAATACGTAATCCGTATGTGGCCGGGTCGTTATTCACGACAGCAGAAACTTGTTGCAGCATATCTGCGGGACAGTAGCATGTTCCCGGATGTGCTTTTTTTGTAACAAGCGCACAACAACCGGTGATCTTTGAGGATTGAGAAATGGAAGAGCAAAAAATCATAAAAAAGCTGTCTGCTGTCGGCATCCTTGGCAACGTCCTTCTGGCGATGTTCAAACTTTTTTCAGGCGTTATCGGAAAATCCGGCGCAATGATCTCCGATGCCGTACATTCCCTGTCTGACGTTTTTGCAACATTGGTCGCTTTTATCGGAGTAGTCCTCTCCAAGCGTCCGGAAGATCGGGAGCATCCTTACGGTCATGAACGGATCGAATGCGTTGCCTCTCTGATTCTGGGACTCATTCTGGCCGGAACAGGAATCGGAATCGGATATAGCGGGGTTCAGAAACTGATTACAAGAGAAGCGATCGAAGTTCCGACCCTGCTTCCTCTCATCGCAGCCGTCATATCGATCATAGTCAAGGAAGCCATGTTCTGGTACACGATGCATTATGCAAAAAAGATGGATTCTCCGGCTTTTAAGGCGGACGCTTGGCATCACCGTTCAGACGCGCTTTCCTCTGTGGGATCCTTCATTGGTATCGGCCTCGCTAAACTCGGATTTCCCGTTATGGATCAGATTGCCAGTCTGGTCATCTGTATCTTTATTCTGAAAGTCGCTTTTGACATCACGAAAGACGCGCTCGGCAAGATGCTGGATACTTCCTGTGGAAGCGAATTTGAAGAAACCCTGCGAAACTTTGTCCTTTCGCAGCCGGGAGTAGAAGATATCGATCTGCTGCATACCAGACAATTTGGGAACAAAATCTACATTGACCTCGAGATCGCTGTTGGCAGAAGTCTGTCACTGCTGGAAGCGCATTCCATCGCGGAAAGTGTCCACGCGAACGTAGAGAAACAGTATCCCAACGTGAAACATATTATGATTCATGTTAATCCTGCAAAGGAAAAACAGGAGTAAAAGCATTCCCATGAAACGATTCTCATTATTTTTCATAACTATTCTGCTACTTATTACCGGATGTGCTGAACCGGCAAGTATTGAACATCCCCTTGATGGGGACAGCATGGAACGACCGGCGTATCTTCAGATCGATCAGGAACAGGCAAAACGCATGATGCAGCAGGATGACGGCCACGTGATCGTGGATGTCCGGCGGCAGGATGAATATGATGCCGGTCATATTCCCGGAGCCATCCTGATTCCGAACGAAAGCATCGGCACGGAACCTCCAAAAGAACTCCCGGATTTCAATCAGATCATCCTTGTCTACTGCCGCAGCGGCAACCGCAGCAAACAGGCGGCTGAAAAGCTTGGTCAGATGGGTTACTCCCGTGTCTATGAATTCGGCGGCATCATTGACTGGACCGGTGAAATCATCACAAAAAGTGCTGAAGAAACGCCTGCAGATCCGAACGATTATAGCGGCTATTATGAAAACGGCAGCTATGACGTTGTCCGTATTGAAAAAAACGGAGACGGATATACAATGTCTGTCAATCTTTACCGTCTGACCAGTCTTACGGAGGGAACCGTTTCCGCCTCTGAAGAAGGGGTCGTCTTCTATACCGTCGATGCCGCGGGAAATCCCATGACTGTATCATTCTATCGTGACGGTGAGAAATATGCCCTTCGGGTGGACCAGAGCACTTGGTCGCTTCTGGAAACGGGAACCGTTATCGGCGATCTGGAAAGAATCGGGGATGTTCCTCCTGTTTTGCCGATGGAGGAAGATTTTGAACGCGGGGATCTCATCGACCCGGCGGATTTGCCGGACGCCTCGCAGAGCCACTATGTTTTCCAGCCCAAAGTCTGCTCCGTATATATGGAAGAAATCTTCGGCAAAGACATGTGTGAAGCCTGGTACAATCTGGTAGACGCGGTCATGGCAGGCGAAGATACCTTTGCATGTAAGGATCAGCACACATACGACTGGGTGATGGGTCAGTTTCCCGAACGTCTGTTCCCGGTATTGACAGAAATCATTGATTATGCTTGGGATCGGGAGAATTCCGTCATCGATGGAGTTGCCAGTTTTACCTGGCTTGTCCCTCCTGAAGAAGCTGCTGCCAAGATCGAAGAATTCGGGAGCACAATCGAAGGGATTCTCAACAAGGTTCTGGAAGATGATTATTCGGATGTTGAGAAGGCGCTGGCTCTGTACGATTACTTCTCTAAAACTTATACTTATGATTATGAAACAGCTGACAAGATGTATGAAGTCTATGTGGACTACACGTCATCCTACCGTTTCTTTGAAACCGGAATCGGCATCTGCCATGAGATTTCGTCCGCTTACTCCTATCTTCTGATGCAGGTGGGAGTGGATGCCACCATCATGATGGGCGATGACCATCAGTGGAGCTATGTCAGGATCAACGGCCATAATTACCATATCGATCCTACATTTGTAATCAGCGACCAGGGCTCTCTGGCCTACTTCATGATGACCGATGAACAGCGGGAAGCAACCGGCTACAGCAAAGCCGGGTATATCATTTGCTCAAATTATACGCAGGACTATCCGCATCCGGACTACACTGCGGATGACGATACCTTCCGTCCGATCTGGAGTCATTCTCTGGAAGCTTTCTTCCCGTCAGAAGACAAAATCCTTTGCTGGCAATACAGCGAAGGATGGGAGAAGATCTATATGGAGTTTGACTACTCCGGATTCTGATATGCTCCGGGACACAATAAAATGAACCTCTTCAGATAAATGTCTGTCTGAAGAGGTTTTGCTGTCTGCTCTCTTTTGGAATTATTTCAGAAGAGCCTCTCTGCTGACAGGAAAGGTGAAGTATGTATCCGGATAGGGCTCATCCGCAAGGGCAAAATGCCACCATTCGCAATCGATAGGCGCAAAGCCGTTGCGGATCATAGTGTGCCGCAGGATCATCCGGTTTTCAAACTGCTCTTCCGTGATATCCCTGCAGTCGGGATGAGACAGCGGACTGAACAGATCGAACGGGCTTCCCATATCCAGTTCCTTGCCGGTTTGCATATCAAGAAGTGTCAGATCAACCGCGCTTCCCCTGCTGTGGCTGGATTGTTTGGCGATATAGCCACGGGCAAACAGTTCCTGTTTCTCCAGGTCCGGATAAAAATACGGTTTCATCCGGATGTCCGTGTCCTCGATGCCCCACAGAATAAATTGCTTCACTGCTGTTACCGGCCGGTAAGCATCGAACACTTTCAGACGATATCCCCGGACGATCATTTCACTGCTGACGGCTTTTAACGCCCGTGCGGCTTCTTTTGTCAGCAATGCGCATGGTTCTTCATAACCGTCGATTCTTTCCCCGATGAAATTGTATGTCGAGTAGTAACGTATCTCCTGTACGATATGCGGCACATAGTCAGCCAGCAGCACAAAACCTTTGGCGTCCGATGGCAAAGCTTTTCGGCCCATGAAAACGTCTCCCTTTTCAGATAATCTTGTTTTTCGATTCAGTTCCTTTTGATCCGTTTCCGGCTGGAAGTGATTGCTCCCTTGGGACAGACCAGAACGCACAAATGACAGCCCACGCATTTCTTTCCGTTCAGCACCGGTTTCCGGTTTTCATCCAGACGGATCGCCTGATGTCCGCCGTCCGCGCAGGAAATAACGCATCTGCCGCAGCCGATACAATTCTCCCGGTGAAATTTTGGGAAAATGACTGTATCGCGTTCCAGAACGTCTGTCGTATCGCTGACGGATTCCAGCGCCAGACCACGTGCTTCGTCTACGCTTCTGAACCCTTTTTCCGTCAGATACAGAATCAGTCCTGTTTTCAGATCATCGATGATCCGATAACCGTACTGCATGACAGCGGTGGTCACCTGAATGCTGCCTCCTCCCAAAAGGATGAATTCAAGGGCGTCCCGCCAGGTTTCCACCCCGCCCATTGCCGAAAGATGCATTCCGGAAAGATCCGGATTCTGCCCCAACTCTGCGATGAACCGGAGTGCAATGGGCTTGACGGCATTTCCGCTGTATCCTCCGACGGCTGACATTCCATGAACTGCCGGAGCGGATACGTAAGTATGCGGATTCACGCCGATGATGCTCTTAATGGTATTGATGGCTGCGATTCCGTCTGCTCCGCCCCTCTTTGCCGCCTCTGCGGCAGGGCTCATTGTCGCGACATTCGGGGTAAGTTTGGCAAGAATGGGAATCCTGGTCCCCCGTCTTGCAGCCGCCGTAAAGCGTTCCACAAGTTCCGGCACCTGCCCGATATCGGAACCCAGACCTTCATCCAT
The DNA here is from genome assembly GCA_017514685.1 of Clostridia bacterium. GTDB lineage: Bacteria > Bacillota > Clostridia > Christensenellales > CAG-138 > UBA3792. Next base: position 26,882 of record JAFWJN010000057.1, read on the forward strand.
CATATTGGGGCATGAGAAATTGAGTTCAATCGCATCGGCTCCGTTTTCTTCGCACAGGCGGGCAAGTTCCTCCCATTCCGTTTCATTCTGGCCCATGATAGATGCCAGAATAAACTTGGTAGGATATTTCTGCTTTAACCGTCTGAAAATCTCCATATTTTCCGCCACGCTGTGATCGGAAAGCTGTTCAACATTCTTGAATCCGATAATCGTTCCGTTGTCCCCTGTGATTGCCGAAAAACGGGGTGATGCCTCATGAATATCAAAAGAACAAATCGTCTTGAAGGCAGCTCCCGCCCAGCCGGCTTCAAAAGCCCGGGCACACATATCATACGTGCTTGCCACTACGGACGAAGAAAGCAGAAAAGGATTTTCAAGCGGAACACCGCAAAGATTTGTTTTCAGAAGATCCTCGCTGTCCGGCAAGGACACTTCCAGTTCCGGTTTCACTTTCGAATGCAGGCGCATCATCAGATTCCGGACCGGCACCTGATGGGGTCTGACACAGGCAGACTCGCAGGAGGCTGGGCAATCCAGGCAGAAGTTGCTTTGGGGAAGTTCAGCCGCGGCGGCTTTTTCGTTATCGAACCAGATACTCCGCAGGAGCTTTGCCGGATCAAACTGTCCGCAGGCAGCTGTGCAGGGAGCGTTCTGGCACAGGGCACAGCGAATCATGTCGGATCGATGGATCGTTCGTTCAAAAAGCATGGTTATTCCTCCTGTTATTCCGTTTATGATTCTTGCGCTGCCGGATCTGCGGCAAAACGCGCCAACCGATTTCCGTTTTTAGGTGTTCTCCTAAGGATTGCCGATGTTTTTCTGTACCGGAGCATATTCCGGATGTTCCATCTTGCGTATCCGGTCCGCATAGGCAATGATTTTTTCTTTCCAATCATCATCCTGCGCTTCCAACAGATACGTATGAAAGCCATATTCTTTCCCCCAGGAAGCGATGACCGCTTCATCGTCCACATGCAGGGATATTCTGTACCGGCTTGGCAGTTTTTGCGGTAATGTTTCCTTCCTGTCCCGCTGGACCTCTTTCAGGTGCCGCTGTCCGTTGACAATTCCGTCCAATCGGATGTGATACAGACGGAACAGCCATCGAATATATCGCTCCGATCGGAAGGAAGAGGTATAGATCCATACTTTATAGCCCAGATCCTGAAGCGTATGGATCAGTTCCGGCGTTCCAAGCCTGAGTCTTTCCGTAAAGATACGGTTCAGCGGAAAAACCAGTGCAGGTTCCGTCTTGTGAGTTTTGGATGATACAAAAAGAACCTCATCCAGGTCAAAGGAAACCCGCATCATGGGGGCTGCAGTTTGCTCATTCATTCTGATCGATTTTCTCCATGATTTCCAGCACGCTTCGGGACCATTCCTCCGGCGTGCCTGCAATGTCGTATTCCTGACTTTCCTTGGTTTTTCCGTAGATGCTCAGTACCATATTATTGTCAATGTGAATCGTATGCACATAAGTATTGGCGATCATCGTTTCCAGTTCTTTTTTGATCGCACGGCCTTTTTCGGAAGTCTTTCGGCCGGTTCCGGTGACAACACCGCAGACATGCACATGATATTTCCGGAATAGGCGCCGGATATAATCAATGGAATAGTATTCAGCCGTATAGACCCAGATATCATATCCTTTTTGATTCAGATAACGGAAAAGCGCAGGAACCCCCAACCTCAGCCGTTCCTTATAGATCTTATTGGCCGGGAATGATAAAAGCTTTTCCACCGGACCTTCATTTTCCTTCCTGAATACCACTTCATCCAGATCCAGAGCTACCCGTTTATCATGTTTCGTTTGGTTCAGAATCGTTTTTATATCCAAATCCTGAGTTAAGTCAACAATTCTGACAGGTATCTGAGAATATCCAATCAGCATCGCCGCTGCCCACCGATGATGGCCGTTTAAAATCATATATCCGTCAGGACGGATCTTCTCCACGGTCAGCGGTTCCTCACAGTACTCTCTGGTGTGCAGTCTCATCATCCGGAACTGTTTGATATACTCTGAAATAATGGAAAAATTAGGACCTATTTCCGGCATGCAGAACTCATCATCCGGATTGGGATGAAGTTTGTTTAACGGTGCCCAACGGATAAGTGCGCGCTTTATAATTCCCGCCTTGACAGGTACACTGATCCCCTTGTATTTCTTTACTTCTTCCGCCAAAAACGCCTTAAGCTCCGCGTTGTTTCCTATCATAATAGTTCTGCTGATTCCTTGTTTTTTCTTTAGTATACGTCCTGGAATTTTATAAGGCAACTCTTTTCCCGCCGATTGTCACCAAAGGCATATACGGCAAAGTGAAAAGAAAATCATATTGACTATGAAAATAATATACTATATACATATAATGAATGCAATCAGTCTATACGGTATAAAAAGGAATATGTACATGAACAGTATCTATCATCGGATCAGCGTCAGAAAGTACACGGATCAGCCCGTGGAAAAAGAAAAAATCCAAGCCATTCTTCGGGCTGCCATGCAGGCTCCTTCCGCCGCCAATCAGCAGCCATGGGAGTTCTATGTGGTGACGGATAAGTCCAAGCTGGAAGCCCTTTCTGCAATCAGTCCCTATGCGGGTATGGTAAAAGATGCTCCTGTTGCCATCGTTGCCGCTTACCGGAAGGAATGTCGGATCCCTGCATATGCCCAGATTGATCTTTCCATAGCTATGGAAAACCTCTGGCTGGAAACGGATGCGCAGGGTTTGGGAGGAGTTTGGCTTGGAATCGCTCCCATTGAAGAAAGAATGACCGCCTTGGAGACCATCATGGATATGCCGGATTCTCTTCGCGGTTTCGCCGTCTTTCCCTTTGGTTATCCCGCAGAAAGCAGGCAGCAGCAGGACCGGTTTGATGAATCCCGCATTCACTGGGATTGAGCAAACCGGAACCTCCGTAAACTGCATTCAGATTAAGAAATCTCAGGAGCCTGCTAATAAGAAGTCAAGAGTTTTTTAGGAGAAAATGAAGAATTTTTTGACATGGAATGCATGCAAAAAAGGGTATAAAAAACAAACCGTCATGGTAGGCGGCAAAGGAAAATAGCCTATTCATCTCGTCGC
>JAFWJN010000058.1 GCA_017514685.1 Clostridia bacterium
CCTCGATGACTTCCGGCACCAGCTTGCTATCCGGCAGAAGCAATACAATGATTTTCCCATGCGTCCTTTGCTTTGGCACTCGCCTTTGGATACGCTTCTTTCTTTTCCTGACTTTGTCACATATCATTGACAAACCTACAACACGGACACTCCTCTTCAGAGTGCCCGAATTTTTATTTATTTTGTACCGGTTTTTCCAGCCATTTATCTATCCGGGAACGAAGCGGGATGCCGATTGCAGACGCAACAGCGATCTTAGCCGCATCACCCAACAGGAAAGGAACAACACACAGCATCAGAGATTCAGCAAGCGACCGCTGCGTCTGAATCATAAACCAGACCGTTCCAAGGGCATATAATACTGCTGTTCCTCCTATCATTGCAAACACAATCAACCATCGTTTTTTTGCGCGGTCTGCTATCAACCCAATGAAAGCTGCGCATGGAAGATATCCGATCAGATATCCTCCTGTTGCACCTACCAGTTTCTGAACACCGCCCTGGAAGCCGGAAAACACCGGAACCCCTACCGTTCCCAGCAGCAGATAAACAGCAACTGCTATCGTTCCGTCAACGCTCCCCAGCAGCACGCCTGTCAGATAGACCATGAAGGTCGCTAAAGTGATCGGAATCGGACCGATTGGAACCGACCAAGGCGACGCTACACACAGCAGCGCCGCCATTACAGCAATCCTTGTTAACCTTTTGATTCTATCATTCATTCTTCTTTGTGCCCCTTACTTGAAAAAGCTTTTCTTTCTTTTCTGGGCAGTTGCTGCACCCTGTAGTTTCGCAAGCTGTTCAAGAAGATCTCTTTCTTTATCCGAAATGCGCCTTGGAATCTCTACATTGACAGTCACCAGCATATCGCCTTTTCCGGATTGCTGGAGCCGCTGTATTCCCTGTTCCTTCAGGCGGAAAGTCGTCCCGTTCTGCGTCCCGGCAGGAACATTATACTTGATCTGTCCGGTCAATGTCGGAACAATTATTTCTCCGCCGAGAACCGCTACCGTATAAGGAATATTCATGTTCAGCAGCAAATCGGAACCGTTCCGCTCGAACTGGCTGTGCGGACGCACCGAGATCGTGATATACAGATTTCCTCTCGGACCGCCTTTGTATCCGGCTTCTCCTTCATTCCGCTTGCTCAGTGTCTGGCCGTCGTCGATACCGGCAGGAACGCGAACTTTCAGGTGTTTGCTCCGTTTTACTCTTCCTCTGCCTTTGCAGTCCGGGCAAGGATCGGTGATGATCTGGCCCGTCCCGCGGCATGCCGAACATGGTCTCGTTGTTACAAAGGAGCCCAGGATAGACTGGCTCTGCTGCCTTACCTGACCGGTTCCGCCGCAGGTTGAACATCTTACCGGACTTGTTCCCGCTTTTGCGCCGGACCCTCCGCAGGTTTCACAAACTTCTTCCCTCGAGATGACGATCTCTTTCTCACAGCCAAAGGCTGCTTCTTCGAATGTCAGAGTCAGATTATACCGGAGATCATCACCCGCCATAGGGCCATTGCGTGATGAACTGCTGCTTCCAAAGCCGCTTCCGAAGATCGAACTGAAGATATCTCCAAAGCCGAAGTCGTCTGCTCCCGTAAAAGGATTTCCAGCGCCTGCGCCCATGGAAGGATCAAAAGCCGCATGCCCGAACTGATCGTACTTTGCGCGCTTATCCGCATCGGAAAGTACTTCATATGCTTCGTTTATTTCTTTAAACTCAGCTTCCTTAGCAGCGTCACCGGGATGCAGATCGGGATGACATGCTTTGGCTTTTTTCCGGAATGCACTTTTGATATCCGCGTCCGACGCATCTTTTGCTACGCCGAGCACCTCATAATAATCTCTCTTATCTGCCACAATAAACCTCACATCGGGCGGAGGTTCTCTCCGCCCGTCATCCTAGAATTGTTGGTTATGATGGAACCGCTCCTATCAGTCAACTACCTCGTAGTCTGCATCTACAACGTCATCTTTCGGTGGTTCCTGTCCGCCGTTCGGCTGACCCTGAGCACCCTGGGCCTGTTGTTCTGCAGCCTGTTGCTGATAGATCTTTCCGAAGACTTCATAGCTGACATTGGTGCACTTTTCAGTCTCTTCCTTGATCTTCGCGTTGTCCGTTCCTTCCAGTGCCTTGCGCAGATCCGCAACTGCAGATTCCACTTTGGACTTGTCGGAAGGATCAATCTTGGAGCCGAGCTCCTTCAGTGTTTTTTCAGTCGTGTAGACAAGCTGGTCCGCATGGTTGCGGGTCTCGGCTGCCTCTTTACGTTCTTTATCCTCCGAAGCATAGCGTTCTGCTTCCTCAACAGCTTTCTTGATCTGGTCTTCGTTCAGGTTCGTAGACGCTGTGATCGTAACCTGCTGCTGGTTGCCTGTTCCGAGGTCCTTTGCGGATACATGTACAATACCGTTCGCATCGATATCAAAAGTAACTTCGATCTGGGGAACTCCACGAGGTGCGGGAGCAATTCCTGCCAGCTGGAAACGACCGAGGGTCTTATTGTACTGAGCCATTTCACGCTCGCCCTGCAGAACATGTACTTCAACGCTGGTCTGACCATCCGCTGCGGTTGAGAAGATCTGACTCTTCTTGGTCGGGATAGTTGTGTTACGGTCGATCAGTCTGGTGAAGACGCCGCCCAGGGTCTCAATGCCCAGAGACAACGGCGTGACATCCAGAAGCAGGATATCCTTGACTTCGCCGCCGAGTACGCCGCCCTGAATTGCTGCACCGATAGCAACACATTCATCGGGGTTGATTCCTTTGAACGGCTCTTTCCCGGTAACGTTCTTAACCATTTCCTGGACAGCCGGAATACGGGATGAACCGCCGACCAGAATGACTTTGTTAATGTCACTGTTGGACAGTCCTGCATCCTGCATTGCCTTCTGGACACATACTCTGGTCTTATCAACAAGGTCAGAGGTCAGTTCATTGAACTTCGCACGGGTGATCGTAACATCCAGATGTTTCGGACCTGTTGCATCCATCGTAATAAACGGCAGGTTCACATTGGAAGAAGTTGTTCCGGACAGTTCGATCTTTGCTTTCTCAGCAGCTTCCTTCAAGCGCTGCAGTGCCATCTTGTCCTTGCGGAGGTCGATGCCGTTGGAGCGGAGAAACTCAGATGCGATATAATCGATCAGTCTCTGATCGAAGTCATCGCCGCCCAGACGGTTGTTGCCGGCAGTTGCCAGAACTTCGAACACACCGTCGCCGATCTCCAGAATCGATACATCGAATGTGCCGCCGCCAAGGTCGTACACAAGGATCTTCTGGTTGGTTTCCTTATCAAGGCCATATGCCAGAGATGCTGCCGTCGGCTCATTGATGATACGGAGAACTTCCAGACCCGCGATTCTGCCCGCGTCCTTTGTTGCCTGACGCTGACTGTCTGTAAAGTAAGCAGGAACCGTGATAACTGCCTGGGTGACTTTTTCTCCCAGATAGCTTTCCGCATCCGATTTCAGCTTCTGAAGGATCATCGCGGAAATTTCCTGCGGAGTATAATCCTTGCCGTCAATTTTTACTTTATAGGATGAGCCCATCTCTCTCTTGATAGAAGAGATTGTGCGCTCCGGGTTTGTGATTGCCTGACGCTTTGCAATTGTTCCCACCAAACGTTCATTATCTTTAAAGGCAACAACGGATGGAGTGGTTCTTCCGCCTTCGGAATTCGGGATAACGACAGGATCGCCGCCTTCCAGAACCGCAACGCATGAATTGGTTGTGCCAAGGTCAATACCGATAATCTTACTCATAGTTTTATTCCTCCTGAAATGTTTTGATTGAAATGTTTGAAATGCACTTCTGCATTATTCTGAAACTTTTACCATGCTATGGCGCACGATTTTATCTTTTACGCGGTAGCCCTTCTGAAATACCGCAAGAATTTTCCCTTTTTCTACGCCTTCGACCGCTTCCGCCATCACTGCGTTATGCAGATTCGGATCGAACTCTCCTTCTGTCTCCACTTCACTTAATCCCTGCTTCTGAAGTGTTTCCATCAGTTTTCTGTGAACGAGGAGTACTCCCTGTGCCCAGGATTCATCCTTTGTCTCGCTGCCGGCAACCCGGTCAAAGTCATCCAGGATCGGAAGCAGTGCCGTTATCGCGTCTCTTTTTCCTTCTTCATAGCTGTCAGCTCTTACCGTTGCGTTTCTGCGGCGGAAATTATCAAAATCAGCCTGATTCCTTTGCAAAAGGTTTACCGTTTCATCCAGTTTCTTTTGCAACGACTCTACATGCTCCCGGACCTTATCCATTTCCTCCTGGGTCAGTGTGCAGCCTTTTTCTTCTTCCTGCACAGGCTCGGATGTTTCTGCTACTTCCTCTACTTCATCCGGTACTTTGGTGCTTTTCTTCTTGGACACGTTTAGTCCTCCTTCAAATATGATTGTAATACATATGCCAGATTCTGCTGAACTCCCTGCAGAACACTGATTACACGGTTGTAATCCATTCTTGTCGGACCGATGATTCCGAATGTTCCCAGCGGCATGTCATTGACTCTGTAAGTCGCCGTTACGACACTGCAGTCCTGCAGCCCTTCCTGTTCATTCTCTCTCCCGATCGTTATCGTGAACTCCATATTGGATGCTTTCTTCATCATCCTGTAAATACTGTCCCTCTGCTCAACCGTCGCAAGGAAAGTCTTTGCTTTGTTGACATCATTGTATTCAGGATAACGAAGCATGTTGCGGGCACCGGCAAGTTCAACCATGTTCATGCCTGTCTGAGAACTCTCATCCAAGCGTTCCAGAAGTGCGCTCAAAAAATCTCCGCGGCTCTTCAGTTCAGCTCCGATCTCTTTTATCAGCTTCTCGCCGACTGTCGACATCCGGCAGTTATAGCATCTTCTCGTAATGGTCCGCGATAATGCTTCGAGTTCATCCGGCGTCATATCCGGTGGGATATCAATGACTGAATCCCTTGCAACGCCTGCATCTGTGACAATCACAGAAAGCGCTTTCCCTTCCGTCAGCGGTACAAGCTGAAAATGTCTTAGCCTGTTCGTCGCTAAATCAGGCATCATTACAATTGCAGTATAATGCGTGATTTCTGAAAGGACATGTGCCGTTGAACGCAGTACCGATTCGATTCCGTCGATTCTGTTCCGATAATAGCCATTCAGCAGCTTCAGTTCTTCCTGGCTCAGCGCAGCATGGCTCAGCATCTGATTGACATACAGTCTGTACGCCTTATCCGACGGGATCCTTCCTGCTGAAGTGTGCGGCTGGGCTAAATACCCGAGTGCCTCCAAATCAGCCATTTCATTCCGGATCGTAGCAGACGACCAGTTCAGGTCTGCGCTCTGCCTGATCGATTTCGACCCGACCGGACTCGCTGACAGGATATACTCGTCGATGATGGCGCGAAGGATCTGCAGTTTTCTTTGATCTAATTCCATAGCGTCTCCTTTGCGTGTTAGCACTCTTTTATCTTGAGTGCTAATCATCGTGATAAATGTACCACGATTGCAATCCACTGTCAAGCAAACAAAACGGCGCGAATGTGAACTCAAAGTGAACTATGATTCTATCAAAAAAGCGCCCTTACGGACGCAACAGTTCAAAGTAATTGGTATCTTTAAAATCAAGCAATACGGTATTCATCAGATCCATCCCTCTGCGGTTCAGTCGCAGATACCGTGGATCCGTATGGTCCCACAGCCCGCGGGTCTGATTCCGCTCAATCGCTGCGGGATAGGTTTCCAAGAGGCTGCACCCGTAACGGTCTTCAAACATTTTTAGATCGATCCCCTGTGTTTTTCTCAATCCGAGCATGATTGTTTCAAACATCTGCTCAAATGTATTGATCAGGATTTTTTCCGCCTCCGGTATCTTTCCCTTTTCAACAGCTTTCAGGTATGACCTGATACTCTCTGTGTTGGCAAACCGATATCTTTTTCCGCGCTCTTCCATGGATGAATGCGCCGCTACTCCAAGGCCCAGATAAGTTTCATTATTCCAGTATGTCAGATTATGTCTGCATTCATATCCGGGAATTGCGAAATTGGATACTTCATAACGCTTGTATCCCACAGACGAAAGATAATCGATTCCCAGATCCTGCATGTCCGCCACCTGATCCTCATCCGGTAATGTTTCTTTGCCGGATGCTACATCATAAAAGAGAGGAGTTTCTTCCTCCAGGATCAAAGAATATGCTGAAATATGGTGCGGATGGAGTTCCGTAACAATCTGAAGAGTCTGAAGATATTGTTCAGCCGACTGTCCGGGCAATCCATGCATCACGTCAACATTCACGTTAGAAAAGCCGGCCTGAATCGACCAGTTGTATGTATTCTGAAAATCTTGGAAAGAATGAACTCTGCCGATTCGCTTCAGAAGTTGATCATCCGCACTCTGCAGTCCAATGGATATGCGGTTGACGCCTCCCTGTCTCAAGATTCTGAGTTCCTCATTTGAAGCGGTTTTCGGATTGCATTCAACACTGATCTCTGCATTTGGGGCAAGTGGAAAAGCATGATTGACTGATTCAAGCACACGCACAAGATCGGCAGCTGGCAGAACAGTCGGCGTCCCTCCTCCAAAAAAAACGGTATCCGCATGAAGATCCGGATACTGTTTTTTCCGAAGTGTAATTTCTTTAATCAAAGCATCACAATAAATGCTTGCGGTCTCATCCAAAGGGACCGAGCAGAAATCACAATATCTGCATTTTTTGATGCAATAAGGGATATGAACGTAGATAGCTGTCATCCGTTGATCCGAAGCACGCTCATGAAGGCATCGGATGGGACGGAAACCGATCCAACCTGTCTCATGCGCTTTTTTCCTTCTTTCTGTTTCTCAAGAAGTTTCTTTTTACGTGTAATATCGCCGCCGTAGCATTTAGCGAGAACATCTTTACGCACCGCTTTTACGGTTTCTCTCGCTATGATCTTTGAACCGATAGCAGCCTGGATCGGAATCTCAAACTGCTGCCGAGGAATCACGTCTTTCAGTTTTTCGGCAACTGCTCGGCCTTTTCCGTACGCACGGTCCTTATGTACAATAGTCGAAAGAGCATCGCACATCTCACCGTTAAGAAGGAAATCAAGTTTCACGAGATCGCTTTTCTGATACCCGCTGAGTTCATAGTCGAACGAGGCATATCCTCTGCTCCTGGATTTCAGGCTGTCGAAGAAGTCATAAATGATTTCGTTCAGTGGAAGAATATAATTCAGGTTCACTCTTCCTTCTTCGATATAATTCATATCCAGAAATACAGCTCTGTTATTCTGGCAAAGTTCCATGATCGTACCGACATATTCTGAAGGTGTCATAATGGTCGCTTTGACCATCGGCTCTTCCATATGCTCAATTTCCGTTGCCGGTGGCAAACTTGCCGGATTATCGATCGTCAGTTCTCTTCCGTCTACCGTAAATACACGATAAACAACGCTGGGAGATGTTGTTACCAGATCCAGATCAAATTCTCTTTCAAGGCGTTCTGTGATGATTTCCATATGTAGCAGACCCAAGAATCCGCAGCGGAATCCATAGCCCAGAGCCATAGAGTTTTCGTGTTCGAATACAAGGGAAGCATCATTCAGCTGAAGCTTTTCCAATGCATCCTTGAGATCATTGTAATGGGCTCCGTCCGCCGGATAGATACCGCAGTAAACCATAGGGTTGACATGCTTATAACCTGGCAGCGGTTCTTTTGCCGGGCGGTCAGCAAGAGTGATGGTATCGCCCACTTTTGTTTCCGCAACACTCTTGATGGATGCTGCGATGTAACCAACTTCCCCAGCCTGCAGGCAGTCCACTTCTTTCCATGTTGGGGAGAAAACGCCGACCTCGGTAACATCGAACACATTCCCCGTCGCCATTGACTTGATTTTTGATCCGGCACGAACTTCCCCGTCAAAAATGCGCACATAGGAAACAGCGCCTTTATAATTATCATAAATGCAGTCAAAAATCAGTGCTTTCAGAGGAGCATCCGTGTTCCCTGTCGGAGGCGGCACGATATCTACGATCTGTGACAGCACCTGTTCCACATTAAAACCGGTTTTCGCCGAGATACATGGAGCCTCTGTGGCAGGTATCCCGATGATATCTTCAATCTCATGGATCACACGCTCCGGTTCAGCACTTGGCAGATCAACTTTATTAATTACAGGCAGAACTTCCAGCCCGTTATCTACCGCGAGGTACACATTTGCGAGAGTCTGCGCCTCGATTCCCTGTGTCGCGTCAACAACCAGAACCGCCCCTTCGCACGCAGCAAGCGCACGGGAAACTTCATAGTTGAAGTCCACATGACCCGGTGTATCGATCAGATTGAACATGTATGTTTTTCCGTCACTATGCTCATAGAACATTCTGACAGCCGATGCTTTAATGGTGATTCCGCGTTCCCTTTCGATATCCATGGAATCCAAAAGCTGTTCTTCCATGTCCCGTTTCGAAACAGTACCGGTCATCTCCATCATTCGATCGGCAAGCGTGGATTTTCCATGATCAATATGCGCTATGATTGAAAAATTGCGAATCAGTGACAAATCTTGTTCCATACAGTCCTCCGTTCAGTGTGTTAATCATATCCCACACCATCAAAAAAAGCAAGGCAATTTTCATCGCCCTGCTATGGTTCTCTTTCCACATTCATACTTTATGATTAAAGAAGAAATAACACTCTTTTATATATGAGCACTTTCCACTTCGGCTGCTTTTTCAATTCGTTTTCCGCCCTTGTTACAATGTTTTTCATCTCTTTCCGCTCTTCCGACATAACATGATTGGAAAATGCGGCTTCTTTATCCAGGTCATTTGCACGATTTCCGATTTTGACACCATATTTTTTCAATCTGCCAAGATAATGGTACATTTCCAAAATAGCCTGTTTCGCATCTTCCTGACTGAACAGTTTCTGCCTCTTCTCACGGACTTTTTTTCCTGTCAGCCAAAGACCTCCCACAACGGCGGGTGGTATCAACAGCAGCCAAAGCCAGCCGAGACGACTCTTTTTTGCAGCCCCCTCAGGCTCCTGCCTCTCAGATTGCTCCGGGTCTTCCCCCTCATTATCCTGAGGTTCTTCTGTCGGAACCGGCTCTGGTGTTTCATTATCTATTCCATTCTCCGGTGTTTCCGTCGGTGTATTTTCCTCCGGTTCCGGTGATTCATCGATTGGCTCCGGAGTAGGTGTATTGGTCGGTTCCGGCGTTGATGTCGGTGCCGGGGTCTGTTCAGCCAGATTCTGATCCTCGCCGGCGGTACTTTCAACAGGAAGCCAGCCGATGCCAGGACAATATACCTCGGTCCAGGCATGCGCGGATTTATCGGTTACCGGTGTCGGACGATCCTCTTCCGCAAAAAAACGATAACCAAATACATATCTGGCTGGAATGTCCATTGCCTGCAGGATTGCGGTTGTCGCACTGGCAAAATGCACGCAATATCCTTTTTTTCCTTCATTTAAAAAGTATAGAACAAAGTCAGCTCCATCGGGAATCGAACCTGGTTCCGTTGTATACTCCGCTACACTGTGAACAAACGCAGCCACTCTTTTCGCAGTCTCATAAGGATCATCTGATGAAACCAGACCATTTTCCTTTGCAAAGGATAGAATGGCATCCTTTGTTTTTTCATCCTCGATGATGTACTGACCGCATGCCCACTCATAATAAGCAGATTCCTCAGGAGAAACGTTTGCGGCATCGGGGATATTGCGGCTGAACTGCCATCCATACTGGTTGTTTCCATTTGCTGCGATATACGACTCATGTGTTCCGGGCTCATGATCTGCAACGAATCCATAAGGAACATATTTCATTTCAGATTGTTCCGCAGCAATCACGACGGATTCCCCGCTTTGCGTGGCACGATTGCCAAGCGCATCCATTGACTTCCATGTTCCATCAAACTCGGAACTGTGATTCCATCGGTTTTTCCCGTAGCTTCCGAAAGAATATGCCCTTAAATAGAATTCCCCGTTTTCAGACGCTGTTACTTCCATAACAGGATCGTCCGTTCTTTCCCAACGATCCTCATCCGTCAGGTCTTCCGTCCGCTTCACACGGTTTTTCATGGCGCTGATCAAATCATCATAAATATCCTGCGCCTTCTGGCTCATGATTTCCTGTCTTCTCTCGAAAGAGATTGGCTCATAGGTTTCCGGGGGAGAGATCCAGCGAATCAGAAGCCCCAGGATGACCAATCCGGCGAATGTGAAAAGAGTTACGATTCCGTACCGGTCCGCTTCATGCGCACGGAGACTTCCTGTAATCAAGCAGGCGCCGATATAAATCATCAGCAGAAAGACCGTCCAGTGTGCGAGCGGAAGATCCGTATAAATCAGTGCAAGCATGAAGATCGGGAGCGGTACAATTACCGGAAGAACGATCATCTTGCTTCTGATCAGACTCCATGCAACGGACAACCCCAGAATTGCCATCACCAGAAGAACAAACCATCCGATTGCTTCCGACGGTGTTGCCTTCAGTCCCTCAATGGTTTCGACCGGCCCGGGAGCTGAAAGAAAGGGAACATCCGGTGCGAGAAGATCAACCATGGTAAACCGGAACAGTCGGAACCCGTAGATCACCGCTTTCCGGTTGAAAATCAGCAGCGGAATCAGTGCTGCAAAATACACTCCCCCCGCAATGATTCCAAAGCGAGGCACATGCATCCATACGGACAGTACCAATCCTATCGATACGGCAGCCAGAATCAATGGCTCCAACGGATAGGAAATCTGATATGCCGTCAGAACCGCGCACGGTACACTCAGAATCGCAATAGCAACCAATGCAGCATCGCATAGAATTTTGAGCAAAGACTGAAAGGCTTGTTTCATGCTTTCACCCCCTTATGAGGTGTCAGCCGGTAAACCATCGTATCATTTCCCGTCCGGATGGAAGTTGTTTTTTCTTTCCGCATCGGCGTGGCAAGAAATGTTTTCAGAAATTTATCCAAATCTCCCGGAGACCGAACCGTTATGTTCTGAAGGCCGATATACAATACATACGGGATCTTCTTTTCCATCAGCACGTCTGAGACAAACAGCAACTGATCCAGAAGGTCCTCCTGCTGTGCAAAGGAATCCGGAAGGTCAATCGCCAGAATGATATTCTTCCGGATCAGTTCCTGCGGCTCGCGGATAATCGGATCATCAAATTTGGAAGTCAGTTTCCAATGGATCAGGTTGATGGAATCTCCTTCCCGATACGGTCTCAGTTCGTGTTCTTCGGAAAACCCCTGCGGCTTTGGTTTTGCAATCTGCTCCGAAGATACAACAAGATCAGGCATCGGTTCCGGAGAAGACGGTGCCGGAAGGACGGTAAAGGTTATGGGATTTGATTTTTTAATTGGGAATGCAAAAAAGCCCAGATAATCATAGGCCCAGGCTGAACGGATCGAGCATCGCACGGTTCCGCAGTGCAGGGTCGATACCGAAAAAGATTCCTCCTCTTCCGATAATCCTATCATGCGGAAAGTATGTTTTTTGGGGGTCTCCGAATAAAACAGATTTTGTTCTTCGACCTTGATTTTCAGACAATCAAGTGGAAGAAAGAAACTGCATGATGCAGAAATATGTATTTTTGCCGGTTTTTTCCGCTGGACATCCTGTGCGCCTTCGAGATTTACTCTGGTACAGAGCATGGCGGGAATGCTGAGCACCAGTGAAACGACCGGAAGCATCAGCACAAACCAAAGCATATAATGGGAGATATACTGGCCGAATGCCAAATGAAAGGCAGTTACAGCAGCGAGTCCTCCCAGATATAGAATACGGCGGCCACGCATGTTATTTCACCGACGGTGCCGGTGTGTTCTTCAAAAGTTCCGTGACGACCGATTCCGCAGTTTTTCCGGAGGCTTTCGCATCTGCCGTCAGAATCAGTCGGTGCGTAACAGTAGAAGGATATATCAGTTTAACATCCCCCGGAATAACATAATCCCTGCCCTGAACCCATGCTGCAGCTTTTGCCATACTGGCCACGGCAAGAGAAGCGCGTGGACTTGCGCCTTGCAGAACAGAAGCATGCGTTCTTGAAGCATTCCCAAGCCGAATGATATATTCCAGAATTTTAGGGTTTACATAAGTATGATCTACTGTATTCCTGATTTCGGCAAGCCCGTTCTGATCCGCGATGCATCTGACATGATCCAGCGGATTTCCTTTCTGCTTTCGGGTTAAAAGTTCCAATTCATCGGATGGCTTTGGATAGCCCATCGACAGACGAACCATAAACCGGTCCAACTGCGAATCCGGCAGAAGCTGAGTTCCGGAAGCACCGACAGGATTCTGTGTTGCAATCACGACAAATGGATCCGGCACCGGATGAGTCACGCCATCAACAGTTACATTTCCTTCTTCCATCGCTTCCAGCAGCGCAGACTGTGTTCTGCTGGTTGCCCGGTTTAACTCATCTGCAAGAAACAGATTGCAAAGAATCGCTCCCGGCTGATAAACCATTTTTCCTGACTGCTTATCATATAAAGAAAAACCAACGATATCAGAGGGAAGAACATCGGGCGTAAACTGTACGCGATTATACTGAAGTCCCAAAGCTTTACTGAATGCAAGAGCCAATGTTGTTTTTCCCACACCGGGGATATCCTCCAGCAGAATATGCCCGCGCGCAAGAATTGCCAGCAAGGCCATTATTAGAACGTTATCTTTTCCGACAACGGCTTTCTTTAATTCATCCAAGATGGATTTCGGATCGTTCATGCTATTCCTCCGTATTATAACGTGTGATGTTATTATACACTATTTTCTGCAACTTGAATTCGTCAAAGTTGTAATAAAACTTTGAATTTCTTTTATATAACTAACAATTTTCTTTCTTACAGGAAATCAAAAAAGCTGCCGGAACGGCAGCTTAAAGCTTTGATCGGATTACTCTTCTTCCTCGTCATCATATTCTTCGTCATCATCATCGGAAGACGTGAAGCTGAAGAACCGCGCGAGACCTTTCTTCTTGGGCTGAGGTTCTTCATTCTCATCCTCATCCTCTTCCTCATCATCTTCGTCATCGCCTTCGAGCATACGTCTGAACCAGCCCTTGTTACGAGAAGCCTGTTTCTTCTTGGAAGGAACTTCTTCGTAATCATCCTCATCGTCATCCTCTTCAGGCTCAGGCTCTTCCTTCTTGACAGGTTTTGCCGCTTTTGCCGGCTTCTGGACAGGCTTTGGTTCTGCTTTCGTTTTCTCAACAGGCTGTGGCGCAACCGTTTCAGATGTTACTCTCGGCGGATTTTCAGGAACAGGGCGTACATCAAGTTCCTGACGATTGCCGTTAATCATCTTCATGTAGTCGTTGAGATAACGCTGAACATCTGCAAGGATATCATCTGCATAAGCCCTTGCACTGTTGCAGATCGTATCTGCATTTTCTTCCGCTGCCTGCTGCAGTTCTTCTGCTCTGCGGCATGCTTCCGTATAAACGGAATTCTCACTGACCATAGCTTCATATTCAGCTACCGCCTGCTGATAAACTTTTTCTGCAGCTTCCTGGGCTTGTGCGCGAAGTTCATCTGCTTCTTTCTCCGCACTTTCCAAAATATCCTGTGCCTTCTCACGCGCATTGCGGAGAGTATTATCTCTTTCCGAAATAATGCCGCCAGCTCTGCGGATATCTTCCGGAATCTGTGCTTTCAGATCGCCAAGCAAATCGTTAAATTCCTGAAGATCAACGATTCGCCGTTCTGCTCCACTGTTAAATTTAGGTTTTGGACTCTCATCCAAAAGCTGCTCGATTTTGGATAAGATACTGTAAATCTTCATTGTCTGTACGCCGCTCATTGTTTTGCCAACCTTTCCCGAATAAAATTCTCATTGCATGGCGGAACCAGTCCTGTAATGGATCCGCCGTAAAAACCTATTTCCTTCACGTTGCTGCTGCTTAAAAACGAATGTGAAGGACTTGCCATAAAATACACCGTCCTGATCTCATCTGACAACTGTCTGTTTACGGCATCAATTTGAAACTCATATTCAAAATCCGTGATAGCTCTAAGCCCGCGGATCAAGTAACTTGCACCTACTGATTTCGCATAATCAACAACCAAACCATCGAACAGCCCCGGTTTCACATTGTTCATTTGTTCTGCTTCAATCACGCGCTGGATCATGTCACGTCGTTCTTCCGCTCTGAAAGCCGGTTTCTTGGAAGAATTATTCAATACAGCGACATACACAATATCGAAAAGTGACGCAGCACTTTTCAGGACATCCAGATGACCAACTGTGAATGGATCAAAACTTCCAGGATAGACGCCGATCTTCATCGTTCGTAATCTCCTTCCAGCAGCGAAAAACTGCAAGCGCCATAGTGCTTTGTTTTCCGGATTCGCATTAAACCGGGAATCTCGTGCGGAGGATCGAGTTCTGAAGCAAATTCGATCATTACCGTTCCATTTTCACGGATCATCTGATTTCGGAACAATTCCTCACATGCAATCTGCGCTGTTCCATCCTTGTAAGGCGCATCCAAAAATACGATATCGAAAGATTGCCCTTCCTTTTTCAGAAGATCAATCGCAGCCAGATAGTCCAGATTCAAAACCCGAACCTTCTCCTGAAATCCGCATAAAGAAGCATTTCTCCGAATCAACTCTGCACACTTCGGATTTTTATCATTTAAGACTACCCGGTCTGCACCGCGGGATGCGGCTTCAAGGCCTAAGCTTCCGCTTCCCGAGAAAAGATCCAGAACAGAACTGTAAGGTATCAAAAACTGCAGCGACCCGAACGCTGCTTCCTTAACGCGATCCAGAGTCGGTCGTGTATCCAGGCCTTCCGGTGTTTCCAGCTTTCTTCCTTTTACTGTCCCGGCAATGATCCGAACCATGGCAAACCCCAACATCTTGAATTTTCTATCCCATTTTAACACCACCCCTTGAAAAGTGCAATACCTTTTTGAATAAATTATGAACTTTTTTCGCGAATTTTATGTCCAAAACAATTGTCGTATCAAAGGTTGCTTTTCCACCTATTTTTGATGAAATTCCAATAAAAAAAGAATGCATATTTCTATGAGGCAACACAGAAAACTGTATCTATCCCGCTCACCGTGCCAAGGAACCCGGCAATCCATTGTCATTATTTTATATAATCTGATTTGCTTTTTTGTATAACGTTTGACAAGTGGCCATAAAAGAAATATAATTTTTCTATTATTTATTTGGAGACACTTATGCTTCGTAGTACATACGCTGTCGTTCATCTGGACGCGATTGAACATAATATTTCATATATAAAAAACAATCTTCCAAAGTCAACCGATTTGCTTGCTGTAATCAAAGCGAACGCCTATGGCCACGGATTGTGTGAAGTAGGAACCCTCCTCGATCAGAATCCCGATGTAGCCATGTTCGGCGTAGCTATCTGTGAAGAAGGCGTGCGTTTAAGAGACGCGGGTGTCAAAAAACCGATCCTGATTTTGGGAGTGACCGATCCGGAACATTTTGATGCTGTTGTAGAATACGATTTGATTCCTGCCGTTTTCACAAAAGAACAGGTATCTCTCGCTGAAAATTCTGCCAGAGCACATAACAAAACTGTCTCTGTACATATTAAAATCGACAGCGGAATGCACCGCATCGGAGTTCCATCTCTAGATTCTCTTGAAGAATTGCTGGATGTATTTGATTCCGTTCAAAATGTCCGATTAGCCGGCGTGTTCACCCACTTTGCCAAATCAGAAAGTGATCCCGCTTTTACCGCTCTTCAAGCTGAGCGTTTTGATCAGGCTGTTGCGAAGATTCATCAGAGAGGTTACAGGCCTGTGGTTCACGCTGCAAACAGCGCCGCAATTCTTTCCGGTTCCCGTTATTCCTATGACATGGTTCGCCTCGGTATCTCCATGTATGGTTATTATCCTGACGGAGTTTCATCCGGTGCACTCTCTCCCGCTATGTCTTTTGTTACACATATTTCCAATCTGCAGAATCTTCCCGCAGGCGAAGGAATCAGCTATGGGCAGAAATATGTGACGACTCGTCCGACCACAGTGGCAACGCTTCCCGTCGGATACGGTGATGGATATAAACGCTGCCTCAGCGGTAAGGCCGATGTCCTGATTGGCGGTGTCAGATGCCGGCAAATCGGAACAATTTGTATGGACCAGATCATGGTCGATGTAACCAACGTGCCTTCGGTGCATCTCGGTGATGAAGCCGTGCTGATCGGTTCTCAGGGAAGCGAATCTATCACTGCTGATGAGCTTGCGGAAAAAGCTGATACCATCAGTTATGAAATACTTCTTTCCATTTCTGAGCGGGTTCCGAGGATTTATCGTTAACTCTCTGTGCGGATGAATCATAATTCATCGTCTTGTTATAGGGCGTGTCTGATACACGCCGCATCCAATTTTGTCCATTACTGGCAGGCAGTTAAAACCTGTCCAAATTCAAACAAAGGAGGTATCAATGGATCTATTTGCGAAATGCAAAAACGAAGTGCTCGATGAAGTTCGCGAAAAAGGGATTTATCCATATTTTCATGAGCTTGAATCCAGGCAAGACACAGTTGTAACTATGGAAGGCAAACGCCGCATTATGCTTGGCTCGAACAGCTACCTCGGCCTTACATCCAACCCTCGAGTAATCGAGGCTGGAGTTAAGGCAATTCAGGAGTTTGGTTCCGGCTGCGCGGGTTCCCGCTTTCTGAACGGTACACTTGTTCTGCATACTCAGCTCGAGCGCGAACTGGCAGATTTTCTCGGCAAAGAAGCGTGCATGACTTTCTCCACAGGATTTCAGTCCAATCTTGGTATTATAAGTGCTATTGCAGGCAAAAATGATTTTATCCTGTGTGACCGTGAAAACCACGCCAGTATTTACGATGGATGCCGTCTCAGCATGGCTACGATGGTTCGTTACCGTCATAACGATATGGCTGATCTGGAAAAGAAACTATCCCAACTACCCGATAACGGCGGCCGTTTGATTGTAACAGACGGTGTGTTTTCCATGGGCGGCGATATCGCGAATCTTCCTGAGATCGTCCGTCTGGCGAAAAAGTACGGAGCACGCACGATGGTTGATGACGCTCACGGTCTTGGCGTGCTGGGAAACGGCGGTCGCGGAACAGCTGACTATTTTGGTCTGACGGATCAGGTCGATATTCTGATGGGTACTTTTTCAAAGTCACTGGCCAGCATCGGCGGTTATATGGCGGCAGACTGGAAAATTGTGGATTACGTCAAACACGTTTCACGTCCTTTCATTTTCTGCGCTTCCATTCCCCCTGCTGCTTGTGCAACTGCTATTGAAGCTCTTCATATTCTGAAAGAGAACCCCTGGATGCCGAAACATCTCCTTGATCTTTCCGCGCACATGAGAAAAGGGCTGAAAGAGAGAGGCATCTCTATCCGAGAAAGCACCACTCCCATCATTCCTCTGTATACGACTGATACGGAAACAACTCTTCGTGCCGGTGCCGCACTCTTCGATGCCGGAGTATATGTGAATCCGGTTCTGCCTCCTGCAACGCATCCTAAGGAATGCTTATTGCGTACCAGTTATATGGCCACGCATACGGAAGCCATTCTCGATGAGGCTTTGGATATCATCGATAAAGTCATTCATGAATACATTGGCTGATCTTCCTCGCATCGTTGTCATTACCGGAGCGTCTCATGGAATCGGTGCAGCATGTGCCAAACAATTCCTTTCCAATGGTGATGTTGTATACGGGCTCTGCCGAAGCACTCCGTCAAATGATCGCATAAAGCATATTCCGACTGATCTGAAAAACGACTCGTCTGTGCAAAGCGCGATTGATCAAATCAGGAAGGAGTCCGGGCGGATCGATGTTCTGTTATTGAACGCCGGAATCGGTATTTCAGGAGCTGTAGAGTTTACGGAGCTGAAAGACGCCCAGCATCAGTTTGATGTCTGTTACTTTGGCTCACTCCGTGTTCTCGTTCCTGCGCTCTCTCTTTTACGCGAATCAAAGGGAATGGTTCTGTTTACTTCTTCCGTAGCATCTGTGACCCCAATTCCCTTTCAGGCTCACTATTCTGCCTGCAAAGCCGCAATCAACGCTTTGGTCTCAGCGTTACGGAACGAGCTCCATCCGCATCAGGTACGGGTCGCGGCGATTCTTCCCGGTGACGTGAAAACGGATTTCACAGGGTCCAGAAAAAAAGATGAGAGAGGTTCCGAGATCTATCCTGCTCTTATAAACTCGGTTGCAAAGATGGAACATGATGAGCAGCACGGCATGGATCCTTCCAGAATTGCAAGAAAATTCCTTCAGGTTTCAAGGAAACGCAATCCCAAGCCGTATTATTCCGTTGGATTTGCTTATCAAGCAATCTGCGTCCTTGTGAAAGTTCTGCCCTCCAGACTCGCTGCCTGGATTATTCGGTTGCTTTACGCCTGATTAAGGCCACCATCTCAGAAAAAGGCTTGTGTGCAAAAGTGATATGCTCCCCCTGAAGTAGACACTGGAAATAAACAAAGCCAGTGAACTTCAGGGGGTATTATTATGGCCAAGCTAAAGTACAGTATAGAAGTAAAGATTAAAGCAGCAGAACGATATCTACGAGGAGAAGCAAGTGCG
>JAFWJN010000059.1 GCA_017514685.1 Clostridia bacterium
AGTCATGATATGTTCGTGGCGGAGATCACCGCAGTTTCGGTGGATGATTCTTACATGGATGAAAACGGCAGGTTCAACATGAATGAACTGTCTCTTGTTTCGTTCAGCCACGGAGAATATTTTGCCCCAGGCAAACGTGTGGGCAAGTTCGGATACAGCGTAGAAAAGAAAACCGCGAAAAAAAAGAAAAAGAAATAAGCGGGAACAGTTATTTTTTTACAAAGATCAGGATCCCGCGGGCAGTATCTGCAGGCTGCCGGTGAAGGGTCAATAATTCAATCTCCGGAAGATCCTGCTGTCCCCAGAATTTCGGCTCCAGACATTTTTCTGGAATGGTGAAATAAAGATGTTTATGTTCCAGAGGTTCCAAGGTCAATTCCTGTGATGCCAACTCTTTCCAGGTGTCGCCGGCTCTGCCCCAAAGAGTGACTCGAAGAGGGCATTCCCGGGTTGCATCATTGCGTACACCGCCTAAAACATTCAGCGGCTTTCCAATCTGTACCTCCTTCGAAGAGGGAATCACATCTATGTATCGGACGTTTGCTTCAGCAACCATTGCAATACCTCTTTTTCTTTCCATGTCTTTCTTATCTCTCATTTTACGCAATAGGGAAAAAGCATGTCAATGAAAAGCACGGCTTTTCATATATTCGCAAAGGTTTTCCGGCCTTTGGCTATCAGAGATATTAAAAATAAGTTGGAAAAAAACAGCCAGAAAGTGTTAATATAATAAATAGAGTTTACAAGACATATCTGCCTTCAATATCATTTATTTTCAGGAGATAAAAATGAAAAAAAGAATACTGCAGAAATCTGCCCTTGTTATTACAGCTTTGGTACTTGCGTCCGGGTTGCTGCTTGGACAGAGCTTTTCTGTAGCAGCGGACGAAGAAACATCTGCACAAGATGGTGTTGTCGCAGAGGAGATGGCAGCCGTTAGTGATGCAGGATCGGAAGACAGCGGACATGACTCCTTCTCTTCGGAAATGCTCTCTGCTGCCCGCGAGCGTTTCGGGTTAAACAAACGCTCCCGTCTCCGCAGTGCAGCGCTTTCTTCATGGGAGCATTCCGGAAAGATTCTGGAATATGCTTCCATGCCATTTACCGGGAAAGCTAATATCGCAGCCTTCCACGTCGCATTCCAGGATCAGTCATTTGTGGAAGGGGATAACGAAGAAGCTCTTCAGAAAGCTATCGGCATCGATTTGGAAGGCGACAGCTATCCATCGTTGTACAGCGATCAGTATAGCAATGTATCAGGCTATTATCAGCGCGCTTCCTACGGAAAGTTGTCAATTGCCGGCGATACCTATACGTATCAGGCTAAAAAGGCAAAAGCAGATTATAAGGACAGCGTCGAGTTGTGCAAAGAAATCATGGATGAAATGGATGACGAAATAGATTTCAGCCGTTACGACGCTGATGGAGATGGGCGTATCGACTGCCTCTATTTTCATATTCCGTATGATCCGGAAGATGAATGGAACTCAACATGGTGGCCGAACTGCAGCACTTTTATCTACCAGGAGGATATGGAATACGACGGGGTTCAAGCTGCTTCTCGTGTGCTCCTTAGCCGAAAATTGAATGACGAAGAAGAGGATGGCATCAGAACGCTTATCCACGAGACCGGACATGCCATGGGCTTTCCGGATTACTATTCCTTTGATAAAACGCCGGATCCTGCAGGAGGATCTAATCAGCTTACCGGCACACTTACCTTTGATATGATGGACATCAACGTAGGTGATCATAACGGTTTTTCCAAATGGCTTGCCGGCTGGCTGACGGAATCCGATGTAACGCTGGTTAATGCGAATGAGTATGGTGTCACCGCTACAAGAGGCGGGCAGAACATCGGAACGATAGAAGAAGACGGCTCTATAACGCTGGATCTTTCCAGTTATGATACAGAAACCGTTGAAGAGACCGGAGGGATCATTGTTGTTGGCAACAACGTACAAAATCCGTTCTCCAATTATTTTCTGATTCAGTATGATACATTTGCAGGCAATCAAAAGGTATATTACGGAAACGACAAGCCGCTGCCTTCCGGCGGATTCCGGGTGTTCCGCGTACAGGCGGAGCTTGATGAATATGGACAAATGAAGCGCAACAACACCTATTTTCCGCTTTACGATAAACTGATCGAACTGGTGGATCCGGATTATAAGTCAGATCATACACTTGCGATAGGTAATCACATTCCGAATGGCTTTGCGGCAGATGGGTACACCTGCATGTTCTATGGAGGCTCTTCCCTGACCCCGACCACCGGGCCGTCTACGAACTTCCGTGAAAATATCAACATTGGATTCACCGGTATTTCAATCGAATTCCTTGAATCAGGCCCGCAGGCAGGAAAGCTGAGGATCTCCTATTCGGAAAAGGATAAACCGATAGATGAACCATTAGATATTCAGCTTATCGATGGAGTTGCTGCGCCGGGTGAGTTTAAAGTGACGCTGAAGGGGAACCGCGATCTGGTCTTTGGCATTTTTGGATCGCAGGGAGTTTCGGCTTCCGTGAAGGAGGGAGAAGAGTTCCTCGCCACAGATCCAATGCGCCAATACGACCTGGATGGTGATACCATCACAACAACCTTCCATTTTGATACAGATATTCTGACAAAAGACCGTACGGTCGTCGTTCGCTGCAGAGAAGGAGCGTTTGATATCGGAAAGGATGACGAGTGGTCTCCTCCTTTTGAGTTTGAACTTCCAATCTCGCCTGATCTGACGGATATTTCTGAATCGGGATACATCGACGGAACCGCTGTCGAAAATAAAGGACACGTTGTTTCCGTGATTCAACAGGCGGAGGATGGCAGCTATTTCTTCTACGGATATACAGAAGGCTTCTTGCCGAGACAATCGACGGAGATATATAAATATACCTTCACAGACGCCGATCCGACCAATGTGACACAGGAACTGCTGGTAGAGGGGAGCGAGGAACGTGCCGAGGCGGTTCGTTATATCAACAGTATTTATAACCAGCCGGAAACGGAAGGCGTTGCAATCCTGCCGGAGAATGCGCAGCTTGGCGACTATCCGCAGGTTTTAGATGTCGTGAAAATCGGAGATTACTACTATGCAGCTTCCTTCCGGGAGCCGGATTACACCTTCACTGTGCCAAACCGGCTGGCGGTCAGCAAACTGGATGGTGAAGGGAATCTTTTAGAGCAGATCGTTCCGGCAGGCGATGAGATCCGGCAGGACCCGGGCACGTCGATCCGGGTGCGGATTCTTGAAGGGCCGGGCGATAAACTGGCAGTGGTTTTGTTCAATCCGTTCCAGGATAGAACGGATTATCTTACCGGTCATATGGCGACCTTTTTCTTCGACCAGGATTTAGGGATGATTTCGCGTCTGGATAATTATTCAACCGGCTGCGGCACATGGCTGCCGGATGGGCGTTATATCACCTTTGGTCAGCGTGTCACAGGGACAAGCGAAACAACAGACGCGCGCATCCCGCGGAGAGATCTGATCTGCTATGACATCACAACGGTCATTGATCCGGTGGAGTATCAGTATACTGCAGAAAGCGAAGAAGGCGAGAACACGCCAATCTGGATCTCCGGTTCGGAAGAAGATCTGTTATTCGTTGCCCACAGGAGTATCGACGATGAAACAGCCTTTGAACATTTTATCGGCGTGCAGGTCGATGGAAAAGATTTAACAGAAAAGGATTATACCGCTACACGCGGCAGTGTGCATATCGCGCTGCATCCGGCATATCTGGCGACGCTTTCAGAGGGACCTCAT
>JAFWJN010000060.1 GCA_017514685.1 Clostridia bacterium
GTACGGACTCTACGAGCTGCAGGGCTGGCTTGGTTTCTCTATTTATGAGAATGTACGTGATATTACGATCTCGAATCAGACAGATAATAGTTTTACTGCTGATTTTACTGTGGACTACTTTGGTGACTGGGTGACTCTGACGATGGGCGTTGTCGGAGAAAGAGAAACCGACGGCAGCATTGTCTGGAAGGTTGATTCCATCGTAGAAAACTGGGAATATTAATTATCCTGCGGAAGGATAATCCCATATTTCAGCAGATCTACTTTTCCGTCGATAACTTCAATCCCATCTGCTTCTAAAAGCGCCTGCTGTCTGCCCTTTCCGCCGAATGCAAATTCTCCGGAGAGTTCTCCTTTTGCATTGACAACCCGAAAACAGGGAATCCCTGACGGGTCCGGATTTTTATGCAGCGCATTTCCGACTGCCCGGCTCATCTTAGGATTTCCAGCCATAGCGGCGACCTGTCCATAGGTCGCCACTTTTCCTTTTGGGATTTTTTTGACGGCTTCATAGATTCGTTTACTTGGACTGTCAGAGATCAGGTCATAGCTCTCTGCGATCATTCGCTTGATTTCCTTATCCGGAATGGACCCATCCAGGATGATCGTGTTCCAGTGCTCTTTATTCTGATGATATGCCGGAAGCACGGATGCATAAGTCTTTCTCCACAGATCCCGCCATGCGGGATCTGTTTTGACATTCAGGCAAATGTAACCATCTTTTTCATATGTCCAGAGAAATGCTTTTCTATTCGGTTTATAGCGGACCAGCTGCCAGTTCGGATCATGAAAAGGCGCTTCCTGATAAGTGTCTGCAAAGGACAGTCCGTATTTCAGTGCTTCTTTTCTTGTTTTCATTTTTTCCTGTTCCTACTTGTTCAGGGGCGGCAGTTCATGGATATCATATTCTTCATAATAAATATCAAACGCCGTATCAATATCGCCGGAAAGCTCGATCAGGCCGCCTGCCTGAAACATCGTTGAAAGCGTTCCCTTTGGTGCCTTATATGCTGCGTTAGAAACAACAGATGCATTCAGGTGACCCGGTTCATCTGCCTGCAGGATATTCCAGGCTTCAAAGAACAATGATCCCGTCGCGATATGGTAGTCGCTCGAAATGATGGCAATCTGTGATACTTCCGGACAATGCTCCGCCAGAAGCTCATAGGTAAACATGGCATTCTGCGCAGTGGTGATCGATTTATCTTCCACAATGATCCGGTCTTTTGCAATGCCCTGTTCCTGAAGCCATTTGGCCATTTCCCCTGCTTCTGTTGCTTCTTTATTGTTCTTAGCTGTTCCTCCGCCTGTGCATACGATGTGCGCCTGCGGATATTTCTGCGCACTGGCAAGAACGACCTTCAGCCGCTCAATCAGTTCTTCTTTCATAGAACCGTCTTCATTGAGTTGAAATCCAAGAGCGACCATACATAACTCGCCTGTTTGCGGAAGCCCATCCGGAAGAACATCATAATGAACTTCTATATCCTGATTTGCATATTTCCAGTAATCCAGGACCTTTTCCCATTTTTCTTCAGCGCCTTTGTCTGCTTTCTTCAGTTCCTTTAATAACTCTTTTTCTTTGTCTGCGGCTTCTTCTCCATAAGTGCCATGATAGACAACTATTTCTTCAATAATGGTTCCTGAAGATCGTTTCTTTCCGCCGCATGCACACAGTCCTGCCACGATCAAACAAACCAAACTCAGAATCCCGATTCTTTTCATACATGTTTTGACTTTCATTAGATTCCCCTTCATCTGCGGATCATATTGTTTCACTCACGCTGTAGACTTCCACTTCGCCTGTTACGACCAGTACAGATTCCTGGTGGAAAAAGGCACACAGGTCTTTCGCGATATTATCAATATCCTCTCGTTTGATATCAAACAGTGTCAGAACCAGCGTTGTTTCCTGGGTATACTCCCCGGATTCGTGCACATAGCCTCCTTCGATCACGTTGACGGAAAACGGAACTTGATAATTGATGCATACCTTTTTTAATAAAGACAGATATATGGATGTTTCAAACTTCTGCTCTTTGGTATCCAGATCGTTTAACCCGACATATATTTCTGTTTTCTTCATTTCCGCTCCTTGATCATATTACATCTTCCCCATACTTCGTCTTTAAACTGGAAGGCGCCCTCCGTGGTATTTTGCTCTGTAAATCCAGCGCTCAGGTAACAATGTTTCGCCGCTTCGTTTGCTGAAAAAACGACGAGTCTTACAGCCTCTGCTCCTGTTTCTTCAAAACCGTACTGTGCTGCCAGGGATACCATTTCTCTGCCATATCCCTTTCCCCGAAGCGCCGGGTCAAGGATCACAAAACGCAGCATGCCTGTTTTGGTGTCCTGATTCAGGGAATAGCAAATGAGCCCTGCGGCTTGTCCTTCCTCTGTCTCTGCAATCAGCGGAATCTCGCCAAGTCTTTCTTTCCCCTTCTGAAGGACCTCTTCAAAATTGCTTTTTTCTAATGGATAATTGATCAGATTCGCGCACCACATCGCATGAACCCGTTCATCATTTACCCAGGTCAATACTGCTTCAAAATCCTTCTCCGGGGTATACGGTCTTAGTCTCATTCTGATGTCACCTTCCAAATTATAGAATAAACAGACGCACCCGCTCCCTGCA
>JAFWJN010000061.1 GCA_017514685.1 Clostridia bacterium
AAAATAAGCGGCTATCAGGAATTGGTTTATATGCTGCTTGAGTTATAGATAACTTTAAGCGTGACGGGAGCATGTCATCTTCAGATTGAAACGCACAAAACACGTCTCAGGTTGTATAATCCTATTAAAGGAAATTTTGCAGAAAAGAGGTATCCGTTTAAGATGAGACAGTTGGAAACTTCGGAAGCAAGGATCACTGATATTACCCAACAGATCAAGGATTTTGTTCTGACAGAAGCCCGAATGGATAAAGTCGGCATCGCCTCGATCGACCGCTTTAATGAATCACCTGAGGGCATGCATCCGACAGATTTTCTTCCGGGCTGCAAGTCTGTCATCGCATTCTGCACACGACTCCCGGACGGCGCAATCGATGCCACCTTCCGGGCCTTTGAAGACAGTTATTATGACGTGCACGGGATCTATGGCGCTTATGGTTATGTCGGTGGACCAAACTATAATCTCATGTGGGCGAATTACAAGATCTCGCGTTTTGTGGAAAAACTGACCGGCTGCGCATGTATGCCGGAAACAGCCGGGCCGACACACGGCGCGAAGATGCTCAGTATGCGGCACTGTGCATATGCGGCAGGTCTTGGAGAGTTCGGGTGGAATTCCCTTATGCTGACTCCGGAATTCGGACCGCGCAATCGCTTCGGCGCTGTCCTCACGACAGCGGAACTTCCGCCGGATCCCATGTATCACGGGCCGAAACTCTGTGAGCCTTCCAAATGTCATGTGTGTGAAAAAATGTGTCCAACCGGAGCCATCCCGCCATATGTCGAAGGTCAGGGACGGCTCGTGACCAGCGGCGGAAAAACCGTGGAATACAGCCAGATCAACTGGGCAAAATGCCGGCTTATGTGTCACGGAACCTCTGCGGAATATAATGAAAGCAGAAAAGATATTATCCCTCGCGATATTGAGGATCCCATGGACGAAGATGTCTATCCGATCAACCTGTTTTATAGTCAGCATGAGCATGTAAGGCAGAATTTCTTCCAGCACAACCCGACCTGGATGTGCGGCAACTGCCTTACCTACTGCCCGGTCGGCGATTGGAAAGAACGTTTTCAGGATACCGGTTTAACTAACGTTGATGTAGATCAGTATATTGACCCGGACGAAGAGGATGCTCAGACGGGAGGTCTTTCATGAATACCACAGAACAGATCAAACAATATATTCTTCATGACTGCAAAATGGATGCGGTCGGAATTGCACCCGTCTCTGCTTTTGATTACGAGAACGGGCTTCACACACCGGAACATATTCTGCCGAATGCGAAAAGTGTAATCGTCTTTACGAAACGGATTCCGGACGGGGTCATTCAGGCAGCTTTCCGGCGTCTGGAAGATCACAACGCAGATGCACACAGTATTTACGCTGCCTTTGGCTCTGACCTGACTCCGAATATGACGATCTTCTTAATGCAGTTCAATATCGCACAATACATTGAACGCAATTTCGGCTTTGTCACGGTTCCGCTGCCTTCCGGGCCATCACAAAATGTGACGCAAAAAAACGAGCCCATGCCTGCATTTATCGGTCCCAGAAGAATCCGCTATCTGCTCCATTCCGAGCGCGCTGCCGTTGCTGCCGGCCTTGGGGAGCTGGGCTGGAACAACCTTCTGCTGACTCCGGAAAACGGACCTCGTCAGGGCATCGGACTTGTGATCACGACATTGGAGCTGGATCATGATCCGCCCTATCAGGGAGAAAAACTTTGTGATCCTGAAACCTGCGGAATCTGCTCAGCAGTCTGTCCGATGCATGCGATCCCTGGGGCCGATGGTGCATTTGAATCTTATAAAATAGCGGGGCTGGAACTGAAAACGGCACAGATCAATAATAATGCCTGCGCCGTCTGCTCGATGGCTTTCCGGAAGGAGTTTTCCGTTAAAGGGGAGGTCGAGGATCTGATCATGAAGGACGACCCCTCAGACGAAGAGCTTTCCGAACAATATCTGAAACGCAGCTTTTCTGATATTTCTCTGGATCATTTTCCAAAGCATTACTGCAGTCGGTGTCTGCTTTACTGTCCGGTTGGTCGATGGAAAGAACGGTTTGCTGACAAAGGTCTTTCGAAAGGAGTGTCCAAATGAAGGAGATTATCATTCATGCCGGCTTTCATCCGGAAATGAAAAGGGAATATAACGGTGAACATATCCATAAAGTGCTTTATAAAAAAGAAGGCGTAACAGCAAGAGAATTCCTTACCGGAAGACCCGTGAGCAAAGATACCATTTTCTACAAGCTGGATAACGATGCCTGGATCAAAGGAATTGGTGATGAAAAATATGTGACAGACTGGACCAACGAGGAACGCTGGGGGCGTGTGGAAGAAGTAGAATATGACGACGAAGGAAATGTTATATCAAGACAGGATCTCGGCTTTATAATTCTGCGTGTCGACCGCTCCAAAGGTCTTCTGTAATTTCCGGAGGAAGCCGATGATTTCAACAGAGCGTTTTAAAGAATATATAAAGAAAGAATATGATATCGATTATGTGGGAATTGCTGCCGCGGA
This sequence comes from Clostridia bacterium, assembly GCA_017514685.1. GTDB lineage: Bacteria > Bacillota > Clostridia > Christensenellales > CAG-138 > UBA3792. The sequence continues at coordinate 2,531 of JAFWJN010000061.1, forward strand.
TGCATTAAGTGAAGAACCTTACGGACACCGTCCGGAAGATGTGCTCCCGGGAGCGAAAAGCATTATCGTGTTATGCCGCAGCATCGCAGACGGCGTCATCCAGGCACGGTTTCGTTCCTTTGAAGGAAACGTTCCTTCTGCCTACAGCAGCTATGCTTCCTTTGGAAATAATAACGCAGCCAATTTTCTGCTGGTTGATGTCGTTTTCAATCTGGCAAATGACATTGAGAAATCCTTTGACGCCGTTGCAGCACCTCTTCCGTTCAATGTCTTGCAGAGCACGGTTCCGGAAAATGTGATCGGCCCTTTATGGAACGACCCATACGGGCAGGGGATGCCGATCAACATTTATAAAGCTGCCTTTGCAGCAGGTCTGGGCGAGTTCGGTTTCAGCGGGCGTTTCATGACTCCGGAAGACGGTCCGAGAATTTTACTCGCCGCAGTCCTTACGACGGCAGAGCTGGAAACAAACAGCCCTTATACAGGACCGAAACTCTGCGATCCGGAAAATTGCGGGATCTGCCGGAAGCTTTGCCCGACGCAGGCGATCCGCGAACAGACAAAGACGATCTTCGCAGGTGATGTCTCCTGCGAAGTCAGTGATCTTAAAATCAACAGCTGCTTTATCGCGGAGATGGGAATGCGTTCTGAATTCCGCGGCATCGTTCCCGGGCCGAATCTGATTGAAGGAAACGACGCGACGGATGAAGAATTGAAAGCTGCGATGGCAAAGAAACCATATGAGGCGGCCCATCTCGAGCACTACCCCCGCCATTTATGTGACCGCTGTCTGCTTTACTGTCCAGCCGGGAATTGGAAAGAACGGTTTTATGACACTGGTTTTTCCCGGTTCAATCCGGATACAGGAGAATTTGACAATTAGCCACGGGGTTGA
>JAFWJN010000016.1 GCA_017514685.1 Clostridia bacterium
AAAAGAATTATTGATGTGGAAGAACAGTATTATCGGATTGATGCCTGGAGGACCAATTATGTATTTCGAAACATGTTTAAAGACGCTGTAGTTACTGATTGCAAAGAAGGAGTATATTCGTTTCGTGTGGCGTATGGAGGTATTCCGGAATATGATGATTTAATGCCCAAGCCGATAGATGAGTATCCAACGTGGTTTGGACAGATGGATGTAGTGTTTGAAGATGGGAAATGGCTAGTGAAACATATTGATTATCCGTCGCAATGATTTCCGTGGAATATTAGAGCCTCTACCCCTCTTGTCTCAAGATAGGGTATAAAAGACATCGATGAGAAGAGAAACGCTAGAATAATTAGCGAAGCTGGTGATAGGTATTTTGTTGTCAATGGAGTATCTCTATCCCCTTACACATATTATGATAGTCTAAAGGGTTTCGTTCAGAACGAAGGAACTGTTGTTACTTCTCTCATCGACAGGGATTCCGCACATTCGTCCGAAACGGAGTCATTCGTTGAGAATACTATTCCCGAATCGCTTCCGAGATTTCTGACGGCTTTCTTCAACGGAAAGACGATCTCCGATGAGGAAGCGGAAGAACTGAAAAAACTGATCGACTCGTACAGGGGCTGAGACCATGATTTTGATTTTCAGACAGATCATGCAGATGAGCGTTTCCGCAAGCTATGTGATTCTTGCGGTGCTTCTTTGCCGTCTCTTACTGAAGCATGCCCCTATGATGAAATCCGGGAGAACTTTGAAGACTGTAACAATACTGGCTGCTGTCGTCTGCATGGTTGTACTGGCGGCATGCGGTACAAACGAAATACAGTCTGCCGAACCGTCGCCCTCTTCAAACAAAAACGAAGCTCCTGTTCAGGAAGATCCAACCGTCGCTCCCCGACATGAGTTGGAGATGGTTTCGTCACAATGGGGGTTCGCAACAGCCAATAACTGGGTCTTGTCGGCAGATACAGGATTCTTTTGCCTGACAACAGATGACAGAGGGATCTTCCCGACCTGGTATGATCCGGAAAGCATGACAAGAAAGGATCTGGGAACGGAACAGCTCCTGCCGTACATGGAGCAGTATGCTTTGTTCACAGCAGGAGACCGGTTGGTCGCATGCACGGAAGAATACAGCAGGATCAATATCATTGCCCCGCCATATGATGAGGTCACTGAATCCTATCAGATCAAAGACCGGAGCGGAAAGGTATGGCACATCTATTACCGGAGCGCTATCGTTTATGACCGGCCGAATGACACCATATATTGTTCGCTCAGCGAAAAAGATGGCGTGCTGAAAAAACCGGCCTGGCTTGCCTGCGTCGATCTGAAAACCGGATCAGCAGAACTGATCCTGAGAGCAGAAAAAGATCCTCATCTGTCGCTGTTCGGCAGTTGTTCTGCAGATATGCTCGTACTCATGGGAGGAAGAAACAGCAATGAACAGCAACTCGGCGAAGCGTATACGCTTCTGTTTGATCTCAGCAGATATGAAACGGAGCCTGATTACGCCGGCGAAGAACTGAAGATCGAGGACAGGGACCCGTACAGCGGGTATGTTTTCAGCGAAAATGAAGTCTACTATGTGGCTGACGGATATCTGAAGACGTATAAGTACAAAACAAAAGAAACCGGAGCGATCTGTCCCATACCGGATGGACGGAAGACGAGTTCACAGTTTATCGAAGATGGAATATTTCATGTTCCGGGGTACACTTCTGTTGATGGCGAGTTCAAGACCATCTGGTATAACACGATTTCAGGAGAGTGGATCGATACCCCTTCTCCTGAAAGCTCTTCTCTGAGAGAAGGTTATAAGCTGAATGTGCTGTACAGAGGTTTCTCCGGAACTGAAGGAGACTGGTATTGTCTGGCTGAAAACGGCAGCAACTCGGATCCAAGAGACAGGGAATACGTATTTGTGAAAAAGGACGATTACTGGAAGGGATCATTTGATATTGTCCGAATCGACGGCCGATCGCCGCAAATGTCTTCTTCCATGACGGACCTGTCCTGGATTACCGAGAACGGAGCGGTTGGTTTTTATAATAGTCTTTATACTCCGAAAAAACAGACGACAGATATTCTGGCATATTATGATTTTGAATCACTGACGTACAAACTGATTGAACTGCCGGAAATGATAAGAGGCAGAACAAATCTTCACAAACTGTATCTGCTCGACAATCTGGTGATCGGCTTCTCTGCCAGAGTGGAAGAACAGGGCGGCAATAACCACATCATCGATGATAGCATTGACAGTCATTTGGTGATATGGGACACCACAAATAACAACTTGAAAGACGTACGCCTGGATCCGGATTACTACTTATATGCCCATAAACTAATGATTTCTGCAAACGTGGACAATGCCTTTTATGTGCTTGGATGTTATAAGCAGAACAAAGATGTTCTGCTGCTGAAGATCAATACCGATGATGGAAGCATTGAAAATCTTGGCGTGTACGAAGAAAAGAAAAACAGCTTCAATACGGGAAAGCAGGGCACCCTTATCGCGTATGACGACAGTTACACGTATTATAAGTTTGTAGAGCAGACGGGCGACGACATAAAACAATCTCTGATTCGAGTGGATGGCACAAATGAAGAGCGTATCAT